>JBAUGW010000100.1:0-17017 GCA_049679945.1 Pyrinomonadaceae bacterium | reverse complement strand
ACGCAGAGGTTTTTCGCTTCTGGCGATCTCATCATCGTTGCCCGTCCCGAGCCAGCCGTCATAGAGCATGTCATTGCCGATGCTCTGAAATAGCGCGGCCATGAATTCGTAATTACCGATCTCAGTGTTCTCGTCGGCGAAAGAGGACGTCGCGCCAAGGATCATCGCTTCGCCTCCGTGACGCGAAAGCACGATCGCGCGTGCCTGCGGCGAATCTTCCGAGATCAGATAAGCCTCAGCTGCCTTTACAAGCAGCGGTTGTTTTGCGGTCAAGTTTGCGGCGACCTTTTCGACGACGAGCTGTGCACGTATCAGACGCGCGCACGCGAACAGGGCGATCTTTGTCTCCGCACTGCCAGTGTCGAGGATCGTTTCGTAATCTCCGTTGTCCTCGAGCAGACACGCGGCGATGCCGACCGCGAGAGGCGTGCCGGTTCGCACGTCAAAGAGATCGGGCGAATGTTTTTCGCGCAGCATTTTTCGATTTGCGAGAAGCCGAGTGATAGTGTCGAGGTCTGCCGTGCCGCGTTTCACATCGCGGAGCAACATGATGTTGATCGCAGGGTTTTTCCAGGCAAGAATAATTTTTCGATACGCCGCGGCGAGTTGCGGATCGCGTTTGTCGAGCGCCTCGATGCGATCGACCGTGGCTCGTGCAAGCGCATCGGAGATAAATTCGCCTCCGAGCGATAACTGCTGTCCAAGCAAAGTGCGAATTTCAGTCGCAGTCGGCGGCCCGGGCTTTCGCACTTCGCCGTTATAGGCTGGGTAGTTCGCCGCGATGTTTGCACCAATGTAAACTTCCTCGTCCGGATTGCGGCGGGCGACGAGATCAAGTGCATCGAGTTGCTCGGAAATCGCAAAGCCATTGCACGCGAGCAAAGCGCGGACAACGCCTGTGCGTTCGTATGGATCGACCAGCGGCAACACGCGCCGAAGCGGCTGGACAGCCTGCGCATCCTTCTGCATTGTCAGCGCGTAGATCGCAGATGAACGGTATGGATAATAATCAACAGGCTCCGTCGGCACTGCATTTACTGCTCTGTTTGAATTTGACGGGTAATAAACTGAATTTGCCGATGCGGCTGCGTTTGCCATTGCGTTAGCAGCATTTGTCATTACATTTGCAACCGTATTCGCGCCGAATCGCGGCCCGGAATGTTTTTCTTCCAGCACCTTTATCAACCCCGGCACGCTTTCGGGGATTTCAAATTCAGCGAGTTTACGCACAAGCGTTCCGCGAGCATTGCTCGTATCGTTCGCCCACTTCGGATTTTCAAGCCACGGCAGCAAAGCGCGGATTACATCCGGCCCGCCTTCGTTGAGGTTGGTGAGGAGATTGCGAACGGCGGCGCTCCGCACCGCTGTGTTGTCGCTTTTGAGAAGCTCGATCATCCTCGCGGAGTATTTTTCCGGCGGCGAAATTTGTATCAGCGTCGTAAGGCCCGTGTTGACTTGGCCGTTAACGCGAAGCTCGGCGAGTGTCTCGTCCCCGAGCAAGGAAAAGTACCATTCGTCACGGCCCGGCCAGTCTTTTTCTGAAACAAGTGCGTCCATCGCGAGATCGCGCATGCCCGGTAAGGAGCTTTTGTCCTCGACGATGTCTTTTAATTCATCGCGATAACGTTCGATGTCGCCCGACGAGCCTGTGATATTCGCACGGCGATAGAGTGCCCATTTCGCCAGTACACGCGAAGTTTTCAGCGAGCCGTTGCCATAAAGCCTGTCGATGATCGGCCGCGCTCTGTCGAAATCAACTCGCGTCAGAGCGAGCAATTCAACTTCCTGCCGCGTCATGTATTCGTCGGTGTCAGCGATCTGCGACGCCGCGCGGACGAGGTCGTTGCTGAAATACGGACTGTTAAATGTAAGCCATTCTTTTATAGATTTGCGGGTTTCTTTATCAAAAACGCCGGTCGTGCCTTCGCTGTCGTAAATTTGTTTGATCGTGTCTGCGGCGTCGAGATCGTCATCAAAGACGCTCATCAGGCTAGGCAAGAGTTCCGGATTGTTCTCAATTTCTTTTAGCAAAAGGCCCCGAACTTTGTCGGACGGCTCGGGACTGTAATTCAACGCCTGCGGATTTACACGCGACCAATATTCGATAAGCTCATCTATCGGAGCATTGTCAGGCGGCGGTTGATCTTTTTTGTAAATGGCGTTGCCGCGTGCCCCCGAGCGGTTTTTAACAAACGGATTTGGCGGCGGCGGAGCGGGCAGATTGAGGAGTTTTGAAAGTACGTCTTCATCTCTTTGCGCGGCGACGTGCGGAAATAGCACCAGTGATAACAAAACCAACAGCGAAGAACAAAGCGCAAGAGCCGAAATAAATCTCTTCATCTCAGGATTTTAAGTCTGGTGCCAATTAGGTGCGATTATAAACCTAAACCACCGAATTGCAAGCAGAATATTGGCCAATTCGCTGATGTGGTTTTCCCACGGCGACAGTATCGGATGAAACTCGAATAACGGGCACAGCAGGCGCAGCAATGGTAAAAAACACAACCGTCAGCCGTTCGACCATACGGCTCGGTTACAACCTACGAGAGGCGCATGGGGAAAACCTGCGTGCGCCCTCGAAAACACTGCGTGCGCACCGTGCTAAACAACTGACCGGAGCGATAACGCAACTGACAGGAGCGATAACGCAACTGACAGGAGCGATAACGCAACTGCCCCGAGCGATAACGCAACTGACCGGAGCGATAACGCAACTGACCGGAGCAATAACGTAACTGACGGAAGCAAAAAAGCAACTGACCGGAGCAATAACGCAACTGACAGGAGCAATAACACAAAGTGACGGACCAGGAACACAAAAATACGGCCCGGGAAAGCCATCTTCCCGAGCCGTAAGAAACGCCGACTGATGCCGGTTTACTTGTCTAAGTATCTAAACCTAAGAGCGCTGATCTGTCTGTACTGTGGCGAGGCTGCTCCAAACAGAGCCTTGACGTACTTTTTGACAAGTACGGCCAAAGTGACGAGACCGGTGTCGAGGTCATATAGGACAACGTCACGGGTAACGCGGGCGTTCACGACGTCTGTCGCCGCGTTTATCGAGGCCGTGTTCGCCGCCTTTAACTGTGCGGAGTAGTTCACAAGCTGCAGCGTGGTCAGCTCGGCCTCGTTCGGCGTGTAGACCGGGTCGCCCTCAAACAGATCGATCAGACCGTCGAGATGCTCGACCTTTTGCATATAGCTCTGCTGCGAGACCGAGTGGCGCACCGCGGGGCCGGTGTCGGGTCCCGCCGCCGCCGCTCCCGTTGTCGTCGTTGCAGCGGCCTCGACAACCGCCCTCGCACGTCTGCCCTCGAGCTTGCGCTTGAAACCCTTAGCGTCCGCGATGCGATTCTCGGGCGCTCCGGTCGATGAATAATAGTTGATCGAACGCGTCGAGAGCCGTCCGATCGGTGCGAACAGATTCTCGCGTGCCGTGTCGGCCATGCTCTCAGCCGCCCGCTTTGTCGACAGATCGTCCAGCGCGTTATTTGCCGCATCGAGCTTTGCTTCGAGCTCGCGAATCGTGATCAGCGGATTGGTCGGTTGATATGCACCGCCGAACCCATTGACCGCTGAGATCAGTTCCTGAAAAAGTTGAATATTCCGAGCGTGTCCCGTCTCGTTTGCCATTTTATTTTTGCTGAGTTTGTGTCAGTTGTGGTTTTGTGAGGAGTCAGGAGAAATCAGTGTTAACTCGCAACTCGCGAGCGCATCGTCGCCAATACAATTGTATGGGCTGCTTGAGCTCGTTCCGCGGGACACAAACAATCAGCTTTTACTAAACGCCCCGCTCGCGGCTCTCGCATCTTATCAACGACCCGGCTTGTCTCATGACCCATTAAGCTGCGGCCTTCCCGCAACTTGTTCTCGTCGAACAGCGGGAATGTTACCCACTTTCCGCCTGCCCCTCAATGGTTTTTGCACCCTCGAAAAGAGGGGTTTTCCCCATTGACAAAACCTTTTTTTCTTGGTCAAAAATCAGGTTTTGTTATTGAGTTTTGTGCCAGCTGCGATAAGGCGAATGGAGGTTCCCTTTAGGGCTGTACCCATCTATTCTGGCACGCAAAACGTGCCAGTGTTGAGGTAGGCCCGCAACCGTGCGGAAAAGGCTCTTTGGGTTGCTCCCATCTATGTGCGGAACCGTTGCAACGTTCTCGCTGGCACTGGCACGTATTTTGTGCCAGAACCTATGCTTTCCGGCATGCTTTAAGAATCTTTTTGGGCTGTGCCCATCTATTTGCGGAAAAGCTTCGCTTTTCCGGAGTTGATATTATCTATCTCCCGAGGCTCGGCCTCCGGGCGGCGGCGTAGCCGCAAGGTAAGATTCAAGACTTACCGGTGAAGCACAGCTTCACCGCAAATAGAGCGGCAAAGCCGCAGGGTGATTTCAAGCTAGCAAAATAGCCGCCTGTTGCACAGGCCGCGAGGGACATCAGTCATGATCAACGTATATCTCTTCGCGTGAATACGTGCCGTTGTAGGCGGGCAAATCTTCCGTTCCTTCGGCAAAGGCAGCGGCCGCGTAGCGGCGGAATGATTGTAGCCGTGGGTTTGAACCCACGGGAGGTGAGACAAAAATGATCTTGCCGCGTCAGCGGCAACTGAATTTGATTTGCGATTGTTCAGCCGTCGCTATGCGACGCGAATACGGTGTGCATCTGGCCGTGGGTTTAAACCCACGGCTACATTCACGCTCTCGCTACGCGACAAAACAATAAAGCCCCGCCGCACATCTCGCGGCGAAGCCGCCGTCTCCGCAATCCGCAAGCTCTCTATATTCGTGTTTATTCGTGCAATTCGTGGCTAAGTTTTTCTTTGCTTTTATGTTCTCTATTAGGAACACTTCGTGAAAGTCGTGGAAGCTCGCAGCAAACGAGCGGTCGTCGCCAACAAAACATGGGTTGTAAAGCACGGCAGTACACAAACAGATCAGCCTACAAAAACCCTGCGTAACTTACACATTTTACCAACGACCCGGCCCTCTCAGGACCAGTTAAGCTGCGGCCGCTGCCGCAACCTGTTTTTATTCAAAACGGCAGTGAATGTAATACGGATTTGAGTCGCTGTCAAGAGTTTTTTTTGGGCCAAAAACTCGTCACTCGTCACTCGTCACTCGTCACTAACTTCTGCCCTGGGAGATATTAGCGTTGGTACTGAGTTTGGGGGGTTGTAGTTCAGGACGTCTATTCACCATTCACCATTCACCATTCACCATTCAACATTCACCATTTATCACTCACTTCACTGCTCAATATTCACTGTTTACGTTTCACTTTTCATTGTCGGCTGTTCATGGGCAGCCTGTTTGTTCCAAAGTGAGAGCACATTCTGCCGGAGCGGGCGATATCAGCGGGGCTGCTTACAGGCGTTGCGAAAACCTCAAATTAAATCTACAATTTCTGTGAATTCTAACCAATTCCTTCAAAGCAAGATAAGAACTTATTCCGCGTACCTTTCAAAAATATGTGGACCGACAATGAGACAGAAATCGATTTACTTGGCTTCAAGGTCCATGCCGATCTTATCCATAGTGTTGTGACAGACGAATCCCTACTTCCAGTAGTGCTAGGTGTCTTTGGAGATTGGGGAAGTGGAAAGTCGAGCATTATGAAGATGCTCGAAAACACTATTGAGCCGGAAGATGAATCTGAGAACGACGATGTGGTTTGCCTTTATTTTAATGGTTGGATGTTCGAAGGGTATGAAGATGCAAAAACCGCGCTACTTACTTCGATACTTTTGGAACTTGGAGAAAATAAACGGTTCGGACCTAGGATTAAGGGAAATGTCGTTGACCTTCTAAAGAGAATCGAGTGGATGGAGGTCTTAAAATCGGGCGGGAAGATCACTTATAAATATGGAGTTCCTCTCGCAATCACTGCATTGTCAGGAGGTACAGTTCCAGCGTGGATGGCTCCACTTATTGCCGATGCGCTTGCCGCCAATAAACAAACTGACACGAAAGATGATGAAGCGGACGCAAAGCCAAATTGGTCAAAGCTAATTAGAGAAAAGAAGGATGAGGATGATCTTCTTGAAGTTCGGAAGTTCCGCGAAGATTTTGAAAAACTTCTTGCGGAGACAGGTATTAAATCTCTCGTAATCATTATTGACGACCTCGATAGATGCCTGCCAGAACGAATCATTGAGACATTGGAGGCAATAAAGTTATTTGTGCTGGTTCCAAAAACGGCCTTCGTAATAGGGGCTGATCCGAGAATTGTCAGGCACGCGATTAGAAATCGGTACGCAAAGCAAAAAATTGTGGAAACGGATGAAAAGAAAGACGAATTGGACGATCTTGCGAAAGACTATCTTGAGAAGCTCATTCAAATTCCTTATCAATTGCCAAGACTTTCGCCTTCCGAGATTGAGACGTACATCAATCTATTATCGTGTCAAAAATATTTGTTAGCCGAAGACAATGCGAAGGTTCGCGCAGATTGGGAGAAAAAGCGAAGTGAGAACTTCTATGCGCCGTATCAATTTGGAGCAATCAATGAAGTATTGAGAGACACCACAATTCCGCCAGATTTAGCTAGGCAGCTATCGTGGAGCAATTCAATTGCGGATGTTGTTTCCGAAGGGCTAAATGGAAATCCGCGACAGGTAAAGCGAATGCTGAATGCTTTGCTTCTAAGACGAAAACTAGCGGATGTCGCGAAGATCGACATTAAAGACGAAATTCTTGCAAAGTTAATGGTTTTGGAGTATGCGAATCTACCGTGTTTTTTAGAGCTTAATAATTGGCAGGCAGCAGAAGATGGTAAACCTTCAAGACTCGCTAGCCTTGAATCGGTCGCGAATTCAGAAGATGAAAAACTAGAGGATGAAGACGGACCAAAAGCTTGGCAAACACCCGCCATACGTAAGTGGCTTCAAATGAAGCCATTGCTTAAGGACACCGATTTGCGAGATTACTTTTGGTTAGCCCGTGACCGCACTAGTTCAACTTTGGGTGGCGTGGAAATGGTGCCACCAATTGTCAGACGACTGTATACAACCTTAATCGAAGGCAATGATGGCGAAAGGCCTGCTTCAGCGAAGGACGCATTGTCACTTTCAGAAAATGATAGAGCGTCTCTTCTGGGGTTGCTAAAACAGCATATTCGCCGACATCCGGATGAATTCATTGGATATTCCGCACTTGGCGAGCTGGAAACGAAAAAGTTCCCCGGCGCAATCGGAGTTCTATTGTCGAGTCTCGAAGAAGTGGACGAATCTTTAATTCCGCCGACAGTCGCCCCGCTACTTGTTAAATTGAAAGGTAGTAGTCAGGACTCGTCGGCGGACATCGACGAACTTCTATCAAAACATAAATCAAAAAGCACGAAATTCGGGAAAGCCGCTAAGGGGGTACTCAAGTAATGGGAACATCCAAAGGTTATGGAATGCCTACCGGCGGTGACTGGACGCCGCTAAAAAATGAAGCAACCCGGTTTGTTAAGAATGTTGGCGGTTCGGGATCGGGAAACGATAGTCTTGGCAGTGTAGAGCGGCTTGTTAGCCGGTTTACCTCAATGTACTCCACGAAGAGAGGTGCCGGGAAGACCGGTGGTGGAATATCAAGTGCCTCGGCTCGTAGGGTTGGGGCATCGCTTGGCAGGTTTCTTTCTGATGTTGCTGCTACTGGGCTTGACGAAGGTCTGCGGAAGAACGGCTTAACCGACTTGATTGGCAAGGCGGCCGGTGAGGTCATTTCAGGAATTCTTGATGCGTTGGTCGGTCCAGCAAGCACTCTCGACGACGAAGCGGCCCGGACGGCATTGGCTGAATTGGAAAGCGAACTCCTCGAGGGAGCGGATACTTACGAAGATGTTGATGAAAGCCTTAAACAACGGCTTGAGGCAGACGGAGTTCTTTCGATCGTTGTTAAGTTCTTTGCTAAATGTATCTATCGGCAATTTTGTGTCCATTTTTATGAAGAATGGCAGAAAAAGGTTGGAGCACCTCAGGCAACGAGTAAACTTAACGAGGTCAAAAACTATATATTCTTACGGTCAGAAAATTTGGTCAACGACGGTTCTTACAACAAGTGGGATGGTCGGGACGGTGAGCGTCTTAGTCAACGTATACTGGACGAGATTATTGATATCTACGGGGTTAACGAATGAACGTAGACGTTGAGTTGGATAACAAAAAACGCCGGTCTGATGGCCTAGCATTAGTTAGCATTCGAATCAGTGACTTGGATGCGTCGAAAGAACTTGACATATCGTTTTCCGGACTTTATGAACGCTGTCGAATTCCTAATCCTATTTGCCTCGATTTATTGATCGTTGCGTCGATATGTTATGCGATTGACAAATCCGTTCCTCGATCCATGAGTCTCGATTCTTGGACTCGTGAGTTCGAGGTAGAGATCCCAGTCTCAAGTCCTACCCGGTGGAATGCTGCTGCTAAAGAATTGATGCCAGCATTGAGATTCCTGACTGGTGATAACTGGAATCTTTCATTTAAACAGCTGACCGACGATCTTTTTGTAGAGCCAGTAAGAGGTCCGCGACAAAAACCACGTCCGGAAAAGCTTGCAGATATTACTGCAATTTGCTCCTTGTCCGGGGGAGTTGACTCTCTCGCTGGCGCTATAAATTTGCTTGAGAACGATCCAACTAGTCAAATCCATTTTATAGGTCATTACGACGGCTCGGGGACAAAGGCGCCGCAAAAGTCCATATTTCCAAAGTTACAACTCGCATATCCTGGGCGAACTGAATTTACTCAAGTTCGAATTCAACAGAGGCCCAATAAGTCACAAGAAATGACGTTACGGAGCCGATCATTTCTATTTGCGGCAATTCAGGTATTTGCGGCACAAGCCATAGACAATCACATCCCTATTCATATGCCCGAAAATGGCTTTATTGCCCTAAATTTACCGTTGACCCCTTCAAGAGTTGGTTCTTGTAGTACGAGGACAATGCATCCGTATTATTTGAACAAGTTGCAACGAGGACTCCGTGAACTAGGAATACGTAATTCGATTCTTAACATGTTTGAATTTAAGACAAAAGGGGAGTGTGTCTCTGCATGTTCCAATCGCAATTTGATCGAATCTGCCGTAATTGATTCGGTGTCTTGTTCGCATGGTTCGCGGAAACAAAATTGGACACGAAAAGGGCGGCACGTGAGAAACTGCGGCTATTGTGTTCCGTGTATTATTCGACGAGCGTCTATGAACAAAATAGAAAGGGATAACTCTCTCAACTATGGAATCGATATTCTAAGTGATGAAATTGCAGAAAATGGTAATTCGGCGTCCGCTAATGATTTACGAGCAATTCGCAGTTTTGTCGGAAAGTCTTGGACTATCGAAAATGTCACGCGCGAAATCAATCGGGTCGCGTCGGTGTCCGACGTGAATAAAAGGGCTAATATGATCCTTCGAGGTGTTGAGGAAATAAAGGCACTATTGGAAAGTAAATTACGTTGAGTTAGCCCTTGCCCTAGATCAGATAAAACAAATGATTGATGCTCATTGCCACTTAGATCTCTATCCCAAACCTACAAGCGTCGCAGTTTCCGCAAACAACTCCAAGGTTCTGACAGTGATGGTCACTAATCTGCCTTCCGCCTTTGAAAAATCCCTTCCATTCCTCAAAACTCTGGGATACATTCGTCCGGCACTGGGACTGCATCCCCAACTCGCTCAGAGTCATAAAGCCGAACTCAATAAATTTAGAGAACTAGTTAACTTAACCTCTTACATCGGGGAAATAGGACTGGATTTTGCTCCTGAATTCAAAGATCTAATGAACGTACAGATTGAGTCATTTCAGTTCGCAATCCAATGTTTAGGCACAATTCCAAAATTTGTAACTATCCATTCAAGGAGAGCCGAAACAATGGTTCTTAAGTTGTTGAAAGAATTGAAGTATCCCTTTCCCGTCGTCTTTCATTGGTACTCGGGTTCTCTCACCGTCTTAGCTCAAGCAGTAGATGATGGACATTATTTTTCGATCAACCCCGCAATGATTAAATCAGCTACGGGCCAAAAGGTGATTTCTAGAATCCCAAAAGAGCAAATCTTAACCGAAACTGATGGGCCTTTCGTCAATATCGGTAATCGAGTTGCGGTACCTTCGGATGTTGCAATCGTTGAGCGCTTTTTGGCCTCACAATGGTCAACCTCCGACTTGACGGCTCGAAGACTCATTAACGAAAACTTTATGCGAATCCTTAAACCGATCAGGAGGCTCCAGCAATCAATACGTTAAATTAGCAAGCAGTCTTCGTGACAGAACCAATCACTCTCCGAAAGGGCTTTGTAAAGAGCAGTTTTCCAATCATTCTTTAGGGGAAGGTATTTCAATTCACTTACAAGATGGTCGCGAACTCCCTTTGGCCCACATTTTTGATACAAATCTTGAAATCGTTTCTTGTTTTCTGAAAGTTCGTTCCCAGCGTTGCTCGTAAACAAGGCAGCTAAACCATGTTTAGTAAAGTGGGTTCTAGCTCGCATCATATTTTGATCGTCCCAATGTTCTAAGTTAACTACTTCATAAGTTACGCTGGGCGGAACCTTCTCGATAACTGTCGCGCATAACCAGGTATGCGATTGAAAATCGTCATAGTATGGGTGGATTGTCTGATCTCCGAACGAGGCAGGCGAATGTTCGAGTTTCACCTTATTGCAATGCAGACAAGAAGGGACAAGGTTTTTTGGAGAGACGATGAACTTCCAAAAATGTTTCGGTAAGTAGTGGTCTAAAGATTCAACAAATCCTATGCCACATAGCGGACAAGTTCGATTATCAGGTGCAAGGATCAAGTCCTCGTAAATGTCCCTGCCTAACGATTTTTCAGGTACGAATCTCTGCGTATAAACACCGGCAACCTCAGTTAAGTCTACACCTTCGGGTAGAATCTCGTCCGGCATTTTGAAAAGTTGAGCTGACTGGGCGAGGCCATGATAGGTAACATCTCCCACCTCAATCGCCGCTTGTAATCCTTCTAATCGAGCCTTCCGTTGGGGTTCGATTTTCCCACTAATACATTTGGCAAAAACGTCCCCCGCCGTGTGCGCCGGTATCGCGAGTCTAATCATTTTGAGTATTCTTGATTTCGGTAAGGCCTCGGACGATAGCTCGTGCCTCCGAGCCTAACTTGCCATCAAAGTAATTTAGGACGCTATCATAAGTATCGTTCTCGGCAACTGCCTCAATTAGTAGGTTGTTATATCCAGATTCCGCGACCTCGAGGTGAAAAACATCCCGCGTCAAAGTCCCAACGTTTTCCCCAAAGGTCTCTGAGGTTGGACGATACGCCGTTAGTTTCCGTCCGCTTCGATCTAAAATCCACACGCAGTCCCTTGGCACCTCTTGAAGCACTACAGGCGAGTGTGTGGCTATAATTGCTACTCCGTTCTGTTCGATTAACAACTCGGATAGAGCTCGAATAAAGGCTGACAGCAAAGGTGGATGTAAGTGCGATTCCGGCTCATCTATCAAAACTAGAGTCCTCTCTGCGACAACAGCTACCAATTGCGTTAGTGTAAGGCAGATAATTTTATGACCAGAGCTTAGATTCTTAAATATCGTTTTCGCCTCTTGCAGTGTGTGGTCATCCTCGGCATCCAACCCTTGAAATCCACAGTCTTTCAGAATCGGATCGCTTTCTAGTATTCTCATAATCCTCTTCCACCGAGGAATCGTCCTGTTTCTAGTACAAAGTTCCAGGGCTTTAAAGAACTGTTGTTCAAAATGATAGCTAATTATGCTAGCAGGAGTAGAATCAAGAACCATCTCGGTCGGATTAAGGGGAATGATTCCGATTGGATAAAATTGAATTCTCGATTCCGGATTTCTGTTGTTCTCGATTTGGGAAAACAGGCTTGAATCAAATAGGCTGAAAGCAACAAAAACAAGATTCGCAAAAACATCTTCAGGATTCTCAGTGCTGTGCTCGATAAACTTACCCCTTGGTATCGCATCCGGTCGGCCAACGATTGTCTGCGCCATTGATGCAAAACAGTGGCTTTTACCAACGCCATTTCGACCGATCAGGACGTGAATATTTGAAGGCGGTTTACTATCTGGTACAACTCGAAACCCAAGTGGTTCGGGCTGACCATTAGATCCGGACATTTCGGGTCTGAGATACTCGAATGAAAAGGCGCTTAAGGCACCTTTGCCTTTCGCTAATCTTCGAAACTGCCCTCGAATCGACACAACGGAAACAGATCTCAATAAGGAGGTTTTCGTTACCTGTTCATTCAGAGCCTGCGCGAAATTGGTGTCATCGAAGGCAAGATCCCGAAGTCCCGTCAATATGGCAGTTCGAATATCGGCACCAAGCCGACTTATTCCTTCGTAATATTCTCGGGTCGTTCCAATAGAAAAAAAGGAGTCCTCAAGTCGTTCAAAACTGTCTGGAAGTTCGACCCGATACTCATCTTCTTTCATGTTGAATCGACCGAACTTAACTCCGCCAATCTCGACACGCTGACCATCAGAATTCACATACTCGAGATAATAAGTGGTCTTGTAACCAAAATCGTTCCAGTTGTCGATGACCAAATATACAACCTCTGTTGGAGTAGATGGTTTGTCGCGAAAATTGGTCGTAACAATGAATTGCATAGATTAGTTATCTTTGAACACTGTATTCACTGACTCGCTCTGGTCGCGACCGAAATATCACCACCAAAAACAGTGAACACCGAAAAAGCGAAAAGTGAAGGCCAGACAGCGCACGAGGGCCTTTGCCGATTGGGCAGGCGTCGTCATTACTGGGTTAAGCGCGAACACGCGGATGTTCTCCTGTTTATTAGTGCGTGGAAAGATAGTAAATCGTAAATCGTTAATCGTCAATGGCGGAGAGGGCGAGAGAGCGAGTGTGCGAGGGGGCGATTAATTGCTCGGCTTTGTCCCTACCGAAATATCATCACCGGCAGTGTTGACGGTGAAGATTATGTTGTCGTCCCAGCAGGTGCAATAGACGGCTTTGGTCAGGGTGAAGTCGGTTCGCTTCGTTACGCTGACGGTTTTCATCACGCCCTTGATCTTCTTTTTCTTTGGAACCTTATCGAGATAATAGACCTCGGTCGCGGGACGTGTCTTTTTGGTCGCCGCGATTATCTTTAATAGCGAATCGCGCGTCGTGTTGTCGCCGGGATGTCCGCGCGGATGCGCGAATTGGAACGCGTGAAATCCACCGGGCGTTTTATCCTCGAACTTGCCCGCCGAGATCACGGCGTAGTCGGGCGACATTTTGGCGAGTATCGCGTCGTTCGTGCCGTTATAAGAGCCGTGATGACCGACCTTGTAAACGTCAACGTCGAGATCGTCTTTGTTTTTATATTTGTTCGTCAGATAACGTATCAGCCCGCCGCAGTTGTTCGGAGCCTCGTCTTCGGTTTCCCAGTCGCCGACGAGCAAGAAACTCTTTTGCCCGAACTGTACACGCATCACAAGCGAATCGTTATTCTCGTTACTGCAATATCGCCGCCCGCTCAGGAAACGTACCTCGGCATTCGAGCGATCGCTGATGTCCTTTGTCCACGCGGTGAGATTCGCGTCGGTGAGATTCTTGTTTGTCAGCTTGTTGTTTGTCAGGACGATGCGCCGCCTGTTGTTGGATTTCAGCCATGCCTTTGTGTTCGCGATGGCTTTTTTTACTTCCTGTTCTTTGCCGCGTGCTCCGCCCTCGATAAACGTCTCGACATTGTAGTTCTCAAGGACCGTCATCAGGTTCCGGCCGTGATCTACATGCGGATGGCTGAGCACTACACCGTAAAGCGTGCGGTCGAGATCGTCACGACGCTGAAAGAATGCGTCGAGATAATTCGTCAGGAAATCATTATATCGTTCGGCGTCATCGGTCTCTTCGGAGCCTGTATCAACAAGCACGGCGTGATTGCGAAACTCGAGCAGGATCGCTTCGCCCTGACCAATATTGATCACGTGCATCTGCATCCCGAAATTCTGCGGTTGAGCTAGAGTGTTAGCCGCCGCGAAAAACACAAAAGCGAATGCAGCAATGACCTTTAGCAATGTCCGCGCACGAGTGCCTTTGCCGCTTGGGCAGGCGTCGTCATTACTGGGTTTTATAACCAACACGCGGTGTTCTCCTGTTTATTAGTGCGTGGGGAAATAGTAAATCGAAACCAGTGAACAGTCAACAGTGAACAGTGAACAGTCAATGGCGGAGAGGGCGAGAGAGCGAGTGTGCGAGAGAGCGAGGACTGGAAAATCGAGATGTGAGAATTGAGAATTGAGAAGTGATAACGGACAGCGGACAGTGAATCGTATTGACGGGCAATCACTAAAACCCGCACGAGGTAATTTCTTACTTCGCACGGGTTTTTTCGAGGAGGTCGGTGATTGATTTATTGCCGGGCTGCGGCGGCCAGCAGTAGGATCACGACGGCCATGACGATAGGAAAAATAGCGGCGAGGCGTTTGTCGCGGTCGGAAATAAGATTTTGGGTCAGACATGCAATTCTTCAAGTTTTTCACGATATTTCCGCTTACGCGTAACTCACGAATTGAAAGTCGCCAGGGCTGCTTGCCAAAAAGCAAGCGAAATCTCGCGCGGCTTCGCAATGTCGTTTTAACTGCGATATTCTGTGACTGACTTTCGACCTTGCCCGTGGCTTACACTTCAAAACTCACACTCATATTAGATCGCGCAATTATGGCGGCGTTGTTTCTGCTTGCGCTTGCGGCGCCGCTTTCGATTGCCGGAACGCAGATTGCTTGGTCTCTGGCGCTGTTCTTTTGGATAATGCGCGCCGTTGTTGTGCGGCCGAAATTTTCCGCGAGCGGTTTTGATCTGGCGATAATCGCGTTTGTCGGGCTGTCGATCGTTTCCGCAATTTTCTCATACGAACCCGAAGTGTCGATGCGAAAACTTGTCGGCGTCTCATTGGTCACGATCGTTTATCTCGTGTCTGCGAATATTCGCGATCTCAAAACTGTTCCATGGCTGACCGCGATCTTGATTTTTTCAGGTTTGATCTCGGTCGCGTATGTTTTAGGTAATTTTGCAATTGGCAAAAATTTAAAAGTCACGCGGCTCAGTGCCGATAGTTCGTTGCGGCTCGCAGGGATTCAAGAAGGCGATACGATCCTGAAGGTTGATAGTCAGGACATAAACTCGCCCGATGATCTCGTAAAAGCGACCTCACGGATTGCAGATCTCGAGACGGTAGAGATAACGGTCTATCGGCACGAACTCATACTGGCTTACAACCTAGGTCTCGGATTTTTAACTCCGTATCCCAAAGACCTTAAGTCCCTCGGCATCGAAGAGTGGTCGCGCGGACGCGATACGCGAGCTGCGGGTTTCTTCGGGCATTACACTACGTATGCCGAGGCGATTCAACTGATTTTGTCAGTCGCTTTTGCATTGCTGATAGTTTTGCCGGGTAATTTAATTACTCGCAATCGCATTGTTCTCGCAGCTGTGGTAGCAGCATTTTCTATTGCGTTATTTTTAACCGTCACGCGAGCTTCGTGGGCGGGATTTGCGTTGTCCGCTGCGATCATCGTATTTGTCGGCGCGAGTAAACGCACCGTTCTGATCGGCGTCGCGATCGCGATTCCGCTGGCCATCGGCGGTCTATTTTATTTACAGCAAAAACGCAACGTCGCTTTTATCGACACAAAAGACGGTTCGACGGTATGGCGGATGACGGTTTGGCGCGAGGCCGTCGATGTACTAGCGTCAAGTCCGCGACATCTCGCGATCGGTGTCGGTATGGATTCGATAAAGACGCATTGGCGCGAGTGGGAGATGTTCGACGAAGGCCGTCTGCCGATGGGGCACATGCACTCGACGCCGCTGCAGATCGCTTTCGAGCGTGGCATTCCGGCCCTTATGGCGTGGATCGCGTGGATGTACTTTTACCTGCGAATGTTGTGGCGGAACGCGCGTCGAAAAGATCTTGCGTGGCCCGAACGCGGCCTCCTGCTTGGCTGCTTCGGCGGAGCGATCGGTTTCATCGCCGGTGGCGTGGTTCACAATAACTGGGGCGACTCTGAGGTGGTGATGATCTTTTATCTGCTCATGGGCCTAAGTCTGGCCGTGAACCGTATGCTCGCCGAAAAACACTGACGCTTGCTCATCAAACTGGTTTCTTAGATACTCTCAATATATGGCTTTTGTGCCAGCCGACGATTCGTCACAAGCAAAAACAATTGAGATCAAACCAGCAGGCAAGTGGTTCAATTTTTCTTTGTCCGAGCTTTTTGCGTATCGCGAATTGTTTTATTTCCTCGCCTGGCGCGACATAAAGATAAGATACAAGCAAACTGCGCTCGGCGCGTTGTGGGCGTTGTTGCAGCCGCTTTTGACGGTTGCGATCTTCTCGCTAGTGCTCGGAAAACTGGTTGGGATCAAAACTGGCGACATTCCGTATCCGCTGTTTGTGTTTTGCGGCTTGCTGCCATGGACGTTTATCAGCACAACCGTCGCGAGCAGCAGCAACAGTATCGTCTCGGGCTCAAATTTGATCACAAAAGTTTACTTTCCGCGGCTCATCATTCCGATAGCGTCAGTCGGCGCCGGGCTGGTCGATTTTCTGCTCGGGCTGATCTTTTTTATCGCGATGATGATCTACTACCAAACTGGCGGGAACTCGCAGATGATATTTGCGCCGCTATTTTTTTTGATGATGTTTGTGCTTGCGGTCGCTGTCGGTGTGTTGCTGTCGGCGCTGAACGTTCGATTCCGCGATGTTAAGCACATCGTGCCCGTCGCGCTTCAGCTTTGGATGTTCGCATCGCCTGTAATTTATCCGTCGAGTTTGTTTCCCGAAAAATGGCGTTGGCTCTTTGCTCTGAATCCGCTGACTGGCATTTTAGAAGGACTGCGATCATCGATTTTCGGAACGCCGTTCGACATGTTTGCGATTCTCTGCTCGGTCGCTATCATTTTTATTCTGCTGATAGTGGCTCTGGTCGTCTTTCGGCATATGGAAGATTATTTTGCTGACTACATTTAACTGATGTCAATCGTTATAAAAGCCGAAAATTTATCGAAGAGCTACCAGATCGTTAAAGGGCAGAGT
>JBAUGW010000099.1:0-17081 GCA_049679945.1 Pyrinomonadaceae bacterium | reverse complement strand
AAGTTACTAAGAAAGAGTGGATCTGAATTGTCAAAAACTTGCCAAAACTCAAATGCCTCCACTTCGGCGGCCCGGTCGATCCGCGCTTGACTCCGAAACCGTCTTTAGAGATGTAGCTAAAGTTATTATTGCGTGCTCCGCACGCTTGCAAGCTAATTCTCACCAAACTCAGATAAATACTGGCCGATACGAGTAAAAAGCGAAAAACTAATAGTGAAAAGGCGGCGATGTTGGTGGTTGCGGCGGAAAAGCGGCTGAGCTAATACTGTCGCCGATGGCGACGCACATTAAAGCCTAGGGTGAGCGAATGAAATGAGCGTTACCCTAGGTAAACAATAAGAAATGAATTCCGTCCCTGTAGGCGTCGAACAAATCCCAACCGTATTTGTTCGACGCCTTCAGCGTCGGCATGGTGATGTTGTCTTACCTAGGGTGCCGTTCGCTTCGCTCTCTCTACCCTGGCCTTTAATGTTGGTCGCCGTTGGCGACAATAAATTTTCTACAATCTGCAAGAAACTCCTGAACTTTCCGTTCACAAATTAAAACCGACGCTCTCCCGAGCAAAAATCTAATCCAGAAAAGGAGTTATCTATATGAAGTATCAAAATATTACACGAGTGTTTGTGGGCGTTGTTATTGCATTGGCGATTGCGGGTGTTGCGTCGGCGCAGACTGACGGTTATCGAATTTCGTCGGTTTACACACACAAAAATCTGACGATCTTTCTCATCCACGGCAAAGACGAATCTAAGAAAACAAACATGATGACGCTGCAGGAGGCGATGGAGCGAAAGCTGTTTCGCGTCTATGAGACGTCGGACGTCAACGAACTTGAGGTAGAAAATCTGTCGAAGGAACAAGATGTTTTTATACAAGCGGGCGACATCGTGAAAGGCGGCAAGCAAGATCGCGTGCTGGCAATAAGCATCATCATTCCGGCGCGTTCGGGCCGCGTGAAGATCGAGGCATTTTGCGTCGAATCTGGCCGATGGACAAAACGCGGTAACGAGGATTCGACAAAATTTGACAGTTCGAACGACCGCGTTGTGACAAAAGAACTGAAGATCGCGGCCAACGCAACACGTTCGCAACAGGAAGTGTGGGATAAGGTCAGCGATGCGCAGTCACGGCTGTCCAAAAACGTTGGCGGTTCCGTTGCGAACGGAGCGTCGGCATCGAGTTTGCAATTAAGCCTCGAGAATAAAAATGTTATTGCGAACATCGACGAGTATGTCAAAGCTCTCGGCAGCGTTATCAACGGCAAGTCCGACGTGATCGGCTACGCCTTTGCGATCAACGGCAAGATCAACAGCGCCGATGTTTATGTCTCGAATGCGCTGTTCAAAAAGCTTTGGGTGAAAAATCTCAAAGCGACTGCGACCGAAGCCGTGGCCGAGTCGCGCGGTGTTCGTCTCGCGGAACCGGTAAAAGCCCGCGATGTGAAAGGCTTTATGGACGATTCGGAAAAAGCAAAGTCGAAAGAGCAGACATCGGCATCAGGCGGCGCACGGCTCGTCACACGCGAAGACAAGGATAACGTCATGGTCGAGGCCCGCGACGAAAAGTCGAAGACGGTCGTCCATAAGAGTTACGTTAAGAAGAATTAAGGCAACCGAATTTGGCCGCTGATAAACGCAGATTTCGCAGATAGAAAGACAAAGTTCTTATCAGCGTCATCTGCGTCAATCTGCGGCTAAATCAACTTTCGGGCTCGTGATCTGTGAGTTTTGTGGTTTCGTCGCTGTGCCGCAAAAATTACCGGTCGTGAGCCCGATTTCTTGTTCTAATAGCCGATTGCAAATTTTATAGGTGATTTGTCTCCGATTCGCTTTATTTCGTTTCGTGCTTCCAAATCAAGTTTGACCCATTCCATGTGCCATTCGATAGAACCTTCAAATTTTGTTTTGTTCCTTTCAAAATCTTCGGTTATTGCCTGCAAAATTTCCGAATGAGTTGATTCGCCCTTTGTCTTGAGGCGATTCAAGAGCGGTTTTTTAAGGGCGTCGTACTTGCCTTTATCCATACTTACGGCCTTTTTACCAGCCGGATGTCTTAGTTGCATTAATTGTTCCATAGCTAATTACTCCCTTTGTCCTAACGAAAACCAATTGCCCGAATCGTCCTTAAATAAAGCCTCGTAGCCGTAGAACTCCTTCGTCGGCGGTTTTGTAAATTCAACTCCCTTTGCGATGAGTTCCTCGTAGGTTGCAAGCAGGTCGGTGCATTCAAAAACACCAAAACCGAATGTGCCTTTGCTCACCAGGTCACGCATCTGTTCGGCAGCTTCCTTCTTGAACATCATTCCCTCGTCGATCGCCATCAGCGTTATCTCGAGGTCGGGCTGCTCAGGCGGGCAAACGGTAAGCCACCGCTTTCCCGGCCCCATTTCGGCATCGGTGTTAACCGTAAAGCCGAGTTTGTTGACGTAAAAATCGTGGGCGGATGTTTGATCCAATACGAAAATACTGACGTGGTTTAATTTTGTAATCATAGTAACTATGATTATTTTGTACATCGCGACCTACGTCAATAGTTTTGATTTCTCGAAAATTGCTATTCTGCCCAGCCGCGTTTTTCGACGAAACAATTAGGAATGAATTTGATAGGGCGCGTGGCGATCTCATCTTGTCGAGCCTGCATATTTCGTTGAAAAGCGGCCGGGGTCTGACCAACGCGGCGAAGGAAAAGCCCTGTAAATGAACTGACGCTATCGAATCCGACCGCGTACGCTGCGCGTTTGACCGTTTCTCCATTGTTCAGTATCTCCATCGCCCGATTTATTCTGACGTCGGTCAGATACTGGTGCGGTGTCTTTCCATACATCGATTTAAAAAGACGCATGAAATGGAATTTTGAAAAGCACGCCTCGTCTGCGATATTTTTGAGATCGAGGCCAGACGCGAAATGCTCGTCGATGTAGAGTTTGGCCCGCACGACGCGACGATAGAGATATTGTTTCGCGTATGTATGCACAACGAACTTGGCGGCGGCCAACCATGCAGCGGCCACCACGCGGAAAATGAAAACAAGAAAATTTTGGACGAACCAGACGCTTTATTCCGACGCCGCGCCTTTGTTCATCGTTCCAAGAACCAAACCGATCACGCCGCCGCCAATCGCCCCCATAGCGATTGATCCAACAACATCCGCGATCGCCGGAGTGTAGTTATTGGACATTTTCATAAACGCCAGGAACATTAGCTGAAAGCTCAAAGAAATAAGGAACCACACGATGGCGCCGCCCTCCAAGCCGCCCCTAAAGGTGCGAATGCCGGCCCATTTGTCAAAGATGTATGCCAGCAGAAAGGCGGAAACAAAATTCGCCAGAACGAGCGGTATCCACATCGGCGGTTCATTCATCAACTTGAGTGCGTCGGGATTCATATTCGGCTTCATTACCATCGGATCGAGGACGAGGCCGTATAGAAGAAATCCGAGAACAAAAAACGTGACTCCGCCTGCGACAGTCGCTACCAAAAGTCTCGTAAGCATAGTAAAACCTCCCTTAAGGAAAATTACCCAAAAGCCCTTGAAAATTATGTTGTGGGGTGAACAGGTGAAAAGTAACCGAGTCTGACCTTAATGTCAACATCAACAGGCTCAACCGGCCGCCAGCTTTCGCTGATTTTTAAAATGGCTTGAGATCTCAGCCGCAGTTTTTTGTCCGACGAATGGTCTCAACTCGTCTGCACTGGCTTTCGCAATACGCTCGATCGAGCCGAATTCGCGAAGCAATTTTATTTTGCGCCTGCCGAGGCCCATCGCGTGGCCGAGCGTTCCGAGGTCAGATCGTTCGCGGGGAACTAAATTCTGTTGCGAATGGGACGCTCCCCGTGCTTTACTTTGTATAGCCAAGAACACTCAGAAATCTTAGGAGCGATACCTCATGCGTACGATTCTCGAATGTAGCTGGTTGCGTCTTACTTTCCTTATCCTTTCAACGCTTTTGCTGGCTGGTTGTGACCAAGTGTCGCTCAAGACACTTGAGCTGCAGCCGATAGATATTGTCGCTAAATCAGCAGGAGCAAAGGGCTCTAAGGGAGTGTGTGTCGCGCAAGCGGATCCACCATTTTCCACATTTTCTGCGGGCCCAGATCAAGCGTTGGTCGGCTTCGATAATTTCTACGAGCGAGGATCAGCACCGCTTCCGTGTGATGATTTCCGCGCCCAAGTCTTTGGGTCGGCAATTGTTTTTGATCTCAAGGATTTCGACGATATCGTTTCGGCGGATTTTCTCTTCGACACGCAGAGCTCGGTTCAGCGAAGTAATGGCGAAACGCTCGGCTCGTCTCCTCCGAGGTCGTGGGCGACCGAACTCGGCATGGCGACATCGCATGAAAACTCTGTCGAATTCGACAATGCGGTGCCGCTGCCTTTCGGACCATCTTTTGCGATCGGGGTATCTGATCAAGTTCGAAAATGGATCGATGATAGCCACACCAATTTAGGGTTTTCAATTAACGGCCCGACCGGCCCTGTGGATAACAACCACATACCGGAAAACAATGACGCTAAGCTGAGCTGGTATAGAAATTTTCGGCTCCGCATTGTTTACAATCCTAAACAGAATCCAAACGCGCCCCAATAGTAGGAAAGCATTTTATTGCGGCATTCTAGCTTGCGGCCAGCGCGCGTTGGCGTTCGAAGTGTGCAGCGATCTCGGTCGCAGTCTTTGACCCGACAAACTTTTTCAGCTCGTCAGCGGTCGCTTTTGCGATTCGCTCGATCGAGCCGAATTCGCGCAGAAGTTTCATCTTTCGTTTTTCGCCGACGCCGGGAATTTCGGACAACTCAGAAGAGAAGTCGCGCTTCTCGCGGCGTTTGCGGTGAAACTCGATCGCTGTCTTGTGCGTCTCTTCACGAATTTGAAGTATCAATCGAAACGCCAGCGAGTTGCGGTCGAATGGGATAGGTTTGTCTTCGCGTCCGTAAATGAGCAGATGCGAAATTTCATTGTGTTTTTTTGGCGGTTTAACGAGGCCGACAAGCATGATCTGTTCGAGATCGAGACTCTGCATCGCTGCTGCGGCTGCCGAAAGCTGGCCCTTTCCGCCGTCGATAAAGACAAGCTGCGGCAGCGGTTTTTGTTCGTCGACAGCTCGTCGATAGCGGCGAAAGACTGCTTCACTCATCGATGCAAAATCGTTTGCGCCTTCGACGGTCTTGATTATAAATCGCCGGTAATCCTTGCGCGCCGGTTTGCCGTTCTCGAAGGTGACGATGCCGGCAACGTTCTCTGAGCCGGAGATGTTTGAGATGTCGAACGATTCGATGCGTTCGGGAAAATATGAAAGTTCGAGCAGCTCCTGCAGCTCCTCGAGAACCTTCTGACTATCCGGTTTCAGCACGCGGAAGCGTTGTTCAAATGCGATCTTAGCGTTTGTCTCGACGAGTTTTATGAGATGTTTGTTCTTGCCGCGCTTCGGGTCCAGAATACGCACGCGGCGACCGCGTCGTTCGGTTAGTGCTCGTTCTAGCACGGCGCGATCATCGAAATCTTGCGGCACATGAATCTCGAGCGGCACATAGTCAGTCGAGTAATACTGCGACAAAACAAGCCCAAGAAACTCACTTGCATTGAAGGTGTCGTCCTCCGGAAGATCTTCCCAAAAAAATTCGCGGCGCCCGACGATACGGCCTTCGCGGGTCGTAAAAAGCTGCAACGCAAGCCTTTGTTTTTCACGATAAAAACCGATCGTGTCAACGTCGCGTTCCGCAGTCGTCGCCATCTTTTGTGTTTCGCTGAGAGCGAGAACCGTGCGATGCAGATCGCGGTAACGCCCGGCGAGTTCGTACTTTCCTTCCTCTGAAAATTGCCACATCCTCGCTTCGAGCGATTTCGCAAGCTCCTTGTTTTTCCCTTCGAGCAGCGTGCGAACGTCAGCGGCAGCCTCTTGATACTCCTCCTGAGTGCACAGACCTTTGACGCAGGGACCGAGACAACGTTTGAGATGATATTCGAGACACGGGCGCGGGAGCTTGCCGTTGATCTCGATCTCGCAGGTGCGAAGCTGAAACGACCTATTTACAAGATTAAGCGTGTTGCGCGCGAGTGTCGCAGGCAGAAAAGGGCCGTAATAATTCGAGCCGTCGCGGACGATGCGGCGAGTGACGACGACCTTTGGAAACGGCTCGTTCGTGAGTTTGAGATGCGGATAGGATTTGTCGTCTTTGAGAAAAATATTGAATCGCGGCTTGTGTTTCTTAATAAGGTTCGATTCGAGAACCAAGGCCTCAACTTCATTATCGACAACAATAAACTCAAAATCGGCGATGACGCGAACGAGTGAGCGCGTTTTCGGATCGTGATTGCGGCCCGATTGAAAATACGATCGCACGCGGTTGCGCAGATTCTTGGCCTTGCCGACGTAGATGATCTTGCCCGCAGCATTTTTGTGGATGTAGATGCCGGCGTTCGTCGGCAGCCGTTTTAATTTGTCGCGAAGATCACCCACATCAAAAATCTAACAGAGCGCAGACAAACGGGCAACGATTGACATTTTGCGTTAATTGCCCTAAATCATAGTTGCTGTATCAAAATCTAATTTTCTTTGGAGGACAAATGTCAAAATCTATTGAGCAATCAAAAGCTGTTATTCAATCAATGATCACGCTGGCTGGTGCCGCACTCGGCCTCGTGTGTGCACTCGCGTGGAACGACGCTATCAAAGCCGCGATGAAAGAATTGCTTGGCGAAGCCGACAATCTTACAGGACTATTTGTTTACGCTGTTCTCGCGACACTAGTCGCCGTGATAGTGCTGGTGGTGCTCGGCAAACTGGCCGGTAAGATCGGGGGCGAAGCGGCGGTCAGTCGCGAAGCCGAAGGGTAGAAAAGGGTGAAATAGTGAAAAAGGGAAAAAGTTGTGCGTCGCAAAACGCGCAGCTTTTTTGTTCATGCAGATTTGGTTACAGGCTCTGAGTCAGACCACGATGCGTTTCGCGTCATCGTTCCCCAACTTGATTTTGTGCGTAGCAGCCATTTTATTGTTCCCTCGAGACGCCAAATTGAGACCATCTGTCGGTAACCGAAGTTCTCGACAAACGCCCCGGCGATCATAACAAATAAATCTTTTTTACGCTGATAAGTACGGAAGGCAGTTTCTTCCAGCAAAATCGCGGCAATCGACAGGAAAAAACCTGTACCAAACGAAAGCAGCATGAATGCGAGCGCACCTTCGAAGTTGATCAAGTTCATAAAATAGCAAAAGACAAAGAAACAAAGTCCCGCGACTTCGATCAGCGGACTAAGGCCCTCGAGAAACAAAAGAAAGGGGAACGACAACCATCCGACGCCGCCTGCGCGCGGGTGAAAGAGAAGCTTCCGATTTTCCCACAGGCAATCGAAAAGACCGCGTTGCCAACGCACGCGCTGTTTTTTTAGAACCGCAAGAGTTTCCGGGGCTTCGGTCCAACACACAGGATCGGCGACGTAATCGAGACGGTAGGGAATTTTGTTCAGGCGAAAATGCCGGTGCAGGCGAAGGACGAGATCCATGTCTTCGCCGAGTGATTTGTGACTGTAGCCGCCGACCTTGATCACCGCCTCTTTGTTAAAAAGACCGAACGCTCCCGAGATCAGCGGCAATGAGTCGAGCCGGTTCCAACCAACTCGACTCGTCAAGAAGGCACGCGTGTATTCGAGCATTTGGAAGAGCGCGAGCCAGTTTTTTGGCAGATTCACTTTGGTCAGATGACCACTCTCAACAGTGCATCCGTTTAAGATCCTCACGTTTCCACCGACACCAACGGTATCCGGGTTGAGAAGAAACGGCTGTACCATTAGCGTCACACAATCACGATTAAGGATCGTGTCCGCGTCGAGCGGCATGAACAGGCCGTAACGGGCACCGTTTATCCCTGCGTTGCTTGCGTCGGCCTTGCTGCCGCCATTCTCTTTATCAATCACTCTCAGATTCGGATATTTTTTCGATTGGAAAACGGCTCTTACCGGTTTGTGCTCGATGCGTTTTCGAAACGCAACGGGAAGCTCGACAAGAGCGAATTCCGCGGTTAGAACAGCAAGCGTTCGGTCATTCGAACCGTCGTTAACGACTAGGATTTCAAACTCCGGATAATCGAGTTGCAGCAGAGCTCGGACGGTCGGAACAATTACGGCTTCTTCGTTGTAGGCAGTAACGATGAGGGTGATGGGCGGTTCAAATCCGCTTTGTGGGTCGGGCAGACGATGGATAGAGCGCTTACGAATGAATCGAGGCAAAACGGCCATCGAGATCGCCGTCAGAACCAGGTAGGTTCCGTTGAGGGCGACAAAATATAGCAGAAAAAACCACTGCGCTACCTGGATAATGTTAATGTCGTCTGCCTGAAACATAAGAGCTGCATTTCTGTCATGACCTGCCGCAGAATATCGCGTGAAAACGGGCTCGGAAGTGTGCGTGAGAGTTTCTCGACCTTTGCTTCCGTCATGCCGGGCATCGAGATAAGCATGCTCGCCGCACGATAACGCACCCACCAATCGAGGTCGTCGGTTGCGGCGATGAGGAGATCGATGTCTCGTTTGTGGCCGAGACGGCCGAGCGTCAGCACGACTTGAAGCCTAACTTCCCAACGCTCGTCGTTGATGAGTTCGCGAATGCGCGGCAAATCGTCGTCGGAATTTACGAGCCGCAGACACGCGATAAGCACTTCTTTTTCGTTGCTAGCAAGAAGAATCATGCTGACGAGCGGGTTACGGTGCTCAAAATTTGCGAATGCGAGGTACGAGATAAGCCGTGACATCTGGCGCTCCTCCAGATTTTCGGCGAAGAGTTTCTCGACAAGCTCGCACAGCGGCGTTGAAAGCGTGTCGCAATCGATCTCTTTCAGAACTTTGGCGACAAATATCGGCGACCAGTCGCGGCGAGTTGCGATCTTGCCGAGGTGCTTTTCTAACGTTGTGTTGACGTCGATGCGAAACAGAGCGCGCCACGCCCATGATGAAATTACCGGATCGCGCTCGGCGATGAGCTCCTCGATGCTCGGATACGAGGCCGTATTGCCGAGATTGCCAAGCGTGTTGACCGCCATGAGACGTTTGTCGACAAATGGACTTGTTAGCAGCTCACGCGTCATCGTGTGGAGTCTGAGCGACCCGCCGAGATCGTTGAGGCCGTTTTTTGAGTCGCCTGAGATCGACTCGTGCAGATAATTCCAGTCGTGGAGAAAATGCGGCAAATGTTTTTTTGTTAGCTGTCGGCGATTATTGATGTTGAATTCGTTATCCACAGCCTTGAAGAGCGTCGTCTCCCACCGGCGATTCACGATCTCGCGCCGCTTGTGCGATGACGCCGACCATGAGCGAAGTGCGAGCATCACGCCCACGGACACCAAGCTCAACGCGATGAACGACGCGCCAATCCACCACGCTGCTATGACTGC
This sequence comes from Pyrinomonadaceae bacterium, assembly GCA_049679945.1. Taxonomy (GTDB): domain Bacteria; phylum Acidobacteriota; class Blastocatellia; order Pyrinomonadales; family Pyrinomonadaceae; genus OLB17. The sequence continues at coordinate 7,701 of JBAUGW010000099.1, read as the reverse complement.
AATGTTAAAGGCGATAACGAATTCCAAGATTCACACCTCTGCGGTAATAAATATCTCCCTGACGTTGGAATACCGCGTCGAAATTAACGCCGACGTTTTTTGTGAGCCAGTAGCGAACCGAACCCGAGACGCTCCAGGTTTTGCTGCGGAGAATGCCGATATTAGGGCCGAGGTTTTCGTGCTCACGACCGAATGCGACCGCCGTCCCGACGCTGTTGACGTTTTCGCCAAAGTAGCGATTGTATTGAATGCGGTGCGTCGGAGCGGTGCCGGCGTTCGTCAGATTTGTTATGTACAGCGTGTAGGCTGCGCGATTGTTGCCCCAATATTTTTCCGTCAGGCCGTAAACAGTCGTTGCTTTTACAGTATCGTATGATGTGTAACGGCCCCCGACGTGGCCAACGAAACCCCTACCGAGAATGCGTTCGCCTTCGAGCATCACAGAAAATTTGCCGACATATTTGTGGGTCGGGCTAAACATTGCTTCGCCGGTCGCAGCCCATTTTTGCCCAACGCCTTTGTAAAAACCGCCGACGACTTCTTGATCGCGATTCGAATTTCGGTCGCTCACCCTGTACGTGCCCCAGACGATCTTCCGTTTTGAAAATTTACGTTCGAAATACAGCGACGCAGTGCGCCACGTGCCAAAATTTCGCGTCAAACTCTCCTGCGAATACTGAAGCTGAACTTCGTACTTCGGCGTGTATTGCGCGTCTGAATTTTGGGTCGCCGTTGGCGTTTGCGTCTGAGGTTCGGTTTGAGCGGACGCTCCTATGCCTAACGCGAACAAAGTATAAACTATGAAAATCAGTTCTTTTTTCATAACCCTTTTTTGAGCAGGCGATTCATCCTAACCATCAACTCGCCCGGCTTGAACGGCTTTGTCACATAGTCGTCGGCCCCGGCCTCGAATGCCCGAACGATATTCGCCTCACTCGATTTCGAGGTCAGCATAATCACCGGAACTTTCTTCCAACTCTTATGGGCACGTATTTGCGACAAAACTTCAAAGCCGTCTGCATACGGCATGATGATGTCGAGAAAAACGAGCCGGGGTGGTTCGCCGGTTGCGAGATTGTCGACCGCCTGTCTGCCATTGTTAAGAACCTTGACGTCAAATCCACGCTTTTTGAGCCAATGAGTCAATAGACGCGAAATTACCCGGTCGTCTTCAATAACAAGAACACTATTCGATTTTGACGGAGAAGTATCCTTCGCCATAGAGTGGTTGATGAATTATGATCCTCAGGTGAGATATCCAGAGGAGAAAGGTCCGTACTACCTTAGTGGAACTAACTTTTGTGGAGTTAGTAGGAGGCGGGATGCCCTTATTATCACATAGCTAGCGGCAAAAAATAAACAAAAATAAGCAAAATGGACACTTTTTTGACGAAATCTCCCAAATCTGCAGCCGAATTTGTTAAACAAGGCGGTCTCGTCGCGTTTCCGACCGAGACAGTTTATGGACTCGGTGCAAATATTTTTGACGAGGCGGCCGTCGCAAAAATATTTGAAGCAAAGAAGCGTCCGGCCGACAATCCGCTGATCGCACATGTTTCTAACGTTGAACAGATCGGTGAACTGACCTCTGAGATCACTGAGAGTGCCACGAAATTTATCCAAAAGTTTTTTCCAGGACCGCTCACCTTGGTATTGAAAAAATCGCCGCGTGTTCCGTTAACCGCAACCGCAGGACTTGATACGATCGGTGTCCGAATGCCGCGATCAACTGTTGCACGCGAGTTTTTAAACGCGTGCAAGACGCCAGTTGTAGCACCCTCTGCAAATCTGTCGGGGTGTCCGAGCCCCACAACCTGGCAAGCTGTTTATGAAGATTTACATGGTCGCATTGATTGCATTCTCCAGGCGGATGCTACTGAGATCGGCCTCGAATCCACGGTCGTCGATTGCTCCGGCGAGGCGCCAATTCTACTGCGAGAAGGCGCGATCTCGTTGGAAGAATTGCAAGCTGTTGTGCCTGCAAGCGCGAGGGAACAAAACCTCAGTTCTCAATCGCCGCGCAGTCCCGGCTTGAAACATCGACACTATTCGCCAAAGGCAAAAGTAATTGTCGTGGACGCCGCAGACGAGGTTGAAACTATTGAAAATGCGGCCTTTATTGGATTAAAAACTCCGCCAAAAAAACTCGATGTTGTTAAGCTCTGCAATGGTGTTGAGAAATACGCACACGAGCTGTTCGAGTTTTTGCGCCATTGCGACCGTCGCGGTATCAAGACGATTTACTGCGAAGCAGTTGAAGAGAAGGGCATCGGCGCAGCGTTAATGGATCGCATTCGTCGCGCGGCGCAAGACTAGTTTATTTCGCCGAAACGGCTACGATCGCAAGCTCGCCGTTATCTTTCAAGTACTCCGCTTTCAATTGTGTCGCACTCGTCAGTTGGTGCAGGTATTCGAGCGGAACTAACACGAGTACAGGTTTGCCGCCCTGGTCGGCGATCACCTGTTGGATTTCGCCCGGGCCGTAGAGTTTCTTCTGCTTGCCGTTTTCTTCACGTAGCAGACGACCGGCGGCGTAAAATTCCGCGTTGTGCGAGATAGTATGCATTGTCAAGACTTTGCTCGATACAAAGCCGCGCTCGTCACCCTTAACGATAAGTAACTTGACCGAATCGTAACCTGCAAACTTTGGCACCACCGTGGCCAGCAAACTAATAGTCGTCACAAACGTCGCCGTGGCAATTCCAACAATGCAGTAACGCCAAACACGTTTGACTACAAGCTCTGAAATAAAAAGGGTAGTTATTATTATCGCCGGCGGCACGGCCGGCAGAATATAGCCCGGCAGTTTCGAGCCTGAAAGCGAAAAGAAAATTAGCGGCACCGCGAGCCACGAGATCGAGAAAAGGAGAAGAGGAGAAACGGAGAAAGTGAGACGGATGGACTCGTTCTCATCGTTCTCTGTGATCTCTGTGGCTCTGTGGTGAAATATTCGTTTACCAACCTTCCAGACAGCAGCGAGAAAAAAAGGCAGCCATGGCAGCGTCATCAGGGGAAGTACCCAAAAGAAAAAGTAAAACGGTTGCGGATGCTTGTATTTGTTTGACGTAAAGCGCTGAAAATGATGCTGTAAGAAAAATTCGTCGACAAACTCCCAATCGTGCCGCAGATACATCGGCAGATACCAAATCGCCGCGACAGCGAAAGCAAATAGAGTTCCCCAGATTACACTGACAACAAACTGACGGCTCGGCATCCGCCTGCTCAGCAGGTAGTAAACCGCGATAATTGCGTACGGAAAGACGATGCCGATCAGCCCTTTTGCGAGCAAGGCGACGCCGACAAAAAAATAAAACAGTATTAGCGGCAAGACTGCTCGGCGGGGAGTGTCAGAATCCCGACTGGTCGGGATAGCGACTGCGTGCTTGTGCTGCGCATCATCAAAGATAAAAAAGCTCACCAAAGCAGCCGTTATCGGAAACGTAACTGTGATGTCAAAACTTGCTCCACGTGAGAAGACTAAGATGCCGAGCGTCGATGCCGCGATCAGCGCGAGCCAGTTTGCGAAAGAAACAGCCTCAGAGGACACAGAGAACACAGAGAACACCGCTTTCGATTTCTCGGTGACCCCTGTGGCTATCGATTTTCCGAGTAGCCAAAGAGCGGCGACCGTTCCCAAACCGAACAACGCCGGGCCGAGGCGTGCGGTGAATTCACTGACGCCGAACAGATTGAATGATGCGATCTCGAGCCAATACAAAAGTGCGGGTTTTTCGAACCAGTTGTGTCCGCCGAGCGTCGGCGTGATCCAATCGCCGCGCTCGAACATCTCGCGCGCGACCTGCGCATAGCGAGGTTCGTCCGGACCAAGCAGTGGAATTGTGAGTCCGAAAAAGTAGGTGACAATCGCGAGTAACGCCAGGCAGATCCACAACCAATTTGGCAGTGAATCACGGCTTTTATTGTCGGTCGTTGTAATTTCAGGCGTCATGAAACAGAATGTAAAGTATTGCTGAAAAGCAGGTTGCAATCAAATTATGACGAATTCGGAGTTGATCAAAACAGCGGCGATTGGCGTCGGCAGCCTTGGGCGACATCATGCGCGTAACTACGCCGAACTTGCGGCTGAAGGCCGTGTCGAGTTTGTTGGTGTTTGTGATACAAGTGCCGAAACAGCCTCTGAAATTGCGACGGCGCATGGATGCTCGATTTTTGCCGACTGGCGTGAACTGATCGGCAAAGTTGATGCTGTTTCGATCGCAACGCCGACCGAGACGCACTGCGAGATCGCGTGCGCGTTTTTAGAGAGCGGCGTTCACGTGCTTGTTGAAAAACCAATAGCATTGACGCTCGACGAAGCAGACAAGATGATCGCGGCGGCTGATAAATCAGGCGCGAAGCTGATGATCGGACAACTTGAGCGCTACAACCCGGCCATGGTCGCGCTCAGGCCGCACGTGACCAGGCCGTTGTATTTTGAGATTCACCGCGTGTCGCCGTTTCCAAACCGCTCGCTCGACGTCGATGTTGTGCTTGACGTGATGATCCATGATCTCGACGCGATCCAATGGCTGGTCGGCAACGATGTCAGCGTCTCAGAGATTCGCGCCGTCGGCATTCCGGTGATCTCGGACAAGGTCGATGCCGCAAATGCGCGTATCGAGTTTGAGAATGGTACAGTAGCCAACATTACGGCCTCACGAATAGGCACTGAGAAGATTCGCAAGACGCGTTTTTATCAGACGGATGCGTATGTGGTTTTAGACTACGCGACAAAGTTCGCCTCGCTGACTTCGCTCAATCCGGACGCCGCCCATCCGCTCGCCGGAATTTCGGTAAACCGTCTGACAATCAACGACATCGAGCCGCTGCGAGCCGAGATCACGGCGTTTCTGGACTGCATAGAAAAAAATACGCCGCCGCCGATCGCGGGTCGCGACGGGCGGCGGGCGTTGGAACTCGCTGTCGGTGTGCTCAAAAAGATCGATGCTCACCGAAACCGCCTTAATGTGTAACTAAATCTATGCTGACGCTTCTTCCGATTTGCTGCCGGACTGTGCCTTAGCGATTTCAGGCAGCATAGTTTTCATCCATTCCTGTGTCTTGGCGAGTTTTTCAGCACCGTTCGGGGCGTCGAGAATTACCCTTTCGAGGTTAGCGAACGCCTCAGGATTTTGAAATTTCTCACGCAATTCGGCTAAAAACGGCTGAACCTTAGCAAAGACCATTATGTGTTCGCCCGCCGTTGCATTGAACAAATCAGCGTCGATCGCACCCTGATTTACCATCGTCGCAGCCATGTCCCAGTATGACGTGACCATTCGCAGATAGCCGCCGACTTCGGGGTCCATCATTGTTTGCCAATATTCTTCGGCACTAGTCGGGTTGTAACCGAAAATCCAATTGCGCGCCTTGCGCATTTTTTTCTCACGACGCAGATCGTAAAGTTTTAAGATCAGGTCGGCTGATTCTGTTTTGCTCATATTTAGTAAAACCTCCGTTAAAATGTATGCTTACAGTTTAGTCCTCGCCGCTTGCGAGAGCAAGGCATCGGACGTGAACGAGCAAATAAATTACTTTCTACAAGAGCGAATCGACGCCGGCGATTTTCCGTCAGCCGTCTATCTCGTTGCGGAAAAGGGGGAAATCGTTTTTACAGACGCGCTCGAATTTGCTGTCGTCGAGCCCGAACGCATTCCGGCGCGGCTCGACACGATCTACGATCTGGCAAGCGTTACAAAGGTTGTCGCCTCGGGGTTGGTTGCTGCGAAGTTATACGAGAACGGAAAACTCGAGCTTGATGAACGCCTCGGAACCTACTTGCCTGAGTTCGTTACGGATGATAAAAGAGCGATTACGATAAAAAATCTACTTGTTCACGCCTCCGGCTTGAGCGGTTGGCTGCCGACGTACCTACTCGCCGAGAATCCGAATGACGTAATTGCAACTTTGGCGAATATTCCTCTCGAATATCAAACTGCCGGCAAAGTCGTTTATAGTGATCCAAATTTTATTGTTCTCGGAGCACTCATCAAAAAAATAGTAGATATGTCGCTCGACGAACTCTGTCGCGAGATGATTTTTCAGCCGCTCTGTTTGCGGGACACATGCTTTAATCCCACTGAGACTTTGCGAAAGCGGATCGCGGCGAGCGAGAAAGGAAATGAATATGAAAAGCAGCTTTGCGTTGAGCAGGGTTATATGAACCCAGTCGCTATCCCGACCAGTCGGGATTCTGACTCGAACTCCGCATTCCGCAATTACCAGATTTGGGGTGAGGTTCATGACAATAACGCGTATTTTGTGGGCGGTGTTGCGGGGCACGCCGGGCTGTTTTCGACGGCTCAAGAAGTATTTAATATCGCCCAGCAGTTTTTGCCGAAATACACGCAGCTGCTGAAGCCTGAAACTTGCGAGCTATTTCGCACAAATTTAACACCGGACATGAACGAAGACCGCTCGTTCGCGTTCCAGCTTGCGTCGACAAAAGATTCGACGGCGGGCGCGAAGATGTCGCCGACGAGCTTTGGTCACAACGGCTTTACTGGCACGAGCCTCTGGATCGATCCTACACGCGAACGCGTCTTTATCCTGCTCACAAACCGAACGCACAATCACGTTTTGCCATTCGTAAATATCAACTCCGTCCGCCGCAAGTTTCACGACATTGCGATCGATCTGCTAAATGAACGCTGAAAAGAAGCAAGAAAATAACACAAAGCTTGTCGTGCCGTTCAAGGAGGCTCTCAAGTTCTGGGTAAAGCTCGGCTTCATTTCATTCGGCGGGCCGGCCGGGCAGATCGCGATCATGCACAAAGAGCTTGTTGAACGACGCGAGTGGATCGACGAAAAAAGTTTTCTTCACGCGCTGAATTTTTGCATGCTGCTGCCCGGCCCCGAGGCGCAGCAGCTCGCGACCTATATCGGCTGGCGGCTGCACAAGATCAAAGGCGGCATCGTCGCGGGCGCGTTTTTCGTCATTCCGTCCATATTTTTTCTGCTTGCGTTGTCGTTCATTTATGCGAGATACGGAAATGTAAACGAAGTCGCCGCCGTGCTCGACGGATTTAAGCCGGTCGTCGTCGCAATCGTCGTCGAAGCCGTAATCAAGATCGGGAAACGTTCGCTGAAATCCTGGATTCACTTCGCAATCGCTGCACTTTCGTTTGTCGCCGTTCAGTTTTTTCACATTCCTTTTCCGCTGATCGTCGCGGCGGCTCTGTTGGTCGGTTTTATCTGGAGCAGACATTCTGAAACAAAAATTGAAGAAGCAAACCCCGAATCGATTACGCAGCGGAGCCGTTTTTATATTCTAAAAGTCGCACTCGTCTGCTTTCTGCTCTGGCTTGCGCCGTTGATCGCGACGCTAGCGATCTTCGGACGCGAGAACGTCGCGACAAAGCTTTATCTCTTTTTTACGCAGGCTGCGTTTGTTACATTCGGCGGTGCATACGCGGTTTTGGCGTATGTCAATCAGGCAGCGGTCGGCGCGGGTTGGATCACGGCCGAGCAGGCGGTGGACGGTCTGGCGTTGGCCGAGACGACGCCCGGTCCGCTAATAATGGTTTTGCAATTCATCGGCTTTATGACCGGCTGGCAGAACGCGGGAAGTTACGATCAAACCGTTTACGCCGTGATCTGCGCGTTGCTCGTCACCTTTGCGACTTTTTTACCGTCGTTTTTATTTGTCTTTGCAGCCGGTCCGTATCTCGAAAAAATCCAGTCAAATGCACGGCTCAGCGG
>JBAUGW010000098.1:0-17982 GCA_049679945.1 Pyrinomonadaceae bacterium | reverse complement strand
ACAAAAAAGCTGGCGATAAAAACGCCGATGACGAGCGCCGCAAAGAATGGCAACGCTCTCTTAATAAAATCTGTGATGCTAAATGAACGCATGGTAAAACTCCTAACCTTATTTACGGCGAGTTGGCAAAATCGGTTTCACCCGCCGCGTAATTTAATTCTATACCTTTCAACTTGCGACGCAAGAAGCGGTGAAATTTTGTTGCCGGCAGCCCACGTTTCGTTGCCCCGACTGCCGATATGCTCTACAATCACGGTTCAAGAGTGACAGATTACAAATTGGAATGAGTGAATTGGAAAAGAGCCGCGAACAGTATCTAAAAGATTCTTTGCCGGCTTGTTTGAACAGAATCACTGAAAATCTGGCTCGAATATGTGTGCTTTCTTCAGATTCGGAGGCTCAGACTGAAGTTCATCGCGTCATTTATGAAAGTAAATACTTTATCGAGTGGACTGCACCTGAAATTATGCGGACGGCTCCCAAAGTCGACACAGAGACGATTTTCGAGATGGTTAATATTCAACGAAAACTCGTTCGATGGCAGTTTCATCTGGACGAAATTTGGATTGATGACGGCAAGCGGCTCGAAGTTGGTGCCGAAGCGAGATTGCTCTCCGATTGGATGTCAGCGAAGTTCAACTCACTAAATCAATGATCGCTTACCTTTCCGGCAAACTTTTAGAAAAGCAGACGAATACTGCCATCGTCGATGTCGGCGGCGTCGGTTACGAAGTGTCGATACCGCTATCGACGTTTTATGAGCTTGGTGAAGTCGGCTCTGACGTGAGTTTGCGTATCTACACGCATGTGCGCGAAGACGCGATACAACTTTTCGGCTTTAAGACGCTGCGCGAACGCGATCTTTACCTAAAGCTCATCTCTGTGCAAGGCATCGGTGCAAAGTCGGGCATCACGATGCTCTCGGGTATGAGCGCCGACGAGATCATTATGGCGATTCGCACGAACGACCTCGCGCGGCTGACCTCGATTCCCGGCGTCGGACAAAAAACTGCCGAACGGCTCGTGATCGAATTGCGTGACAAGGTCGGCGAACTTTCCGGCGATGGCACAGTGCTCGATGCGGCGTCGCGAAACGCGCTGCCGGCGGACGCGATGTTCGAAGACGCTCTTTCTGCGCTCGTAAATCTTGGATATCAGCGCTCCGCAGCTGAGAAGGCGCTAGACCAGGCTGCGCAGGAAGGCACCGAGATCTCTGTTCAGAAACTTCTACGTCGCAGTTTGCAGATTTTAGCGAAATAGTTGCCCAAGCCCGCGCGTGAGCAAGGGCGATACACTCAACATAGAATGAAGGTTTCGGTGCCAAGGATTGAATTAGTTCTGCGGTTCGCTATCGCCCTTGCTAACGCGCGGGCTTCTGCAACCTGATGCTCGAAATTCTACACCACATAAAAAATGACTTCGCCCGTCTCGACCGACGTGCAGTTTTTGCGCTCGTCTATACAGCCGCCGCGCTGACCTGCATTACGTATCTCAAAAAGCCCGAATACCTCGCCGCGATCCTCGCAAACACGCCGTTTGCCAACATCGGCAACGAAGCCGTCAATCCCACAGCGAACAATCTTTACAGCCTTGTCTGGTGGGTTCTTGTGTCGATGATGTTTTATTTCGTCGTACCGGCACTGTTTGTAAAGTTCGTGCAAAAGCGACGGTTGTCAGAGATCGGTTTTAACTTCAAGATCGAAAAAGGTTTTACAAAACTTTTGCTTCAATGCACCGCGATCATGCTGCCTCTCGTTTATTTAATGTCGCTCACCAGCGGTTTTGCCGCGAAATATCCGTTCTTAAAAGTTTACAACGGCGATCCGTATCTCAGCTCGACGCTGCTCGTCTGGGAACTCGCCTATTTTCTGCAGTTCTTCGGACTCGAATTCTTTTTTCGCGGCTTCCTTGTCCACAGCCTCAAACCGCAGCTCGGTCTCTATTCGATCGTCGTGATGACCGTGCCATACACGATGATCCACTTTCAAAAACCGATGGCCGAGACGTTCGCGGCGATCGTTGCCGGAATTTTCCTCGGCTGGCTGAGTCTCAAGAACGGCAACATCTGGCTCGGCCTGGTGCTGCATTGCACGGTCGCATTCTCGATGGATATTTTGGCTTTGTGGAATAAAGGCTTATTATTTTGACGAAGAGTTTTTAACGCAAAGTCGCAGAGAACGCCAAGCCGCAAAGAAAATGGAACAATACGAAGTAAAAACTCTTAGCAAAGTCATCCTTTGCATCTTTGCATCTTCGCGTCTTTGCGTTAAATAGATTTTTATGACAAGTGCTGCGGCGATAAATATCAGAGACGAAGAGCTTTCCCCCGAAGAGAGTAAGTTCGAGGCGACGCTGCGCCCGGCGCGACTTGAGGAGTACATCGGCCAGACAAAGGTCAAAGAGAATCTGCGCGTTTTTATGAAGGCCGCGCTCAAACGCCGCGAAGCGCTCGATCACATCTTGCTCACCGGCCCGCCGGGCGTCGGCAAGACCACGCTCTCTAACATCGTCGCCACCGAGATGGGCACGAACATCAAAGCTACCGCCGGCCCGATCATAGAAAAAGCAGGCGATCTCGCCGCGATACTGACCAATCTCGAGGAAGGCGATGTGCTCTTTATCGACGAGATTCACCGTCTCAATCCCGCGATCGAAGAAATTCTCTATCCGGCGATGGAAGATTACTGTCTGCCGATAATGATCGGGCAAGGCCCGGCGGCGAGACCCGTAACTCTCGATCTGCCAAAGTTTACGCTCGTCGGTGCGACGACACGGCCGGGTTTGATCACGGCGCCGCTGCGTGGGCGATTCGGCATTATCTTTCACCTCGATTTTTATGGCGTCGATGATCTGCAGACGATCTGCAATCGCTCGGCGAAAATTTTGGACGTCGAGATCGAACCGCAAGGCTCGCACGAGATCGCGCGTCGCGGTCGCGGCACTCCCCGTATCGTCAACCGTTTGTTAAGAAGAGTTAGAGACTTCGCCGAGGTCGATCATGACGGCAAGATCACCGAGAACGTCGCCGCAAACGCTCTCGACCGTATGGAAGTCGACTCGTACGGCCTCGACGAAATGGACGCAAAACTTCTTCGCACGATCATCGAGAAATTCGACGGCGGACCGGTCGGTCTCGGAACGCTATCGGCTGCGATTAACGAAGAAAAAGACTCGATTGAGGAGATCATCGAGCCATACCTGCTGCAGATCGGCTTCCTTAACCGCACACCCCGTGGACGCATGGCAACGCGCCTCGCATACGAACACTTCGGCCTAGAAAAGCTGATGCGAGGCGGTGAAAATCCGCCACTTTTTGCATCATAAAGATATGAATTCCGTTTTTAGAAAGATTTCTTTTTTTCTGGCCATTGTCTTTGCCTTTTCTATTTCTATCGCGGCACAGGCAAGATTCGATGCCTGTCTGGCCAAAGATATAAACAAAGGTGAATTCGTCGTCAGCGGCACAAAGAAAATCACAGTCAACGAAAAGCTGCTTGCAATAAGGGCACGTTGTCGTCGCGGCAAGCTCGTCGATGGTCGGCGACGCGAAATTCGTTTCTTCAAAGCTGAATGCTGGGGCAATCCACCGGCTGATTATCTTGAGATAGAGCAGCAACAACAGAAGGAACTTGCACGCTTAAAGAAAAAATACACGGTTATCGAGATCGCTTGTGGTCCGAGCGTAATGCTCACGCACTGACAACCTATTAATAAAATAATTCGGCTATGTTATAGTCTAATTTCAACCAACCCCTCGCTTAGTTTTTTTGTTTAGACATCAGTCGGAGAAAATATGAAAAAAATCATTATCGTCGTTGCAATTCTTTTCATTGGGATAAGTTTTATATTGGGTTGGGGCTCGATACGTGAAGTCGCTGCTCAGGTCATTGATTACTTTTACACCGATGCTGACATGGGCCCTTTTGAAAACGCAAAACGCGGCATGACAAAAGAGGAGTTCATGCTCAAACGCGCCGATCAGATCGCCATGTTTCGCGGAGTTGAAAAGGACAAGCCATTCAATCCGCAGCTTCGAATCGATGCGATCCGCGACATGGAACGCCAGGAAGAGGCACGCGCCAAAATCGCGGATTCGAACTTCAAGACCTCGATTTTGGATCTGCCGTGGACTGAGATCGGGCCGAATCCGATACCAAATTCTCAAATTACTATCCCGCCTGTAACAACCGCGAGCGGGCGCACGATCTCGATCGCTGTTCACCCGACTAATCCCGATATCGTTTACGTCGGCACGGCGCAGGGCGGGCTTTATCGCTCGACCAACGGCGGCACGAGCTGGACGCGTTTGATGGACAGCGCTCTGAGTCTTGCTATCGGGGCGATTGCAATTGCACCTTCACAGCCCGATACGATCTATGTCGGAACAGGCGAACCTAATTTTTCGCAGGATAGTTTTTTTGGGGTAGGCGTTTATCGTATTGATAACGCCAGCACGACGGCAAATTTGTCGGGCCCATTCGGCGGTGCTTCATTTAATGGCCGTGCAATTGGGGAGATCGCGGTTCATCCAACAAATCCCGCGACGATCTTCGTTGGCTCGACCTCTGGCGTTGGCGGAATTGGGCCCACTGTGCCGGGCGGTTTGCCGTCACGCGGAATATATCGGTCGACGGACGCTACGTCCGGCGCTCCGACTTTCGCCAAGCTGACCGGACTCGAAGGGAACGGCGATTTCAGCATTCGAGACTTGATATTGGACCCGCTTAACCCTGATCTGCTCGTTTGTAATCTTATAGCGAATGGCGGCGGCATCTACGTTTCAACAAACGCCACCGCCGCGAACCCTACATTTACCAGACGGGTTACATTCGTAAGCGGTTCAGTCAGCGAACTGACGGCCGAATTTGCGATTCAGCATACTGCGGGGCCAAATCCTACGATTTACGCGGCAACGGGGAATTTGGGCGGCAGAGTTTTGATCAACACCGATGGTGGAACGACATGGACGCAGCAGATTGATAATAATTTCTGCACGCCACAGTGCTTTTACGATATTGCAATCGATGTTGACCCAACGAATGCGGCAAATGTTTTTGTCGGCGGCTCGCCGACCCTGATTTTTGGTCGCTCGACTAATAGCGGCGTCACATTTACGGCAAATGCTGCTACAGCGGCTGGTCTGCACGTAGATACGCACGCAATCGCGGTCGCGCCATCGCTGCCGACGACAATTTATTTCGGCTCAGACGGCGGTATTTACAAATCGACCGATAGCGGATCAACATGGACAAGTTTGAACAACAGCCAGTTTACCGCGACTCAGTTCATGGGCCTCGACGTCCATCCTACCGATCCTAATTTTTCGATCGGCGGCACACAAGACAACGGAACAAACTTTTACCAGCCTGCCGGAACCTGGACACGAGCCGATTTTGGTGACGGTGGTTATGCTGTTATCGATCAAAACGCGCCTGACACGACGAATGTCACGATGTACCACACATACTTCAATCAGACCAACGCGATGGGATACGCGAGAGTCCTTACAACCGCAAACGCATCAGACGGACTCTGGCAGGGATATGGATGTGGTTTTGGCGGATTTATTGCCAATGGAATGACCTGTGCGGCCTCGGCGATACTTTTCTATGCTCCGATGGAGCGAGGGCCCGGCAATCCGAACACACTGTATTTCGGCTCTGACGTGTTGTATCGCTCTGCCAATTCCGGCGTTACTGCAACGAAGGTGAGCCAGGAGCCAATACAAGCAACCGTGCCGATCAGCGCCATTGGAATTGCACCGTCGAACGATAACGTCAGAATTGTTGGACAAAGTAACGGCAATCTCTTTGGCACGACAACGGGCGCGAATCCGCTGGTTAATATGGATCCGACAAACGCTATTCCAAATAACTTCGTTGCCCGGGCGGTCATTCACCCAACCAACTCGGATATCGCCTACGTAACGCTATCGGCCTTTGGCGTCGTAAATGTCTGGAGAACATCGACGCTCAGCAGTTTAGTGGATAACATCGCACCGACGTGGACTGCCGCAACAGGTACGGGAGCTAATGTTTTGCCGCAGGTTCCCGTCAATGCCTTTCTGATCGATCCGATAGTTCCGAACCTGATTTACGCCGGAACCGACATCGGCGTCTATGTGTCGGGAGATCAAGGTACAAACTGGTTCCCGATGGGCACAGGATTGCCGCGTGTAGCTGTATTCGATATGGCAATGACATCGGGTCGCCTTGTTCGTATTGCAACGCACGGTCGTGGAATGTGGCAAATACCTGCTGCTGAACCAACCGCGGCGAATGTCTCGATCTCAGGTCGTGTCGTTACCGCTAACGGGTTCAGCATTAGAAATGCGCGGGTGACTCTGACCGGACAAAATGGATTTGTGCGGACGGCTCAGACCAACTCGTTCGGCTACTACCGGCTTATCGATATTCCTGTCGGACAAACTTACGTCATGGATGCTCGTGCAAAAAGCTACAGTTTTGCGCCGCGGACATTGAATGTAAACGACGAGCTGACCGACATCGATCTGGTCGCATCGCCGTAAATTGATTGTTCGATTGGTTACTCTTGAGGCCTCGCTTTGATCGGCGAGGCTTTTTTTATGAAGTAGGTGATGCGATGGCCTTCTCAACCGACTCGTCAAGCTCTCTTTTTTGCGTCGGGCCAAAGCCAATGATCTTTGTGATCATCGCACCGCTGCGATCGAAGACGGCAGTTTGCGGTATGTCGCTGCGCGTGGCAAAAATAAACGAGCTGAGCTCGCTTTCGGGAAAAGCGATCGCATAATCGATCTTTGTGGTTTTTGTGAATTGCGGTATCTTTACGCGGTCCTCGTCCCCGCCGACGTTTAGGCCGACGATAACCAGATTGTCGCCGCCGTATTTCGCGACCAGCGAATTCAGGTGCGGGATCTCCTCGCGACAAGGAATGCAATATGTGGCCCAAAAGTCGAGAATGACCGCCTTGCCCTTAAGATCGCCGAGCTTCTGCACGCGCTGGTCCTCCAGCGTCCAGCTCATATCGGCTAACGGCTTCGACGGCGGCATCGGTACGTTCGTCGTCGGACGGTTGTTTATCGAGATCGGCTGATTCGACACCGATACCGGCGCCGCCGCCGGACGACATGCCGAGAAAAGTAAAAAGTAAAAAGTAAAAAGGCAAAATACCGCGAACCGCATAGGCGTAATGTTAACACGAACGGCATGTTGGTTTAATGTGTAGTTGTAGTTTGAATTGCCTTTGTGAACTTTGTGTCTTCCCTTTGCGCTCTTTGTGATAAAAAAATATGCGATAAACACAAAGTCCACAAAGGGGAAGACACAGAGTTCACAAAAAGAAAATATCTGGTTAACATTCAACCTGCCAATATAGTTTTACGAAAAGCATGATCTATCCTGAAGCGATTAATACGAGGCTCGCGAATCTCACGCATTGCCCCGACTTGCCAAACGCAAACGCAGAAGGCATCGGCGTAAATCTAGCGTGCGGCTCGACGGTGCGATTTTTTCTGCGGATAGAAGACGGTAGTCACATCGCCGACGCAGCTTTTCGCTCAAACGGCTGCGGCCATTCGCGCGTCGCTGCTGACGTTTTGGCGCAATGGGTGACAAATAAACTGCTTGCTGAGCTTCATGGACTCGACGACAGCGCGCTTCGAGAAATAATTGAAAACGAGATCGGCGAAATACCTGACGCAAACATTGCCTGCATTACGGCCGCGATCTCTGCGCTCAAAGATGCGTTCGCAAATTTTCGCTCGCGACGACGCGAGGAGTTTCGCGGCGAAAAAGCGCTGATCTGCACGTGCTTTGGCGTTACAGAAGAGCGAATCGAAGACCTAATCGCAAAATCGCAAGCGAGCTCCGTCGAACAAGTCACCGACCTTTCGGGCGCCGGTGGCGGCTGCGGTTCGTGCCGCATGCTGATTCAGGAACTGCTCGACATGCAGACTGTTGTGTTATAATTTTTTTTTGTGATTCAGACTTTTCTTTTTATTTAATGGACGACCCTGCTAGTTTTTCCTTTCTACTATTTTTTGCTGACGTAACAGAGACTATTTCGACGCCATCCATTGGGCGGTCGGCGTTTAATATCTTTCTGGTGATTTTCCTCGTTTTGGCGAATGGCTTTTTTGTCGCAAGCGAATTTGCACTCGTCGCAGTGCGCAAATCGCGAATCGCGTCACAGGCGGCCGAAGGAAATAAAGCCGCCGTCCGATTGTTGGGCATGCTCAACAATCTCAACGCATATATATCCGCAACGCAGCTTGGCATCACGCTCTCGTCGCTTGGGTTGGGTTGGATCGGCGAACCGGCCGTTGCGGCGCTTTTGGAACCTGCCCTCATCTGGCTGGGACAATTTACAGGTCTGACTTTCCTCGAATCGGGAACTCTTTTGCACACGATCTCATTCACGATCGCCTTTTCGTTCATAACGTTTTTGCACATCGTGTTTGGCGAACTGGCGCCAAAGACGGCTGCATTAGAGCTGGCCGAGCGCGTATCTTACCTCATTGCGTTTCCGCTGCTGCTATTCTACAAGGCGTTTTCGTACCCGATTAGGATGTTAGATTGGGCTGGCACAAAAACTGTCAGGCTTTTCGGGCTGCGACCGACGGGTGACCATGGTTCGAGTTATACAGAAGATGAGATCCGACAGCTAATACGCATCTCTGAAGAAAGCGGCCACGTCAATAAAGAAGAGAGCACGCTGATAAACAAGGTGTTTGAGTTTTCTGAGACGACGGTAAAAGAAGCGATGATACCGCGCACCGAGATAATAGCGATTCCGGAGACTTGCACGCTCGCAGATATTTCAAACTCCTTTCGCGACAGTGGTTTTTCGCGGCTGCCGGTGTATCGCAACTCGCTCGACGAGATGATCGGGTTTATTCACAGCAAGGATTTTGTCGGTCACGGCCAGAACGACGCCTCGTTCAAACTCGACGATCTAATTCGCAAACCGAACTACGTCGTCGACACCGCGCGTCTCGAGGACGTGCTGCGTCAGATGCAAAAAGAAAAATTTCACTTCGGGTTTGTTGTTGACGAACACGGCGGCGTCGAGGGCATCATCACGCTCGAAGACCTGCTTGAGGAGATCGTCGGCGACATCTCAGACGAACACGACGTAGAAGTAAATGAACAGATCGACGAACAGCCCGACGGCAGCTATATTCTCGATGGCGGCCTCGCCGTGCGCGACCTTAATCGCCGTCTCGACATGAACTTACCGATCTCCGAAGGTTACACAACCATCGCCGGGTTTCTAATGTCTGAGGCCGGACAGGTTCTCAACGAAGGCCAAATCGTGTCCTTCAATGGTCATGTATTTAAGGTCGAAAAAGTCGATAAGCGCCGAATAAAGCAGGTGCGAATGGAACCGGCCGCTGAAGAAGAAAGTTAGAGAGTTAACTTACTGACGTCGGGGTGTCTGCCCAACTGCTCTCTCTATCGATGCATAAATCTGCAGATAAATTTTTGTCTCGCGTGGTATCAACGAACTCCAGTTGTCGCCGCCGCGGCTGATGTAGGCGGGCAATTTTGCAGGATTCGAATTGTAACCTGCGGCCATCAGTTGCTCTTGCGTTGCAATTCCGTTTTGAATTGACGAGTAAACCGTCGGGCTGGCGATGAGATCGTTCCAGGTCATCTGCATATAGAGCAACATCGCTTGCGAAGCGTTGACGTGGTTGCGCATTCCCTCAACAAAGTCGGGCATCAGCAATGCGTTTGGAAAACGAGCACGAACCATGCGATACGTCGACGGTATCATCTGAACCATGCCGCCGGCGCCGGCCGAGCTGACCGAATAGCGATAGGTCTGGCCTTCGTTCAATGCAAACAGCGTGTAGATGTCGTTGTAAATATTCGGATGAAACTCAGTGCGAAAACGAAAATGATCGACGTGCTCGACCGCGGCAAGTCGCTCGGCAATATCGGCAACTTTCGGTTGAATAAAGTAGCCTTTTGCGCGTAACTGTTCGCGCGCGATGTCAACGACGTTACGCACATAAAACCGTCCAGCACTTACAACCTCAGGCGTCACGAGTCCCGGATGCGTCGAGATGTAATACGCCGTCTCAATAAAGCGGCCGCCGCGCTCGACGGGATATTGAACTATTAGCGGTAGATGCGCCTGTCCGCTTTCGTCGGTTATGACGACCGGTGTGTTCACGCCATTTGCACGGATCGTTCGCGTGGTCATCGAGCGTCCGTTTGACGAGATCGTCAACGTCGAAACGCCCGCCGTTAAAAAAGTCTCTTTGTCCAAAACCACAAATTCGACATTTCTCGTCCGCGAATCGTAATAGGCGATTCGCACAAGGCTCGTCATCGCCAGTGGTTCGCTCATCGCCGTCGTCAGTGGACGGGTCAGCATCATTCGCTTAGCCTCCGCGATCTTGTTCTTCATCTGCGTGAAGCTGAGGCCTTTGTAATTCAAGTTACTCGCTTGCGACGGTGGCGTATTTGTCGGCGAAGTTGACGCCGCCGATGGAACGACGATTGTGTTCGATGGTACCGCAACAGGAGTTCTCGCAGGCTGAATCGGCGGCATCGTGTTCGTCACGATCACGCGAACCGGCGTCGACCTTGGCTCAGGCTGTGATAAATCGCCCTGTGCTGAAACTGAAAAAACGCACGCTGATAATACAAGAAGTCCGTTGATAAAGCTCTGTTTCATAATTTTGGGCGGAGAGTTCTGCACTAAACTGGGCTGCCGTGGCGGCCACCGTGCTATAAGATTCTCTCAAACGAGCCGTCGTTGTCAAACATTTTCAAGAAAACTTATCGCATATACAACCAGTGCTTATGGATATTGGGGTTTGTTTTAGCCTCCGCCATAGAGTATAACTATTGTTTTCCTAACACTTAGGCCGATTATGAAGAGACTTTTTGGGACCGATGGCATCCGCGCGAAAGCAGGCGAATTCCCTCTAGACGAAAAAACGGTGAATGTGATCGGAGCGTCGCTCGCACGGTTTTTTAGAGAAAAACTCGGCCGCGAACCTCGTTTCGTCAGTGGCCGTGACACCCGCGAGTCGGGGTCGTGGATCGAAGCCGCGTTTCACTCTGGCGCGGTCAGTGAAGAAGCCGCGTGCGAATCCGCCGGCATCATCACGACTCCGGGCGTCGCGTATGTCACAAACGCCTTTGACTTCGACGCCGGCATCGTCGTCAGCGCATCTCATAACCCTTATGAGGACAACGGTGTAAAGATTTTTTTACCAAGCGGGAAAAAGGTCGGCGGGGATGTGGAGCGAGCTATAGAACAGGACATCCGTGACGACACATTAGTAGGGTCGGATGTTATTGAATTACGTTCAAATCGTGCCGCCGATTTTAAAGATTCGTATCTAGAACATCTTCGGCAGCAAGCTGATGGTCTTTCATTAGCGGGAAAGAGTATCGTCATCGATTGTGCAAACGGCGCCGCGTCGGATCTCGCTCCGGATCTTTTTTCGAGTCTTGGCGCGAATGTCATAGCAATTAATAATTCGCCAGACGGCCGTAACATCAACGAAAATTGCGGATCGCTGCATCTGGAAAATCTGCAAGCAAAGGTAATAAAGGAATCTGCCGATCTGGGCGTGGCCTTTGACGGCGACGCAGATCGGGCTCTGTTTGTTGATGAAAAGGGTGAGGTAGTCGATGGTGACGCGACCATTTGGGTAATGGCCCAGTATTTGAAGGAACACGGTAAGCTCGCAAATTCGACCGTCGTCACGACAGTTATGAGTAATATCGGCCTCGAACTTGCTCTTAAAGCTAAAGGCATCAACCTTTTAAGAACCGACGTCGGCGACAAGTACGTCCTCGAAAAGCTGATCGAAACCGGCTCTAGGATCGGCGGTGAGCAATCGGGCCACATTATTTTTCCCGAGATCAGTCTCGTCGGTGATGGCATGGTGACCGCGCTTTTGTTGTTGAAAGCGGTGACCAAAAAAGATGCGTCACTTTCAGAAGCCGTCGAGGGATTCGTGCGTTATCCTCAAATACTGGTAAATGTGAAAGTTAAAGAAAAGCGGCCATTTGATGACGTTCCGGAAATTGTCGAAGCCTCGCAAAGATGCGAGGACGAACTTCACGGCGAGGGTCGCTTGCTCCTCCGCTATTCTGGCACCGAAAATCTCGCCCGAGTTATGATCGAGGGCAGAGAACAAGATCAGATCGTAACTCAAGCCAATCGTCTTGCCGCTGTTATCCAATCGACGCTCGGTCAATGACAAAACGAATTGTAAAAATAGACTTTGGACGACAGGCATCGAGCTACAAGATCTCGATCGGTGGCCGTCTCGAACACGTCGGCAGATGGGCGCAGACCTGTCTAAAACGCGGCGGCGGAAAGATTATAGTTATTTCTAATCCTACTGTTTTCAAACTTTACGGCGATATTTGCGAGCGGTCTAATCGAAATGCGGGTTTTTCTGTTTCGACATTTCTGATCAAAGACGGCGAAAAACATAAAACTCTCAAATCCGCCGAATCTGCTCTAGCTCACTTTTCAAAATTAGGGCTGACTCGCAGCGATGCCGTCGTTGCTCTCGGCGGCGGCGTAGTGGGAGATCTCGCCGGTTTTGCGGCCAGCATCTATCTCCGCGGCATTTCGTTTTTGCAGATTCCGACGACGCTGCTTTCGATGATCGACTCGTCGGTGGGCGGCAAAACCGGCGTAAATACGTCGGTTGGGAAGAATCTAATCGGCGCCTTTCACCAGCCGAAAGGCGTTTTTATCGATACTTCAACGCTTTCGACGCTTCCGAAACGCGAAAGGAATGCCGGTTATTCCGAGATGATAAAGCACGGGGCATTGAGCGGCCGAAGGCTTTTGGACGAAACCCACGAATTCTTAAGGACGGCACACAGTCAAAAGGTCGATTTTTCAGACCTGATCGCAAAGAACATTGCTTTTAAGGCCCGAATCGTAGCGGGCGACGAATTAGAATCTTCGAAAAGAACCGATTCGAAATCGAGGAAAATACTAAATTTCGGGCACACGCTCGCTCATGCGCTCGAAAAAGCTACAGTTTATAACTATTTCAAGCACGGTGAGGCGGTCGCTTACGGCCTCCTATACGCCGCCGAGCTGTCAAAATGTCTTGATTTATTGGCTGAAAAGGATGTAAAATTGTTGAACGATGTTGTGCAATGCATCGGCCCATTGCCGCCGCTTGCAAATGTCGACGAGCAAAAGGTCCTCGAAGCCTTCGCTTTTGACAAAAAGATTATTGCCGGAGAGCTTCAGATGGTGCTCCTAAAAGGCATCGGCAAGCCGGTAATTAGGTCAGAACGAAGCATTCCACGTGACCTTATAGAAAAAACTCTCAAACAACTCTTCACAAGGGTGGCATGACCACCTCGAACACGGAGTGAAAAAATGACTAAAGTACTAAAAAAACGCGAAGCCGAGAGTGGCAGCGCGGGGGCAAAATTTGCAGTTGTATTTGG
The DNA here is from genome assembly GCA_049679945.1 of Pyrinomonadaceae bacterium. Lineage (GTDB taxonomy): Bacteria > Acidobacteriota > Blastocatellia > Pyrinomonadales > Pyrinomonadaceae > OLB17. Next base: position 4,549 of record JBAUGW010000098.1, on the reverse strand, counting down.
AATTATTGCTCTTGTCCTTCATGCTGGCATAAATTACGTGCCTGTCGCCTATGACGGAGAGAGCTTAAAAGGCGAGATGGAGACGGCCGTGCTACAGGGCCTCGCCCTCCCGGGCAGAGTGAGCCCTGCGGAGAATGTGAAAGCTCGCATTCAAAAAGCGATGCAGCTAAATAACACTCCACCCGAAGCGATTTTGGACGTAAAAATGGCCGGCAACAGCAACATCCTGGCACGCGTTGCCTACACAAAGTCGGTCAACCTCCTGCCGTTTGGTATTTACAAATACAATTACGTTTTCGATCATACTGCAACGCCGGCAGGATTTTTGCTCAAACAATAGCAACCTAATAATTTCAAAAATTAAAGGCACGAGACAAAATCTCGTGCCTTTTATATTCTCACATTTGATACAAATTATTTTTTCTTTTCGGCTTTTGGAGTTGTATAAAACGGTCTGTGCTGCACGACAAACGCTTTATCGTCAAAAGCGCCGTCGCCGTCAACATCGACCTTAACCTCGAGCTTGTACTTTTTCCCCGGCTCGCGTTTGTCGTCGAGATCGAATGCGAGTGAGTACTGGCTCCGAAGAAGCGCGTTGATCTGATTTAGATAGCCGGGCGCCTCGCTTTCAAAGGTCATCTGGTAATGCACGCCACCAGATTCTTTAGCAAAGGTGTTTAGCGTATTAGTCGCTTGCAAAAATGACATGCGATCTGGTGTGCCAGGCATAACACGCGAAGGATCGAGATAATCGCAGTACTTTTTACAGAAAAGATTTGCTGTACTGATGATGTAGATCGGGACGCCTGATTCCTGAATTATCTTTCGAACCTCGTCGTAGTTTGTCTTGCTAAAAGTATCGAGACCCGACGCAACTACGAGAATAGCCCGACGCTTAGATTTAACATCAACCATCCCTCCATATTCCATTTTTTCGTTCTTTGAGTCTTCCAGAACGACTGAATCTGCTCGGCCGCCGATGAGAGCAAGTTTCATCGCATCAAAAAGATTACTGTCCCGAAACGCAGGTCTATTTCTAAGTAGCAGATTGATCGTGTCGTTTATACGCTTTGGGTCATTAGTAAAATCTGTTATCGGCGTAGGACGCAGGTCAAAAGCTATCACCGACGCATAATCGTCGGGCGGTTTAATAAATTTTGAAAGAAAATAGGCGACCGGTTTTATGACTTCATATATGCCAGGATCGAAATATCCGCCTGCGGCCGAACCATAATACTCACTTAATTTGCTGTACTCGACAACGAGCGTAACCGTGATCGGCGATTCGGGCTCGGCAAAGCTCGATATCTCCTGCTTGACGCCATTCTCAAAGATCGCAAAATTCCCTTTCTTAAGCCCAACGATTATCTGTCCGCTCTTTTTGTTGTAAACAACCGCATCAACGTTCACTACCCTTGTATCGATACGCTCGATGGTGTCGTCAATGATCGCGTTTTTCTCTTCCTCAAGCCGCTTCTTTTCCTCTTCGGCCTTTTTACGCTCTTCCTCGGTCATCGGCGTCGGGCGCTCATTCTTCTTCCCTTCCCCCTTCGGCTTCTCCGTCTTCTGCGGCTTCGACTGCGCAAAAACGGCTGTCACCGCAAAGCCCGACAACATAAACAAACAACTCAATAATGCAACTGCGACAGACTTGCGGCTTATCAACAACATAATTTCTCCCTTGCGACGACTTCCCTTTAGATACAAATTGTCCGTCTTTAGTTGTTCAAAAGCAAGACAAATGGTTTAGGGACATGTTCAATGTTTTTAATGGTAACGCGAGGTGGTTTTCCGTGTTGAGCAAAGTCTTGTTGGACACAATACCGCGCGTGAGATCATCTACTGAATTATGGTATTCTTAAACAACTCAGATTAAGCGTGAAAATCATGATTTTCAGACAATGGCTCATTCGGGTGATTTGGTTTGCAATGCTGCCGATCTCCATCCTTTCAATACAGGTTGTCGGACAGTCTGCCGAATTAAGTTTTAATTTAGCTCCGCGTTTTGAGATCGGCTATAACACAATGCGCTCGACCGTTGCGGATTTTGATGGAGATGGGATAAAAGATACGCTTTCGAACAACGAGGGTGATTTTGATGCAGGTATACCAGCGGAGATCAGGATTCTTTTCGGAAACGGCAGCGGCGGCTTTGATGAAGAGCTTTCGCTTTTCTCGTATCACAGGACCTTCCCGGTTGCGGCTGGAGACTTGAATAATGACGGAAAAACCGACTTCGTAACCGCCGGATGGGGTTACAACGCAATTGGCGTACATTTAAATCTCGGAAACAGGCAGTTCGCCGCGGCTGTTTATACTTTTCCTCAGACTCTACCGGCTCCCAATGCCGTGAATTCAATGTTTTGGGGACTGGAGATCGGCGATTTTGACGGCGACGGGACAAATGACGTCGTGGCATTACAGGGACAGACCAATCAATTTCTAAGATTTTTCCGTTGCTCTCAGGCGGGCGCCTTGAGCGAGTTTTCGTGGACGCGCCAGTTTCAGAACGGTGTCAGTTATCGTGCAAGGATGTCCGTCGGCGACATTAATGATGATACCCGAGCGGACGTTGTTTTCTTCAGCGGAAACGTCGGGAGCCAGCGAATTGACTTTGTCTTCGGTCAGCCGTCCGGCACTCCTTTAACGCTTTCGTATGGCATGGATGTTTTTGACGAAGCTGTCGGCATCAATATCAAGGACTTGGACAACGACGGCGACAAAGATATGTCGATCGCATTTTTGGATACAACCACGCCCACGAGACACTTTTTACAGATTTTCCGAAATAACGGAAGTGGGGGCTTCGCGCCTCTCTCAAAAATGTGGCTCGAATACGCGTTTCCCCCCGACGATATTACTACCGCCGATTTCACGGGCGACGGCAAACCGGATATCGCTGCGTTGATAGGCTCCAACTACACCAACGGCTTGATGGTTTTGGTTTTGAACGGCGTCGGCGACTGCACTTTCATCGGAGAAGAATATTACGCCGTCTCTCAGGCAACCGCGATCTTTTCTACTGATTTGAATCAGGACAATAAGGCGGACATTTTAACCACCGCGAGCTTTGGATTGATCTATAACCATTCCAGCGTTCTAATTAATCATAATAATCAAGAATTCAAAGCGCCTAAAGTTACGCTTTGGGGTCCCAGTTTTATTGATGCCGGCGATTTTAATAACGACGGCTATAACGACCTCGCTTCCTCGTGGGCGAGCGATTTCACTACTACGTCAGGTGTTGATATCTTAATCAACGACACCTCCGGCAGTTTTTTTCCCGAGGTCCATCATCCTTCGCCACGCGCTCTGAACGGGATGCAAACGGGCGATTTTACCGGTGATGGCAAATGGGACGCGCTTTCTATTCACGAGGATAATGCTCGTGTGCTTGCGGCTTACATAGGCAACGGCAGCGGCACGTTGGAATCGCCCGTAATCACACAATTCACCAGAGGCTTGCTAAAATTTGTCGTCGGCAAATTCAATTCTGATATAAAAGACGATGTTTTTATTATTGATGATTCGGCGCAAGGTCACGTGATGCTTAGCAACGGCAACGGCACGTTTTCGTTAGCTCCCGGTTCGCCCATGTCTTTGCCCGGCACAGGTCAACTTGTGCCCCAAAGCGGAGATTTCAATGGTGATGGAAAACTCGACCTAATCCTTTCGCGCGATTCTCAACTATCATTATGGGTCGGTGACGGAGCAGGTCGGTTTACGGAAACCTCCGCTACGATACCGGCGATGTCTCTTGCCACACCAGGCGACTTTAACGGCGACGGAAAACTTGACCTAGCAGGAATGGCGGATGAGGGTATTACAGGAACTCTCGGTAATGGCACGGGGGAATTCGGTCCCGGTTTTTATAGACCTATAGAAGGAACGTATTCGATAATTTTAACCTCGAGCCTTGTCAGCGAGGATTTTGATCTTGACGGTGCCGACGAAGTCGCAATTCTCATGTCGGATAACTACAACGGAAATTTGATCATAATGCAGTATGAGGACGGCGGCGGTACTCATTCGTGGAAAACACCTATTTTCTTCGGCGTGGGTCCGGCATCGCGAACATGGGGGGGGATGCTAGTCTCAGCGGATTTCGACACGGACGGCAAACCCGATCTTGGCTACCTTGGCGACAATGCGCGGGGGATTATCTACAACACAACGCCGAGGAACAAGTCGATTTTTGATTTCGATGGAGATTCGAAGACTGACATTGGCATCTTTCGTCCCGGGCCGGGCGAGTGGTGGTATCAGCGGTCCAGTGATTTGGTGGTGCCGGCGGTGCAGTTTGGGACGGCGACGGACAGGATCACACCCGGTGACTTCACCGGTGACGGTAAGACGGACATTGCGTTTTGGCGGCCTTCGAGCGGTGAGTGGTTTATTTTGCGGAGCGAGGACAGCACATTCTTTGCGTTTCCGTTTGGGGCGGCGGGCGACATTCCTGCACCGGCTGATTACGATGCGGACGGGCGAGCTGATGCGGCGGTGTTTAGGCCGTCGACGACGACTTGGTTTATCTCGAATTCGGGCGGCA
>JBAUGW010000097.1:0-107479 GCA_049679945.1 Pyrinomonadaceae bacterium | reverse complement strand
CTGAAAGAAGCAGGAACCGAAGAGTGCCTCGGTCGCCCTGCGTGTTCGTGTTGCCGTCGAGCAAAAAATTCGCGCGGCGCAGATAACCGTTCGCGTTGATCGTTGTAAACGGAAAACCGCGCGCCGGGCGGCCGGTTACGTTCGCCTGCAAAAACGCAAAATTGTATGGGTTACTCGTGATAAGAGGAAGGTTTTGCACTTCGCGTGTATTCATCACGCGTCCGAGATCGATTCTTCCCGCGTCGGCAACGGATGTATCTGACGAAACGGTAACGACCTCGTTTAGATCACCGGTTTGCAAAGGAATATCAATCGTAGCGGTTTGTCCGGTGTTTAGGGTTACGCCTTCGCGGATGAACTTCTTAAAGCTCGCAGCTTCGGCGGTAATGCGATAAGTCCCAAGCGGCAAAAGCGGAAAGCGGTAAACGCCGCTTTCGTCGGTGGTAACGGTTCGGGTTGCGCCGGTTTCGATGTTCGTCACGGTAATGAGGGAATTCGGCACAGCCGCGTTGTTCTGGTCCGACACGGTGCCTTCGATTTGTCCGTTTTGGGATTGCGACTGGGCGAAAGCAGGCGAAATTGACGAGGCCATCAGCAAGGCTACGGCAACAAAGAGAAATAAATATTCGAGCGCCGAATCTTTCATATTTGTTTTGCGTCCACGCTGAAATTGTCATTGAGCAGACCGCAGCCTCGGTTACGGGGTTAAGTTCATCGTTGCGAGCAACTCTACATAACGGGGGTCTGAGCGCAAAGAGTCGAACAACGGTCGGCTTTTAAGGTGATATATGATCATGATGCGCTCTTCAACACATTTTGTCAGCGACGCGAAGGCTCGATCTTTATCGCCGAGACCGGTGTAGATGATCGCGAAGTTATAGGGCGAGACGTAGCGCTCACTCGCTAGTTTTTGTTGCTCGACGAGTATTTTCAGGGCCTCGTCGCGTTGGCCGGCCGTCGCGTAGGCATAAGCCATCAGCGGATATCTATCCCAACGCTCCGGGGTATTATCGAGCGCCAAGCCTTTTTCCATTTCAGCAACTCCATCCTCAAGCGCCCCGTTTGCTACATATGCCTCACCAAGCAAAATACGCGCATTAGCATTATTCGGATTTTTCTCCAAGTTCTTGCGGTACGACTCGATCGCTTTGTCATACTGTCGCGCCATGTAGTAAGCAAATGCAACTTCTCCGCCGCGAGGCATTGATTCCAGTTCCCCAGCTCGTATCGAGTAACGAAGGAACTCATCCGTTCGCCCGATCCCCAGCAGATAGTGCGCATACATTGAGTTCGCTTTAGAGGAGTTCGGATCAAGCTCCAACGCCCGCCGGATATCTTTCTCGGCGCCCGTCCAGTCGAAATTGATTATTTTATAAGCGCCAAGCGAAGCATGAGCTTCGGCGAGCGTGTCATCAAGCTGCAACGCCTTGAGCGCCGCCCACTCGACCTTTTGGTCGTACTCTTTCGGGGGCAGGAAGCCTCGAGACATCATGAATTGATACGTGACTGCTATCTCGGTATAAGCCAATGCATAGTTCGCGTCTATCTTGATCGCCTGCTCGAAATATTCGACGCCTTTCTCAAATCCCTCTTTTGTCATCTGGCGCGAGGAATATTTGCCCAAGATGTAAAGCTGATAGGCCTCGGCGCTGGCGGTGTACTGTTTAGCAAGTTGCTGCTTCTCTTCACCGGTGAGCCGCAGCCGCAGCCCTTCTGTAATTTTGCGAGCGATCTCGTCCTGCACAACGAGGATGTCCGACAGCTTGCGGTTATATTGCTCGCCCCAAAGCCGGCGGTTGTCGGTCACGTCAACCAACTCGACGCTGATTGTCACATCGTCTCCTCGTTGCGTCATCCTGCCAATCAATACTGCGCGGACATTCTGCTCGCGCCCGACTGTTTGCGGATCAATCTCCTTCCCCTTGTAACGCAAGACCGAATTGAGCGACTTAACTTTCACGCTTGGAAGCCGCGAAAGACTATTAATGATGCTGTCGCTGATCCCGTCCGAGAGATATTCGCTTGCCGCATCGCCACCGACATTAACGAAGGGCAAGACTGCGATTGATTTTTCATCGTCCGCAACCGAGGCGGTTTTTCCTGCGTAGAAAAAATAATAGCCAAGACCGAACGTGCTGATGAGCAATACGGCAAACGCTAATGCGGCAAGCGGTTTGTGCCGTTTGATCTGTGTGGAAAAACCGTAACTTGACTCGGCGCTTTCAAGGTTTGTTGGTGTTGCGGTCTCAGGCACAAGTGCGTGGACTTCTGCGTGGCTCTCGTCTCGCCGCCATTCGGCCAAATTGACGATCGCATGGGCGCCTGAAGGAGTTAGCTGAGCCTGCTGCACCCGAGTGGAAAAGGTACTCACTTCGTTCGAGTTAGGCAGAACCTTAGCGGGCAGCTTTGATCGTTCGTCGTGCCCGATTCTTTTTACATCGGCAATAAAACGATACCCGCGGCTCTGAACGGTTTCGATAAATTGCGGACTTTGGGCGTTGTCGCCTAAAGCCTTGCGAAGCATTTTGATATTGAATGTGAGATTGCTTTCCTCGACAAAGCGGTCTTGCCAGAGTTTTTGCATCAACTCGTCCTTTTCGATCAGGTGTCCGGCGTTTTCGACGAGCACGCAAAGCGTTTCAAAAACCTTTGGCGTGAGCGGAACAACACCGCCGACGCCCTGCAAAGTCTTCTCAGAAAAGTCTAAACGGAAATCTTCGAACTCGTAGATGTTATTTGTTTGCAGGGACATACAATCCTCTCACAAATCTCTCACCGAAATCTCCGCAAATTCTCAAGACAAGTTTTGTAAGACCGATCTAAAGTCGGGTTTATCGAATGATTAGGGCGACTATAACACAAATTTCAGTCGCTCTTGAGAAGTTTCGAGAGAGTCAGGGCGTAAAGCCCATAACAAAAAAAAGAAAAGGAGAAAAATAAAATGAATTACAAACAACTTCGGAATTGTATCTTCACATTGGCAATTTTGGTTTCCGTCTCGCCCCACGGCTGGGCGACCGGCTTTTCAACTTTTAGTGCACCGCAAAATATGGGTGCGACGATCAACTCGGCAAGTAACGACGAAAATCCGGTGCTGGCTCCCGGCGGCCTGAGTCTTTATTTCTCGAGCGATCGCCCTGGGGGACTCGGGGGCCGGGATATTTATGTGTCGCAGCGCGCGACGCTGAGTTCGCCGTGGGGCACGCCCGCACCGGTCACGATCCTTAACTCGACAAGTAACGAGGTTCCGGGAACGATCTCACCAAACGGGCTGGAGATGATTCTGAACAGCGCGCGCACCGGCGGAATTGGCGGTGCAGATCTATACCTCTCGACGCGTACAGATCCGAACAACGATTTCGGCTGGACAACGCCGGTCAATTTAGGCGCGGTGGTCAACTCCACCATGGCAGACCAGAACGCAAACTTTTTTTTGAATCCGGCAGACGGCGCCGTCACCGTATTTTTCACCAGTGACCGTAGCAGCGGAACCGCAAACGTGAAGGATGTGTACCAAACCACCCGCAACGGTGACGGCAACTTCAATCCGCCATCGCTCGTCAGCGAATTGAATACCGTGGGGGACGAAGCTCGAACCTCGATCAGCCGAAGCGGTCTTGAGTTATTCCTTAGCTCTACTCGTCTCGCACCCGCGACGACCAACCAATCCATGTTTGTCGCAACACGCGCTTCGGTGACGTCACCGTGGAACACGCCCGTTCCGGTCGGTGTCCTCAACGACGGCGGCGTTGCCCCTCAGCCCGGTTTGTCGCCCGACAATAGTGTTTTGTTCTTCGTCTCGAACCGCACCGGCACTCTCGGTAGCGGCGACTTGTATTCGTCCGTCCGTGTCAGCGTTAATCGCAGCTCGACCGCCGATTTTGACGGTGACGGGCGCACCGATGTCAGCGTCTTTCGCCCGTCGGACGGGACGTGGTATGTCCTGCAAAGCGGCAGCAACACTTTTCGGGCGCAGCAGTTCGGCCTGAATGAAGACAAGATCGTTCCCGGTGATTACGACGGCGACGGGCGCATCGATCTCGCCGTATTCCGGCCATCCGATCGTAATTGGTACATCCAGCGAAGCTCAGATAACGCAGTTTCGATCACAAATTGGGGCCTGAGTACCGACAAGCCAGTGCCCGGTGATTACGACGGCGACGGCAAGGCGGACATTGCGGTCTTTCGTGACGGAGTTTGGTACATCATTCAAAGCTCGAACGGAGCCTTTAATTACCAATACTGGGGTTTGAGCAGCGATATTCCTGTCGCTGCGGCAAATGTTCAATAGGAAGCTGTCGGGTAAAACTTCTGGCGAGCAGTTTATTTAATTGCGAGGCGGCACCGTGCCGCCCGCCTTTTTTTAACAACGGCGTATAAAATTACCGCGACTCGGGAAGCTAATATCGCTACGCTTATTTTTTCGCGTTCAGGATAAGATCGATTAGCTCGCGAACGGCGCCGCGGCCGCCATCGGCCTTCGCGACATAGTGAGCGGCGGCTTTGACCGCTTCGTGCGCGTCGGCGACAGCGACGGCGAGACCGACATAAGGAAAAACTTCGGCGTCGGGCGTGTCGTCGCCGATGAATGCGGTTTCTTCGGCAGTAACTCCGGCGGCGGCGATTAGTTCATGGAATGCAGATACTTTTTCTTTGCGACCTTGAAAAATAAACTCGACGCCGAGTTGTTTAGCCCGGAGCTCGACGATCGGCGAATTACGGCCCGAAATGATGCCGGAGCGAAAACCTGCTTTATGAAATTCAACCAAGCCTTGTCCGTCGCGGACGTGAAAAACTTTTAACTCTTCGCCAGTCGGTCCAAAGTATATTCGCCCGTCGGTCAAGACGCCATCGCAGTCCATGATCAACAGTTTGATTCGCCTGGCACGTTCTTCGACGGTCATCTTATGTTCCGTTAATGCCAATCTGCAATCTTCGCACTCGTATTCCGGGAAATTTACCGGTCGCTTTCACGGTTTTTAGAAATTTATTTGCCTCGGCGAGCGTGCGGCCAGCATACACTCCGATGAACACTGTGTGATCGGCGACGCCGGTATAATAGTTCATGCCCGTATCGCTACAGTTCATTGCAAACACCTTGTTGTGCGAAAAAAGCTTCTGAATTTCGAGGCGTTCCTGCTCACCGAATGAGGGATGTTCGCAATCGCCCCAGTCGTCGGCTTTCAGCTTTTTACTTCTAAGCACAATGCCGTAAAACCGTTCAGATTCGTAGATAACAAAATTGTTACCAAGATCGAATGGCAGGTCATAAGACTGAAAGCTCTCACCGCTTTTGCACACTGCCGTCGGATCGCCGCACACTTTGCCAAGTTTGGCTTTCTTTTGAGCGTGAATTCCACATACGAGGACCAGCACGCTTACCACCACAAATAATAATTTACCGCGCATAGAATATCTCCAGATTATTACCTAACCTCGAACATCTCGACTGCCGCGAGTTTCCAACCTGACCCTGCCTTTATTAAACGATACACAGCCATTCCGCTCTCGGCTTCTTTATTAAGCAGCTTGATCGTCATACCTGCCTCGACGAGGACCGTGTTTGCGTCGAGCCGGTCGATCGCCCGAATTTGCGTCTGCCATTGCTCAGTCGAACCGGCGACACCGCCCGCGAATTTTGTCACTTCACCGGGCATAACAAGCGCATCGACGTCGGCTTTTCTATTGGCGGTCGCGGCCTTGTCAAAATCAGCGAAGAAAGTTTTTATGCTCTGATCGGCAGGTGTCGCGCCACCAAGTTTGTTTCTGAGATTGCGAGCGGCGAGACTCGCTCCGTAGTCGGCATCATTAACAATCACGGCCTCGGCAAATTTCAAAGCGGAGCTCGTTTGACCGCTGCGGCTTGCGATCTCGGCCAGTCCGACGTTTGCCCACGCGATGCTTCTTGCAGTCGGCAGTTGTTCTGCCAAAACCGCGATGAATTCTCTTTCCGCCTCCGCAGTTTTATTTTGTGCCAGTAAAGCCCTCGCTAAAAAAATCCTCACGTCGTCAAATCGCGGACGGTCGCGAAGCGTCGATCTGGCAGTCGCTTCAGCACCTGCAAAATCTTGCTTATCAAAAAGCCGTTTTACCGCAAGCAGCGGATCGCTCTCATTGGAATCTTGCGGCGCAATGTCATCGGAGTAATCGATCTGCGGATACATCTTGTCCGCATCGATCTCGACACGAACGATCCTCTGCGGCGTTTTGAATGCGACCTCGCCAAAACTAGTTGCCCTGATGCTTGTCGGCGCAACTATTTTTTCACCACTCGCAGTCGTCGCAACAACATCGACTGTCGCATCGATCGAGCCTGTGTTTCTCACGCTAACTCGAGTTTCGGTGCCTAAGCTTTGCGGCCGGCCGGCGAGCAGGTTCATGTCCGTAACCTGATCGAACAGATAATCGACAACATCTTTCTGTGCAGAAAACGCGGCGCGTAGTTCAGCGAGATTCAACTCACCGTCTTGCGAGCTTGAGCGAATAATGTTTGCGAATTCCGCCGCACCGATGCGCTTTGCCAAAATTCGCCACGCCATCGCACCTTTGTTCGCGACTTCTGGGTAATAAAAATCGTCGAGCGGCGAAACTACGCTCATCGGCGCATCGCGTTTTGAAACCGCCGCATACGAATTTCGCTGTCGCAGACGTTCGTTCTCAGCAACGTCTTTGCCGTATTTGCTCTCAATGAATTGTGTTGCGATATAACGTGCAAGACCTTCGCTAATTACGCCGTAGCCTTCGCCATTCACCAAAGTCGAGCCGCCGAGCCAGACTTTTGCAACGGCCTCGGCGATATTCATCGCAGTCAGCGAATCGATTTTCGACCGCCGAAATACGGCTTCGTCAACCAACAGAGTTCCACCGCTCGAAAATCCGGCGCCGCGTCGCGTCGCCACAATGCGCAGCGGTGTAACCGGAGCATTTCCAAGTACGCCCGCGACAAATGTTTTTGCTTCGGACATCAACGACGCAAGCTCGGCTGCGCGTTTTTGCGCGTCAGCCGAAGTGCCTTTTGGAAGAAAGATGCTCACGCCGTTTTGCTCTGACACAGTCCAATCACCCGATATGAAAAATGGCTGTGAAATAAGTTTTTGCTCAAATGCTCCGGCAGTTTCAGTTCCCGACGAAACAACCGAAAGACCGCTCGCCGCAGTAACTTTCATTCGCATAGGCGCGGCGTCGGCGCCGCGTGTAAAGAACCAGCTGTTCGGCGTCGGATACCAAAACGAAAGCGGCAAAAACTGCGAGCCGACCGATGAGATCGTGTTAAGCGGTGAGTTTTCTTTAATAGTAAGCTTGTAGTCGACAGTAGCCGTGACCGTTCCGCCCGCGGAAATCGCACCAAACCGCAAACCGCTTCGCTGCAAGCCGGTCGCCGAATTTATCTTCTCCTCGCTCTTTGAAAAATCAACGACCGCATCATTTATCTTAACTGCCGAAATTTCTGCGAACGGCGAGATCCGCAGCGTCAATGTCCCGGCAGGAGCACTCGATACATTTTTGAGATTCAGAACGGCCTTGACCGTTATGCTGCGCGATCTTTCATCCTGCGGCAGCGTGACGCTCAGATCATATTTCAGCACCTGCCAAGTTGCAGACGCTGTGCGCGTCGGTGTTTGCGAAAACGCAGATGCGAAAAGTAATGCAGTAAAAACTATATAAAAGAATATGCGCAAAATTTTCATTATGTCGTCTGTCGCTCGGCGGCTGTGTTCCGGGCAACTAGTTCGTGAATAGCTTTTAATTTTGTAAGCAATTTTTCGAGCCGCGCGAGTGGAAGTTGATTCGGCCCGTCACTCGGAGCTTTGGCCGGATTGTCGTGAACTTCCATAAAAACCGCGTCAACGCCGCACGCTACGCCGGCACGAGCGAAGTTTTCGATGTATTCGGACTGTCCGCCGGTTGCTTTCCCAAGTCCGCCCGGAAGCTGCAAACTATGCGTCACGTCGAAAACCACAGGCACGCCGAATGAGCGCATAACCGGAAACGAGCGAAGATCGACGACGAGATTGTTGTAGCCAAAACTCGAGCCTCGCTCGGTAAGTAAAATTCTGTCGCAACCCGCGGCTTGTAATTTCTCGACGATATTCTTTGCATCCCACGGCGAGAGGAACTGCCCCTTCTTAACGTTCACGGCTTTACCAGTTTTCGCCGCCGCGACCAGCAGATCAGTTTGCCGACAAAGAAATGCCGGTATCTGCAAAATGTCGGCAACCTCAGCTACTTTTTCGGCTTGCCACGGTTCGTGAATGTCAGTTATGACCGGTACGCCGACCTCTTTCTTAACCTGCGCGAGCACGCTGAGCCCAAACTCCATGCCGTCGCCTCGAAAGCTCTCGATAGAGCTTCGATTCGCCTTATCAAACGAAGACTTGTAAACAACATCGACACCGACGCCACCACAAATATCTTTTATCTCTTGCGCCATAAAAAGCGCATGCTGCGCCGACTCAACGACGCACGGCCCGAGCAGAAACGAAAGCTCTCCGCCGCCAAAAGCAACATTGCCAACTTTAAATGAGTTGATATCGTGCATTGAGCAAAAAATCTAACAGAATTTACAGGATAGTCAGGATAGAAAAAGAATACAAATCCTGCTCATCCTGTTCATCCTGTTTGAATTCACGCAAGATCATTCGACGCCGGCGGCTTCTACGTGTTCAGGCAATTCGACCTGTTTGTCCGCTGCAACGTCGTGTTCGAGATTTTCGCTGTGCAGGCGGTTTTGCCACGCCGCCTGGACGAACGAGTCAAAGAGCGGATGGACGGCGAGCGGCTTCGATTTGTATTCTGGATGAAACTGACAAGCGATAAAGAACGGATGCACGTCACGCGGCAGCTCGATCATTTCGACGAACTTGCCGTCCGGCGAGACGCCACTGAAAACGAGCCCTTCTTTTTCGAGGACGTCGCGATATTCGGGATTGAATTCGTAACGATGTCGGTGACGCTCGCCGATCTCGGCTTCGCCATGATAGACCTCGCGTGCCAGCGAGCCGTCTTTGAGTTCGCACTTCCACTCGCCCAGCCGCATCGTGCCGCCGTATTCGTGCGTTTCGACGAGATCGCGGAGTTTAAAGATGATCGGGAACGGCGTCTCTTCGTTGAATTCAGTCGAGTCCGCGTCACGAAGCCCGCACTGATTCCTCGCAAACTCGATGCACGCCGTCTGCATGCCGAGGCAAATTCCAAAATACGGCGTCTGCGATTTACGCGCGTATTTTATCGCTCGCAGCATACCGGCGATGCCGCGTTTGCCAAAACCGCCGGGCACGAGTATCGCGTCAAAATCCTGCAGCTCGTTTTCGTAACCGTCCTTCATCAGATTTTCGGATTCGATCCACGAAACATTAACTCGCAAGTTGTTCGCGACACCGGCATGCGTGAGCGCCTCGCGAAGCGATTTGTACGAATCCTCTAACTCTACATACTTGCCGACGATCGCGATTCGCACAGCTCCCGCACTCGGGTCTTTTATTGTCGCGACGAGCTCGCGCCAATTCTTGAGATCGACAGTCGGAAATTGCTCGTTCAGATGCAGGGTGTTGACGATCAGATCGTCAAGTGCCTGCTCGTGAAATGCGAGCGGCACTTCGTAGATCGTATCGACGTCGAGCGCCGAGATCACTGCGCCTTCCTGAACGTTACAAAATAGCGCGATCTTCTTTCGCAGATCGACCGGCAACGGACGTTCCGAGCGGCAAAGCAGAATGTCCGGCGCGATACCGATCTCGCGAAGCTCCTTGACCGAATGCTGCGTCGGTTTTGTCTTCAATTCACCCGCAGCCGCGATGAAAGGCACGAGCGTGACGTGCACATAGATCGCGTTGTTTCGGCCCTCTTCGTTGCCGATCTGTCGAATCGCTTCCATAAAAGGCAGCGACTCGATGTCGCCGACCGTTCCGCCGATCTCGACGATCAGCACGTCGGGCTCATGCATCTCGGCGACCTTGCGAACTGCGGCTTTTATCTCGTCGGTGATGTGAGGAATCACTTGAATCGTCTTTCCCAAATAGTCGCCGCGACGTTCTTTTTCAATAACAGACAGATAAATTCGCCCGCTCGTCCAGTTGTTCGCCTGCGAGAGTTTTGCATTCGTAAATCTCTCGTAATGCCCTAGATCGAGGTCGGTCTCGGCCCCGTCATCGGTCACAAAAACCTCGCCGTGCTGAAACGGCGACATCGTGCCCGGATCGACGTTGATATACGGATCGAGCTTCATCATTTGCACGCTCAGCCCGCGAGCCTCGAGCAGACAGCCGATCGAACTCGCCGCCAGTCCTTTTCCCAAACTCGAAACCACACCGCCCGTTACGAAAATGTATTTAGTCATTCCTTCTCCTCAAGTTTTATGTGCGAAAAAGCAAATTATTAACAGGATATACAGGATAGGCATGATAGAGCCTAAAATCCTGTTTATCATCTCCATCCTGTTTAAATTTCACTTTCCTCATTCAGATTGTTGCCGTCAGCCTTACCTTCCCGCTTTTTCTTTTGAAAATTACCGTCCTTCATCTGTTCTATCACTTCTCTGGCCTTCGCGGCTTCAGGATCGATCATTTCCTGCAACGCATTCATCGAAGCTCCCAGCATCGTCTTTTCTTCTGCTGCCCGCCGCTCAAACTCATCCGATGTCGAAACCCGCGGTTTGCTCAACAACTTGAGCCCAAGCGCCGCTCCGACGATCAGCAGCACAAAAAATCCAATTCCGATCCAATCTTGCATAAATTATTGCGCCGCTTGCTCGAATTCCGCTTTCATAAGCTGCTCGACAAGCTGCAGATCTTCTTCGGTATCGACGCCGATTGATTTTGCAGCCGCTTCGACGACCTTGATCTTCGCGCCATTCTCAAGTGCCCGAAGCTGTTCGAGCATCTCGATCTTTTCGAGCCGCGTCTGCGGCAATTTTGTAAATTCGAGTAAATATTCGCGGCGGTAAACATACAGGCCCGTGTGCTTTCTGAAGTTCGAGAGCAGCTCCGGTTCCTCTTCTATTGCTTGATTCGGATCGCCGCCATACTTGAGCGACGCTTCGCGAGGCCACGGCATTGGCGATCGCGAAAAATGCAGCGCGTAACCGTTCCCGCCGACGACGACTTTTACATTGTTACCGTTGAGCAGTTCCCGAAGGCTTTCGATTGGCTCGCACGTCGTCGCCATGTCGGCGTCAGGATCATCGATCAATGCATTCACGGCAGCATCGATCGTGTCAGACGAGATCAACGGCTCATCGCCCTGAACATTCACGATGATCGAGCCTTCCGGTAAATTTTGCGCGACTTCGGCGATGCGGTCGCTGCCGGATCGATGATCCGGCGAAGTCATTACGGCTTCGCCTGCGGCTTTGGTGACCACATCAAAAATTCGTTCGTCATCAGTCGCGACGATCACGCGAGAAACAGTTCGCGTTTTGCGAGCCTGCTCCAAAGTGTGCAAAATCAGCGGCTTGCCATCAATCTCGCGTAACATCTTGCCCGGAAGGCGCACAGACGAGTAGCGTGCGGGAATGATTGCGATCACATTTTGTCGAGTATTTTTGCCGTGTAGCTCCACGGGATTTTAGGTTAGCCCTAATCGCACAGGAACACAAGACAAGAAGTTGCGAAAGTTGCCGCCACGCACGTCGATTAGCTACACTCTCTAAAGTGGAAACACCCGAACAAGCCGAATACTACTCAAATCTCCCGATTCCTGAAACGCCGCAGACAAACGTTGCGCCGTCGCCTGACTACCCGCCGTGGCAATCTTGGGAGGCGATAGGCGTTTGGATCGCGAGTGTTCTGTTCATAGTCATTATTCCGGCGATCTTCCTACTTCCATATCTCGCGATGAACGGCGTGCAGCTCACCGACAGCGAAGCTCTGGTCGAATTTGCCAAAACCGACGCGATGTCGATCGTCGTGCAGATAGCCGCGATCGTTCCCGCCCACTTGCTTACAGTCGCTCTTGCGTGGCTGGTCGTAACGCGTGGAAGAAGATTCTCCTTTAAAGAGATGCTCGGTTGGAAGTCAGGCGGTTTTGCGTGGTGGCAGTATATCGCAGTGTTGGTCGGTTTCGGCCTGAGCGCGGTTGCAGTCGGCAATCTTATTCCTGAACAAGAGAACGACCTTATAAGAATATTAAAAAGTTCGCGAATGGCGGTCTTTATGATAGCGATCGTCGCTACGTTAACCGCGCCATTTGTCGAAGAACTCGTCTATCGCGGCGTGCTGTACTCAGCGTTTCAGCGCGCGATGGGTGTTCCGGCGGCGTTTTTGCTTGTGACTTTTCTTTTCGCGGTCGTCCACGTGCCGCAATATTGGCCGAGCACGTCGACAATTCTACTGCTCACATTGCTCAGCATGATCCTGACGGCGATTCGCGTTAAAACCGGCAATCTACTGCCGTGCGTTATATTTCACACGATATTTAATGGGTTCCAGTCAATTTTGCTCATTATTGAACCTTTTTTCAACGTACAAGAACTTCAGCAACAAACCACATCGCTCCTAATAAAATAAAAAGCGCGCTCACCGAGTCGATTCGCGCGCTTTCGATTTGTTATGCAGGCGGTTATCTGCCGTCCGGCTTCTTGCCTGTCGGGGCCGGTGCAGGCGCCGGCATGACGATGATAGGCGG
The DNA here is from genome assembly GCA_049679945.1 of Pyrinomonadaceae bacterium. Classification (GTDB taxonomy): domain Bacteria; phylum Acidobacteriota; class Blastocatellia; order Pyrinomonadales; family Pyrinomonadaceae; genus OLB17. The sequence goes on along the minus strand of JBAUGW010000097.1, from coordinate 94,858 downwards.
TGGTGGGGGCGGAGCCTCCCGAACAGGTTTCGTCCGTTCGACCGGAAACTCAGTTCGCCGGGTCGGAGGGTTAATCTCGCGCTCTCGCACTATCCTTGTGTAAGGCGGTGCACCGCCTTGTGACTGATCGCTTTCGGTTCTAGTCGTTCGGACGCGAATCGGCGCCGAGACAGTCGGTGTGCCCGGCGGCGGAGGCTGATTGAAGACGATCGGCGGCAAATTGTACCACCAGATGTTCGTACCGAATCCGTACCCGTAAGGCGAATTCCAGTCATATCCAAACGGAAGGAAACAATATCGCCGCGTGAAAGGATCGAACACCCATAGCCCGAAAGAGCCGAACATATTCCAGCGTCTCGCATTAAAAGAATCCAGCAAGGACGAGCGCACGTCGCGGTTTTTGAGCGACGAGGACATTCTTGCGAGTTCCTTAGCCCGTGAGCGGCTCCACTCGGCAAGCTCATCACGCCTTCCTCGGTCGAATTTGGCGATGTCAACCTTAGTTCCGTTGAAAGTGGCGACACGTCCTTCTTTCACAGCAATAGTGCCGACCATGGCCTTGCCCTCGGTTACGGCAACTGTGACTGCGCCGTCTCGTACAAGATCGAAGCGATAAACCCCAGATTCGATCAACGTCACTTTTCCTTTCGGCGTGAATATCGAAACCCTGAATTCATTTGTCGCAAAAACCTCGAAAATCGCGCTGCCGCTGTCGAGTTTGATCTGCAGGTCGTCAAGCGAGGTCGATTTGAACTCCATCGACGAGTTCGCGCCAAGTCTGAGAAACGAACCCGGATTGAGCAGTATCTCTACGCGGCCGTCGACTCCGGTCGAAACTCTGTCCCCGACCTCGATTTGGTCGCCCATCAACAGCAAACCGCCCGTATTGTCAAAACGTGCGACGCTGACCGACCCTTGAGTGTAATTGACTCCGCCGGCTTTGGCTGAAATCAGGTATTTGTCCGATGCCGCGGCCTGTTGGGCCGAAACTGAAGTGCCCGCGAATACACCGATTGCCACGATAATCATCCATCGAAAACTGAGTTTATTCATAATTCCTCCACTGACAAGGGGTGTGATGTCAAAATCATATGCCTGTTTTGCCCAAAAATGCAATCGTTTTCATCGAAAAGCGACATACCAAGAACAAGGAACAACCTTTCCGCTGATTTCGTTATCTAAACCAGTGCTTGTCCGCATGACAAGCAGTTCAAAACCAACGCTTTATGGCGACTTTCAAAGATCCGAATCAGTGTTTTGCACCACTCGAGGTTATCGAGCGTTTGCTTGAGATTCGCTCGGAACTTGGCTTCACGGAGACATTGTATTTGCACCGGTCGCAGGAATTGACGGACTTTTTGGATGCTTACGGTTTTGATATTTACGCATTTTCAACACGCAACGACAAGATAAACCTTGATGATTTTTCAACGCCGGTGGTGCCGGGCGGCGACAACGTCCACAACTCAATAACGGCACATTAACTAACAAATCACAATTTCACAACTGAAAGAACGCCGAAAGGTAAAAAGTGAAAAAGGGTAAAAGTGAGAAGTTTCACTCTTACCCTTTTCACTTTTTCACATTTCCACTTTTAAACTTTACTGCGCTTTGACAATAAACAGCGTCCCGTCGTCGTCGAGAAACTTACGCTCGGTGAAATCGGCGATGCCTTTACGGACGTGATCGATAAGTTGTCTTGCCGGAAGATCTATGCCGTCGAGAACGCGCTTTGCGAGACGCTCGGTACCATATTCCTCGCCGTTCGGGTTCGCAGCCTCGGTAATACCGTCGGTGTATAGCACCAGAACCTGATGGTTCTCAAAGCGGATAAAATGCTGGTGATAATGCAGGTCCTCAAACATGCCGAGCGGCATATCGCCGTATTCAACAAAGCGATATTCGCCGTCTGGCTTAATAAGTAGCGGCGGATTGTGTCCAGCGTTTGAAAACACGAACGTGCGATTTGTCGAATCGAGAATGCCGTAAATGGCCGTTATGAACTGATTGTCCTCGGTCGAATCGTGCAGCAGATTGCTCACCTTAGAAAACGCTATGTGAGGCGCGTATCCGATCTGGACACCGGCTCGCAAACTCGCACGCAAAAACGCCATCAACAACGCAGCCGGAATTCCCTTTCCAACGGCATCGGCGACAACGATGCCGATCTGATCGTCAAAGATTTTGACCCAGTCGTAATAGTCGCCCGAAACCTCCTCGGTCGGAAAAATATATGCGCTAACATCGAATCCATCGACCTGCGGATCGTTGTCGGGCAGCAGGTCGAGCTGTACCTGACGAGCTACCTCGAGCTGTGCCTGAATTCGTTTCTTCTCGACCACTTGCTCGTGGAGCCGAACCTTCTCGATGATGATCGCGACCTGTGAAGTAAGCAGCTGCAAGATAGCGAGATCGTCTTCGCTGTATGCATCGAGATTGTCGCTTTCAAGATCGAAAACACCGATGACGCGGTCGTTCGAGATGATCGGCGCGAGCATTTCAGAACGCGTGCGTTCGCGCGCCGGAAAATACCGCGGGTCCGTGCTGACATCTGGCGAGATGATCGCTCGTCCACTTTGAGCGACGGTGCCCAGAAAGCCCTCGCCCATCTTCAAACGCGGCTCGATCTGCTCGAAACTGATCTGATAGCCACGAATGGACTTGGATTTGAAGACATATGGATTTTTATCATCGCCTGGCTCGATCAAATAAATTCCTGCCGCGTCATAGTGAATCAGCGAATCGAGGGTATCCATCACGAGGTTCAGCACTTCGTCGAGATCGAGCGAACGGCTGATCGTCTTTGTGATGTCGAGCAGGAGGCGCAGTTTATCTACGGTCGTAAGCTGTTTAGCTGCGGTCGAAATTGTCGTATCGGGCGTCGGCATTTCACGAAAAGTAAATTGCGATTATACAGCATCAGCCGCTAAAGACCTTTGCGGCGTAGTCGTCCCAGAGGCGCGAGACTTTGATGCGAAATTCAACTAATGCACGACTGACGCGAAAATGCCGCCCGATCTCTTGGATCGTCTTACCGTTGGCAACCATGCGTTTTAACGCGGTGTATGGAACAAGTGCCGCGGCGCCGGTGCCGTAAGCTTCTTCTTCGATCGAGTGATTGTAATCGCGTGCAATGATCTCGCCTTTCGAATTGCGACGCTCGATCGCGAGACGGCTCGGCTTGTGACCGAGAAAGACGTGGCTGATCTCTTCCATCAGCGTTGCGTTGTGACGGTTTTTACCGTGAGTTGGATTCAGAATGATGAGTTTTCGGCCGTCCGGCAGCCTGTGCGAGGCCGCACCGCCAGACCAAGCGTCTTTCCCAGTCCCGAGCAAGTGATTTCGCGCCTCGTCGCTCAACGCGGCGATTTGCTCAAAAGGCACGACGAGCAGCTTTGCATACGTGGCGAGTTCAAACGGATCGAGCGGTTGGTCATCGCGCGTCAACCCTCCAAACACTCGCAAACCAAGCCCGCGAATCTCGTGATGCCGGCCTTTTTGTGTCGGAGGCAGGTCCATCGCCTACCAACTTGATTTTTTGAACTCAGAATCGACATCCTCGCTCGAGAGCGCGACGCGGTAGTTCTTCGATTGTTTTTGTTTTGTGATGAGCAGGTCGTCTTTTGTCTTTAGCAGATCGGCGCGATTGTAAACCGAGATCTCAAAGTTGTAACCGTGCGTGATCGCGTCTTTAGGACAAGCTTCGACACAGAATCCGCAGAAGATGCAGCGGCCATAATCGATGTTGTAAACCTTTGCGTATCGTTCGTCGCGGCCAACGCGCTCGGCGTACGGACGCGCGTCGTCCTGTGCCTCGATATAGATGCAGTCCGACGGGCAGGCTGCCGCGCACAGATAACAAGCAACGCACTTTTCCTTGCCGTTTTCATCAACGTGCAACAGGTGCTGTCCGCGATAACGCGGCTGCACCGTCACCGGATCTTCGGGATATTGCACCGTCCATTTTGTACGCGGTATCTCCGAGATCGTGCGCTTCATGCCCTTGATGATTGCGACAGTCGATTGAATTACATCCGAAACTACTGACATAAAAAGCTATCTTGCGGCGTCCATTAACATCGCCATGCCGCCAAAGAAAAAGATAAAAATCCAATACGCCATTCCAATCAGGAAAAACAGCGCGCCTAAAACCATGCCGGCAATTGCGAGGCCTTTGCCGCCATACTGTGTCGGATCGCTGTTTGCGTTCTTCATTCCTAAAAAACCGGTTATTAATGCTGCTATGCCGGTCAACGGCGAGACATAGCAACAGAGTGAAACGATGCCGAGAATCAGCGAGATTATTGGCAGCGTCTTGTTTTGTCCGCTGACGGGCGGCGATTGGAACGGCGCGTTTGCACCTACATCCTGATTCTGCCAACTAGCTTCGGGTGACGGTGGCGGCGTCCATTCCTGCATCGGCGCTAGCGGCGGAGCTACCGCGGCGGCAACTTCAGCTGGAATCACCGTTTCGGCCTCTTGCAGTGCCGATTCGGGTTCTAAAAACATTGGCGGCGCGGGAACCGGAGCATCGTTAGGGTCGGAGACTTGTGAAAACGGCGAAGGCGGCGGTGCCATATCGCTAAAACTCGGCGGCGGCGGCTCGGGCATAGGAGGCACTTCCAAAACCGGAACTTCAGCCTCTATCTCGTCAGCTCGAATTTCTTCCAAAGGCGCGTCACCGCTGGCACCGAGCACCTGCTGCATCTCCGAATCGGAGACATACATTGTCTTAAGCGGATCGGCATTGGGAGCTTCGAGAACTTCTTCCGGCAATGAAATAGCCGACTGGGAAGGCGTGGAATCAGCCGCAACCGTCTCGTCTGCCGGCGGCGCGATGTTCGCAGAAGTCGCGACTATCGTAGCGTACGGATCGAACGGCACGTCATCGACGAGCGGCGTTCCGTCAACCTGGCAAAACCGCATCGCGTCGTCAAATGTTTTTTCGCAATTCGGGCACTTTTTCATAATTTCACTTCCCTTTGAGGCAAATTAAGATAGACGATGCCAGAGATTTGGCTTCGCCTAAAACCCAAGACCAAAACCTGACGCCTTTAGAGTTTTATACCTTTACACTCAGACTAATTCAAGTTTGCTAAAGAAATACGCGATCTCTACGCACGCGTTTTCGTCCGAGTCGGAGCCGTGAACCGCGTTCTCGCCGATCGACGTCGCAAAATCCTTGCGGATCGTGCCTTCAGCGGCCTCAGCGGGATTGGTTGCTCCCATCAGCTCGCGCCAAGCCGGAACGGCATCCTTTTTTTCGAGTGCAAGCACGACGCATGGCCCCGACGACATAAAATCGCAAAGCTCGTCATAAAAGCCTTTGCCGGCGTGAACCGCGTAAAAGCCCTCAGCCTGCTTTCGCGTCTGATGAATAAGTTTCATCCCGCGGATCTTAAATCCACCGCCCAAAATGCGCGAAATGATCTGTCCCTGTTTCCCTGCCCGAACTGCATCGGGCTTTATTATTCCAAAAGTTAAATTATTCATTGATTATTGTTTAGTTATTTATGTTTTGTTCGCACACAATTAAAAGTCAACTTCTTCGGTTTTGTGGTTCCTTTTCCGAGACGGCTGATATATTTACAGTTCTTAAAATCTTTGTCACAGACGAACTCTGAATACATCACTCCGGAACCATCTGGGTCTACATCCATCGTAATATCAAACGTTAATTCCTTCTTCGAGCTAGCGCAATACTTCACCTCAACATTCTGAAAACCACTAGGCCCAATGAATTTCAATAGAACTACATTAGACAGTTGAATCTTATAAAAGCCATTTTCATCAGTTTTCGAGGTTGTTTCGTTACCATTCTTGCTGACCGTAATTACCTTTACATCAGCAATTGCAACGCCATTTGGATCTGAAACCATTCCGTTGAGCAGTGTATTTTGCGCAACTATCACAGGAGTAAAAAACAGAAACAAGAGCAGAATCACTTTCATCATAGTCAAACAGCAGCACGCTGACCAAGAACCTCTTGCACCGCAGCACCGATATCCGCAGGTGACTGTACGACGCGGATGCCGGCTTTGGTTAATGCTGTCATTTTTTCGGCAGCCGTGCCTTTGCCGCCTGAGATGATGGCGCCGGCGTGGCCCATGCGGCGTCCGGGCGGAGCGGTTTGGCCGGCGATAAAGGCGACGATCGGTTTTGTTACATGGTCTTTCGCATAAGCCGCCGCGTCTTCTTCGGCGGTGCCGCCGATCTCGCCGATCATTACGATGGCGTCGGTTTCGTCGTCCTCTTGAAACAGTCTTAAAGCGTCGGTGTGCGTCGTGCCGATGATCGGATCGCCACCGATGCCGATGGCAGTCGATTGGCCAAGACCAAGAGCGGTTAGCTGACCAACGGCCTCGTACGTGAGCGTGCCGGAGCGCGAGACGACGCCGATGCGGCCTTCTTTGTGAATGTGGCCGGGCATGATGCCGATCTTGCACTTGCCGGGAGAAATAATGCCGGGGCAGTTGGGGCCAATCAATCGAGTGCGGACTGCGGATTGCGGATTGCGGATTGCAAGGCCGTTGAGAAATTCCTTTGCCTTGATCATATCGGCGACCGGAATGCCTTCAGTAATGCAAACAACGAGCGGAATTCCCGCGTCGCCGGCTTCCATGATCGCGTCTGCGGCAAATGCCGGCGGCACGTAAATGACGCTCGCGTTCGCACCGGTTTCGCTCACGGCGTCGGCGACTGTGTTAAAGACCGCGACGCCTTCGTGCGTAGTGCCGCCCTTGGCGGGCGTCACACCGCCGACGACATTCGTACCGTAATTTCGCATCTGCAGCATGTGAAACGTGCCTTCTTTGCCCGTGATTCCCTGCACGATCAGACGTGTATTCTTGTCAACTAAGACGCTCAAGTTATCTCTCCTGAATCAATTAAAATCGAAATGAGAGTATAGCACGCGAGCAATTCAGGGCAGAAACGCGAGTGTAAACGAGCGTGCTGGCCGTCAAATGCGAATTTTTCTTGAACCTTTTTGCCTTACACTACGTTTGCATTTCAGGTTCGTTTTACCTCGACGGTTGCTTACATAAAACCACCACGTATGCGCAGTTGGTTCTGACTATGCGACAGATCTACTCATTCTACATAGACGCGTTCTGGATCGCTATAAAATCGATCCTCGAACACAAGCTGCGCGCCTTTTTAACGCTAATCGGAATTATCATCGGCGTCGCAGCGGTCGTCGTGGTCGGAGCTTCGATCAGCGGATTGAAAACCTACGTCGTAGAGACCGCGTCGAAGGTGCTCGGCTCGAACCACTTTATGATCAACCGTATGGCCTCGATGGGACGGATGGCCGACGAAGAATTTGAGCGACGCAATCGCCGTAACAAAGACATCAAGTGGCATGAGTACGAATACGTCCGCGATAATTGCGAGCTTTGTTCAGAAGTCGGTGCGCAGGTAAATGCGGGCGCCGATCTGACATTCAACGGTATCGAGATGCCTTCGACGCGCATCATGGGCGTGACCGGCAACATGTCCGAGATCGAAGACAAAACGATGGGCGAGGGACGTTTTTTCACCGACGAAGAATCTGCGCGGATGAGTTACGTTTGCGTTATCGGCAATGACGTTCGCGAAAAGTTTTTTCCAAATAAGCCCGCACTCGGCGAAGAGATCAAGATTCGCGGTGTTCCGCTTAAGGTCATCGGCGTCGAAGAAAAACGCGGCTCATTCTTTGGCGACTCGCAAGATCGTCACGTTTATATTCCGATAATCCTTCACGGCCAGATATTTGTGCGAACCGGCGGTCTGCAGCTTCACGGCAAGGGAAAATCGAGCGAGGTATTTAAAGATTCGATCGAAGAAGCTCGTCAGTTGCTGCGAAACAAACGCCAGCTTATCGGCAGCGAAGAAGACACGTTTGGCGTCGTGAATGTCGATGATTTTAACTCGACGATGGATCAGATCACCGGCGCGATCGCGGCGGTCGTCGTGCCGATCACGATGATCATTCTCCTCGTCGGCGGCATCGTCGTGATGAACATAATGCTCGTCTCGGTGACCGAGCGGACCTTCGAGGTCGGTTTGCGAAAAGCTCTGGGCGCGACGCGGCAGCAGATATTGCTGCAGTTTTTGATCGAGTCGGCTTCGCTCTGCATCGTCGGCGGATTTTTTGGGTTGCTTGTTGCGGTCGGTGCGACGCAGCTTGTCGGAATGGCGCTCGATATCACAATGACGATCACGATCGGATATGTAGTGCTATCAGTCGCCGTCTCGAGCATCATTGGCATCGTCGCCGGCATTTATCCGGCATGGAAAGCATCGCGGCTAGACCCGATCGTCGCGCTGTCGCAAAGCTAAGATTTTTTGCCGCAGATTAACGCAGATGGACACAGATCAGGAAAAAGAGAAATGTTTTGGCCGGTTTTATTCTCATATCTGCGTTTGTCTGCGTTCATCTGCGGCTAATATTCTTTCTTTTCTCTGTGTCCTCTGTGGCAATTGATTTATGCGAGTATCTGCTTCACTACCAATCGAAGTAATGCGGATGGCGTTCGACAGTATCGTCGGGCACAAGTTTCGCTCGGCGCTGACGATCATCGGCATCGTCGTCGGTATTATCACGGCGGTCGTTGTCGCTTCCATCTTGACCGGAATGCGCCAGTCGATCGTTTCGATCGTCGAGGAGTACGGCACGAATAACATTTACGTATTTCATCTCTCGATGGGCGACGGCCCGCCGAATCGCGACGAACGCAACCGCAAACCACTCACCGACGCCGACGCCGACGCTCTGTTCGCTCAAGCGACCGACATCAATGACATCGCGCTTATCAACCCGGGCATCGGTAATTTCGGCGCGAGTTTTGACGACAACATGACGTACGAAGGCCGCAATTATCGCTGGGCGGAGTGCGACGGCGTTTCGACAAATTACGATTTGATCACCAATCTGTCGATGCGCGAAGGGCGTTGGATCACCGAGGCCGACAACATGCAGCGTCGCAAAGTATTGGTCATTGGCGTCAACGCACGCGAAGCTCTCTTTCCAAATCCCGACGAGTCGCCCATCGGCAAAGTCGTTCGCATGAACGGCGACACTTGGGAGATCATCGGCGTCCTCGAGAAACGCAAAGCGGGCTTTTTCGGCGACAACGAAGAGGACAGCAAAATTTTTATGCCGTATCGCACTTCGCGAAAAGTCGCCCCTCTTCGCAATTATCTGCTCATGACAGTTCAGGCGAAAGAAGGAAAGCTGAACGACGCGGTCTCAGAGATCGAGGGAATTATGCGACAACGCCGCGAAGTTAAGTTCGAGCAGAAGAATGATTTCGATCTCAAGACCGCAGACGCGTTTATCGCGCAATTCGACAGTGTTATCGCGGGCGTCGGCATCGCGGCCATCGCGATCTCGATGCTCGGTCTGCTCGTAGGCGGCATCGGCGTGATGAACATCATGCTAGTCTCCGTCACCGAACGCACAAAAGAGATCGGCATCCGCAAGGCCATCGGCGCGACGCGAAGCGCGATCGTCTTTCAATTCCTGCTCGAAGCAATGACGCTCACCGCCATCGGCGGCGTCATCGGCGTCGTCCTCGCCGTCGGCATCAGCAGCTTGATAATGCTGCTCGTCCCGAGCTTACCCGCAACAGTCGAACTATGGATGATCGGCGTAAGCTTAGCTGTCTCGGTCGGCGTCGGCCTCATCTTCGGCGTCCTACCCGCACGCAAAGCCGCACGCATGGACCCGATCGAGTGCCTGCGTTACGAGTAGTTCCTTGCCCCTTGGGCGCGGTTAGTGCTACGTTCCCTCTGAGCTTGCCATCATCGTTGGTTTAGAGCCTTCTTAGCAGATTTCCGCGGCGCTCCATTCCACGATCTTTTTGTCTTTAACTAGAATATCGGCGCCTAAAATGACTTCTGGATAAACATACTTATAGTCATAATCTGTATTACCCGCATCGTCTGTCTCTTCAACCTCGCATTCGAATTCCACCTCGCCACGATAATCGACGGTAATCTGTAACGATCCGTCGGACAATTCATTTACAAAGAAACTCTCAATATCGATTTCCGAGGATATCCTATTGAAGTGCCCCGTACTTGAGATATTTTCATGATAATAGTCACGTTCGAGTTTTCGTTTAGGAGCATTTTTGGCAACGAATTCAAGCTTTGAATCGGTCGCCCTTAACACCTTTTCTGACGTAAAATTTTCATTTATCCATTCCAAGGTAACGAATTCTATTGTAACGGCGTGTGTCGCCGCCAAACGTTCAAGCGAAGTAAAATATTTCACCTCTACTTGGCGTTCCTCACACTCATCCAACAGTTCTGCCCGCAGTTTTTCGTCAGGTGATGCAAATGCACTCTATGCCTCCAGACAGCAGCACAGCCGCGATCCTATTGGGTCACGACAACGGAAAAGCATAGCTTTCCCGCAAATAGACGGGCATAGCCCGAAGCCAATCTAGCCGCACTTGACCTTAACCATCGGAAAGTCGATCGCGAGGAATTTGCCGTTGTTGTTGCCCTCGATACGGCCGGTCATTTTTGTGCCCTGTCGTTTGTAGATCACACGCCGCGGGAAATCATGTTCTTTGTTTTCAAAGATGATTTCGTTGCGAGTCGATCTGATCAGCTTGAATGGTGTTTCTTCTTTGTTAGCCTTTGGCTGCGCGAAAAAATAAATACCTTCGTCACGCTGCTCGATCCGCATGAATTCGTAATCGACGGTCTTGCCGTTCTTCACCGTGCGTCCCATCCCGAGAATCGACGTGCCCGCCGGCGACATCCACTGCTCGCTGATGAGCAACTTCTTCGCGGCGTCTTTTCGCTCCCAGCAGCCGGCCAGCCAGCCAAGATCGGTAACTTTGTCCTGCGCGTTCGTGACACCCGAGATACTTAAAATCAATGAGATTAAACAAAATATCTTCATAGCGTTTCTCTGTGAACTTTGCGTCTTCCCTTTGCGACCTTTGTGTTAAAAGGCATTTTAGAACACAAAGACCACAAAGAGCAGACACAAAGATCACTAAGTTAATTCAATCGTCTGCTCGTATTGCGGGACGACGACGTTCCAGCCAAATTCATCGCGGATGTGGCCGGCCATTGCTTCGGCGGCCTCCGGTTCGCCGTGTGTTGTAAAGACCATCTTTGGCGTAGTCTGCAAACCGCTGAGCCATCTGAGCACCGCTTTCCAATCGGCGTGTGCGCTAAAGCCCTCGACCTTTTCGATGTGGCAGCGAACCGGTATCCAGTTCTTCATTATTTTCACTTCACGCTCGCCGTTTTGGATGCGACGGCCAGTCGTTCCGGAGGCTTGATAACCGACGAAGATCAACGTCGCGTTTTCGTTCGGCAAGATTCGCATCGCGTGGTGCAGCACGCGGCCGCCGGTGAGCATTCCCGACGCCGAGATGATGATCCGCGCGCCCTTCATTTCATTGAGACGTTTTGATTCGTCACGCGACGAGGTCGTTTGCATCGACGCCGTTCGCAGCGGATGCGTCTTATGTGCCAGGAGCGAGGCATATTCGCGGTCGTGCTCCTCGTGCCATCGGTTGTAAACCTGCGTCGCCTGTGCCGCCATCGGCGAATCGACGATCACCGGCATCACAGGAATTCGTTTTTGCTCTTCGAGTTCGCGAATCATGTAAAGCACTTCTTGCGTGCGTCCGACCGCAAACGCCGGAATCAAGATCGGTGCGTTTCTTTCCGCGGCTTCGTTGATGATCCGTGCAAACCCAGTCTCGGAATCTACTTCGCCGTGCAAACGGTCGCCGTAAGTTGACTCGCACATCAGATAATCGCAGTCGGGCGGTTTCGCCGGATCTTTTACAATCGGCTGATCGTAATGGCCGAGATCGCCGGAAAATAAAAATCTTACCGGGCTGCCGTCGGGCCGCGCATTACTCATCTCCACCAGCACCAGACTCGCACCCATGATGTGCCCTGCTACCATAAAACTCGCTTTTATACCGTCGCAAATATCATACGGCTGGCCGTCGTTCGGAACGGGCCGCAGCATTTCGAGCGCGGCCTTTGCGTCCGCTTCGTCGTAAAGCGGCAAGGCAGGCGTGTGCGAAGTTAGTTGATGCCGGTTGCGATAATCGGCTTCCTCCTCCTGCAGACGGGCGGAATCGGGCAGCAATATCTTTAGCAGATCGCCTGTCGCCCGCGAAGTCGTGACCTGCCCTTTGAAACCGAGTTTCACAAGCCGCGGCAGCCAACCTGTGTGATCGATGTGAGCGTGCGTGATAATGACGGCGTCGATCTCGCTCGCGGCAAACGGCGGATCTTCCCAGTTGCGCATCCGAAGTTCTTTTAATCCCTGAAACAAGCCGCAATCGACAAGTATCTTTTTGCCGTTGTTTTCGAGTAAATACTTTGAACCCGTTACCGAACCTACTCCGCCGTAAAATGTGATTTTTGCCATTGAAATCAAACTCCGAACTGCGTCAAGTGATGATCGATGTGTTTGCTTGCCAAAACCGACCACTGCTTCGCAGTCATTGCGCCAAAGAACGGATGTGCCAGACACTCGTGATCGAGCGGGAGTGTGCCGATCTTGTTTATCGCGCCGATCAACAAAGCTTTGTCAGATTCGAAATCCTGCGGCTTGCGGCCATTCTCCTGCTGATTCATCTCGGGCGAGGTCTTTACTTCCTTGGGCACGGGCACGACATAGAGAATCAGCGGCTTAAGTAGAGTTCTAGACATAAAACTGCTGCGATCCGGCACGCTCGACTCGAACGGCATTTCGCCTGCCTGCACTAGATGCGAGACCATCTGATTGACATTCATCTTGCCCCACGACGGCATCTCACTGCCGCTCAAACTTTTTACTCGCTCGATTAAACCCGCTCTCTCGCTCTCGTTTCTTAAAGTCTTCATGGCATTGTCTCCTTAAACCCGGCGCAAAAAAAAATGCCGCTTAAACTCAACGAATTGAGTGTAAGACGGTTCAGTCTCGAAGCAAAGCGGACTAGTTTACAAATTCCTGCGGGAATGCGACAACGTTATCGCCCAGCGGGATTTTCTGCTGCGCTTTCTTTAGCTCTGCAAAACTCAGCAGCTCACTCGGCGTACTCCCGTCGTCACAATATGTCGCCCAGCCGATGTTCAATTCGATGACTATGGGTTCGTCGTCGCTAACCTGAAACTGTCGCTCCTTAAAACCGTTTTGTATGCGAGCGATAACGATCTGCGAAGTTTCCTTCGACGCGGTTGGCAGGATCGCCAGAAACTCATCATTTACGGACCGCGCCAGAAAGTCCATACGCCGCAGACTGTCTTTCGTTACCTGCGCCACAAAATTCAGAACACGGTCACCCGTCGCGTGGCCATATTTGACGTTGATCTCTTCAAAATTATCGATATCGATAGCGAGCACCGTCAGCGGATCGCCGCTGCGATCTTGGTGAAATTCTGCGATCTGCTTTTCGAGCATTAGGTAAAACGCCCTCTCATTCGGCAGCTCCGTTGTGATGTCCGTAAGCGCTTTCAGGTGTGTGCGCTCGTATGCGAGCGAACTCAAGATCAACGGTGCGACGCGTTCGCCCACAGTCTTAAACAAATATTTATCGACGCTCGCCGCATCATATTCGTCGCCAAAATATAGCTGCAAAGCCGCAAATACGGTTCCGTCAGTACGTAGCGGAATTGCAACCGACGATCCGAAAGCCTGCGTCGCGTCCATCTCTAGATAGCTGTCGATCTCAACACTACTGCTCGATAGGCTTTGATTTGCAAGACCGTCGTCAACGTCATTTACGTCAATCCCGTCGGCGTGCGCCGCAATCAAATGAGTTCGTCCATCGTTAAAAACATACAAAACGATCGCGCGAAAAGGCATTACATCTTTAATGCGATTCGACGTCAGTCTGAAGGTATCGGCGAGCTTCAACGAACCCGAGAACAGTTCGCGAGCTTCATCAAGTGCGGCAAGCGAGTTCTCAGCACTCGGGGCATCCTCGGGAATATCGGCAATATGCGACGTGTGCCGTCCTTTCCCTTTGAACCGGAAAACAAGTACTACAACCCCCAAGACGAGAAAAAGTCCTCCGAGGCCAATGAAACCAGTCATTCTCGACTGCTCATCAATCGCTGCATTCGACAGCCAGAACGCCCCGCCGATCGCCACTAGAGACATAGCGATCGCGAACGCCATATAAACACCGAAAGGGCGTGTGCCTTTGCCCGAATTCGGGCTATCCTCAAATTCCTGCATGTTTTGTCTTGGTTGTAGAAGCGTCCAGTGCAATCGGGGAGTAACAACATTTTTTAAGATAACTTGTCGTACCCGTTAAAGTCAATACAATTTTAGTTTTGGCCGATAAATACAGGCAGTCTGGCACTACTCGTCCCGGTGCTAACGCGAGTTTGAAAAAAAATCTTAAAAAGGCCATTTTTTTGCTCAAAAAGGTTGACAAAACCTTTTGCGCGCCCTATCTTATCGTTTGCCCTGAAAAAGAAAGAGTTCAAGGCAAAACGGCTGTGTTCGATCAGCCGGAGTTCCTGGCGACAGGAAATTATTCTTTGAGAAAGATAGGAGTCATTAAATAAAATGAAAAAGGTTATTGTACTTTCAATTGCACTGGGCCTCAGCGCCCTCGGCATGGCTTGCGGCGAAGCTCCGGCTAACAACGCAGCCAATAAACCGGCTAATACGGCGACGACGAACACCACGACGACGACCAACACAACCACAACCAATACAACGACAACAGCACCGGCAGCAAACACTTCGGCGGCTAACACCGCTAATGCTAACAAGCCGGCTAACACAGCCGCTGCTAACACAGCTGCTAACAACGCTAACGTCAAGAAGCCGTAGTAATCGGCATCTTGTGTTAAGTCATAAGCACCTTGTTTTCGGACAGGGTGCTTTTTCTTTCCGGACGAGCACGACTGCTGTTAACATTTTTTTGCTTTCCGCAGTTGACTTGCGCCGTTAGGCTTACTATATTGTCGAGTGTTCCAAAAATGCATTTATTGGGGCAGGCTGTGCTTGCACAGCTTCAATTTAATTAGATCTAATCTTTGAGAAAGACAGGAGAATCGATTCATATGAAAAAAGTAATTGCACTTTCTGCAGTTCTTGTAATGGGTGCTTTGGGAATGGCTTGCGGTGAAGCAGCCACGAACACTGCGGCTAACAAAGCTGCCAACTCAATGGCAAACGCTGCTAACGCTATGGCTAATGCGGCAAACACAATGGCTAACGCTGCTAACACGGCAGCAAACGCTGCTACGACCGCTGCGAACGCTGCTTCCAACGCTGCAAACGCAATGGCTAATAAACCGACTGCTAACGCCAACGCTGAAAAGAAACCATAGTTTCTTTTTAGTCAAATCATTAACACGCGGCTTCTTCGGGAGCTGCGTTTTTTTGTAGTTTTCTTTATATTTGCAACCGTAGATCGTCAACGGAGGTTACCGGCCGCTGGCAGACCAAATTCTCGCAGACATAAGCCGTAGCCTTTCCGTCGATCATGCCGCGATCTTTCAATAGCGGAATTGTCGCCGCGTGAGCCTCCGGCTCTGAAGACAAGACTACGACCGCATCTGGCAGAAACTTGCCCTGAGCCTCACGCTCCAGTTCGTTACCTTTTTCACCAACTACAACAACTTCCTTTGTTTCACCAAGATGAAATTCCAACGCCGATAACGCCCGTCCAAAACCCTGCGGATGACGGCTGATCTGCGAAGCCGCAAGTCGCAACGTCGCTATCGCAAACCGCTCATAACGCTCGTCGCCGGTGAATTTCGCGAGCTTTAACAAGACATCAGCCGCGACCGAGTTGCCGGATGGCGTCGCGTTGTCATAAAAGTCTTTGTTACGAACGATCAGCTCTTCGTGGTCATTCGAAGTAAAGAAAAATCCGCCGCTCTCCTCGTCCCAAAACTCGGTTATCATCGCATCCGCCAGCCGCTTTGCCTCAACAATGTAATCGATCTCACCCGTCGCCTGATAAAGCTCGACAAGAGCGTCCGCGACATTTGCGTAATCCTCGACATAACCGTTGAGCTTAGCCTTGCCGTCTTTCCATGTGCGCAAAAGCCTTCCTGGATTTTGCAACAGCCCGCACGAAGTAAGGGCGCTGTCACCGGTCATCAAGTTTGTGCAAATGAATTCAGCGTTCCTTTTAGCGATTTCTAAATAATTGGCGTCGTCCAAAACTCTCGCCGCATCGGCAAAAGCCGCCAACATCAGCCCGTTCCAAGCCGTCAAAACCTTCTCGTCTCGAAATGGTTTTATTCGCTTCTCACGCTCGACAAACAGCTTTGCACGGGTGTCAAAACCGGGAGCGGGGGCGACTGGTTTCTTAACATTCAGAATGTTCTTCCCTTCAAAATTACCCGCAGCCGTAACATCGTGATAAGTGTTGAAGTTACGAGCTTCTTCGTCACCTAAACTTTCAACTATTTCTTCCTGTGTCCAGACAAAGAATTTCCCTTCCTCACCCTCACTATCGGCGTCCTGAGCTGAGTAAAATCCACCGCTCGCGTCGAGCATTTCACGTTTGATATATTCGAGCGTTTCGACCGCAATGCGCTTGTAAAGCTCTTTGCCTGTGACCTGATGAGCATGCAGGTAAACCCGCACGAGTTGCGCGTTGTCATACAGCATCTTTTCGAAATGCGGGACGAGCCAGATCGCATCGACTGCGTACCTGTGAAAGCCGCCGCCGAGCTGATCGTAAATACCACCGCACGCCATTTTGCCGAGCGTGTGCGTGACCATTTTTAGCGCGTGTTCGTCACCGGTGCGGTGATGATAGCGCAGCAAAAATTCAAGCGACATCGCCTGCGGAAACTTCGGAGCGCCGCCAAATCCGCCGTTCGCCGCATCAAAGGTCCGCGAAAATGAAGTGAACGCTGAATCGAGAATGTCAGTCGACAAGCCGCTCGAAGACTCGACGGCGCTCATCCGACGCAGCTCGCCCACAATGTCGTTTGCCGAATGATCGATCTCATCTCGCCGCTCGCGATACGCCTCGGCGATACTCAGCAAAATCTGCGTCCACGACGGCATGCCGTAACGCGGGCTCGGTGGAAAATACGTGCCGCCAAAAAACGGCCGTTTGTCCGGCGTTAGGAAAACGTTCATCGGCCATCCGCCTCGTCCCGTCGTGATCTGAACAAAATTCATATAGATCTGATCGACGTCCGGCCGCTCTTCCATATCGACTTTGATGCTGATAAAATGCTCGTTTTGAATCGCCGCGACCTCCGCGTCCTCGAACGATTCGTGCTCCATAACGTGACACCAGTGACATGCCGAGTAACCGATGCTAACCACGACAGGTTTATCTTCGGCACGAGCCTTCTCAAACGCTTCTTCTCCCCACGGATACCATTCCACAGGATTGTGTGCGTGCTGGAGCAAATACGGTGAAGTCTCGTTTATCAGCCGGTTTGTGTGTTTTTTGGCAGCATGCATAAAGTAATTGTTTCACTCAACATCAAACGAATCAAATCTTTGAAACAACACGCAGTTTCTGATATATTAGCGGCATCATGACACCTCGTTGCGTCACAAAACTGCGTCCCATCAGTCAGCGTGCGAATCTCTTCGCCGGCGATTAATCTGTTTCTCCTCGACTGCAAAAGCCCGCGCGTGAGCCAGGGCGGAACCTTCAACTCAATAATTAAAGGAGAAACATCATGAAACCATCGACCGAATTACAACGTCCCCTTATTAAAACATCCCTGCCGGGACCCAAGTCTCTAGAGATCATCAACGCGGATCATCAATACGTAACGCCGAGCTATCCGCGGCCGGATTACAAGTTAGTTGCCGACCACGCCAAGGGCGTTTGGATCACCGATCCTGACGGAAACGTATTTTTGGACTGCAACGCCGGTGTTGCGGTGTGTTCGACCGGGCACTGCCACCCGGACATCGTCGCCGCGATCACAAAACAGGTGAATGAGCTTATTCACCTGTGCGGCACAGACTTCTACTATCGCCACATGCCGGAGCTCGGCAAGAAACTCAACGACATAGTCCCGATTGATGGCCCGACAAAAACGCACTTTGCCAACAGCGGCGCCGAAGCCATTGAAACGGCCCTAAAGCTCGCGATGTATCACACGCGACGTCAAAAATTCATCTCGTTCTTTGGTTCGTTCCACGGACGCACGCTCGGAGCTCTGTCATTGACCAGCTCGAAACGCGCTCAGAGGCTCGGCTTTATGCGGCAGGCGCTCGATGTTGTCCACGTGCCGTACCCGAACTGCTTTCGCTGCCCATTCAACAAAGGCAAATGCGACGACGGCTCGTGCTGCATGGGCACGGTTGATTGGATCGAAAAAACGCTATTTCAAACCACTACACCGCCCGAAGAAGTTGCTGGAATCGTCCTTGAAGTTGTTCAGGGTGAAGGCGGCTACCTTCCGGCTCCGACGGAGGTCGTCAAAGCTCTCCGCCGCATCTGCGACGAGCACGGGATTATGCTGATCATCGACGAAGTTCAAAGCGGCATGGGTCGCACGGGCAAGATGTTCGCTCTCGACCACCACGATGGCGTCAAAGCCGACATCGTCTGCATGGCAAAAGGTCTCGGCTCTGGCATGCCGATCGGCGCTTGCACCGCACGTGCGGACATCATGGACTGGCACAAAGGCGCACACGCCTCGACATTTGGCGGCAATCCAGTTGCTTTGACAGCCGCGCTAAAAACAATCGAGCTGCTCGAAGGTGGCCTCGTCGATAACAGCCGCGATGTCGGTGCCTATCTTGAAGCCGGTCTCAATAAACTAAAAGAAAAGCACGACTGCATTGGCGACGTTCGCGGTCTCGGCATGATGCTCGGTGTCGAGTTCGTCACCGACAAACAGTCGCTCAAACCCGACGCCGATCTTCGCGACCGCGTCGAAATGGCATGTTTCAATCGCGGCCTCATCATCCTCGGCTGCGGGGCAAACTCGATCCGCTTTTCGCCGCCGCTGATTTTGGCACGAGAGCACGTCGATGTCGCTCTCGAGATCTTTGACGAAGCCATAACCGCATCTATCTGATCGATCACAGCCACGAATTCACGAATGAAATTTTATTCGTGCATTCGTGGCAATTTGTTTTTTTTGTTTGGAGGCACTAATACAAAAGATTACGCCTTTTTTAATGTTCAACGACCAGGCCGTGGAAGCAATGGAATTTTACACTTCCCTCTTCCCAAGCTCGCGGATCGTCTCGACGATGCCGGGGCCCGACGGCAGTGTTGCAGGCGGTTCCTTTGAGCTAGATGGCCAGCCGTTCAACTGTTACAACGCGGGCGAACATCCGAATTTTGTGTTTTCTCAAGCCGTTTCGTTTATGATCTCAGCCGAGACGCAGGATGAGATCGATCACCTCTACGATAGCTTGAGCGAAGGCGGCGAGCACCAGCCCTGCGGCTGGCTGAAGGATAAATTTGGCGTCTCGTGGCAAGTCACGCCGCCGCTTTTGATGCAGCTCTTGAGTGACCCCGACCGCGAAAAAGCTGGCCGCGTAACAGAGGCAATGTTTAAGATGACGAAGATAATAATCGCCGACCTCGAAGCCGCCGCAGAATACAATTTGCCCACGAAACACACAAAAGACACGAAATAAAGAATTTGTATTCCTTTCGTGTCTTTCGTGTGTTTCGCGGGCTATTCTTATGCTTTGGCTTTTTTGACTTCTTCGATCATCACTGGCACGGCTTCGAAGAGGTCGCCGACAATTCCGTAATCCGCGATATCGAAAATCGGTGCCTCGGCGTCTTTGTTGACGGCGACGATTGTCCCTGCGTTTTTCATCCCAACGATGTGCTGAATAGCTCCTGAGATACCGAGAGCGATGTAAAGTTTCGGCGCGACAGTTTGACCCGACGAACCAATTTGACGGTCAATCGGCAGCCAATCGGCGTCGCAAATCGGCCGCGATGCGGCAAGATCAGCACCGAGCACGTCGGCAAGCTGCTGTGCAAGTGCGAGATTCTCCTGCGACTTAATACCGCGGCCAACTGCAACGATGATCTCAGATTTTGTGAGATCGACCGACGCCTTCGCTTCCTGAAACGGAGCCTCCGGCGTCATGCGAACATCGCCGACTGTGACCTCCATCGTCTCGACGGCAGCCGTTCCCTTCTGCGCAGCATCGCCGCGAAACGCTCCGCTCTGAAACGTAATGAAGTACGGAGGGTCGCCGCCGATCGTCACATCGGCATCGAGCTTGCCGAGGAAGATTCGCCGCGTCAGCACAAGTTTGCCATCTTCAGCTTTGTAACGAATACAATCGCCGACGACCTCGCGGCCAAAGCGAGTTGCGACCTTTGGTGCAAAGTCACGCACTTGATATGTGTGCGCCATGACGACATATTGCGGATTTGTCGATTTGATGACCTGCTCCCAAGCGTCGGCGTAGGCGTCGGGCGTGTATGTTGTAAGCTTTGCGTTTTTCGCGACAATAACTTTCTCGATGTTGTAACCCGCGACCTCCTGCGCAAGCGAACAATCTTTGTCGCACGGCAAAACGGCCGCAATGTCCAAGCCAAGATCTTTTGCAATTGACTGTGCGGCCGTGATCGCCTCGATCGAGGTTTTGTTGAGGACGCAATCCTTGTGTTCTATGAAAACTAAAATGCTGCTCATATGCGGAACAAAAACAAAAAACGATTATTACAAAAAGACCGGAGCCTGACAAACATCAAGCTCCGGTCAGTGTGGTATGTCTCGCGTCTGTAAAACGGCGCGAAAGCTATTTGACGTTCCAGTTTGCTACCGGATAGTCGGGCGCGGTGTTTGTCCCGGCCGATTGTCCCCATTCCGCCGCGACAGGAGAACTATTGGTATTCCGCACAAAAAAGTAAGTCTGATCTGCGGCTTGGCCACTTCGCCAAACGGCTATATCTGTTTCGTTGTCGCCGTCGTAGTCACCCGGAACCGGATAATCTGTCGCCGAAAGGCCAAATGTTTCAAACACGATAACGCCCGTGCTGCTACGCAGAATATACCAAGTGTATTCTGGGCCATTCGTTCGAATCGCAGCTATATCGGTTTTGCCGTCGGCGTCGAAATCACCGGTGACAAACTTATCCGTAAACAAACCATACCCTAAAACAACAACAGAGCCGCCCGACTGATTTCGCCAATGTTGGGCCTGTCCAGCATTGTTTCGGAAAATCGTGAAATCGGCTTTACCATCGCCATCATAGTCGCCAGGAATGGCGGAGTCACCGGTTGTTCCCCACGGCGCGTATGTAATATTTCCACCCGGATTACTTAGCGATCCGCGAAAGAAAAATGTACCTGACGCTCCGGCCCGATAACAGGCGGGATCGGCCTTGCCGTCACCATCATAATCGTCGACCACGGTCACGTCGTCACCGGTTTGTCCAAACTGCACGACGCTGACAGTATTGCCCGCACTATTTAGAATATAAAATGCAGCGGTCAGTGCGGCTCCCGGACGCCATACAGCTATATCGGTTTTTCCATCACCGTCAAAGTCGGCCGGAGTTGCGCGATCGCCCGTAGCAAAACCAACACCGAGTCCCCAATCGGTTGCCGAAGCCTGCCCTGCACTGTTCAATATCCACCAGGTCGTTTGCCCTCCAGCAGACGCAGAACGGGCGATAGCAAAATCTGATTTGTTGTCACCGTTAAAATCTATCGATCTGGACGACGGAGCGAGCGGTGCGCCCATTACGCTTCCAGCAAGTTTGAACGGAAACTCCTGAACAATGTCGGAAGCCGTTGCCGGATTGCCTGCATCAAACGAGTCAGCCCAACCGGTATTCGTTGGTGGACCAATGAACTGCCTGGCGTTCCAACCCGGTGCGCCGCGAGTACCGGCAATGGTAACCGGCGGCGAAAAGTTTCCAACCGCGCCGGAATCGGTTTGAAAGTCCACCCAATAGTTACCAGCAGTCAATACGGCAGCAGGACTCACATTAATTGGGATTTGCCGAATCAAACGCGTCGTGCCGGTCGCAGTATTGAGTGGTGGGCCGCTATTAAAAATGCGGTACGCCGTGGTATCCGTACTGGTTCCCATCCGATTAGTGGTTGTATCACCAAAGACGATCGTGCTTCCTGCGTCCCCGGGTCTTCCGCTCCAAATCCGAAGGTTGGCGCCAACAAAAGGGTTGGCAACAGAATTTGTTTGATATGAAAAAACAATCACTTGATTGATCGTCCATGTTTGACCAACGGGAACATTGAAATCGTCTGCGCATCGATTCGCAGTCGCAACGCCGATTAGCTGACAACCAACGCCAGCGAGTGTGTTCGTAACTGTGGTGCTGCCAAAGTCGTTAGATGCTTCACTCCAGGTAAAGCCACCCGGCGCCGGCGTGCCGTTCCGAGCCGTCGCTCCGGTCGAAATCGGCCCATTGTCGTGAATGAATTGTGCCGCGGACAGCGCCGCAAATACTAAAATACAAACGGTCGCGGCTAAGACTCTGATAACTCTAGAACTTTGTTTCATACTTTCCTCCTGATAACATAATGTCGATCAAATCTTCACTTTTCGCACTTTTCAATCGAAAAACAAGCGCCCAAAGAAAGGCAAAGGCACGATTTGTAAATCTAAGTGGCTATTTGGCTGTATATTAAATGACTTTCCATAAAAACGCAAAAGAAAAAACGCCTGCCTTTCGACAAGCGTTTCATTAAAAGCTCGCTGGACTAAAAGGATTACAAAACTCGAACCTCTGTTTTTAGCTTCTCTACCAACTCGACTGCGCCGGCTTTCGCATCGCCGTTGCCTAGCAACTGAGTCTGCTTTGTCTTGAGCGGCATGTAAACTTTTTCGACCTTTGCAGCCGAAGCAAATGCCTCAACCGCAGGCGTCACGTCTCGGATCTCCTTAGATTTCGCTGCCATGATGCCCTTGAGCGAAGCGTAGCGAATCTGCGAGATGCCCGATTGTATCGTCAACAGCGCAGGCAGCTTATACGTAAACCATTGATACCAGCCGCTTTCGAGTTCACGTTTGACACGAAGCGTATCGCCCAAACTTGCACGATCAACCTCGATCACGATCGTCGCATGAGGAATGTCGAGCAGTTCGGCCAAGATCACGCCTGTCTGACCATAGCTCGCGTCATCAGATTGCAAACCTGTAAATACCAGGTCGGCATTCTCATCGCGAATCGCATCGGCGATGGTTTTTGCAAGCTGATAAGCCGAGAGCGATTTGCTGTCCTCGACGACGACGTGAATTGCTCGGTGAGCTCCGCGTGCAAGAGCGTCTTTGATGACGGTTTTTGCTCCTTGCGGGCCGAGCGTACAAACCACAACTTCGCCTTCACCTTTTGCCTCAACGGTTCTGAGCGCTTCCTCGAGCGCGTAGCCATCAGACTCGTTTGTCTGCTGCGCAATGTCAGCCTCGTTTATCCATTTCTCATCGCCCGCGATGCGCAATACGGCATCTTTGTTGGCGACTTGTTTCATTAAAACGATTATCTTCATATTTCATTAGCCGGATCACGCGGCGGTATTTTTTTCAGCAATACGATCATTAGCCAGAAAAACAGAAATGCATTAGCAATTGACGTGATCTTTCTTATCCAATCGGTAACGATCAGTTTATCTAATAGAGCCTGAGACAATCCGCTGTCGCTTAATTGCATTTGAATCGGTATTTGGATCAAAATGCTGGATGCCCAGTTTATTAGTTCAAATGCTATAGCGAGGACAATTGTCCATCGTGGGATGATCGCCGGTCGAAACCAAAAAAGCAGCACGACTAATACCGATTTTATCGCAATCGGTATTACCATCGTCTTTATGATCAAAGGGGACAGGGCTTGGTGATAGGCCCTAAATTCATCTGGACCGATTAATCCCCACGTTCGGTAATTAACAAACCCCTCGACGAACGATGCCCCAAGACAATAAAAGGTAAGGGCAAAGGTCACCAAAAACAGTGTAGTTGAGGCATTTAATCGAGAACTCATTTATCGACTCAATTTGCTAGCGCCAGTCTATGCTCGATGTACGGACCTTTGAACTATTCTTCAAATCTTTTGAATATCAAACACGCGTTCGTCCCGCCGAAACCGAAATTGTTCGACAGCACATACTCAACCGTCGCATCGCGAGCTACATTCGGTATGTAATCGAGATCACAATCAGGGTCGGGAAACTCGTAGTTGATCGTCGGCGGCAGTTTGTTTTCCATCAGAGCTTTTACCGAGAAAACGGCTTCGAGACCGCCGGCTCCGCCGAGTGCGTGGCCGGTCATCGATTTGGTCGAGCTGACCGGAATGCTGGAAGCGCTGTCGCCGAATACTTTCTTGATCGCCAGTGTTTCAAATTTATCATTATACGGCGTCGAAGTTCCGTGGGCATTGATATAGCCGATCTGATGAGGCTCAAGTCCTGCATCTTTCATTGCGCGTTCCATAACGCGAATCGCGCCCGAACCGGTCTCGTCAGGCATCGTGACATGAAACGCATCGCCGGACATGCCGTAACCAACGATCTCGGCGAGAATGTTAGCTCCGCGGTTCTTTGCAAACTCAAGTTCCTCGAGGATCACTAGTCCGGCTCCTTCACCGATGACAAATCCATCACGCTCGGCGTCGAATGGCCGCGAAGCATGCTGCGGGTCGTCGTTTCGTGTCGAAAGCGCCCGCATTGACGCAAATCCCGCAACTGACATCGGTGTAATCGCGCTTTCGGCGCCGCCGCAGATCATGGCGTCTGCATCGCCACGCTCGATAATTCGAAAGCTGTCGCCGATAGCGTGAGCTCCGGCTGAACACGCAGTCGCAGTCGCCGAATTCGGCCCCTTCGCTCCGTGACGGATGGATACGTTACCTGCCGCGAGATTGACGATCGCCGAGACGATAAAAAAAGGCGAAACGCGGTCCGGGCCAGATTTGAGCAGCTTTTCGTGCTCACGCTCGATTGCCCAAAAGTCGCCAATCCCCGACGAGATGTAAGTTCCGACCATGTCGGCGTTCGATTCGTCGATGACAAGGCCACTGTGTTTGACGGCTTCATCCGAAGCAGCCAGTGCAAAGTGGGTAAACGCACCCATCCGCCGCGCTTCCTTCTTCTCCATGAAGTTCAGCGGATCAAAGCCTTTAACCTCACACGCAAATTTGACCGAATACTTCTCAGTATCAAATTTTTGTATCGGCGCAGCACCGTTCGCGCCGCTCATCAACGCGCTCCAAGTCGTTGGCACGTCATTGCCGACAGGCGTAACCAAACCGAGTCCTGTAACTACTACTCGACGCTTCATAAAACAGTGGTCGGTGGTCGGTGGTCAGTGGTCAGTGTGTCTCTGTTGAGTTTCATTTCAAGAGAAGCATCAAGACCATTGATCAATCGACCAACCTCTGCCGCCTTATCTAATACTTCATTACATTCGGCGGACGTAATGTAAGATTGCATTTCCGCAACCATAGTCTGCGTTTCCGTTTCCATCAACGAACCGTATGCAATAGAAAGGTGTCGTCTGAATTCTTTCGTCGACTTCCGTCCCTGTCCCTCGGCAATATTTGATGGAATCGAAACAACGGCTTTGCGAATTTGTAGTGTCAAACCAAATAGCTCTTCCTTCGGAAACTTTTTGGTAAGGTCGTAAACCAGTCTGACCAATTCCATGGCTTTTTGCCAAGCGATCAGATCTCGATAGCTCCGAACAGCCATAACGAATACAAAGTCCCGCAAGTCGGCGGCAGCCTACTGAACACTGATCACCGACCACTGACAACTGTTTAGCCCTTATGTTGCTCGACGTAGGCGTACGCGTCGCGAACGCTTTGAATTTTCTCAGCATCTTCGTCGGGAATTTCGATATCGAATTCCTCTTCGAACCGCATCACGAGTTCGACGAGGTCGAGCGAATCCGCGCCGAGATCCTCGATAAACCGAGCGTTCTCAGTAACTTCGGCGTCATCGACCCCGAGCTCATCCACGATGATTTGTTTGATCTTATCTTGTACTTCTGACATAGTTTCTCCTTAATTAATTAAGATTCTAAAGTATTGCCTAAACTTTCTTTGTCTCCAATATTACTATAAATCGCGTCGCGATCGATCTGTCGAACAAGGCCGGTAAGCACTTTGCCAGGGCCGATCTCGATAAATTGGGTCACGCCGCAGGCTGTCATGTTTTGAATCGTCTCGAGCCAACGCACCGGCGATGAAACTTGTCTGGCAAGTTTATCGCAAACCGAGTTTGAATCCGTGTTAACTGCCGCATCGACGTTGTGAAAAACCGGAAACTTCACTTCCCCGTAATTCAGATTTGTTAAATCTGTCGCTAGTTTCTCCTGCGCTCGATTCATCAACGCACAATGAAATGGCGCCGATACGTTTAGCTTTATTGCACGTTTCGCGCCTTTCTCTTTCAAAATCTTACACGCACGGTCGACCGCTTCTGTGTTACCCGCGATCACAACCTGCGACGGCGAATTTATGTTCGCAGGCGAACAAACCTGACCCTGCGCAGCTTCGGCACAACCTGCTTCGACTGCCGCAACATCGAGTCCGAGAATCGCCGCCATCGCCCCAACGCCGACAGGCACAGCCTCCTGCATGTACGTGCCGCGTTTTCTAACCGTTCGCACAGCATCGGCAAAATCCAAAACACCTGCCGCAACCAACGCCGAATATTCGCCGACACTGTGTCCGGCGACAAAATCCGGCTCGCGCAAACCTTCGGACCGTGCCGCGCGATAGGCCGCAACCGAAGTCGTCAAAATTGCGGGCTGCGTATTCGCCGTAAGCTGCAGATCGGCTTCGTCGCCCTCAAAACACATTTCCGATAACAAAAAACCGAGAGCGTCGTCGGCCGCTTCGAACGTTTCACGAGCCGACGCAAAATTATCAAACAAGTCCTTTCCCATTCCGACGGCTTGACTGCCCTGGCCGGGAAAAATAAATGCGATTGCGGATTGCAGATTGCGGATTGCGGATTTTTGGTCGCTCATCGTTTCCTGCCTCTCGCGGTGTTGATCGAGGCAACAAAGATAGCGGTCAATTGGTTCGCTTCATCGAGCAAATCAACCACTTTCTCCGGATCTGTCAATTTTCCGTCAACCGCAAACTCTATCCAAAACGCCGACTCATCGGCTTCCTCTTCAACTGTACCCATCTTTGCAATAAAGTCGGCAGTGGATTTTGCCCTACAAGCTGCCCTATAATTCGCCGGAACAGATGTGCTTGATCGCGTAAGCTGACCGCCCACATGTCTGCCTAAGTAAGTGTTTGGAAAGCTCTCGACAAGTCGCAAAACTTTCAATGCAAACTCTTTAGTCCGTTTTTTCAACTCATCCTGCGTCATCCTTTTGAATCCGCAATCCGCAATCCGCGATCTGCAATCAGAACTGCACGACGCTCGCGCCCCACGTCACCCCGCCGCCGAATGCCGTGAGCACGACGAGATCGCCCTCCTTGATCTTGCCGCTCTGCAAACACTCGTCGAGTGCTATCGGTATCGACGCCGACGAAGTGTTGCCGGTCTGTGCGATATTTGAATAAACTTTTTCGTCCGGCACGCCGAGCCGTTGTGCAACGGCGTCGGTGATGCGTTGGTTTGCCTGGTGCGGAATTATCATCGCGACCTCATCGATGCTGCGGCCGGCTTTTTCGAGCATTTCGAGGGAAATGTCGGCCATCGAACGCACGGCGAGCTTGAATATCTCGTTGCCCTTCATCGTGAAGTAGTGCATCCGATTGTCGATGGTTTCATGCGATGTACCGAATTTTGTTCCACCTCCGCGAGCGTAAAGTGACTCTTCGTAACGTCCGTCGGAGCGAATCTTTGTGGCTAGAATCCCCTTGCCGGAATCCACGGGCCCAAGAACGGCAGCACCGGCGCCGTCACCGAATATCACGCACGTCGTGCGGTCAGTGTAATCAACGTACTTCGTCAAAACCTCGGCACCGATCACCAGCGCGTAACGAATCTGTCCGGTGCGAATCATCGACTCGACCATAGAGATGCCGTAGATAAAGCCGGAACACGCCGCAAAAACATCCATTGCGGCGGCGTTTTCGCAGCCGAGTTCAGCTTGTATCAAACAACCGGTCGAAGGCAATATCTGGTCGGGCGTCGTCGTCGCGCAGATAATAATATCGACCTCTTTTGCGTCGATGCCTGCGCGCTCAAGTGACTGACGAGCAGACGTGACCGCAAATTGTGAAGTGTATTCGTCGTCCGCTGCTTTGTAACGCTGCTTGATGCCAGTACGCGTGGTTATCCATTCATCGTTTGTGTCAACCATCTTCTCCAGATCAGCATTTGTAAGAATGCCTTTCGGATAAGCGTGTCCCATCCCGATGATGCCTGCGTTTTGTGTCATCTCAGATTTCAGATTCTAGATTATGATTGAAGGTGATCAATCGCAAATTGAAATTCGAAAGTCGCAAATTACTCCGCGTCTTTTACGTCAATGATCTTCCGGCCTTTATACATGCCGGTTTTTGCGTCGATTCGATGCGGCACTTTTGCCTCACCCGTATCTTTGTCGGTGTAGAACTGCGGCGTTTTGAGCGCGTCATGCGCCCGGCGCGTACGAGTGCGTGCGTGTGAATGTCTTCGTTTTGGATTTGGCATAGTTTAGTAAATCGTAAATCGTTAATCGTGAATCGCACGTCGGACATTAGTTCCATTGACGATTTACGATTGACTATTTACTTCAATTTAGATTCTTAAGGGCCGCCCAACGCGGATCAAGTTCTTCCCTGTCACAACTACAATCTATCAAATTACGGTTGCCG
Organism: Pyrinomonadaceae bacterium; assembly: GCA_049679945.1. Taxonomy (GTDB): domain Bacteria; phylum Acidobacteriota; class Blastocatellia; order Pyrinomonadales; family Pyrinomonadaceae; genus OLB17. The sequence continues at coordinate 66,182 of JBAUGW010000097.1, read as the reverse complement.
CCGCATTTCGGACAAAGGCCGCGGCAATCTTCTCTGCAAAATATCTGTTCCGGCAAAGCTAACAAAATCTGCTCTCGAACAACGTCGGTGAGATCGACGCGGCCGCCGATCACGAGCGATTCGTTCATATCGGCGATCGTCAATTCGTTCTCTAAGCTTCGCGATTCGTGGGCACCATCGACAAAAACATCGTCGAACGCAACCTCGATCTTTCGCCGCAGCGGTTCAAGGCAGCGTGTGCAATCCATCGCGACCTCGGCCGAGATCATCCCGCTAATGTGAACCCGCTTTTCGTCACGGCAAGATTCACCATCGAAACGCGCGTCACCGACGACTTCACCCTCACCTTCGAGATCGATCAGCGTCCCCGCAAACTCAGTCCTCAGCTTTTTGGGCGAAGTTCCTACACTGGTAAGATCGATCAACATGTCAAAGTCATTGCCGTAAAAGGCAAATTTGTAATTATAGCGGCTGAGTTTAGGGTGTCAAACGCCCGAACCAACCGCTTAGCCGCCGTGTCAGTAGCCCGGACGTGAGTAAGGGCTCCGTTTGGAACTATCCAACTCCGCGACGCGTCGACAACGCCGACCTTCACGCTCCGCTGCCGACCGCCTCGTCGATACTTTTGAAACCACGTTCTTTCAAAATTCCAGCCAATCCGCTGTTAATTTCACGAGCGAATGTTGGCCCGCCGTAAACAAACCCGGTGTAAGCTTGGACCAGCGATGCTCCGGCCGCGATCTTTGCAAAGGCATCTTCAGCCGTAAAAATGCCGCCGACGCCGATGATCGGAAGCTTGCCCTTTGAAATTCGGTAAATTGTGGAGATCACTTCGTTCGAGCGATTTGCAAGCGGTTCGCCGCTCAGCCCGCCGTCGCCAAACTGCTCTGCGCCTCGCGTTTTAAGGCCGGCACGCGCAATTGTCGTGTTCGTCGCGATCACTCCGTCAACCCTGCGCGAGAGACAGACGTCAATTACGCTCTCGATCTCAGCGTCGGTTAGGTCAGGTGCGATCTTGACGAGCAAGGGCTTGCCGCCTAATTGCGAATTACGTAGTTGTAAAGCCGAAAGTAATGCATCGAGACTCGCCGTCTGTTGCAAATCGCGCAGATTCGGTGTGTTTGGCGACGAAATGTTGATCGCAACATAATCTGCGACAGGATGAACGATCTCAAAGCACGCGAGATAATTCTCGACAGCCTCTTCGTTCGGAACGTCTTTATTTTTACCGATATTGACGCCGACGACACAGCGGCGAGTGAGTTTCGATAGTCGCGCAGCAATGACTTCTGCACCGTCATTATTAAAACCAAGACGGTTTATCAGCGCGTTGTCGTCGGGTAAGCGAAAGATACGCGGCTTTGGATTGCCCTTCTGTGGCTGTAAAGTCACTGTGCCTACCTCAACAAAACCGAAGCCAAGCGATGCGAACTGATTTACGACTACGCCGTTTTTATCAAATCCCGCCGCCAGGCCAAGCGGCTTCGCAAACTTCAGCCCAAACCGCTCGATCTCGCCAAAACCACAATCTGGGTCGCAGTAAAACGGTGACGCGAGGCCCGATTTCAGAGCCTTGATACCGATCTCATGGGCTCGCTCGGCATCGATCCGAAACATCAGCGGACGCATTACTTTCTCCCAAAACGGCATCTCATTAGATTTTAGTGAATGCCGAATCTATTACAAACCTCGAACTTCAAACCTCAAACTTTGAACTTTAAATATTCGTTTGTTACGATTGCGTTTCTAATGGGTGACGAAATAAATTTGGTCGAAAAGTCGCGAATAATGGACTCGACGTCGATTAATCGTGCGCTGCGTCGGCTCGCGACCGAGATCGTCGAGACAAATCAAGGTGCCGAAGGTCTGTATCTCGTCGGCATTAGGCGGCGTGGCGTGCCGCTCGCAGAGCGAATCCGTGACAAGATCGAAAGACTCGAAGGCGTCAAACCGCTTTATGGAATTCTCGACATCACGCTTTATCGCGACGACCTTTCGACCGTCGGCGCAAATCCCGTCGTCAACCGCACCGAGCTCGAGGACGACATCGACGGCAAGAACATCGTTCTCGTCGACGATGTGCTTTACACAGGCCGCACCATCCGAGCGGCGCTAGATCAGATAATGGATTTTGGTCGCCCAAAGAAAGTGCAGCTTGCCGTGCTGATTGACCGTGGCCGCGAACATCGCGAACTGCCGATCCAAGCGGATTTTGTTGGCAAGCATGTGCAGACGACGCCCGAAGAGATAATTAAGGTCATGCTAAAAGAGTTCGATGAAGTCGAAGCTGTCGGCGTCTTTGAAAGAAGTTAGGAACGCGGACACTCTTGTCCGCTTTTTTGTGTTTGCGGTCAAAGGGCCGCGTTCATTTAATGGAAAAACCTTTTCGCAGAAGAGATTTGCTCGGCATTCGCGATCTAACAAGCGCGGAGATAGTCGGCATTCTCGACACGGCGGAGAACTTCAGTGAAATTTCAACTCGCGAAGTTAAAAAAGTTCCGGCTCTTCGCGGCAAGACGATCATCAATTTATTTTTCGAAGCTTCGACACGCACGCGAACTTCATTCGAGCTTGCCGCAAAACGCCTCTCTGCCGACGCGGTCAACATCAGCGTGTCGTCGTCCAGCTTGAGTAAAGGCGAAACTTTGCTCGACACCGCGATGAATCTAGACGCGATGGCTCCGGACTGCATAGTCGTCCGACATTCGAGCGCCGGCGTACCGCATCAGCTCGCAAAGGTTTCGCGAGCAGCTATCGTCAACGCCGGCGACGGGGCAAACGAACATCCGACACAGGCTCTGCTCGATGCGATGACCATCCGCGAGCACAAGAAACACATCGACGGCCTCGAAGTCGCCATCGTCGGCGACATTCTCCACAGCCGCGTCGCGCGTTCGAACATTCATCTGCTGACCAAACTCGGTGCAAAAGTTCGCGTAGCCGGCCCGGGAACATTGGTGCCGAGGGACTTTGGACATCTGATCGACAGCGACACGACTTTGCAAAGAGGCGCGCGTGAGCAAGGGCGAAAGCGAATCGCTGAACAGAGTCAATCGTCCGCATTGAATCCGGCAGCCCATGTTAAAGGTATCGCCCTTGCTCACGCGCGGGCTTTCGCAACCTCGGAACAACATCTTATCGTGTGCGATCACGTGGAAGACGCGATTCGGGGCGCGGATGTCGTGATGATCCTGCGAATACAACGCGAACGGCAGGACTCGGCATATTTTCCGACCTTGCGCGAATATGCGATCCATTACGGTCTGACAAACGAGCGGCTCGACCTTGCGAAAAAAGACGCGATCGTTCTGCATCCCGGCCCGATGAATCGCGGCATCGAGATCGCCTCGGACGTCGCCGACAGCTCGCGTTCGCTGATCTTGGACCAGGTAAAATACGGCGTTGCCGTGCGGATGGCAGTGCTTTATCTCGCAACGGGTGGAAGCGTGTCCGTAGCCCGCACGTAAGTAAGGGCTCAGGTAAGGAATGAAATTACTTATTGCAAATGGCCATTTGATCGACCCCGCCGCGGGAGAAAACAGCGGCAAGAATGTGCTGATCGAAGACGGCAAAGTCGCGGCGTGGCTTGCGCCAAATGACGGCGTGCCTGAAGGCTGCGAGGTGTTCGATGCGAGTGGCTTAATCATCGCGCCGGGTTTTATCGATATGCACGTCCATCTGCGTGAGCCGGGACAAGAGCATAAAGAAACTATTGCGAGCGGCTGTGCAGCGGCGGTTGCTGGCGGTTGGACGAGTGTTTGTCCGATGCCGAATACCAATCCAGTCAACGACAACGCCGCGATCACTCGCTACATGATCGAACAGGCGGAACGCGCGGGACTCGCGAATATTTTTCCAATTGGTGCGATAACGAAGTCCTCGGACGGCAGCGAACTTGCCGAGATGGGTGAGATGAAAGCCGCTGGGGCGGTCGCTGTTTCCGACGACGGCCGGCCAGTGCCGAATGCCGGCATTATGCGCCGTGCGATGCAGTACGCGAAAGATTTCGACCTTCCCGTGATCGATCACTGCGAAGACAAATCGCTATCCAGCGGCGGCGTGATGCACGAAGGCCGCGTCTCGCTGCTCCTCGGCCTCAAAGGAATGCCTGCGCTTGCCGAGGACATCGATGCCGTTCGCGACATCTTGCTCGCAAAAGAAACCGGTGCTCACATTCACATCGCACACGTCTCGACAAAAGGCGCCGTCGAAGCCATCCGTCGTGCCAAGAACGAGCACATCAACGTCACCTGCGAGGTCACGCCGCATCACTTTACGTTGACAGACAAGACTGTCGAAGGCTATGACACAAACACAAAAATGGCGCCGCCGCTGCGAAGCGAAGAACATCTCGCAGCCATCATCGAAGGCATAAAGGACGCCACGATCGACGCCATCGCAACCGACCACGCGCCGCATCACGCCGACGAGAAGGCGCTCGAATACGACCGCGCACCGTTTGGCATCACCGGTCTCGAAACCGCCGTCGGCCTCGCATTCAACGAGCTTGTCCACAAAGGCGTTATCGATCTCGTTCGGCTCGTCGAAATGTGTTCGACAAATCCTGCGCGAATTTTCAGGATACAAAATCGCGGCACGCTTACGCCGGGCTCGCACGCCGACGTGACGATAATTGACCCAAACTTAACTTGGGACTACACTAACGCCGAGTCGCGTTCTAAGTCGCGCAATTCACCATTCGACGGCTGGCAGTTTCACGGCGCAGGTGTTGTGACAATCGTTGGCGGCAAGATCGTCTATCGACGCGATTCGGTATCAGCAGCCAATCCGTAGACACGTGTCAGTAGCCCGCACGTAAGTAAGGGCTAAGTTTGAAAGAATTCGCGTCGGCATATTTGTAGGAGATAGCAATGAGAATATTTTTATTAAGCACAATTATGCTCCTGACCCTGGCCGTCTTTTCATCTGCGCAGAACAAAAGCATTTACACCAGCACAACTGAGAAGGCATGCAAAGCACAAAGGGTCAGCGATGACGAAGGCGGCGACTATGTCGGAATCTGTCCTGGCGTCGGCGGCTACAAATTGAAGCTGATCGAAGGCGATCTTCGGCAAACACTTTTTGTTATAACGCCGCGAAAAAAAGAGCATCCCTTGCGATTTAACGAGTTTTACTATAGCTTTTCGGCAATTGGCGAAAAGGTCGAGTGGCGTCTTAAACGCGGAGTGCCCGTAGCATTGATCGCGCGTTACAACGTATCTGACGTAGAAAATTCTGAGAAGCGAACTTCGTATTTGATGGTCGTAAAGATCACAAAATCTTTCTCGTGCGTGACCGACGTCGTTCCACCGGAAGAAAAGCAAAACGAACGGGCGCGCAAACTCGCCGATGCGGCCTCGACAAAAGCTTGTAAAGTAGGTGAATAGTTGCAAAAGCCCGCTCGTGAGCAAGGGCGAAAGCGAACCGCAGAAACAATTCAATCCTCGGCGTAGAAACGGTTATTTTATGACGAGTGTATCGCCCTTGCTAACGCGCTGGGCCTGGGCAAATTAACTATGGAATTCTTAGCAGACCCGCAAATTTGGATCGCGTTTGCGACATTGACCGTGCTCGAGCTCGTGCTCGGGATCGATAATGTAATTTTTATCTCCATACTTTCGGGCAAGCTGCCTGAAAAAGATCAGAAGAAAGCTCGCTTTATCGGCCTCGCACTCGCGCTGATAATGCGGGTGATCCTGCTGCTCTCGCTGACGTGGGTGATGAGTTTGACGACGCCGCTCTTTACCGTTTGGAATCAATCGGTTTCGGGTCGCGATCTGATCCTTTTGATCGGCGGTTTATTTCTGATCGCAAAGAGCACGCACGAGATTCACGGCTCGCTCGAAGGCGCCGAGGGCGAGGCATCGCGCAAAGTTTACCCAAGCTTTGCCAGCGTCATTGTGCAGATAATGCTGCTCGACATTGTATTCTCGCTCGACTCGGTCATCACGGCGGTCGGCATGGTCAATAACATTTGGATAATGGTCGCGGCGGTTGTCGTCTCGATCATCGCGATGATGCTCTTTGCTGGCAGCATAGGCGCGTTCGTTCAGCGTCATCCGACCGTGAAGATGCTTGCCCTAGCCTTTCTATTGCTGATCGGCGTTACGCTGATCGCCGAAGGTTTTCACCAGCACATACCGAAGGGCTACATTTACTTTGCGATGGCGTTCTCGGTCTTTGTCGAGATGCTGAATGTTCGCCTGCGCAAAAAAGCTCCGCCGGTCATACTTCACGCTCCGTTCTCGGAAGATGACGAACGCAAAGCTATTGAAGGCGCATCTTGAGGTATCGAATATGAAGCACGCTTTTGCAATTATCGTGTTGTTATTCGCCGCTGCGTCGGCGTTTACACAGAGTGACATTCGAAAAGTAGATTTTCAAAATTTCACCTATGAGCCATCCTGTGCTGGTGAAGAGACGACAAAGGTCACCGTCGCCGGCGGCGAATTTTCCGAAGAGAAAAAGGTCGACGACTACACCGAGAGGTTTTTCTTCAAGGTATTTAACATCATCCACGGCGACTTAAACGGCGACAAGGCGGAAGAGGCCGTGATCCTCTCGGTTTGCAACACCGGCGGCACGGGCAACTTTACCGAAGGATTTATTTTCTCGATGAAGCGCGGCAAGCCGGCTTTGGCTTCTCGAATTCCCGGCGGCGACCGAGCCGACGGCGGCCTGCGAAAAGCGTGGATCGAAAACGGATTGCTCGTTATCGAGTCAAACGACAGCGAGCAAGCGCGCGGAGCCTGTTGTCCCGGCGGCACGATCACGCAAAAGGTGCGGCTTTCGGGTGGCAAGCTCCTCAACGTCGGTCAGCCGATAGTTCGCGATCTGTTTCCGCCGCAACGCGTCACATTTGCAAAGGGCGCTTCCGGAGCGACGATGAAATTGACGGTTTCAGCCAACGAAGGCAAACGCCTGATCGTCGGCGCGCGTGCAGGCCAGACTCTGTCAGTCTCTATCGACACCGACAAAGCGTCGGCCGATCTCGACGAGGACGCCGACGTAACAAATAACACAAACGGCTTCTCCGCGGTGCTGTCAAAGAGCGGTGATTACACGATCCGGGTAACAAATCACGAGGACGCTGCGGTTGTTGTAACGGTCAACATCAAGATCAACTAACAAGTCTATTGGAGATGTCATGGCGCGATTTTTGTCCGTTTTTATAATTTTGGTTTTGAGCGTCCAGACCGTTTTGGTCTCCGCAAATGACACACTTTTTGACTTTGTCATCATAAATGCCCGCATCGTCGACGGTACCGGCAACCCGTGGTTTCATGGCTCGATAGCGGTCAAGGACGGGCGAATTGCCAAGGTCGGACGCTTTTCCGCTGCGACAAGATACCTGATCGACGCGAAAAACCAGATAGTCGCACCGGGCTTTATTGACGTTCACGCTCACACCGAAGATATTCACACTAACCCAAGGGCTGAGAATTTTGTCCGCATGGGCGTAACGTCTCTTGTTACCGGCAACTGTGGCGGCTCGGATCTCGACATCGGCGCGTTTCTGGGCCGCACAAAAACTAAACCACTTGCCGTAAACATCGCGAGTCTGATCGGTCACAATACGGTTCGCTCAAAAGTCCTTGGTCTCGACAACCGCTCTCCGACGCCAGAAGAACAAACGCGCATGAACGAACTTGTTGAGAAGGCGATGCGCGACGGCGCGGTTGGATTTTCGACCGGGCTTATTTACCTTCCAGGCACGTTTGCAAAAACTGAAGAAGTCGTCGAACTCGCAAAGGCTGCATCAAGATTCGGCGGCATTTACGCGAGCCACATCGGCGACGAAGGTGTCGAGGTTGTCAAAGCCATCGAGGAGGCCATCAATATCGGCGAGCAGGCCAAGATGCCGGTCGAGATCTCGCACTTTAAGATCTCGTCAAAGGCCCTGTGGGGGCAAAGTCAGATGACGCTTGGACTCGTGCGCAGGGCGCGAGAGCGCGGGCTGGCTGTTACGGTGGACCAGTACGTCTATCCGGCGTCATCAACCTCGCTCGATTCGCGTATGCCGAGCTGGGCGATCGCAGGCGGTCGGGACGAAGGGCGAAAACGCCTCGCCGACGCCGAAACCCGCAAACGAGTGATCAAGGAGATGAAGGAAGACCTGAAGAAGAAAAAATTTAAGGACTTCAGCTTCGCATATGTCGCGTTTTACCGGGCGGAGCCCAAATTCAACGGCAAAAACATAAAGGAGATCGCCAAGATAGCCCGCGGTAAGGACAATCTCGACAATCAGATCGAGCAGATGTTTGAGATGTACGACAAAGGCGGGGCACAGATGGTCTATCAGGTAATGAGCGAGGACGACGTGCGAACGTTCATCCGCGAGCCGTTCACGATGGTCGCCTCAGACAGCGGTGTACGCGTATTGGACTCCGGTGTGCCGCATCCGCGCGGCTACGGCAATAACGCGCGCGTGCTCGGCCAATACGTTCGCGAACTCAAAATCATCACGCTCGAAGATGCCATTCGTAAGATGACATCCCTGCCGGCGCAGACCTTTAACCTGCGCGATCGCGGCCTTATCCGTGAAGGCTTGGCCGCCGACCTCGTGATCTTCGACGAAAACACGGTCAGCGACAAAGCAACGTTTGACCAGCCGCACCAATACGCCGCCGGATTTTCAAACGTGATCGTCAATGGCGAGGTCGTTTTCGACGGCTACGTGATGACGGGCTTAATGCCCGGCCAGCCGCTTTATGGTCCCGGGAAGGTGAATTGATCGGTAGTAAGACTTAACCTCTCATGGGTTGATGGATGCGTAAACGCTAGCTTGTAAGCGTGCAAACACAATCGCGAAAATTCACGGCCGCCGCGTTTTGTGTCGCCGACGATTCCGTGGCCGATGTGTTCGCAGTGAATTCGCAGCTGGTTTGTGCGCCCCGTGACGGGTTCAAGCTCGATCAGCGTCGTGTCCTTAAATCTTTTCTTCACCCAATATCGCGACGTCGAATGTTTACCGTCAGATTTCACGCTCCAAAGTTTTAGTTCGGCGAAACGACCGATCGGCGCGTCGATCGTGCCCTCGTCCGTTTTTACAACTCCCTCGACCAACGCGAGATAACGCTTCTCGACACGCTTCTTCATAAAATGTCCTGACAATATGCGATGTGCGCGGGCATTCTTCGCAACGACCATCAAACCCGAAGTCTGTTTGTCGAGACGATGGATCAGACCTGGCCTGATGAATGCGGACTGTGGAATGCGGAATGTGGATTTTTTTCCGGTCTTTGCGTCTTTGCGTCTTTGCGTTAAAACTTCCCTGTTTAGGTGGAAGACAAGCCCGTTCAGCAAAGTACCGCTGTTTTCACGATGCGACGGATGAGCAAGCATGTCCGCTCTCTTGTTTACAACAATAATGTCGTTGTCCTCGTGGACGATATCTAGCAAGATCTTCTCCGGTCGCATCGCAGTTCCCCGAGAATGATCCACTGTGATTTCAACAAAATCGCTTGGACGCAGCCTATAACCTATGTTCTCATGGCGGCCGTTCACTTCGCAGCGAGCGCATTTCACGAGGTCACGCAGATACATCTTGCTTAAACTGCTGAAATGATCGAGCAAAAAATCCTCGAGCCGCATCTTTGCCGCGACATCAGGGATAATGATCTCAACTCGTTTCTCCACACTGAAAATCTTAGCCTAAAGCGCTGCGATTTCGCCAAACGCGGCCTATAACCTACAATTTCGTAAGATAATGAAGGCCGATCATTTTGAGATCATAACCCGCGTAGCAACTACTTTTGCGAGCGGTGGAACTCTGCGTGAAAGCTGCGGCCAAGCAATTCTGCACATTTCGCAGGACCTTCCATCCCGTTTTGTTTTTGTCGCGCGAAGATCGGTCGACAGCGGTATTGCGGACATGATCGCGGCATGCGGGCTGCAGGCAGCGGACTTTCGTCGTCTTGAAACACGCTTGTCGAAAAGCAGCTTGTGGCAAATTTTGCAGCTATCAAAACCGCTCGTGATCGATGATCTGGCAAACGACCTTGTTCTGAATTTTCTTGGCTTCGCGACGGGAACCGGTATGCTCGTCGCGACGCCGATAGTTATCGAAAGCTCGGTTGTCGGATTTTTGGCCGCAGGCTTTGAGAGAGATTCCGTGACAGACGAAAACCGCATTGTAAGATTGTTGCTGCCGATCTCGGCAATGATCGCGCAGACTATTCGCGTCGAACAAACTCTGGTTGATGAGAGCCGACGCATCGCCGAAGAAAACTCAAAGCTCCAAAATGAGGTAAAACAAAAATACGATTTTCGTAAGTTGATCGGCAACTCGAGCCCCATGCGTCAAGTTTTTGATCGCGTAAGGCAGATCGCGCGTTCGAATAATGCAGTTCTGCTTCGCGGTCAAAGCGGCACTGGCAAGGAGATGATCGCGACATCGATCCACTACAACAGTCTCCGCTCGAAGCGAAAATTTGTAAAAGTAAATTGCGCGTCGGCTCCGTCGGGCGTGATCGATAGCGAACTTTTTGGCGGCGGCAGTACCGACCGCAAAAAAAACAGCTTTGCAACTGCAGATGGCGGCACAATCTTTATAGATGAGATTGGTGAATTGTCAAAGCAAACCCAATCTCGGCTGCGGGATGTTCTTAATGACCCAAACACAAACGTCCGTCTGATCGCTGCCACTCGTAAAGATCTTGAAACGATGGTTGCGACTGACGAATTTATCGCCGAGCTATTTCAAAAGCTAAACTCGTTCACGATCTTTTTGCCGCCTCTCAGCGAGCGTAAATCGGACATCTTACTCCTCGCTGAACACTTTCTTGAAAAGTACGCCGCCGAACACAAAAAAAATATTTTGCGCATCTCGACGCCTGCGATCGACATGCTAGTCGCGTATCATTTTCCCGGCAATGTGCGCGAGCTCGAGAACGTGATCGAGCACGCGGTCAACGAGTGCGACTCGAACGTGGTTCACGGTCATCACTTGCCGCCGACGCTGCAAACAGCCGAGGTCACGGGCACAGAAACGCGTTTGACCCTGGACTCGGCTGTCGCCGCCTTTGAGCGTGATTTGATTCAGGACGCGCTGAAATCGACGCGGGGCAATGTGGCAAAAGCTGCGCGAATGCTCGATTCGACTGAGCGGATTCTCGGTTACAAGATAAAAAATTACAGCCTCGATCCGCAGCGTTTTAAGAGATGGAGATAGACCAAAAACTTTTCAGCGAACTGCCGGACGCAGACGCCGCGCGTCGCTTCATCGACGCCCTTCGCGAAAACCACCCGTCGCACGCAACGAAGCTTGTGAGTCAGCCGGCGGTGTTGTCCGACGTGTTGACGCTGGCGTCGTTTAGCCCGCTGCTCGCCGTGACGATGCTGCAACATCCCGAATATCTGTCTTGGCTCGCGCGCAAGCGAAAAGAGCCGGGCGTGCGGGTCACCGATGAGCTACTCGAATCGCTCGCACGATTTTCGCTCACAAATTCGACGACCGACCCCCAAGTTCTCTACGCGCGATTTCGGCGCCGCGAGCTTTTGCGTATTTTTCTTCGCGACATTCGTCGCCTCGCGACCGTGCCCGAAATCACTGAAGAGATATCGAATCTCGCCGACGCGATTCTCACCTCAGCGCTCGACCACGCACGCCGCGAGATGGAAAATCGCTACGGAAGGCCGCAAGTCATCGATACCAAGGGCCGCAAAGCACCGGCAGAATTTTGCATTGCCGCGCTCGGCAAGCTCGGCTCACGCGAACTAAATTATTCGTCGGACATCGACCTCGTCTTTATCTACTCTGACGAAGGCGAAACCGCGGGCGGCACCCGCGGTGCGACTACTAATCGCGAATACTTTATTAAACTCGCCGAGCAGATCGCAAAGCTCACCGGCGAACAAACTGGCGAAGGCGCCGCGTACCGAGTCGATCTCCGACTACGTCCGCACGGGCGTTTGGGTCCGCTCGCGTTGTCGGTTCACGACATGATTCGTTATTACAAAACTGAAGCTCGGCCCTGGGAACGTCAGGTCCTGATCCGTTCACGCGGCTGCGCGGGTGACGTATCGCTGTTTCGAAAATTTTTCGACAGCGTTGCGGAACTAGTCTTTTCAAAAAACGAGTCTGTCGAGTCAGCGCTCGCAAACGTGCGTCGTTCGAAAGAACAGATCGATAAAAAGCAGGCCACGGGACGCGGTTATAACGTCAAGCTTGGACGCGGAGGCATACGCGAGATCGAATTCATAGCCCAAGCCTTGCAGCTCGCTTACGGCGGCGCGGATCGCTGGCTGCGTTATCCGCACACGCTCGTCAGTTTGTCGCGGCTCGCCGATCGACAGCATTTGAGTCAAGCGGAATTGACCGGACTCTCAGCCGCGTACGAATTCTTGCGTCGCACCGAACACATTTTGCAAATGGAGAATGGATTACAAACTCACACGCTGACGGACGATAGAGCAAAAAGATCATTGATCGGCGCCCGCGTCGAATTCGCAGGAAGCGGCGATTTTGACGAAAGCTTGATACGTCACACAAAGTTTGTCCAAATGGTTTTTGAGCGTGTATTTGGTGAAGAGACTGTCGAATTCAATCGCGATGCCGAACTAGATGTTGGTGTCACTCACGACGCCCGCGAGCGAATCCGCGAACACGTTCTGGCATCGATCGCAAAGAGCGACGTGACATTCGACAAATCAGGCTCTCCGGCAAGAGTTCTCGAACGAGTAATCGAAACATCTCCGCATTTCGCTGCCGTGATCGCGGCAAATCCGCAGCTGGCGTCGCACTTGACGGTGCCGGACCACTCGATCCTTCAACGTGATTACGCAACCGAAATGAACGCGGCAGTTGATCGCTGCGATTCGTTTCGCGCCGCAATAGCCGCGATGCGCCAAGCCTGGCATCGATTGTTGATCGAAATCGTTGTCGCGGATATCTATGAGAAGGTCACGATCACCGAAACGAAACGGCTACAGACCGAACTGGCAGAAGCAAGCATCGAAGCCGCGCTAAAAGCCGTAAGTCTAGACGTTGCGGTTGACGACATCGCGATACTCGCCCTCGGTAAGCTAGGCGGGCGCGGCGTCGATTATGACAGTGACCTTGACTTGTTATTTGTGTACGAGGAGCGAGACAAATCGCGCGCTCGGAACCAAAGTCGCGTCGTCGAGCTATTCGTCACAGCGTTGTCATCAATGACGCGCGATGGCAGCCTGTATCGCGTCGATCTGCGGCTGCGGCCGTACGGCTCGAAGGGCTTGACGTGTATCTCGTCGAACGCGTTCCTCGAATACATGCGCGGTACCGCAGCTGCATGGGAGTTTCTCGCGTTTGTGAAGCTGCGTGCCGCCGGCGGCAATCGAAAACTCGCGAATAAAATCGAAGGCGAAACCCGAGGCATTATTCACGAGCGCGCGTCGAATCTCGATCCGTCTAAACTCGCAGCCGAAACTTGCCGCGTTCGACTCGCTCTCGAACAACAACGGACGCGTGGGCTTCGCGTCGGCGAGATCGACATTAAGTATGGTAGCGGCGGTTTGCTCGATATTTATTTTGCGATGCGGTATTTGCAGCTGCGTGACAACGTTCCCGACGGTGTCAGTAGCCCGGCTGTTAAGGAGGGCGCCGATAAGCCTTTCGATGCTACGGGCGCCCTTACTAACGTGCGGGCCACTGACACGACTTCGACTGCTAACCGCTCGACGCGATTCATGCTTGATAGGCTGCTGAATGGCGGTTCGCTCAATCCTGAAAGGCATACAAGCCTCGCCGACGGCCACGAATTTCTATCGACGCTCGATCACAATATACGCCTTATCGCACGTCGCTCGACGCGGCTTTCGCAGGGTAATCACGCTTTGCTCGACGCGATCGCAAAACGCATGAATCTGCCGTCACCGGCCGCCCTGCTTGAAAATCTGACACTTCATAGACTCGCTATTCGCTCGGCATTTCAGGCAATCACTTCGTGCGAATAACGCTTGCAATGTGCAGTGAATTCCGCTAGTATTATCGCTTGCTGATAAGAGCTGGAACACGTAAGAGTGGGTTTCGCACCCACTTTTTATTTTTGTCCGGCTGGTTCAGTGGGGTTTTGAAATGGAAGTGCGATCTAACGCGACACGTGTCAAGGAAATTGCCTCGCAGGCTGTGAAAGACAGCAACATCGAGCTTGTCCACGTCGAGATTGCAGGCGTGAAACGCGATCAGGTGTTTCGCGTTTATATTGACAAAGCGGGCGGCGTGACGCTGGAAGATTGTTCGACGGTTTCCCAAAAAATCGAAGCCGTGCTTGACGCTGAGGATTTTATTCCGTCGAAGTATGTGCTTGAAGTATCGTCACCGGGAATTGAGCGGCAACTTTATTCGCTTGCGGATTTTGTGAAATTCACCGGACAGTTAGCGAAGGTGAAATTGAAACGCGAGATCGACGGACAAAAGGTATTTGTCGGCGCGATCACCGGAGTCGAAGGCGACACGATCACATTCGACGATCGCACGGTTGGCGAAGTGAAATTCGTTTATTCTGACGTTGAAAAGGCAAACTTGAAGATCGATCTTGTAAAGGAATTAAGCGGCAAAAGGCGGTAAGAAAATTATGTGTAAACGTTTGAGTGTAGTGAAGTTATGACATCATCCATCGGACAGAGCATCGATATTTTGTGCAACGAGCAGGGCCTCGACCGCAACATGGTCATCGAGGCGATGAAGGACGCCGTTAAGGCAGCTGCGCGCAAACAGTTCAAAGACAAGACGGGAGAGAGCGTTCAGGTCGATTGGAACCCCGAGGAAGGCGCGATCGAAATTTCTGCGCAAAAAACAGTCGTCGAGACTGTCGAGGATCCACTCAGCGAGCTTTCGTTGGAAGATGCGCAGGAGCTTGCAGGTGATGAGATCGAGATCGGCGACATGCTTTTGCTGCCGCTGCCGACCGAGGAATTGGGCCGCATCGCTGCTCAAACGGCAAAACAAATTCTCGTGCAAAAAGTCCGCGAGGCAATTCGTGAAAAAGTCTATGAGGAGTACGTCGAACGCAAGGGCGAACTTATCAACGGCACCGTCAAACGCTTTGAACGCGGTGACATGATCGTCGAT
Source organism: Pyrinomonadaceae bacterium (assembly GCA_049679945.1). GTDB lineage: Bacteria > Acidobacteriota > Blastocatellia > Pyrinomonadales > Pyrinomonadaceae > OLB17. The sequence continues at coordinate 51,130 of JBAUGW010000097.1, read as the reverse complement.
CTCGGCAACAACCTTGAAGCCGTCGTGCCGCGTAAAGAACAGTGCCGCGGCGAGATGTGGAATCAGGGCGAGCGGACCCGCGTCGTTATAATTGATGTATCCAAGGAGCTTAAAGGCCAGCAGATAATTTGCTCGCGAGCTTCGCCCGAGTTGCTTAAACGTCTCTTCGAGATGGAGGTTCCCGAGATCTACGACGAAACCGTCGTCATCAAATCGTGCGTCCGGGAACCGGGCGACCGTGCAAAGATCGCCGTGACCTCCAACGAAAAAGACGTCGATCCGGTCGGCGCCTGCGTCGGCATGAAAGGTTCGCGTGTTCAGGCGATCATCAAGGAGCTACGCGGCGAAAAGATCGACATTATCGAGTGGTCGGATGAGCCGTCGGTCTTTGCGGCCAACGCTCTTTCGCCGGCTAAAGTCTCGCAGGTACGAATCACCGACATCGATGGTCGCCTGATGGAAGTCATCGTTGGCGAAGATCAGCTTAGTCTTGCAATTGGTAAAAAAGGACAGAACGTCAGGCTTGCAACGCGCCTTGTCGGTTGGGAAATTAAAATAGTCAGCGAAGAATTGCTCAAACAAGAGATCGCCAAGCAGATGGGCAAGATGATGGCGTCCGGCGAGGCCGTGCCGATCACCGCTCTCGAGGGCGTTACAACATCACAAGCTGAAATTCTCAGCGAAAAAGGCGTAACGGACGTTGAGTCGCTTGCCGCGATGTCGGTTGACAACCTCGTCGATTTTCTCGATGTCAGCATGGACGAGGCCGAGTCGATTCGCTCATCAGCAAACTCGATTGTAGAAGCAAAGAATGCTGCGATCGGCGGCGATGAAGCGGAAAAAAGCATTGAGGAAGCCGTAAGCGATAAGGCGTCAGAAGGCACTGAAGTTGAAGTTGAAGCTGAAGCTGAAACTGAAGCTGAAACTGAAGCTGAGGTTTTATCGGAAAGCGAAGCGAGCGAGGAAACGGAGCCGGCAGAAAAGTCAGAGGAAGAGTCCACGGCGATTGAGGACGAAAAAGCTGATGATTCAGCAGACGAGGAGAAGTGAAGTTTAGAGAATTCTAAATTCTCACTTTTCACTTCTCAATTTATCTTATGGCAGTTGGAAAAAGCATCAGAGTTTACGACCTGGCACGCGAAGTCAAACAGGACACAAAGCGTGTGATGGAAGATCTGCGCCGCGAGGGTGCAGATGTCAGCGTGCCGTCCAATTCCGTTAGCCATGATCTCGCGGAGAAAGTTCGCAGTAAATATTTTCCAAAAACTGAGGTGGCTCCAAGACGAGGCATCAAGGTAATTAAAAAAGCTGCTCAACCAGCTGAGGAAACTCCGGTTGAGATCGAAGAACCAACGGAAATCGAACAACCAGAGATCGTCGCAGAGCTACAGCCTGTCGAAGAAGTCCCGGCGGTTCAAGAAGACGAGGCCGTTACTCACCAGGTCAAGAAACTAGCCAAGAAAGTCTCTACGAAAACTGTCGAAGCTGAAGAAAAGCCGAAAACTAGAACTGTTAAAGCCAAACCGGTCGATAAAGAACCGTCTGTTGAGGTTGAAAAACCGGCCGAAGAAATCGTCTCGGAACCATCAAAAACGATAGAAGCTCCGGCCGCGGGCAAGTCCGGTAACGTCGTTAAAACTCTTAAGCTTACGCCAGATGCACTAAAGCAAGGCATTAAGGTTGGTGACCGACTTGTCCAGCAGACGCCAACCAAAACCGGACGCTTAGCAGAGACAAGGCTCAAGGGAACACCGGGCGAAACTGCGGCCCCCCAACTTACATACACGCCTCCGGCGGACAATCGCCGTCGTCCCGGACGTTCAGGCGGACGAAAAGCACGGCCGATCGACGACAAGACGGGCAAATTCGCCGAACGCGATCTCGATGCACCGCAAAAACGTTCGATTGAGGAACGCATCCTCGATCAGGTCGGCGAGATCGATAACGCAAATCTCAGAACCGTCCGTCTGACCGATGGAGCGACGGTTCGAGAGTTTGCCGAAGCTCTAAACATCACGCCGCGTGACATCGTGCAGCTGCTTATCAAACGCGGTGTTTTCGCCACGTTGAATCAGCCGATCGGCGAGAAGATGGCGATCGAGATGGCCTTCGATTACGGCTTTGACCTCAGCTTTGTGCCGTTTGAGGAAATGGTCATCGAGGAAGAATTCGAGGAGCTGATCGCCGCCGACGCAGACGACACCGAAATTTCACGTGCTCCGGTAGTGACCGTTATGGGCCACGTCGATCACGGTAAAACTTCGCTGCTCGACGCCATTCGCTCTGAGAAAGTCGCCGAGGGTGAAGCCGGCGGCATCACGCAGCACATCGGTGCATACAGCGTTATGGTGCCGAATTCGGACAAGCCGGGCGAAGAGCGACGCGTCGTTTTTCTCGATACGCCGGGCCACGAAGCTTTTACAATGATGCGTGCGCGAGGGGCCAAAGCGACCGACATCGTCATTCTCGTAGTCGCAGCCGATGACGGTGTTATGCCGCAAACTATCGAAGCCGTCGATCATTCGAAGGCGGCCGGAGTTCCAATGATCGTTGCGATCAACAAGATAGATAAGCCCGGAGCCAATGTCGACAAGGTCAAACAGGGCCTCGCCGGTCTCGGTTTGCAGCCGACGGATTGGGGCGGCGATATTGAGATGGTGTCCGTGTCGGCTAAAAAACGCGAAAACCTAGACACGCTGCTCGAAACAGTATTACTACAAGCGGATATTCTTGAGCTAAAAGCAAGCCCGACGCGCCGAGCTTCGGGCGTGGTGCTCGAAGCAAAACTTGATAAAGGCCGTGGCGCCGTCGCGACCGCGCTTGTCCAGCAAGGCACGCTGCGCGTCGGCGATCCGTTCATAGTCGGACAGTTTTCGGGCAAAGTGCGTGCGATGATCTCAGATCGCGGCGAATCCGTGACCGAGGCCTCGCCTGCGACGCCGGTCGAGATTCTCGGTCTCCAGGGCGTGCCGCAAGCCGGTGACACTTTCCAGGTTGTTGCAGACGTCGAACGCGCGCAGGATATTGCGCAGCAGCGACAAATGCATGCGCGGCAGGCGGCGATGCTCAAGACCACGAAACGCGGCATCGAATCGCTAGGCCAGGCCGAGATCAAAGAGCTGCTAGTCGTTCTCAAGGCCGACGTGCAAGGGTCAGTCGAGGTGCTGCGTTCGACGCTCGAAAAACTTTCGACCGAGAAGGTCAAGGTTCGCGTCATACGCGCTGGCGTCGGTGCGATCAACGAGTCGGACGTTCTGCTCGCATCGGCGACACAAACCGAAGAGACTGGCACGGCCGTCGTCATCATCGGCTTTAACGTTCGGCCCGAAGCTCGCGCCGCTGACGTCGCTCGACAGGAAGAAGTTGATATTCGCCTGCACTCAATCATTTACAAGGTCGAAGAAGAGATCACGGCCGCGATGATCGGTATGCTCGATGCGATCGAGAAAGAAGCGATCCTTGGCAAAGTTGTCGTGCAAGAGACGTTCAAAGTGTCGCGCATCGGGACGATTGCGGGCTGCCGTGTTATTGACGGGGTTATTCGCCGTCAGGCAAAAGCGCGTCTTATCCGTGACGGCGTCGTCATTTGGGATGGTGACATCGCCACGCTCAAGCGATTTAAGGACGATGTTAATGAGGTCAAGAACGGCTTTGAATGCGGCATGAGCCTCGTCAACTTTAACGACATTAAGGTTAACGACGAGATCGAGGCGTTTGTGATCGAGAAGATCGCCGCGACGGAGCTTTAAGAATGGAGAATTGAGAATAGAAAGTTGAGAATTTAAGACAAATATTTTCCATTCTCGATTTTCAAATCTCAACTGGTTTATGCGTCGGCCTCAGCATTTAGCCGAAAGTTTGAAAGTAGAGATCGCCGAGATCGTCGGCTTTGAGCTTGACGATCCCCGACTCGAAACGGTAACGGTCACCGATGTCGAAGTTGCATCGGATAACAGAGACGCCAAGGTCTATGTGCTCATTCGAGGCTCGGAAGATGAGATCGAGGCGGCGTTGAAAGCTCTGCAACACGCGGCGACCTTTGTTCGCCAGCAAGTTGCATTGAGTTTGAGTCGTCATCATGCGCCTCATTTACATTTCGTTCGTGACACGGCCGAAGAAAACGCCTCGCGTGTCGGCGAGATCCTTGAAGAATTAACTCTCAAGGGTGAAATTAATAAGGAAGATAGTGATGAGTGACAAGTGACAAGTGACAAGTTAAGGAATTTTCTTTAGCTCGTCACTCGTCGCTAGTCACTCGTCACTTGTTAATAAGTGTTAAGTCAAGTAGTCGAATTAATTGAAAACAAGGATGATTTCGCCATCACCACGCATATCAAGCCCGATGGCGACGGTGTAGGTTCATCGCTGGGGTTGTTCTGGCTTTTGCGTTCGCTTGGAAAAAACGCCGATGTGATCGTTAATGGCGATGTGCCGCCGGCCTACATGAGTCTTCCCGGAGCCGACGAGATACGCGACGTAAGCAGCGTCAACGGCAGATACGACGCGGTATTTGTGATCGAATGCTCAGATTTGACGCGGCCGGGCATCGAAGGTCTCGACAAACAGTTCACCATCAACATCGATCACCACGCAACGAGCGAACACTTTGGAACGATCAACTGGATCGACTCGACAGCATCGGCCGTCGGCGAGATGATCTACAATCTCTGTAAAGCTATCGGCGGTAAGATCACGAGCGAAATCGCTGAATGCGTTTACATGGCGCTCGTTACCGACACCGGCTCGTTTCACTTTCCGAATACATCGGACCGCACACTCAAAGTTGCATCAGAACTTATCAAGGCCGGTGCTCAGCCTGCGAAGATCGGCGAGGCTGTTTATCACAACTATCCGTGGTCGAGAATTGAATTAATGCGACGAGTGCTCGACACCGTTCGTCGTGACGAAACCGGACGCATCGCAATGATGCGGCAAACGCTCGCGATGCATAAGATTGCAGACGCAGTCGATGGCGATAACAACGGCTTTGTAAATATCCCGCTCGCCGCACGCGAGGTCGTTGCCGTCGTTTACATGCGTGAGGTCGGCCCGAATATATACCGCGCCAGCCTTCGCTCAAAAGGCAACATCAACGTCGCAAAAGTCGCCGAAACATTCGGCGGCGGCGGTCACAAGAATGCTGCAGGCCTGGGTATCGAAGGTGACTGGGACGCAAAAGAACGCGAGATAGTCACTGCGATCAGTAACGAAATTAATAAATCTTCGACATAATCCTATCGGCTGAATATGAGGCGCTCACTTGAAGAACTTTGGCTTCGTTTTATTCGGTCGTACACCTATAACACCCCGATTGATAAAGGGAAATACCGTCTTTTTTTGACGGCTCTGAAATTCTGCAAATTTGACCACGACTCGCTGGCCGCAACTGCTAGAGACGGTCGCCGCTTCGTAGCAAATCCCGCAACTGGCATGTACCAACAACTTTACTTCCTCGGTGAATACGAGAAAGCAATCAGTAAAATTGCCTCTCATCTTATAAATCCCGGCGACACTTGCATTGATGTCGGTGCAAATTTCGGCTGGTACGCGACTTTGATGGCTCAGCTTTGTGGTCGTAACGGCAAAGTGCATGCATTCGAACCTGTGCCGAAAACTTTTCGCGAGCTTGAAAAAAATGTAAGCCTGTCAGAGTTCAAAAGTAGTATTGCGATCAAAAAAAATGCGTTGGGTGATCGTCACGAGAACATCTCAATACGGGTCCCAAAAGGCGAGCCGTCCGGACACGCTTCTATCGCGTCGAAACGCAGCGGCAATGACGAATCATTTAATTGCCAGATGCTGACGCTGGATGATTACCTTACCGATAATTCGATAGGAAATGTGAATTTTGTAAAGGTCGATATCGAGGGCTCGGAGATGATGTTCCTAAATGGAGCTAGCAGATTGTTCACGCAAGCGGTTCCGCCCGTGATTCTGATGGAGATGGCGCTCGAACAATCGAAACATTTTGGCTATTTGCCAAACGACCTCGTTAAGTTTATTCACTCGAAGGGCGATTACACTTTTTTCGCGGTGGATGAGCAACGCGGTTTGCTCACACAGATTTACGGTTTTGCCGATAACGAAATTGGTGCAAATGTATTCTGCATTCCCAGTGGTGTGTCAATCGATCCGATTCGTGAGATGATCGAAAACTGATCAAGTATGCCGACTGAAAAACGTTACAAATGGCGGCGTGAAGATTATCGTGAGAAAACGCACGGCCTGTTGATACTTAACATCGGCGACGGCAAAGGCAAAACAACCGCGGCGATAGGAACGATGGTTCGGGCGGGGGGGCGCGGTTTGAAGTGCTGCATGATCCAATTCATGAAGTCGAAAACCGACCGCTATGGCGAACACGACAGCTTAGAAAAGCTCGGCATCGAGATTCACACGATGGGTGACGGCTTCACGTGGGACACAAACGACAAGACGCAGGACATAAAAACCTCTGAAAAGACGTGGCAACTTTGCGTCGAAAAAATGCGTAGCGGCGAATTCGAGTTGCTTGTGTTTGACGAGCTGCTCTATGTGCTGAGTTACGGCTTTCTCGACATCGACGCTGTTATCGGCGAGATTCGCGAGGTTCGTGAAAGGCAACCGCACTTGCACTTGATCTTAACCGGCCGAAACGTCGACAACGCGCTGCAAAAAATCATCGACGTTGCCGATCTTGTCACGGAAATGCGCGAGATCAAACATCCGTTTCACGCCGGCATTTACGCACAGCAAGGGATTGAGTTTTGACTATGGGATGTGAGATGTGATATCGGATGAAGACCACTGTAGAAAAACGAAAGCCCGATGGCATTATCGATTACGTCGCGCTCGGCCTGACAACCTTCGGCGTTGGTTACATTCCGGGTGCACCCGGAACATACGGCTCTATAATTGGGGTCGCGATCTACTTTGGTTTGCAATCGGCATTCTCGGCGTGGGCCGACGGGGAAAAGATGCTAATCGTCAGCATCTTCGGGAGTATTTTCTTTGCCGGCTATTTAGTGTTCATCTTAGCCCTTTCTCTGATTGGCATTTGGGCCTCGGGACGATCGGAGGCGATTTTTGGCAATGGTGACCCGTCACAAGCCGTTGTTGACGAGGTGATCGGCCAACTGATTACTTTTGCCTTTTTACCATTCGGTTTCCTGGGCTTCTCTATTCCTTTAGCTTTCATCCTCGCGGGTTTTCTTCTCTTTCGATTTTTCGACATCGTTAAGCCGTATCCGGCAAATCGACTTCAAGACCTGCCAGGCGGGCTCGGTATTTGCACCGATGACATTGTCGCGGGAGTTTATGCGGGTGTTTGTCTCGCGATCAGTTATGCCGTTTATCTATCTTTATGATCTATCACGTTTTACCAGGCAATTCGCTCGTTGAAGAATTTCGTAAAGCCGAGATTGGCGGCGAGATCATCGTCTGTCGCGAAGCACTGATCTCCGGACCGATCGATGCAGATTCACTCGATGAATTTTGGCAACAGCGTGCACGATTTGTTTTGTCCGAGTACGGCGAAGACGAGATCGAATATCACGAGAAGACCGCCGCTGAGCTAAACAAACTTGCGGAACTTGAGTCGGACGACGAAGTAAACTTGTGGTTCGAGTACGAGCTGTTTTGCGGCGTGAACCTGTGGTTTTGCCTTTCGCTGCTAAATGAGACTGGTGCTACGGTCTATCGCGTAGAGCCGATCGGCCTCGATGAAGCTAAACGCTGGGACGGATTTGGGCACTTTGTCGCTGACGATCTAAAGGCGTGTTTTGAGATGCGACATAAGCTGAGCCAATCAGATGGCTATCTCGGCGCACAGCTTTGGAATGCGTATCGGCGAAAAGACGATCTCAAATTAAAAGAACTTGCTTTGACCGACAACGCCGCGTTTCCCTGCCTTAGCGAAGTTGTCGCTGCAGCAAATGAGAAAGATATTCAGCCGCTCGAAATTTTAAGAGTAATTACAGCGAAAGGCGAAAACGATTTCGGGAAAATATTTGTCGAGTTCAAAAAACGCGCAGGCGTTTACGGTTATGGCGACACGCAAATTCAGCGGCTGCTCGATCAAATGCAATAGAAAGAAAGAAGTTTTTAACGCAAAGTCGCAAAGACGCAAAGGTTTGTTGATTTTTTAAGGAAAAGAAAATTGGTTTTTTCCTACTTTGCGTCTTGGCGTCTCTGCGACTTTGCGTTAAAATTCCTGGCTCTAATCACTTTCCCTCGTATCCGTCATCCGGCACGGTTGGTTTTTCGATCACGATCTCACTGTCGCGTTGAAATATCCATCCGCGGCGCCAGAAATAGATTAACAACACGATTGTGATGAACACCATCAACCCGAGCGTCAGAAAATAGCCGTAATCTGTTTTCAACTCAGGGATGTTCTCAAAATTCATTCCGTAAATTCCGGCAATAAGAGAAAGCGGTAAAATAATCGCCGACAGCACTGCGAGCGTTTTCATCACGTCGTTGGTTCGGTTGCCGACAACCGCAAAATGAATATCGAATAGGCCGGCGACCAAATCACGATAACCCTCGGCGAGATCCGAGATTCGTTGTAGATGATCGTGAACATCGCGGAAAAACGGCAGTACGTTGTCAGGTATCTGCGGAAACTCGCCGTGCGACATCCGGTAAATCACCTCCAATTGCCGTGACGAGATCCGTTTTAGCCGGGCAACGCTCCGGCGGACATCCATCACTTCGCCCAGAACAGCGTTACTGCCCCGCCGCATGTCAAAAACACGATCCTCGAGATCGTTGATCGCCCCGTCAAAATCATCGACGATGGGCATGTATAGATCGACAAGCTCGTCCAAAATATGATGAAACAGATACGCGGCGCCACGTTTGCAGTGGAATGTGCTGCTGCGAATATGCTGCTTGACCGTTTTAATACTGCGAAAACGCTGTACATGAAACGTTACGACATAATTCGCTCCCAGATAGCCGTCAAGCTCCTTGGTCACGAAATTTGCTGGATTTGTCTCGCCGGGCTTGATGCCGTGAACGATGAAGTATAGATACTTGTCAAACGCTTCGACCTTTGGCTGGTTGCGTGTCTCGACACAATCCTCGACCGTCAGATGATGAAAATTAAAGATATTCAGCATCACGTCTTTGGCCTCGGCAAGACTTTCCTCAGTTTCACCTTTTAGGTCGACCCAGACAACATTGGTCTCGTCGGCGAGCAACTCGGGCAATTCGTCGCGAGTAAATCCCTCTTCGATCTTTTCTGCTCCTTTTCTGTAGAGAAAAACTTCCATAAAAAAAACAGTGGTCAGTAGTCAGTTGTCAGTGACCGGTTTGATGTCAATGAGTTTAACAGAACCGGTTGTTACCCTAAAATTTGAGTGCTAATATCTCAAACAAGAGTTTTACCACTGATAACTGACCACTGACCACTGACAACTGACCACTGTTATGAAAGTTTTTGTCGCCGACGACGTCAATGAGGACAAACTAGCGCCGCTGCGTGACGCCGGAATCGACGTTGTAAAAGAAGTGAAGCTTACTGCGGATGCTCTCGCCGAGCGGATCAAAGATGCAGACGGGGTGATCGTACGCAGTGCGACGCACATTACAGCCGAGCTGATGGACGCTGCGAAGAACTTGCGCGTCATCGGCCGTGCGGGCGTCGGCGTTGACAACATTGACGTTGCGGCGGCGACCAAGCGCGGCATTGTCGTGATGAACGCCCCCGACGGCAACACCATCACGACCGCCGAACACACGATCGCATTGCTAGTCTCGATGGCTCGCAATGTACCGCAGGCTCACGCAAAACTGCAGTCCGGCGTTTGGGATAAAAAAGCTTACGTCGGCGTCGAGCTAAACGGCAAAACACTCGGCGTGATCGGCCTCGGGCGTATCGGCAAGCATGTTGCTGCAATTGCAAGTGGCTTCGGTATGAACATCGTCGGCTTCGATCCGTTCATTTCAGGGGAACAAGCAAAGGAACTCGGCATCGAAATGGGTTCACTCGATGATGTTTATAAACGCGCGGATTTTCTGACGATCCACACGCCCGTGACCGACGAAACTCGGGGGCTCATCGGCCGCGAGGCATTTACAAAAATGAAAAAGGGCATCAGGCTCGTGAACGCAGCCCGCGGCGGTCTCGTCGATGAAGCCGCTTTGCTCGACGCGATAGATGACGGCACAGTCGCTGCAGCGGCGCTGGATGTCTTCGCAACCGAACCGCTGCCCGCCGACTCACCGCTGCTCGGGCACGTGAACATAATCACGACGCCGCATCTCGGCGCTTCGACAACCGAAGCTCAGGAAGGCGTGGCCTTTACCGTCGCCGAACAGATGCGCGATTTTTTGCTTACAGGCACGCTGCGCGGCGCTGTCAACGCACCGGCAATGGCCGCCGCCGAAGTTGAAGTCTTTCGCCCATTCATCGAACTTGCCGAAAAGCTCGGCCGCTTTCAGGCGCAAATCCTCGACGAAGCCCGCATCTCCGAAGTTCGTCTCGAATATACCGGCGAACTCGCCTCACGCGACGCCGCGCCCGTGACTCGCGCGTTTCTCGCAGGCCTTTTGCGTGATGTTTCGTCGCGTGTGAATGTCGTCAATGCCTTGGCTGTAGCCGAGGAGCGTGGCGTCAAGATCACGACGAGTTACTCGACCACCACTCGGGGCTCGAACGCCGATCTAAAAGCCACAGTCGTCTCGACCAACGGCGAACAATCCCTAGCCGGCCGCGTCTTTGCAAACGGTGAAGGCCGCATCGTTAGCATCGGTAACTTTGGCATCGAAGTAGCCGTCTCCGGTTCAGGCTCCCCTCCTTACGAAGGAGGGGTGGACGCGTCTCGCGGACGGGGTGGTTCTCTCCTTGTGACAAAAAATCGCGACGTGCCCGGCGTCATCGGCAAGATCGGCACGACTCTTGGAGAGTCTGATGTAAATATCAGCAGCTTCTCTCTAGGTCGTGAGGAAAAAGGTGGCGAAGCTCTTGCAGTCGTTCGCGTCGACTCACCTGTCGATGAACCGGTCCTCGAAAACTTAAGAAAAATCGAGGCGGTAATTTTGGTCAAGCAGGTAAAGTTATAGCAAGATGAAAAAACTGTTTTTGATTATCTTCACCCTCGTGTTGTGCAATTTTACTGCTTTTGCGCAAAACACCGGTCGTGAGATCGCGGCGCGTTTTGCTCCTGTATTTTACCAGGCGCTCGGTAACAATCCGCGCAGCGATTACATAACGAACTTCGACTTTGACGGCGACTGGCGCGGCGATAATAACTGGAAGAATGTGGACAACAAGGCCTTCGCGATGCGTGCCTACGTTTATTACTCACTTTGTGAGACGGCGACGCATTATTTTATTCACTACGCGGTTTTTCATCCACGTGATTACAAAGGCGGCGCAAAGAAGGGCGTGTTGTTCAGCGAGTTGATAAAAGAGGGCGTTAAGATCGCGTCGAAAGGCGGCGAGCCAACGGGCATGATGGCTGAGGCCGGCGTCGCGCACGAAAACGACATGGAAGGCGCTCTTGTTGTTGTCGATAAAAAGGGCGCGTCCGCCGACGATGATGTGGTCGCTTTTGTCGAGACGCTGCATCACAACAACTTTTCAGCTTACTTGCCGGCGAACGCCGAAAATTCTGCATACAAACTTTTCAAAACCGATGGACAAAATGTTCTCCTCTTCATCGAGCCGAAAGGCCACGGCATCGAGGCGTATACCGGCGACGAGAAACAAAAAGCTGATGACGTTTTGATTTACAAATTTGCGGGCAAAGCCGGCGACCCGACAAAAGCGAAAGACAATCGCGTCGATTACGAACTCGTGCCCGTGCAGACGACGCTGTGGGCAAGGGCGAAGTCTGCAAAGCCCAACGCGACGTTTGGTCTGGTCAAAGATTTTGGCAGCGTCACGATCGACATTATGCAGAACGGCAAGCCGGTCGCAAAAAAAATCGCGCTCGGCTCGCTCGCGTCGGCTTTTGACGGCAACACCGGCGGCAAAGACATGGCGCGGCCGCCGTGGGCGTGGTTCGACAACGATCGGCGCAACGACCAACTAGGGCTTTGGTTTTTCGATCCTGCCAAAATAATCAAGCGTGATTTCGGACTGCCCGATTCTTTTTCGACCGCTTATGTGAGACTGCCGTTTTGGGCAACGAGCTAAGACGAGCGAACGAAAATTTAGCCACGAATGCACGAATAAACCGAGGTTTTAAATTCGTGCATTCGTGGCTATCCTTTTGAACCAACGGAACTGACAGCTATTCTTCAGTTTCCTTTACAAAAAGTTCTTCGAGCGATTGTTTGACCGGTTGGATCGAGATCAAAGATCCGCTGGCATCGCGTGTGATTTTCAACGCGGCTTCGATATCGGATTCGTCAATGATCTGGATCAACACTCCGTTTGGCTTCTGCGACAACGATGCTCCGGCGATGAATTCGACCCGTTCACGTATCGCATCAGCAGTCACGCCTTGAACACTAATCTCGAGCGCGCGCTGCTCGCCAGTATTGGCAAGCAAATCGCTCAGATTTCCGCTAGCCGCGAGCTCTCCATTTCGAAGAATTGCGACTTCATCGCACAACGCTTCGATGTCGGAGAGAATGTGCGTCGACATAAAAACCGTCACGCCTTTTTCGCGCAAACCCGCGATCAACTCGCGAATTTCGCGGCGACCGACGGGGTCGAGACCGCTCATCGGTTCGTCGAGGAAAACGATTTCGGGCTCGTTGATCAATGACTGTGCGAGTCCGACACGCTGCAGCATTCCCTTAGAATATTTTCGAAGCTGCTTCTTCCAATCTTTTTCTTCAAGTCCTACGGCGGTTAGCAAATCACCCGATCTTGCCGAACGTTTTTTTACATCGTAGCCGAACAGTTGACCAAAGTAATCCATCAACTCGCTCGCCGTGAGATAATCGTAAAAATATGGATTTTCGGGACAATAGCCTATGCGCTTGTGCATTTGAACATCGGCAATGTCGCGGCCAAGAATCTTCGCCGATCCCTGTGTTGGAAACATAAGGCGCATCAGCAGTTTAATCGTTGTCGTCTTGCCGGCTCCGTTGCCGCCGAGAAAACCAAAAATCTGTCCGGGCCGCACGTTTAAAGTCAGGTCGTCGAGCGCACGAACTTTTTTCTTGCGCCAAAAACCGATTTCGTAATCTTTCGATAAATTACTTATTTCAACTGCGTATTCCATAAACTCAAAAAGTTTCTAGTTTATAGTCTCTAGTTCCAAGTTTTTTTTCTGAATGAACTACAAACCAGAAACTTGAAACAAGAAACTCTTTATCGGAACGGGATGCCGGTCTTCTTCGGATCGAGCTTAACCGTGCATGCGCTGCTGTCGAACAAATATGGCGCGTCTGTCGGGTCGACGAGTTGGTTGGCGTTATTGATCCTAAACTCGTTTCCGTCTGGCAGCGTGATCTTAGCCAACGAAGCGTGAATCTCGCTTAAGCCATTCACGCAGCGTCCGCTTGTTTCCTTAAATTTCACGAGCGCGTTATTTGTCGCCTCGATCTCATCAAGAGCGGCAATTTGTTTGAGACGCAATGCTGCGGTGTTTTGAATATTTTCGTCCGTCGACTCGATCATCTGCCGGTAGATTGCACGCGCGTTGTTCCGGCTGCCACCTTCGGTTTTCATCGCGGCGGACATCATTTTCATAAACGGCGGCGCTCCCGTAACCAGCGAGCCTTGCTCGTATGTTTCGGACGCATCGTCATAACGTTTTAGCTTCCAGTAAATGTATCCGAGATGTTGATACAACTGCCAATCGGCCGGATTATTTGCGATTCCCTTCTTCGCGATCGCAATAGCTTTTTCTGCATCGATCGCGGGCAAGACGATCGCACCGAACGAATACGCAGCCATGAATTGCGGATCGAGATCGGTCGCGCTGTTGAGGTACGGATAAAGGAGCCGCAGGTTAAATTCGCGCAGATCGTCGATGTTTATAAATCCTTCTTTAGCAGCGATCTTACCGCCGAGATATTGCAAAGATCGCATCCAGTACCAGTCGGCGATCAGCCCGTCGAGCCCCAATGTAAATCCGCGCATCTTTGCGATATCGAATGCCGGGTCACCGTCAGCGTGGTCGGCCGGAAGTTCCGGTATTGCACGTTTGAGATAACCGTCGAGCGTAGTCGTCGCTGCAAAACCGCAGGCGATAATGACAAGCGGCAGGAGAATATGTTTTAGCTTCGAGGTTGCGATCATTTAAAGTTGCGGCGGCTAAAGACCATTATCGTAATTGCAATGAGAATCAGATTGAACGCAACGGCGTAAATGAGTCCACCGACAAGCATCGCTAGCGGCGCGATCTGACCGTTTGCCGTGTTTGAGATAAAACTAAAATTCGAAAGATTCGGCAGTAAGTAATAGACAGCGGTAAAAACGAACGTCGCTGTGCGAGAACCGAGGGCAGTTGCGAGCTCAAGCATTGAGTAGCTAAAGTGGCCGATCACAAAAATCAGGAACGTTAGCAAAGCTGAAAGAGCCGGGGTCGAGAACGACGAAAACATTATCGCGACCGCCGTCATGATCGTCAGCTCGAAAAAGATCAGCAGCACCGCTGCCCAAACGCCGCCAACAAACTGTCCGCCGCCTACATACAACAACGCGAGCGTGAGGCCAGCACCCATTACGAGAACATTTACAAAAAGCGTGAGGCACAGACCGAGATATTTTCCGACAATAAATTCACCGCGGCCGATCGGTTTTGAAAAGATCGAATAAACGGTTTTTTTCTCGATCTCTTTCCACACCAAACTTACGCCGACAAAAATTGCGATAAAAACGCCAAAGATCAAGATCGCGCTCAGTCCAAGATTAATTATGACGTGCGATTCTTGCCCCGCCGTCAGATCGCCCAGTAGCACGGCCGCGCCCGTGATAAGCAACACGAAGACGATCAGATTGTACAAAATCCTATCGCGAACGGCTTCGCGAAAGGCGTTTTTAGCGATAACAAATATGTGTTGAATCATGCCGACTATGGCCAAAGTGACGAAGAGAATAACTTCACAAGATTTTATCACGCAAAGACGCAAAGCACGCAAACGAAATTCTATTGATCAGAAAATTTATATCGCTCTTCCGGATGCAAGATCTGCCTCTCGGCGAGCATTGCGTAGAGTCCGTCCTGCGGATAAAGATCGGCCATCAACGGTATGCCGACGCCTTTTCGGCCGGCTTCGGCGGCTAGTCGCGCGCCCTGCGTGATAAATATCTTCCAGGTTTCAGCTTGTCTCGCGTCTATCGTTTGGGCCGTTACGAAATAAGTTTCGGCTTCGTCTGACTTGCCTGTTTTTTCGAGCAAGACAGAATAACGCGTCAACAAAAAGGGCGAGTAAGGAAACTTTTTGACAGCGGTTGCGGCAGAATTTAGCGCGGATTGGTCGTCGCCATTCAGGCTGTGAGCGGAAATCATATACGAATATGTTGCCGTTGTCCCGATGCCTTTGTCTATCGCCGTCTGAAACTGCATAGCAGCTTCGCCATAACGAGCATCATTCAAAAGTTTTGACGCGGCAACGTAATTTGCAGCGGCATTTGCGTTATCCAATTTTTCGGCCTTTGCCAGATCGGCCAACGAAGCCGCGATTTCGTTGCTCGCTTCTCCGCGATACGTCATATATTGGCTGGCGGCTTTTAGCGAACTAAATAGCGCTAAGCAGATACAGGCGACAATCGCGACTGCAAGAAAGGATTTGTTTGCGAGTGGTTTGGCTGACCGTTTCGTAGTCAGCAACGCCGTGAGAAAAAAGAAGACGACGCCGTTTTGCACGAGGCGGAACGAGAACGAGCTGAACAAAGAACTGAAGAGAAAAGCGGCAATTCCGGCGGCGGCGGCGAGTTTGTAGACATTGATCGAATCTTTTAGAGACTTAGCGCCTAACCAAAAAACTGCGATCAAAAACACTGCGAAAATAATCGCACCGACAATGCCGAGTTCGACTGCGACCTGGAGATATTCGTTGTGAGCACGCTCGGGAATCGCGTCTTCGTTGCCGGTGACGAGCTCGGCGTTTTCGGTTTTTGTCGAGATCGCGGCTCGATATTTATTAAACTCGACACCAAAATTATCTGCACCGACACCGACTAGTGGATTTTGCCGCAGCATCTCAACTCCCACATACGCGAAAAGGATCCGAATATTTTGCCCAAGGCTGTTGTCAGTATCCGACTCTGCGCTGATCGCCATGCGGTCAAAAGTTGTTGTCTTGTTCTCGTTCTGAGCAGTAAAGATCGGAAGCTGCGTAACAATACCTAAAATCAAAAGCATGCCGACGACTAAAGCGAGTTTCTTAAATTGCGTTCGGCCCTGTCTCGTAAGCAAAAAACTGACGACAAAAATCCCAATGCCCCCGACGGCCGCGGCGAGAGATGTTCGGCTGGTCGAGAACAAAACTGCGAGCCACAACAGCAACGTTACGGCCATCGCAAGTGCCATTTCCAGGCCCTTTGATCGGAGTGTGGATGCAAAAAAAAGTGGAATCAGAGCCGCCCACGCTTCGCTAAAACGACCATAGCGAAAGCCAAATGCCGAGTCGATATTTTCGCGCAAAACATACTCGATCACACAGTTTATCGAAATTATCAGAGCGATGACGCCGAGAACATACACGCTGTTTTGGAAAAAGCGTCGGTCAAAAATTGAGTTCGATAAGAGCGCAAAAAATACGAGATATACCGCCCAAACGAACGTGTGATGTAAAACCGAATTCGCGGATGCTGCCCAAAAGATCGACGTACCGCTCCAGATAATAAACGCCGCCATCCCAATCGCGTTCGGTTTGATCTCAAAAGATGAAAAGCCGCCTTTCGACCTTCTGAAAATTACAGCGATAACGGAGAGCAGCAGTAAAGACAAAAAAAGCTCCGGCTTCCATGGATGGCCGAGCAAAAGCGACGGCGCCGGAAACGGAACCAGCGGCGTGAGCAGAACGACCGGCCAGAGTGCGAGCAAACTAAAGCGTTTTATGAATTGTTCGGACGGCAGGTTCAATGTCATTCGTCAGTTAAGATAGCACAAAAAAAACGAAGGGCCGTGCTGTAGCTCCCCTCCTTACGAAGGAGGGGTGGCATCCCGATGTTTTTTATCGGGAATGACGGGGTGGTTTTTATGCTGCGCTGCGTGGGATGCGGTGGTTTGCTACGCGAATTTGCCGTTCTTCGGGTGTAGATTAGTGGAAAAACCACCCCGTCCGCCCAAAGCGGCGGCCACCCCTCCTTCGTAAGGAGGGGAGCCAAAAAAACGAAGGGCCGTAAGAACGACCCTTCGATATTTTTATTGGGAGTAGGTGGTAATTAGTTGTTAAGAACAACACTTGTTCCGGTCAAAACGCCAGCAGCTGTCATCGTAAGAGCGGTGGCTGGTGTCGCACCTGAACCTGCGTACAAAACGCCATCCGTCTGGATGCCGAATGAACGGGTTCCGGTTGCCGTCACGCCGGATGGTGACTGCGGTTGAGCAGCAAAACCGAACGACGAAGGAACACCCGAAGCAAAGTCAGTCTTACCATAGGCGTAAATATAACCACTCTTAGCAACCGTGCCGAGCGAACCGGCTGCGCTTCCGATAGCACCTGCCAAAACTGAGTCGATAAGATTACCTGCGAGAAGATTCGCTTCGGTACCAAAGTTACCTGCACCCGATGTTGACGCATACGTCATCTGAGCACCGTGGAGCGTACGGCTAGCTGAAATAGCCGAACCTTCGTTAGCACTACGACGTGCAGCAAGCAGATTCGGGATAGCGATCGCGGCGATAATGCCGATGATCACAACAACGATTAAAAGTTCGATAAGCGAGAAGCCTTTCTGATTTTTCATTTTTTTATTCACAATCTCCTAAAGATTAATTTCTATGTACCTTTCCCAGGCCGCCATTATTAATTCAACTACCGTGCCATTTGGCCAAAAAACCGTGCCATGGCCTTAAATTGTGTAAAATCAATGTTTTAGTGAGAGAGGGAAATTTGGGGTTTACTGGGTTTCGGTCAGTTTGAAAGCTTTAATCACAGAATTTGGTAACGCCACAATGACAAAAAGTGTCAGAAATCAGCCGTATTTTAAGCTTTGGAGATCAATTGTTCCTCGGTGGGGCAGCCATTACTTCGTTCACATCAGCGTAATGGACGGTGTCGGTCATGTCGCCCTTAATAATGCCATCCGTCGCTATGCCCAAACGTTGAACGCCCGTGCCGAACACTGCGCCGCTCGTCGCGGGAATTGCAGAAACAAAAAACTGTGCCGCCGCACCCGGTGTAGAGGCTTCGCGGCCGGTTACCAATACGTAACCGCTCTTACTGCCGCTGGCGAGACCGCCATCGATCAGGCCGGCGCTATTGAGCATGGTCAAACCGGTCAATGTTCCTGCACCAGTATCGCCTGCGTATTCGCCTGCACCAACGCCTTGAGAATAAGTTACCTGTGCGCTGTGCAACAAACGCATCGACGACAACGACGATCCCTCATTCGCGCTCCGCTTCGAAGCAAAAAAGAAAGACGCCGCGATCGAGGCAATCACGCCGATAATTACTACAACAATCAGCAGTTCGATTAGCGAAAATCCGCGTTCATTATTTTTCATGGCTTTATGGTGGAAGATGTATCTCGCATACATTTGACTCCCGACTTTGGTTCTAGTCACCCGCTTCGCATTTGAGCCGAAAGGCTGCGAATGCTGTGTTTGTCGAGTAAATGCCGCAAGCTACGTACCGGCATTTGCAGGAGCTCGGCCGCGCGGGTCTGGTTGCCGCCGGTTTTTCGTAACGCCTCGACAACGTAGGTTTTTTCGAGGTTTTCGATGTGGCTGACAAGATTCAGCCCCGATTCGGGGAGATCGAATTCCGCACTAATGCGCTGCGGATTGTAGTTTGTGATGTGAGCAGGCAGCTGCTCAGGTTGTATTTCCGTCGAACGCTCAAGAGCGACTGCACGCTCGATCGTGTGTTCAAGCTCGCGGACATTGCCGTGCCACGCATAATTTTCGAGCAATTGCGCCGTCTTTGGCGAAACCGTCAGTGTTTTTGCCGACTGATCGCAAAACTTTTTCATAAAATGTTCGATCAGATCGGGAATGTCCTCCGAACGTTCACGAAGCGGCGGCAGATCGATTGGAATCACTGAAACACGATAATAAAGATCTTCGCGAAATGTACCGTCCTCGGTCATTTGCTTAAGATCGCGATTTGTCGCGGCGATAACGCGGGCATCGATAGCAACTTCATCATGAGCCCCGACCGCTCGAACACGCCGTTCCTGCAAAACTCGAAGCAGCTTGACCTGCATCGCGGGCGACATTTCGCCGATCTCGTCAAGAAACATCGTTCCGCCATTCGCCGCCTCGAAAAGTCCTTTGCGATTCGTGTTCGCACCCGTAAACGAGCCTTTTACATAGCCGAAAAGCTCAGATTCGAGCAAGGTTTCAGTAAAAGCTCCGCAGTTCACCGATATAAACGGCTTCTCTGCTCGCGGACTGAGATCGTGGATCGCACGCGCGACCAACTCCTTTCCCGTGCCGCTCTCGCCATAAACCAACACAGTCGATTGCACTTCGGCGACGGTGTCGATCATTTGGTAAATGGCGTTCATCTTCGCCGACGTACCGACGATATTCTTGACCGAGCCGCGTTCTCGCTGAGCCCGTTTGAACGCGCGGTTTTCGTCGATGAGGGCTTGTTTTTCGAGTGTCTTGCGAACGATGAGCTTTAGTTCTTCGACATCGAACGGCTTCTGTATAAAATCGTCCGCACCGAGCTTAAACGCCTCTCGCGCCGTGTCGACCGAGGCAAACGCCGTCATCAGGATCACTCCAATGTCCGGCAAAGTTTCGCGAACCGCGCGGAGCAGATCGATGCCGTCCATGTCGGGCATCTTTACGTCCGAAACGATCACGTCGGCCGGCTCTCTCTGAACTTCTTCTAGCGCCTGCCGTCCGTTCATCGCCGTGCGCAGCTCGTGGCCCTCTTCCTGAAAAACAAGGCTTAAAAGCTGGCGATAGCTTTGCTCGTCATCGACAATTAAGATATTTGCCATTTAATTCGATGAAAAAACTGACTGTGGGATGGACCGCGTCACGTGAACGACGCTTCTTTATTGTCACAAATGTAACTTGCCAATTACAAGTGAAATTTTCCTTGGCTCTGTCTTTGCGTCCTTTGCGGCTTTGCGGGAAATTTTCCTCGACAGTAAGACTTCCCGCAAAGACGCAAAGACCGCAAAGAAGATTTCAATCCGGTGCGACGTTCAAAAACTCTTTTAAACGCGTCGGCGCCGCCGATTCGTGAATCGAAGGTTGCTCAGCGGCAGCTCGACGGTGCTCTCGCGGCAAATCGACGGTTATTGTCGTACCTTTGCCCTCGATGCTGCGGACGTTGATGACGCCGTTGTGATCCTTGACGATCTGATAAACGATCGAGAGACCCAGTCCGGTGCCCCCTGATCTCGAATTCGAAAACGGCTCAAAAAGCTGTTCAACCTGATCCTGCGACATACCCGCTCCCGTATCTTCAAACATAATTCTGATGCGATTATTCGGCATGTTTTGCAGCGCCACGCGCAGCGTACCGCCGCCCGGCATTGCTTGCAAAGCATTTCGAGCTAAATTCCAAAAGATCTGTTTCAACTGTGTCGCATCGGCCGAAATGACCGTCGGAATGAGGTCGGCCTCGAAAACGTGATTTTCGCGAACGTCCGGGCTGTGTTTGAGCAACGTAAAAGTTTCTCTCACGGCCTGTGTCACATCCGTGTCGGCAAATTCCGCCGCCGCCGGTCGCGCATAACTGAGAAAATTTGTGATTATCGTGTTCAGGCGATCGGATTCCTTGAGAATTATGTCCATTAGACCGGCCTGAGTTGAATTCGCGGGCGTATTTGAATCGAGCACTTGAATCGCCCCGCGCATCGCGCCGAGAGGATTTCGAATCTCATGTGCTAACCCCGCGGCAACGCGTCCGACCGCCGCAAGACGGTCTTTTCGACGAACACTTTCCTCCATCGAGCGAATCTCCGTCAGATCCTGAAACGTGATGATCAAACCTGTCGCCTCATTCGCTTCGGAGAAAAGCAGAGCCACGCTAAACCCGATCCGCACCGCAAAATCGTCCGGTGTCATTAGATCTGCCTCGAATCGCGGCGGCTGTTCGCCCTCGCCGGCTGCGGCTAAAGAAAGATCTATCTGCTCACGAATATTGCCAAAAACCGCCGAAATCGGCCTACCCTGCACCTGATCGAGTCGCAAACCCGTGATCTCGGTCGCCGCGGCATTGAATGTGTAAATATTGTCGTCGAGGTCGGTCGTGACAACACCCGACCGAATAGATTCGACAATGCGTTCATGCAGGGCACGCAGAGATGCGAGGCTCTTAACCGTCTCTTCGAGCTGAGCACCCGAGGCATGCCGATCCGACAAACGCGACGCAAGCAACCCGACGACAAGCAGCGCGACGACATTAAAGCCCACGATCTGCACTGCCTTATCGTAAGTCTGCGCCTGTCCAAAACTCGTTATAAAACCATTGTGCGTCAGCAACGAAATGACCACCAACAGGAGCGTGCATACACCGCCGATAAACAGCGTCGCCATCGGCCGCAGATAAAAACTCGCGACGCTTATGAGCACGATAAAGAGAGTTACGTATGGCGACGTCAGATCGCCGGTTCGCCACACAAGCCACGTAATCAAAAGAGCGTCAATGAAAAATTGCAATCTCACCTGCCAACTGAAATTTTCGCTCAGCCTGACTAAAAAGAAATATACGATCGTCAGTCCGACCGCTATAACAAAGACCGGCAACAGCCATTGTGGAAAGTTTTCAAGTGACAAGCGAAGCGTTCCGCTCGACCAGAACCAAATCGTGGCCAGCAGCAAAAATAGCACGACGAGGCGCCCGATTATAAGTGTTTGAATTCTTTGCACCAGCACGGAATTGGCTGCGGCGGCTTTTTCGTCTAAACTTGGCATGATTGCACGGCGAGAACTATGAAGTCTTCGACAGAAAACGACATCACAAAAACCTTCGACCAAAGACCTTGGGGCAGTTTCACCATCCTCGACGAGGGCGACGACTACAAAGTAAAAAGAATCGAGGTTTTACCTGGAAAACGTTTGAGCTATCAGCGGCACACGCGTCGCTCCGAGCATTGGTTTATCGTTCGCGGAACCGCTAAAGTTACATTAAACGGGGTTGAAACATTAGTCAATACCTTTGAAACCGTGGATATAGCTGTCAGTGACGCTCATCGAGTCGAAAACCCCTCCGAAAGCGAGTTGCTTGTCTTTATCGAAACCCAAACCGGCGACTATTTTGGCGAGGACGATATCGTCAGACTCGAGGACGACTTTGGCCGTGCTTAAGAGAATCTGCTGATTTTTTTTTGCTACGATCCGATGATATAAGATTGCAGTTCATTTAATTCGCATGGAGAGGAATTGTTGATGATATGAGTAGTCTTTTAGGACTGGAAGAAGAAAAACCTGAAACCTCTGTTTCTACGAGTGATGCAATAGATTCCGGTTTCGATCCGGAATGGGAAACGAGAGCAAAAAGTGGTGCGAATTGGTTTTATTGGATCGCCGGGCTTTCCGCAATTAATTCAATTGCATTTGCAGCTGGTGCGAACTTTCACTTTCTCGCTGGTCTCGGGCTAACGGAAATTGCAGATGCAGTTATCGCGGCCTCGATCGAACAGGGCGCGCCGACAGCTCTAAGAATTCTTTCGATCATCTTTGGTCTGATTCTCGTTATCGGCTTTGCTTTGATAGGCTATTACGCAGGCAAACTTTTCAAAGCCGCCTTTCTGATCGGCATTGTTGTGTATGTGTTTGATGGCTTAATCGTGCTGGTGATCGGCGACTATTTCATGGCCGGGTTCCACGCGTTTGCACTATTCTTTATCATTCGCGGTTTTCTTGCTTGTCGCGAACTAAAAGCGTATCAGCGGGCGAACACCGCATCTAGTGTTCCACCACCACCGGCGTCGGTATAGATCATGTTTAGGTTTTAATCTTTTCTTTAGTGGTAAAAATTATTTGCATGATGGCACCCGCAATGTCGTCGGCGGCGATCTCGGGCTGCATTTGCAGGGTTTCGCGGTGAGCGCGGCCGTATCCGGTGAGGACTAGAGCAGTTTTTAACCTTGCGGCCTGCCCCACTAGCACATCAATGTCCTTATCGCCGATCATCCACGAACGCTCAAGGTCGATCTCAAAATCAGCCATCGCGGTCTCAATCATTCCAACATCAGGTTTGCGACATCGGCAGCCGTCACATGGCAGATGCGGGCAAAAATAGAACGCATCGATCAAGCCGTCGAGCTGCTTTTGCATCGCTTCGTGAACATTGTGCATATCGCGTTCCGTGTAAACCTCGCGCCCGATTCCCGACTGATTTGTCACTACGATGAGAAGATAACCGGCGTCCTTTAGCGAGCTCAATGCTGTCGCAGTAGCTGGAAAAAGGCGCAGGTCTTCGACGCGGTGAAGATAATTCACCTCTTCGATCAGCGTCCCGTCGCGGTCAAGAAATACTGCCGGTTGTTTCATAAAAGTTGCAGAAGCCCGCGCGTGAGCACGCCGCGTAAGCGAATCGTTGAATTGATGCAATTCTCGGCGCTGGTTGTCTCAATTCTGAGTTGGATGTATCGCCCTTGCTTACGCGCAGGCTTCTGCATCTCCGATTAAAAATAGCGCCGCTTTTTCAAATACTTCGTCGACCGTTATCCAAGTCATACAACGATGGTCTATCGGACACGTCCGTAGCATGCACGGTGAACATTCTACCTGTTTTCTTATAACTTCGGCGATTGACGAATAGGGTCTCGTTGTTTCGGGATTCGTCGGGCCAAAGACAACAACCGTCTGCGTCCCGACCGCCGGTGCAATATGAGCTAAGCCCATGTCGTTAGAGATCAGCATATCGACGACGCTTAAGATCGCCGCTGCTTCGCCGATGTTAGTTTTACCTGTCAGATCGACGACAGGTTTTGAAACTTGCTGCTGCAACTGAGCCGCGACATCAGCGTCGCCTTTTGAGCCGACTAAAACAACTTGTGCATCAAATTCTGTTTGCAGTTTGTCGCTGAGATCTGAATAACTTTTGACCGGCCAACGTTTAGCCCGCGAGTTTGTCGAACCGACGCCAAGCGCAATGATCTTTTGCGAAAGATTGATTCCATTATCGGACAACAGTCTTTTTGCAGCCGCTTTTCGCTCGTCGGGGACGTCGAGCGTCACGTCAGGATCAGTTTGCAAAACTGTTTCACGCCCTAACATTCTACGCTCGATCTCGGCGATCAAATGCAAATAGTAAAAGACTTCGTGGCGGCGATTCTTCCATTCGGGAACGGCTATCGGGTCGGTCAATAAAAGCCCGCGAACATCTTTGTTATAACCAAAACGCCGCGGGATGCGCGTCAGAAAGGTCGTCAACGCAGATTCGAACGAATTCGGCAGCAAAACGGCAAGATCAAAATTATCATCGCGCAAAAACTGCGCGTTGTCGTAAACATCTTTCACCGCCCAGCGGTTTTTGTCGAACGTGACGATCTCGTCGATAAACTTCGCATCGCTAAACAACTCGTCAACGCCCGATCGCGTGTGCAAACTTATCTTCGCGTCAGCGAAGACCCGCCGCAGCTCGCGCATTGCCGGTATCGACATCACCGCGTCTCCAATCCAATTTGTGCCACGAACGAGTATTTTCATAGAAAATTAGCCACTGATGACACAGATAAAGCACGGATCAGAATAATTGATTTTATCTGTTTTATCTGTTTTATCTGTGTCATCGGTGGCCAAATAACACTTTTAGACCGTCGTCAAGTTTGATCTCTGGCTGCCAGCCAAGTTCTTGCGAGACGAGATTTAAGTTGCTCACATAATGCATCGGAACCGGCGGCGGCAGCGGATTCTCTTCATCGATGACGGCTTGAAGGCCTGAAACTTTTTCCATCTTGGCGACCAGTTCGCGCAATGTCACAGCGTTCGCTGCGCCGCCGCCGAGATTGTAGAGACCATGACGAATTATCGATTCTGAGAACGCAGAGCATGCACGCGAAAAGTCTTCGACGTGCAGCAGATCGCGTCGCGCATTGCCGTCGCCTGTTAGCTGCAGGCGCTCGCCAAAGTTGATCGCGTTTGCATAATGGCCGACAAAGTTCGCCGTGTTGCCAGGCGATGGCGGAGCGTAAACTGTCGAAAGCCGAAAAATGCACGAGCGAAATCTGCGGGCGTGCGCATAGTACTCGACGTAACGTTCGGCGATCAGCTTTGACCATTCGAGCGGTGATTGACCTGCGTATAAAGTAGGACATTGCTCATCTACTTCGGCAAAATTGTCGGCGAAGCGCCCGTAAACATCCTTTGTCGAAGCAAAGATAAAAACGGCGTCCTCGCGCATCTCGCGAAGCAGATTTTTCGTGCCTTCGACATTTGTGCGGAAAACGTCATCGGCTGCCTCGGGAGATTTATCGAGACGCGCGGCGAGGTGAATCACGACGTCGTATTCGCTGACGACCTTTGCGTCGTCCACATTCAAAATATCACGGCCGCTGCGTCGCGAAAAATCGTCGGCATTAGAGAATCGCCTAACGTGAGTGCCAAGATAGCCGCTTCCGCCGGTGACGAGAATTTTCATACTTTGTTTGCTGTGACCAGGTCTTGCACCGATTCTGCCTTACCAATCACGATCAGCAGATCGCCCTCGTTGATGACCGTGTCGCCATTCGGATTAAATGCGAGATCGCCATCCTTCCTACGAATCGCCACGACAATTAGGCTCAACTCGCTCATGATATTTGTATCTTTGAGGCTGCGGCCGGCGTAGGGCGAATTTTGGTCGACGGTCAGCTCCTCAAAAACGAGATCGAGCGTCTCGGCGACGATCGAGTCCATAAAATCGGCGACGGCCGGCTTGAGCAGTGCTCTTGCCATCGACTGGCTGCCGATGATCGTCGGTGCAACGACGCGGTTTGCACCGGCGCGGATCAGCGTCGGTTCGGCTTGTTCCTCGACGGCTCGCGCAACGATGTGAAGTTCCGGATTCAGACCGCGTGCGGTCAACACGACATAGACGTTGTCTGCGTCATCCGGCAGGCAGCTTGCCAGACCGCGTGCGCGCGGCACGCCGGCCGCTGTGAGATTTTCTTCCGATGTGGCGTCGCCGATAATCGTTCGCGAAAGCTGCGCGTCAACTTCGGCGAGCTTCTTTTCGTCCTTTTCAATGATCACGTATTGCAGATTCTGACGCTGCAGATTTTTGATAATGCGGCGTCCGACACGCCCGGCGCCACAGACGATGTAATGTCCGCTCAAGTTTTCCATTTCCTTTCTCTTTCGTCTGAGGCCAAATGCCTCGACCATTTCCGATTGTATAACCGCCTGAGCAATTACCGACAGAGCGTAAAGCACCATACCAACGCCGACGAGCATGAGCAAGATTGCAAACAGTCGCCCGGCGGGCGTCTGTGGAGTCAAATCGCCGTAACCGACTGTCGTAACTGTCTGAGCCGACGTATAAAAGCTGTCGAGCCAAGAAAAACCCTCGATAATCCGAAACCCGACCGCTCCCACAAATATCACAAGAACCGCGATTGCGGCTGCAAAAACGAGCCTGCGGCGCGCGACATGGCTTAGAGTTGTAAACATCCCGGTCATAATGAGGCTAGTTTTTACGAGCGAAAGCTAATAAACTAAGTGATTGGCTTCGCCGAAACGATAATCTCATTTACTCCTTTGCAATTCCAACTCGACGACGGCTTGAGGACTCTTTTTTAACGCAAAGTCGCAAAGATGCAAAGACGCAAAGAAAAGAACTGGAAATAGTCTATGGACGAAAATGAACTGAGCAAAATCACTGTCGATTCAGCCATAGAGGTGCATCCCAGTCTTGGCGGGCCGGGATTACTCGAAAGCGTTTATGAGGAAGCCCTCTCGTGATAAATTTTGGTGAGACAAAAGTAGGCCACGCTATTCACAGGGTAGTCAATGGCTTATGATTTCTTTGCGTCTTTGCCCCTTTGCGTCTTTGCGTTGAAAAATCTATGAAGATGCTCGTTCGCGGAATAAATTGAAGGATAAGCTGCAGACAAACACGACCCGCTCGAAGATGCCGCCGCGTGGCTGGCAAAAGTCGCGTCGCGCAACCTCGTATCAGGCACCGCCGCCATCGCGGTTTCGTCGGATGCTGCGTTATATATTTAACGGTTGGACGATGTCGATCGCGCTGATCGTCGCGCTAATTGCATTTCTCACACTCACGTATTTTTGGTTCGAGTTCTCTGATCGGATAGACCGGCGGCTGCTGAGCGGCGAGGTTTTCACGGCGTCGGCGGGTATTTATTCCGCGCCAAAGACTTTAAAGGCCGGCGAGCAGATCACGATGCTTGAACTGATCGAATATCTAAAATCCGCCGGTTACATCGAGCGTAACAATCAAGCTGACGCTTCACGCAGTCGATACGCCGTTGATGGAGACATGCTTGGCATCGAGCCGGGATTGACGGGGATGATCGATGGTAAGAAAGAGTTTCACGCGCTTTCGGTCAAGTTTGCAAAAGATACGAAGTCCGTCGCGGCGATCGGCGACCGCGACACCAATCAAGAATTACGAGACGCGAAACTCGAGCCCAAAATTCTCAGCTCGGTCGCTGCCGAAGGCGATGGCCGGCGCAAGACCGTGACATTCAACGACCTTCCGCCGCATCTCGTCAAGGCGATCACTGTTACCGAGGATCGCGCGTTCTTTGAACATTACGGCGTGAACTTTCGCGGCATCGCACGGGCGTTTTGGCGGCGGTACGATGCGGACGACGACTCGCCGATTGCGAATCAAGGCGGCTCGTCGATAACGCAGCAGCTTGTCAAGAATCTTTTTCTCACACGCGAGCAGACGTGGCAGCGAAAAATCACCGAGGCGTACATGTCGGTGATCCTTGAGACGCGACTGGATAAACAGGAGATCTTCACGCTCTATGCAAATCAAATTTATCTCGGTCAGCAATCGGGCGTTTCGATCTACGGCGTCGGTGAGGCGTCGAACGCGTATTTTGGCAAGGATGTCTCGCAACTTACGCTGGCCGAGGCCGCGTTCATCGCCGGTATTATTCGCAGCCCGAACCGTTACAATCCGTACAAAAACCCCGACCGAGTAAAGGAGCGTCGCAATCAGGTGCTCGAGTCCATGGTCGAGGCCGCCGAGATCTCGCCGCAGCAGCTCGCCGAAAACCGAAATGTAGCCATCGCGCTGAAACAAGTTTCGACCGCAAAAGACTTGCAAGGCATGCCGTACTTTTCGCAGTACGCGATCGAGGAATTGCCGAAGCTCGTCGGCGATCCCGAGGCGATGCAGCACCTGCGGGTTTACACCTCGATCGACCCTGACCTGCAAAAAATGGCTTATGAGACTGTCGCAAAACGTCTCGAAAAACTCGACAAATATTTCCCGAAAAAAGAAAAAGGCAGCCTTAACGCCGCGCTTGTCGCGATCCGGCCCCGCACGGGCGAGATCGTCGCAATGGTCGGCGGACGTGATTATCTGACGAACCAATTCAACCGCGCGACGGATGCCAAACGTCAGCCCGGCTCGGTCTTTAAGCCGTTTGTCTACGCCGCGGCGATCAACTCCGCGTACGATTCGAGCACGCGTCAGTTCACAGCAGCGAGCATCCTGAAGGACGAGAAAAAAGTCTTTACGTACGGTAATGAGAGTTACTCGCCAAATAACTTTGGCGACACGTTTTCGAATAAGGACGTCACCTTGCGCGACGCGCTTGTAAAAAGCAAGAACGTCGTCACCGTCGATCTCGCGATGCAGTTGAACGTTGGGAAAGTGATGAATCTCGCGGCAAAAGCCGGTCTGCCGAAGGTCGAAAAAGCTTGGCCGTCGATGGCGCTCGGCACCGCCGAAGCCACGCCGCTCGAAGTCGCGACCGCTTACACGATGTTCGCGAATCTCGGCGACCGTGTTCTGCCAACGCCGATCACGCGCGTCACAACTGGCGACGGAAATACTAAGACGCTGCCCACGCCCGACCGAAAGCAGGTTGTTCGTCCCGACGTCGCATACGTGATGGACGACATTCTAAAGGATGTGATAAATCGCGGCACGGCGGCGCAGGCCGGGGGCTGGGGCTTTCGCAACGTCGCGGGCAAGACAGCGTTTGCCGGCAAGACAGGCACGTCGCGCGACGGATGGTTTGCGGGCTTTACGCCCGAGCTTGTGTGCGTGGTCTACGTCGGCTTTGACAACGGCGACGATCTCGGCATGAAGGGCGGCGATTCGGCGATGCCCGTCTGGGCAGATTTTATGCAAAAGGCTCTTGAGCTTCATCCTGAGTGGAACGGCGATTGGGCGATGCCCGCCGGTATTCGCAAAGCCGAGATCGATATCCGCAACGGCGCGCTCATTCGCGAGCTCGACCCGCTCGCGGGCGTGACTCCGACGCCGACGCCTTCGCCGACGCCGGTGCGACCCAAAGACTCCGAACTCGAACAATACTACGAACCGCCGCCGCCCGAACGACAAGAGATTTTTGTCACGAATGTTCCGGCGGAATTTCGCCGCATCGAAATCTTCGTCGCGGGCACCGTGCCGACGCGCGCCTTCCTCTTGCCCGACGAAGACGGCGAACTTCCCGTCGATGGCGAACCAAACCCAACTCCGAGCTTAACGCCGCCGCCCGTCAATGGCACATGGACAGACAACGGCCCGCCCGGCGAATCACGCTCAACCGAAACATCGCGAGCACCCGCCGCTAAATCAGTCACGATACTCATCTGCCCGGTCACCGGAATGCGTGCGACCGTCAACTGTCCCGACAAAGAGGCCCGCACATACAATGCGGGCTCCGAGCCAAAAGAATTTTGCACATTTCACCGCTAGCAAAAGCTCCCATCCTTACAAAGGAGGGGTGGCATTCCGACGTTTTTTGTCGGAATGACGGGGTGGTTTTTGGCCGACAGGTGTTCAAGCTAGAGTGAGTGGTTATAGAAAAACCACCCCACGGCTAAAGCCGCACCCCTCCTTCGTAAGGAGGGGAGCCTTTAGTTATTGCGGCTCGGCGATGAAGTCCATATCCGTGACGTGATCCTGCAGACTGAAGATGCGGGTTGGGTTGGCGAACGTGTAACGCTTCGAAGCGATCTCAAGCACGTATGTGTGGCCGACCTCAACTCCGTCGAAGGCGTAATAGCCGAACGTCGATGTGATCGCCGTTCGCCGTGCGCCATCGGGTGAAGTCAGCGTCAGCAGCGCATTGCGAATGCCCTGGCCGTTGGCGGTCGTCACGCGGCCCGTTATCGAAACCGCCGCCGCTGTCGGAACTGCTGCTGATACTAACAGATAATTAAGCCGCTTTCGGATGATGATTCGCTTTTAGCCGACCCGTATCTTAAACTTCAGTTTTTATATGCCTGACGAAAACTTAAAGAAAACCCCGCTCAACGCCGTGCATCGCGCGCTTGGCGGCAAGATGGTCGATTTTGGCGGTTGGGACATGCCCGTGCAATATACTGCCGGCGTGATCGAGGAACATATGCGTTGCCGCACGGCGTGCGGCCTCTTTGACGTGTCGCACATGGGCGAGATTTGGGTCGAGGGTCCGGGAGCCATAGATTTTGTAAATCGACTGACGACAAATGACGTACGAAGTCTGTTTGACGGACAGGCTCATTATTCCGCGTTGACAAACGACAACGGTGGTGTCGTCGATGACTTGCTCGTTTACCGCTTTGCCGAGGAGCGGCTGCTGCTTGTCGTCAACGCCGGGACGACGGAGAAGGATTGGGATTGGATCTCGTCACATCACAACGACGCCGATAACTGCGCGCTGACAAATGCCAGTGGTGATTTTTGCCAGATTGCGGTGCAGGGGCCGAACGCCGTCGGCATTTTGCAGAAACTCACCGAGACTGAACTTGCTCCGATCAAGTATTACCACTTCACCGAAGGCTGGGTTGACGAAGTCGAGTCGATAATCTCGCGCACCGGTTACACGGGCGAGGACGGCTTTGAAATTTACGCCGCACCGGAATACGCCGAACAACTTTGGAACAAGCTACTCGAAACCGGCAACTACGGCGACGCGAGCGGCATACTTCCCTGCGGCCTCGCAGCGCGAAACACACTTCGTCTCGAATCCGCAATGTCGCTTTACGGTCACGAACTCGGCGACGACATCACGACCTTTGAGGCAAATCTCGGCTGGATAACAAAACTCGGTAAAGCCGCCAGGTTTACAGGCCGCGACAAACTCGCCGCGCAAAAAGAAGCGGGTTTACAGCGCAAGCTCGTCGGCTTTGAGATGACCGAGCCGGGCATCGCACGCGACGGTTTTGACGTTTACATCAATGGTGAAAAGTGCGGCGTCGTGACCAGCGGCTCGCCCGCCCCGTTTTTAAAGAAGAATATTGGCCTCGCGTTCGTCCCTTCGCGCTTTGCAAATGTCGGGCAAGAAATTAAAATTGATGTCAGAGGGAAACATCTGAACGCTCAAATCGTGCCGACGCCTTTTTACAAGCGTCAAAAATAAAACGGAATGGTTTTAGGTCTTTGGTCTTAGGTTTTAGAAAAACCTCCTTCAAAAACCCAAAACCAAAAGCCAGAACCTAATTTTATGAACATTCCAGAAAATTTACGTTACAGCAAAGACCACGAATGGATCGCCGTCGATGGCGATACCGCGACTATCGGGATTACCGATTACGCGCAGCACTCGCTCGGTGATGTTGTTTATATCGATCTGCCCCGAGCGGGCGATAAATTCGGCACGCACGAAGCATTTGGCTCAGTCGAGTCGGTAAAGGCCGTGTCCGAGATCTTCACGCCGGTCGCTGGCGAGGTCGTCGAGGTTAACGACTCGATTAACGACACACCTGAAGCCGTCAACGCCGAACCTTACACCGACGGCTGGATGGTCAAAATCAAGATGGACAACCCGCTCGAAGCAGACAAAATGCTCTCGCCAGTGGAATACGAAGAATACCTTTCTAGTCAGTAGTCAGTTGTCAGTTGTTTTTTTTTCAGCTTACGACGAACAACTGACCACGGACCACTGACAACTGACAACTGACAACTGATGAGATACATACCAAATTCACCTGAAGAACGTGACGAAATGCTCGCCATCGTCGGCCTGAAGTCGGCTGACGAACTCTTTCGCTCAATACCCGCAGATGTTCGGCTCGGACGAGCTCTCAACATCACTGATCCGCTCGCTGAGAGCGAGGTCATCACGGAAATGGAGACAATGGCGACGAAGAACACGGCAACAACCAAGCCGTCATTTCTCGGTGCGGGCGTTTACTCGCACTACAGCCCAACGATCGTCGATCACCTCATTCAACGAAGCGAGTTTTTCACCAGCTACACGCCGTACCAGCCTGAGATTTCACAAGGTACGCTGCAATACATATTTGAATTTCAAACTTTGATCTGCCAACTAACCGGCATGGAGGTCGCAAACGCGTCGATGTATGACGGCTCGACCGCGATGGCCGAGGCCTATCTGATGGCGCAGCGTGTAACGCGGCGTGACAAGATAGTCGTTGCGAAGTCCGTTCATCCGGAATATCGCGAGGTCGCGCGCACGTACACAATGCACGGCGACGCCGAGATCGCCGAGATCGACTTTGACAGAGTCACAGGCCGCGTCAGCGATCTCTCGGCGCTCGATGACAAAACGGCCGCCCTAGTAGTTCAATCTCCGAATTTTTTCGGCTGCATCGAAGATCTTCGTTTCTTGGCAGACGCTGCACATGCCGTCGGCGCGTTGTTTATCGTGGTCGTCACAGAAGCGATTTCACTTGGTCTTTTGAAACCGCCCGGCTCGTGCGGCGCCGACATCGTCGTCGGCGAAGGACAATCTTTCGGCGTGCCGATGTCCTTTGGCGGGCCGCATTTGGGACTATTTGCAACCCAAGAAAAGTTTGTCCGCCAGATGCCCGGACGCCTGTGCGGCGTGGCTTACGACAAAAACGGTAATCGCGGTTTTGTGCTTACACTTTCGACTCGCGAACAGCACATTCGCCGCGAAAAAGCGACCTCGAACATTTGCACAAACCAAGGGCTGATCGCACTCGCCGCCACGATCTACATGGAGACGATGGGCAAAAAAGGCTTGCAAGAGGTCGCGATGCAAAACGCACAGAAAGCCGCCTATGCTAAGAAACAAATCGCTGCGGTTGACGGCTACTCGATTCCCTTTTCGTCACCGATATTTAATGAATTCGTGATCCGTGGCCCGCGTCCGGCGACCGAGGTGTTGGAAAAGGCACGAACCGAGAGCGGCATCATCGGCGGCCTCGCGCTTTCAAAATATTACGACGGCCACGACAACGACTTTCTCGTCTGCGTGACTGAAACAAATACGCGTGAGCAGATCGACGGATTGATTGAAGGATTGAGAAGTGTTTGAACCGCGAGACGCAGAGTCGCAGAGAAAAAAGTGACAAGAAATTTCTGATCTCCGCGTCTCAGCGACTCTGCGGTAAAAATAAATGAGGAGCGAAAATGATGGACAAGCATAGCTTTCCGAATGATATCGACCGTAGAAGTTTCCTGTCGACAGCCGGCAAGAGTCTCGGCCTGATGGCTTTGTCGTCCGCGACGGTCGGATCGCTCTTTGAGAATATTAATGCCGCCGGTAAGAGCATTGCTCATCTTTCGCCGCTCGAAGCCGCCATGGACGAAGATTATTGGGCGGCGATACAGCAAGCATTTTCGGTAACGCGAGGAATCATAAATCTCAATAACGGCGGCGTCTGCCCAAGTCCGCGGCTCGTGACCGAGGCGTTTGTTCGGTACACGTGGCAACAGGAAGACGCCACTGCCTATACAATGTGGCAGATTCTCGAACCGCAGTCCGAAACAGTGCGGACGGGCCTCGCAGAGATCTTCGGCTGCGACCGGGAGGAGATCGCGATAACACGCGGGGCAAGTGAGTCTCTCGAAACGCTGCTGATGGGATTGGATCTGAAGTCGGGTGACGAAGTTCTCACCAGCACACAGGATTACGGTCGGATGCTCACCACGCTTCGGCAGCGCGAGATGCGCGAGGGCCTAAAGCTCAAGCTCATCAAGATCCCGATCGCGCCTGACAATGTCGACGACATCGCTGCCGCGTTCGAGCGTGCGGTCACGCCGAACACAAAGCTGATCCTCATCTCGCACCAAATAAATCTCACCGGACAGATACTTCCGGTAAAAAAAGTATGCGACATGGCTCGTACCCGTGGGATCGAGACGATCGTCGACGGTGCACATTCGTTCGCTCAATTCGATTTTAAGCGCGACGATCTCGGCTGCGATTACTTCGGCACCAGCCTGCACAAGTGGATTTTCGCTCCAAAGGGCACGGGTATGCTTTACGTCAAAAAAGACAAGATCGCAAAGGTCTGGCCGTTGATGGCGTCTGAAGATAAGCAGAAAAATGACATCCGCAAATACGAAGAAATCGGGACGCATTCGGCGGCGATGCGGCTTGCGATCGGCGAAGCGATCCTGTTTCACAACGCCATCGGCGGCAAGCGAAAGGAAGAACGGCTGCGGCACTTGTCGCGATATTGGATGAATAGGCTAAAAGACGTTCCGAAGGTCGGCTTTAATACATCTTTCGACCCAAAACAATCGTGCGCGATTGCCAATTTCAAAATTGACGGGATCGATCCGGTCGCCATCGGCAGTTATCTGATGTCGAAACACAAGATTTTTACGACCCCGATCGTCCACGAAGAATTCACAGGCATTCGCATCACACCAAATGTTTACACGACGCTGTGGGAACTCGATAGATTTTGCAACGTCGTCGAAGAAGTCGCAAAAAAGGGACTACCGAAA
Source organism: Pyrinomonadaceae bacterium (assembly GCA_049679945.1). Lineage (GTDB taxonomy): Bacteria > Acidobacteriota > Blastocatellia > Pyrinomonadales > Pyrinomonadaceae > OLB17. The sequence continues at coordinate 16,318 of JBAUGW010000097.1, read as the reverse complement.
GTTTAGCCGGGAACGCAGGCGCCCTCGCCTGCAAGCGTCGGCAAGATTTGTTTATGAGTATAAAGAAAGTAACTTCACACCCCACACAGAATGAGGCATTAATATTTGAGCGTTCGCAAACGGGTCGCGTCGGTTATCGCCTGCCAAAGCTCGACGTCGATGAATCAAATATCGACGACATCGTGCCAGCGAGCTTACGCCGCAACGACGATCTCGACGGCGTGCCCGAGGTCAGCGAAGTCGATGTCGTACGGCATTTTACGCGAATTTCAACCTGGAATTACTCGATCGACCTCGGCATGTACCCGCTCGGCTCGTGCACGATGAAGTACAACTCGCGGCTAAACGAAAAGGTAGCGCGAATCAACGGATTTGCCGGCCTGCATCCGCTCGCACCTGAAGAAGAATCGCAAGGCGCACTCGAGTTGATCTACAAATTGCAGCGGGATTTGGTAGAAATTACAGGGCTTCCCGGGGTGAGTTTGCAGCCTGCCGCAGGTGCGCAAGGCGAGATGACCGGCGTAATGCTCATTCGCGCGTTTCTCGATGATCGCGACGGCGAAACGTCGAAGGATCGCCGTGTGATGCTCATTCCCGAATCAGCTCATGGCACCAATCCTGCATCGGCTGCTCTCGCGGGCTTTACCGTAAAAGCCATTCGAGCAACCGCCGACGGCCAGACCGATATGGATCACCTTCGCGAACTGTGCTCGCAAGGCGGCGTCGCCGGTCTGATGCTGACAAACCCGAATACGGTGGGCCTTTTTGAGAAGAATATTCGCGAGATCTGTGACACCATCCACGCTGCCGGCGGCCTCGTTTACATGGACGGTGCAAATATGAACGCGCTCGTCGGCGTCGCCCGTCCCGGCGACATGGGCGTCGATGTGATTCATCTGAATCTGCATAAGACGTTTTCGACTCCACACGGAGGCGGTGGCCCGGGCAGCGGACCGTGTTTGTGTTCTGCGGAACTCGCGCCGCATTTGCCGACGCCCCGAATCGTGTCGGAACCGCCTGCGTCAGCGGGCGGCCAGTTAGGTTACCGACTCGACTACGACTATCCCAAATCTATCGGCCGCGTCAAGTCGTTCTTCGGCAACTTCGGAATGATGGTGAGAGCGTTGTCATACATTTACACGCACGGCAACGATGGCCTCAAAGAAGCAACCGAGGCCGCCGTCCTGAATGCACGATATGTCTCACATAAACTTGCAGGTGTTTACGATGAGCCCTACGGAGCGGATTGCATGCACGAAGCCATCTTCTCGCACAAAAACCAGGCGAAAAAGGGCGTCGTCACGCTCGACATCGCAAAACGCCTTATCGATTACGGCTTTCATCCGCCGACGGTTTACTTCCCGCTCGTCGTCGAAGGCGCGATGCTCATCGAGCCCACTGAGAGCGTCGGTCGCGCCGATCTCGACGCTTTTATCGAAGCGATGATCGACATCGACCGCGAAGCAAGCGAGAATCCGCAGCTCGTCATTGACGCGCCGCACTCAACGCGAATCGGCCGCCTCGACGAAGCAACCGCGGCACGCAAGCCTGTGCTGCGTTGGAAAGAGGACACCGATTCGTCAATGACCGCAGCGTGAGAAACCTCGCGCTGACAGAGCGCAATCGCTCGCCCCTGAAAGTGCGGACGTGATTGCGCGATGCGTTTTTTGGCCATATAATTTTGCGCGAAATTTAGCGCCGCCGAATCCCCTCATTCGACGACATAGATCCCAAGGAGGTTTGATATGTCGCAACCACGCTCGTCTGAAGTTAATCAAGCAAGAATGGATGCCTCTCTGGGAAAGGTCGTAGCCGATCTGGGCGCAAGCCTGAGCTCGATACTTGCGTGCGTCGGGTTGAGACCTGGCCTTTGCCGAGCCCGTGCGGATAGTGATGGTATGACCTCCGCTGTGGCAAAGAAAGGCCGTTTGATCGGCTTTTTCAGGCTCGTGTGACATAGGTCACTCAAATGGATGGCGTTTCACACGAAGATCATTACTGATCGCAGCATAAATGACGCGGTTGTCGGCTGCGGCATCTGATCCGGAGGAAATATGAACGTATACCGAGTGGCAATCCTGAGTTTAACTTTGCTGGTTTTCGTCTTTTCGCTGCTCGTGGGCCTGCCCGAATCTAAAGTTATACAATCTGGTCGAACGAGTGCGCGGGTCATCGTCGGAGAAGCTGTGCCTACACCAAAGGTCCAAAAGGCGATGTCCGAATACCGCGGCATTTCGATAGGAATGAAAACAGACGAAGTGCGTGCGAAACTCGGTGAACCAAAGGACAAATCTGTCGAGATGGATATGTACAGCTTTGCCGAAACTGAGACTGCCCAATTTTATTATGAAACGCAGGTGGTAAAGGCTATGATGATCACCTTCACAGGTGACCTCAAAGCAGCACCGACGCCTCTCGATGTGTTTGGCGCAGATGCCGAAGTTAAGGAAGACGGCAGCATTTTCAAAATGGTCCGATACCCGAAGGCGGGCTACTGGATTTCGTACAACCGTTCGGGTGGCCCCGATCAGGTCATTAGCCTCGCATTTCAGAAGATCTGACAAGAACCGCGAGGTGGTGTAAACGATTGCTCCTCGGGTTAAGTAAGGTCGAGGTTTGTCTCAAAACCGCTAATTTACTAGAATTTCCTAAGTTAAGTCTGCACAGAACGTTTTATGACAACTATCGGCATCCCGAAAGAAATTCACCCCGGCGAAAAGCGCGTTGCTGCGACTCCGCAGACGATTCTGAAGCTCAAGAAACTCGGCTTCGATGTCACGGTCGAGAGCGGTGCCGGTCACGGCATCAACGCGTCAAACTCGGAGTACCGCGAGGCCGGTGCCACTGTAATTGATGAGACAAAAGAGCTTTGGGCAACGGCTGACGTTGTATTAAAGGTCCGTCCGCCGGAGGAGAACGCCGAGCTTCGCGTTAACGAAGCGGACCTTTTAAAGACGGGCGCGACGCTCATCGGTTTCGTCTGGCCGGCGCAAAATAAGGAGATTCTCGAACGTCTCTCGAAACGTAAGGCGACGGTTTTTGGCATGGATTGCGTCCCGCGCATCACCCGTGCTCAGAAGATGGACACGCTCTCGGCGATGGCAAACATTGCCGGTTATCGCGCGATCATCGAGGCAGCAAATAACTTTCCGCGTTTCTTCACCGGTCAGATCACTGCTGCCGGAAAGATCGATCCGGCAAAGGTTTTAATCATCGGTGCTGGCGTCGCAGGATTGTCAGCGATCGGCGCGGCAAAAGGTCTGGGAGCGATCGTGCGGGCGTTTGACCCGCGTTCGGCGACCAAAGATCAAGTCGCGTCGATGGGCGCCGAGTTTCTCGAACTCGACGTCAAAGAAGAAGGCGAGGGCAAAGGCGGTTATGCAAAGCAGATGTCCGACGACTTTCTAAAAGCCGAGATGGCGCTGTTCGCGCAGCAGGCGATGCAGGTCGATATCATCGTCACGACCGCGCTCATTCCCGGCAAGCCCGCGCCGAAACTTATCACGCAAGGCATGGTCGAATCGATGAAACCCGGCAGCGTTATCGTCGATCTCGCCGCCGAACAAGGTGGCAACTGCGCTCTGACCGACCCGGGCAAAGTCGTTCAACACAAAGGCGTTACGATCGTCGGCTTCACCGATCTGCCGTCGCGGATGGCCTCGATGTCGAGCCAGCTCTACGGGGCCTGCGTTACCGCTCTGATTGAGGAATTGATCGACACGAGCGACCCGAAGGCGGAAACACGACCGGTAGGGAGTGTGCCCGATGCGGAACAGACATCTCCTTCGGAAACGAGACTTCGCGTCGATCTCGACGATGAGGTCATTCGCGGAGCCATCGTCCTTCACGAAGGCAAAATAATGTGGCCACCGCCGGCGCCGCCCGTTCCGGCCGCGCCGCCCGAGCCGGGTGTTCCGACAAAAAGCTCGGCGAGCAAAGCAGTCGCTGTTGCGGGCTCGAACAGTCACGGCCATGACGGCGGCACGGGCGTCAGTCCTTGGCTGCTCGCCGTCGTTGGTCTCGTCATGCTCGGTCTCGGCTATGTCGCACCTTCGTCCGTACTTTCGCATTTCACGGTCTTTATGCTCGCGTGCTTTGTCGGCTTTCAGGTCGTGTGGAACGTCAAACCGGCGCTCCACACGCCGCTCATGAGCGTCACAAACGCCATCAGCGGCATCATCCTCGTCGGCGGAATGCTGCAGCTGATTTCGTCGTCGCTAAACCTGACGGTAATTTTGGGCGCCATCGCCACGCTGATCGCCGCGATCAACATCGCAGGCGGTTTTTTGGTGACGAATCGGATGTTGGGGATGTTTAGGAAGTGATTTCATCCATCCCACCACTTTATATGCGATATTCGATCATAGCCCTGTTGCTTCATGCATTCTTTCCGCTTTTCGCGACTGCTCAAGACGAGAACGTCAGAGGAGCGATTCAGACGCAAACTGGCCTGTTCATCATTTGGAACGAACCAAACAACAACTTCACGATAGAAGTGACGGGGAAGGTCGTGGAACGGATCCCGAATAAGAATCTTGCGTTTTTAATTGATGGAAAGTTTTTACAGATTGTTACGGCATTTAAAAAAGATTTCCTCTCGGATAAGCAGAAAGAGCAAAAACTGGATGAAAAATCAATCCTTTCCGCCCATCTTTCTTGGGAGTCAACCTATTTGGAAAAAACCATCGGAGAAAAACTTGAAATAAACTCTGAGGCGATCACTCTCTCAAATAGCAAGAATGCCGTCCTCTGGAGTTTCTTGGTTCCCAAAAAAGATCAAGGAGAGGTCAAACGGCAAGTGTTTTTGACTACGGTTAAGGACGAGTCGGTTCTGGTATTGAATGGAGCAGTAACATCCAAGGTTGGAGAAGACGCCGTTCGTCAATTTTTGCTCCAAACTGCAACAACTCTGACAATTCGGAGTAAGCCGCTGACACTTAATGAAGCCAAAGAACTGGCCTCGAAAATGAATTGAGCATTTCGGTATTTTTTTCATGACACAAAGCCTAATCACAATCGCCTACATCGCCGCGAGTGCGTTGTTTATTTTAAGCCTCGGCGGGGCAAAATGGGTTGTCCGTTCCGACAGGAACGCGATGAAAATAGCCCACCGATTCATCGGTGGGTAAGATGGAATGGAAACGCAAGTCCCGTAGGGACGGCTGAACACTCGCGGCCGCACACAGATTCATTCGTCCCTACGGGACTTTGGGAATAATTTGTCCCTTGTTCCCACCGATAAATCGGTGGGCTATTGTCGGATGTCCCTGCGGGACGCGGACGAGAAACGATGTCACATTCATTAGTCAGTCAATTGATGCATTGCGTGTTCAGCACCAAGGAACCCCGTCCGATGATAACGCCTGAATTGCTCCTGCGATTGGTTCCTTACATTGGCGGCATCGCACGGGAGAACAAGTTTAAGCTGATTCACGGCGGCGGCGTCGATGACCATGTCCATCTGTTGCTTTCACTCGCGAAGACAATGTCGATTTCTAAAGCGATGCAGTTGATTAAAGGCGGCTCGTCGAAATGGATACACGAAACGTTCCCGGAGCATCGGCTCTTTGAGTGGCAAGAAGGGTATGGTGCGTTTTCGATATCGATCAGCGAGAAGACGCGAACGATCAATTTACATCAACAATCAAGCCGAGCACCACAAGAAGGTGGATTTTAAGACGGAGTTTATCGCGTTCCTAAATGCGCATGAGCTGGAATACGATCTGCGATATGTTTTTGATTAATGGTCATTCGTCCCTACGGGACTTTATGCGTGTTTCAACATCGTTCCCACCGATAAATCGGTGGGCTATTAACATTTGTCCCTGCGGGACACCGGAAGAATCGATTTAATGCAGCAATCACTAATCACAATCGCATACATCGCCGCGAGTGCGTTGTTTATTTTGAGCCTCGGCGGGTTGTCTCAGCAAGAGACGGCGCGGCGGGGGAACGCTTACGGCATCGTCGGAATGCTGATCGCGCTAATCGCAACGGCGGCCGCGATGAATGTCGGCGGCCTGCCGGTGTTGGCCGCGGCGCTCGTGCCGGGGCTTGTTATTGGCGCGATTTTGGCGAGCCGCGTGCAGATGACGTCGATGCCGGAGCTGGTGGCGATACTGCACAGCTTTGTCGGTTTGGCGGCGGTGCTGGTCGGTTTTGCGACTTATTTGGGGCCGGAAGCTCAGATGTCGCCGGCCGAACACAACCTACATCTCGGCGAAATTTTTGTCGGCGTATGTATCGGCTCGATAACGTTTACGGGTTCGGTCATCGCCTTTCTAAAACTTCGCGGCTCGATCGGCGGCAAGCCACTGACAATTCCCGGACGCCACATGATCAATATGGTCATGCTCCTCGCGACCATCGGTCTCGGGGTTGCTTTCTTTATGTCGCCGAACGCCGCAACCGGACAAATGCCTCTGCTGATCGCTACGATTGTGACCGGAATTTTGGGCGTTCACTTCATCATGGCGATCGGCGGCGCAGACATGCCGGTCGTCGTATCGATGCTAAACAGCTATTCGGGCTGGGCGGCGGCGGCGGCGGGCTTTATGCTCTCGAACGATCTGCTCATCATCACCGGAGCGCTGGTCGGTTCAAGCGGTGCGATCCTGAGTTACATAATGTGCCGCGGCATGAACCGCTCGTTTGTCAGCGTGATGCTCGGCGGATTTGGCACCGAAGGCGGAACCGTTGCCGCGTCCGCGAGCGGCGAGCCGCAGGGCGAAGTCCATTCTATTGACGCGGCAGCCGCGGCCGATCTGCTGCAAAACGCAAAAGGAATCATCATCGTTCCGGGCTACGGCCTCGCGGTGGCTCAGGCGCAGCACTCGCTCGCCGAGGTTTGTAAGTTGCTAAAAGAACAGAACATAGAGGTTAAGTTCGCGATTCACCCGGTCGCCGGTCGTCTGCCCGGTCACATGAATGTCCTGTTGGCCGAAGCGAACATCCCATACGACATCGTCTTCGAGATGGACGAGGTCAACGCCGACTTCGCCGCGACCGATGTCGCCTGGGTCATCGGCGCCAACGACATCGTCAACCCGTCCGCGATGGACGACCCCGGCTCGCCGATCGCCGGAATGCCCGTGCTCCACGTCTGGGAATCGCGAAACTGCATCGTCATGAAACGCTCGATGGCCTCCGGCTATGCCGGCGTCGACAACCCTTTGTTCTACAAAGACAACACACTGATGCTCTTCGGCGATGCGAAAAAGGTTGTGGATGAGATCCTGACGGCGATGCGGGGGTAAAAGGGCTCCCCTCCTTACGAAGGAAGGGTGGCCGCCGCTTTGGGCGGACGGGGTGGTTTTTAGTTTCAGTCGCACGACGTATGGCAAACAAAAGAAGAAAAACCGACATTCAATCGCTCCCGCATCTCGGTGAATTCCGGAAAGACCTTCGCCAAAATCTCACTCCCGCCGAAGCCACTTTCTGGAAACTTGTCAAAAACTCAAAGTTCGAAGGCCGCAAATTCTCTCGCCAGCATTCTGTCGGCAACTACATTCTCGATTTCTACTGCCCGTCCGAGAAACTCGCGATCGAGCTGGACGGCGCTCGTCACTTTAGCAGTCTGGTAGCCGCCGAAGATCGTGAACGCTCGAAGTATCTCGAATCGAAAGGCATTCTAGTGCTCAGGTTTGAGAACCGCGAAGTCTTTGAAGAAACTGAATGGATGCTCGAAGTGATCAGGGCGAGTTTTCGGTTTGGTCCACCGGCAGCGGCGATCGCACATGCGCCGCACGCGTCCGTTCGTAACGTAAAAGCGACCTGAAGGCTCCCCTCCTTACGAAGGAGGGGTGGCCGTCGTTTCGGCGGACGGGGTGGTTTTTACATCAATATCCACGTACTATGAGTGATCGAGTTTACGACTGTTTATGTGCCATACGCCACGCAGCGCCATCTAAAAACCACCCCGTCATCCCGATAAAAAACATCGGAATGCCACCCCTCCTTCGTAAGGAGGGGAGCTTTTGGTTGATGCTCTTCGGCGATGCGAAGAAGTTGTTGATGAGATTTTGACTGCAACGCGAAACTAAAGCTTCGCGCTCGAAACCTTTCGGTAACTCACGACGTTCCCTAGTCATGCCTTTAACCTCAAAGCGGGTCCTTTTCGCTCTAATCCTTTCGATAACAATTGTCCTGAACATCGGCGCACAGGCAATATCGCCCGAACGCACGAATCCGGTACTTGCAAACAACCGCGCTGATCTAAAGAAAAGAGTGCTTGAAGGCGTGGTGCCCTCAATATCGGTCGGTGTTATCCGAAACGGCAAAACCATCTGGAAGGAATCGTTTGGCTTTGCGGATGTGGAGAAGAAAACGCCAGCGACGCCGGATACAATCTATGCTCTCGGGTCACTTTCAAAATCGATCACGGGTACAGCCGTATTCAAGCTCGTTCAATCGGGCAGGATCGACCTTGAAAAGCCGATCGCAACGTATCTTAGAAACACTCCTATCGATTTCCAAGGCCGCGATCGTAACAGCTACAAGGTCTTTCATCTCTTGAACATGACAGCCGGCATTCCGCACTACTGGCGCTATTGCTACATCGATTACGGCGACCTAAAGAAGTGCGGAGATGAGTTTTCAGGTCAGGCTTCGTTTTCGGCGTTTCGACCGGGCGAAGTTCATCTTTACTCAAACCTCTCTTTTGGTCTCGCCGCGCAAATGGTGTCTGACGTATCGGGACAGCCGTTCAGGAAGTTCTTGCGGGACAATATCCTAAGGCCCGCCGGAATGACGCAAACGTTCACACATTTGAACGAGATTCCTAAAACTGGACTGACCGTCGCCAAACCCTATAAAGCTGACGGCAAGCCGGCCGATCGCTTTCAGTTCGAACCGGCCGGCGGCGGTGGATTCCACTCAACCGTCAACGATCTTTTGAAATACGGGTCAATGCACTTGCGACAAGAAAACGAACGAAACGCAGTGCTTAGCAGTGCAGTGCTTGTCGAAAACCACCGGGTTCGGCCCGGACTGCCTCATGGTTACTACGCAAACGGCTGGGGCATTTTGCCGTTGCCGGAAAAAGAGACAACACTGCTCTCAAACGGCGCAATCGAAGGTGCGGCATCTACGCTGCTCGTGCTTCCCGATGCTGAGATCGTTATCGTCGTACTCGTTAACAAAACAGTCGGTAATGATCTCACGGACGATATCGCGTTCCGGATCGCGGGTGTTCTTCTTCCAAATTACAAAAACCATCTCGACACGCTTTTTGAAAAGGTCGGGCCCCTTTTTTCGGATAGCGACATCACGAAGAATGACGGCCTCGATGGGCGATGGCGTGGAACCGTAAATGTAGGTGATCAGCGAAAACAACTTGAATTGTCTGTCGAAGATACCCGAGGATCGGTCCGTGTCGACGGTTTATCGTACGAGACCAAAAAGCTAACGGTTGGACAAGGCCTTATCAGGGCCGAATGTGAGCTCGAGCTGCCCGAATTCAAAGGAAAACGGCAGCGGGCGGAATTGCTCTTGCGAAAGGACGGAGACAAACTCGAAGGGATCCTGAGTCTCGATGTTCGCAGCCGCCGGCCCGAGTTCCTCGTGCCGTACTACGTGAGTCTAAAGAGAGTCAGGTAACACAGAGGCGATCCCGTGCTCCACGTCTGGGAAGCCCGCAACTCGATCGTCATGAAACGCTCGATGGCGTCAGGCTACGCCGGCGTCGACACCCCCCTGTTCTACAAATTAGTTTCCATTTACTATGATGGAACGAGGCATGGCCAAAGGTTTGCCCACGCCACTTTGCGCAATCTAAAAACCACCCCGTCATCCCGATAAAAAACATCGGAATGCCACCCCTCCTTCGTAAGGAGGGGAGCTTTTTAAGATAATTTTGGCGATGCGAAGAAGGTTGTGGATGAGATATTGGCGGCGATGCGCGGATGAGCGACGTGAGGGCGGGACAACAATGAAAGTAATCATGATTGAAAAAATAATTCTCTTACTCTGTTGTCTATGTGTGGCTTCTTGTGTTGGTCCGCGGGCTACGTCCACGAACTCAGAGTCCCTTTTTACGGACGAACTAACAACGGTACCCTCGCCTGCCGAGATACTGCCTCCCGACGTCAAACCGACGTATGAAGTCGAAGTTAAAGATCAAGGTGGCGTGAATATTGTCACTGTGAAATTTGCTGGAAAACTTCCCGCACCGGAAGATGTTGACAAGATTTTTCGTGACGAATTGGAAAAGGTCGTAAAAAAGCATCCTGAAACCGACGCACTTGGGTACGCATGTTCCGAAAAAAGTTGTTTGACTGAGAATCAATATTCGGGCGATCTCGTTTACAAAGCGGCCCAAAAGAAGATAGTCACGGCGGACGAGGCCAATGGAATCAAAGCTACTGGTGAGGACAACGGTTCCTATTACGTCCTGACCGAGGAAATCTCGCCGACAAATCTCCCAATGCCCACGAAATCGATGCTTTTCCTTTCACTCGTGTTCCCAGAGCCTCCGCACCAAAAGGGAGCTTACCAAGCGATAATTGTTGAGATCGACAAGGTTAGAGATATGCACCTAGGTGTCGTGGCTTACGTTAAAGTGGGCGACCGAAATAAGAAAACCTCGTGGTATCAGGTTAGAGGCAGTGATGGAGAGGTAATCTTCGCTACTTATGATCCCGAATCCGATAGAATTTACACTAAAGTCGGTATCATACTAAGGAATTTTTAGTTCAAATACGATGATTTCGAAGATAGTCGGTTTGGCTGATACCTTTACTGACCCAGGTTAATCAACGCCAATCTCTCAACAACCTGTCCTTTAGTAAGATGCTCCTCAACTATCTCCGCCACATCCTCCGGCTGGACTTGACCGTACATCGTGCCGTCGGGATAGACCATGACGGCGGTGCCGATGGAGCAGAAGCCGATCGAGCCGCATTTCGTCAATACGATCTCGCCCATTGGGTTGCGGCCCTTTGATTCTTTGCCTTGGCGGAGGCCTTTTTCGGTGAGGATCCGGTCAAACTCGGCCATGACCTGCTCGCCGCCGACGGCCGAGCAGGATTTGCCCGTGCAGACAAAAACCTGCCGCTTGATCGGAGCTTTGAGCATCGGTGCGAGCTTTTCGAGCACGGCTCGGTCCGTGATGAATTTAGGTTTCGGCATAAGAGGCGGAGACACGACCCGTAGGGAGTGTGCCCGTGAATAGAATAAACGATGCGAGGCACACTCGCTACCACTCGTGTTTCCGCCCTTAAAGTACCGCCGGGACTTTTTTTATTTACCATTTATCGATTACCGTTTAACATTAAGCAAGCAGATGGCGACAGGCATTATCATTCACATAAACGCGGGCAGCGAAAAACGCACCGAATTTTTTTCGGACGAGCACATTCGCGTCGGCTCGGACGAATTTTGCGATCTGCAAATTCGTACGAACGGCGCGCATAGTCATGGCGTGTGGTTCAGTTTAGAAAACACGGACGGCATTTATCGCATCGTCGAGTTTGACGAGTCCGTGGGGCTGAAGATCAACGACGCACCAATGCGGCGCTTTATCGCGATCGCCGACGGCGACACGATCGTGCTGCCCGAGAGCGGCATTTCGTTCTCGTTCTTCTCGCTCGAATCACGTTCGGCGCTGATCACGACAAACCACGAAAGGGCGCACATTTCGCGCTTTATCGAGGACGCGGCGATCGAGGCTTCGGGCTCCGTAAAGCGCGAAGACGCAAAGGTATTTTTACGCGAGTTTGTCCGCGAGCTGTCGCGTGAGATCAGTTGGACGACGAAGCTCATCGCGTTCGTACTGGCCGGAGCTTTTATTACCGGCATTTTGTATATCGGTATGGCGGTGAGCAGCGAGTTGCGACAGAGCCGGCAGCAAGCCGAGGTTCAAAATGAGGTAATTAAAAAACTCGAAGAAAAGCTCGGACAGACGAGTGATCAGATCGGCGAGCTTGATAAGACGAACAAAGATCTGATGAAAACCGTCTCGCTCGCTCCTAATCTTCGCGTCGAATACGGCAGCGGCGTTTGCCTGATAGTCGGCGTTTACGATCTCGTCGACAAACGCAGCGGCAAGGTCCTGCGATACGCCGATCCGCAATCGATGCGGCCGAATCCGTTCGAGCCGAACGAGTCTGAAGACCCTTCGCAGCAACAGCCGCCGCAGATCGGCTTGACGACCGAGGGTAACGGCTCGACGGTGGAATACGATTTTATCGGGACGGGATTTCACGTCGGCGGCGGTTACATTGTGACAAACCGCCACGTCGTGCAGCCGTGGGAAGAGGACGAACAGGTCAAGCAGATGATGCGTGTCGCGAACGGCCGTCCTCGCGTCAAACGCCTCGCTATTTACTTTCCGAATTACCCTCAGCCATTGACGATGAAGATACGTCAACTCGGCGGACGCGAAGATGTCGCGGTCGGTACAGTTGACGCCGCTCTGCTGCCGCCGAACCTGCCTACCCTGCCGCTCGACACAGATTCGGACGCCGCGACTATCGGCAAAACGGTCGTCACGATGGGTTATCCGAGCGGCCCTGACCGCCTGCTAGCGATGGTCGATGACGACGAAGCGAAGTCGATCAATCAACGCTTCGGCAACTCGCGGCAGAATCTAATTAACTTTCTCGCGCAGTCTCAAAAGATCGTGCCTCTATTGACGCAAGGCGCCATCACTGACCTCGACGCAAAACGAATCGTTCACGACGCCAAAACTGCCGAGGGCGGCTCGGGCGCACCGCTTTTCGGTCAGGCTGGCAAAGTCATCGGCGTAAACTTCGGCGTCTTTACCGAGAACACCGCCGCAAACATGGCCGTGCCGGTAAGGTTTGCGATCGAGCTGCTAAAACGGGCCGGTTGGAAGTCACCGGAAGATTTGCAGAAAGAGTCTGAGATGCAAGTCGCTGCGAATAACGCGAACACAAACACCGCGCAATAAATTACCAGCCCCCCCTCCTTACCAAGGAGGGGTGTCCGACGCTTCGGCGGACGGGGTGGTTTTTACATCAACATCCACGCCGTATGAGCGACGAGGTTAACGAACGTGCATTTCCCGCACGCAACGCAGCGCAGGTAAAAACCACCCCGTCATCCCGATAAAAAACATCGGGATGCCACCCCTCCTTCGTAAGGTGGGGAGCTTAAGAGGGGAGCTTTTGTTTGTCCATTTCTCCGAGTTCCTTTATCTTAACCATCAAAAAGTCGCCGATCTCTTTGTGCGTGCGGAGGCGGTCGGAGCGAGTGTAAAATTCGTCGAGATCGACGGGCTCGCCGAAGCGGATGCGGATCTTTTCGCCGCCGGTCCAGTTGCCGAGTATTTGTTTTGGCAGGTTGTTCCCGAGGCCGGCGATGAAGACGGGGATGACCTGCGGGCGGGCGGCGTAGATTACTTTGCCGATGCCGGGCTGGGCGCTCAGCATGTCGTACGGGCCGCCGTCGAGATTGCGTTTGCCTTCGGGGTGAAAGCCGATGACGTTCGGTTCCGGCTCGCTGCAGATCTGAATAAGCCTACGCATCGAATACTTGTCGAATTCGCGCTTTCGTGCCTCGCGTTCCTCGCGAAAGAACGGCGGATACATCGAGAACCAGCCCATCACGAGATTGACGAACCAGCCGAAAGGATTGTCGTAGAAATATTTCGCACGCACGGGGAAAAACAGTTTTATAGGCCGTCTCGTGCGGCGGAATATGACGCTCGAAACCGTGTACATATCAAAAAACGAGCGGTGATTGGCGGCGAGCACGAGCGGGCGGCCCGCGTTACTGTTTTCGACATTCTCGATGCCGTAAACCTCCATCAGATTGTAAGTCGCGAGATAGATCCACAGACTGCCGATGTGCCGCTGGCAGAATGTCATAAAACGCTTGCCTGCGCCGAGGTTCATGCGGTGCGCGAGCCGAAACCCAAGCCTCTCCATCAAATTCAGCGGCGCGATCTCGTCGCGCGTTGGTACGAGCGGCTTTTTTTTGGCCACCAAAGCACTCGTTTCTGCAATTTTCAGCTTTTCGCCGACCATAAATAAAGCGTAATTCTAGCATTTTTAACGCTCCCTGCTCTTTCGCACAACCACCTTTTCGGCTATAATCACACCACTTTTCCGAGGTATCTAAAAATTACAATGAAAATTAAGCTGACTGCGGCTATTTCCCTATTTTTTGTTCTGTCGATGACTGTGATGACAGTTTTCGGTGAGGGTGGCGATATGTGGAGCAAGATCGACGACACGGCGTTGAGCCATCGCCCGATGGAACGCACACGTGTGCCTGATCGGTACAGCGCGTTTAGCCTCGACAAGCGCCAAATGCGCGCGTTGCTGTCGAGAGCGTCTGAGGAATTCTCAGGTAAAGAAGGCGTCATAATTCAGTTGCCAATGCCCGACGGCACGCTGGCTCGTTTTCGAGTCGAGCATTCGCTCGTTGTCGAGCCCGGACTCGTTGCAAAATACCCCGACCTCGGTGCGACATATCGCGGTTATGGCATCGACGATCCGACGGCGAGCGTTCGCTTCGACTTTTTGCCGAGCGGATTTCACGCGATGATCCTCTCACCAAACGGCACAGTCATGATCGATCCATATGCAAAGCTGGACACGGACAATTACGTTAGCTATTTCAAGGGCGATCTGCAGCGTATCGAGGATTTCGACTGCGAAACTAATAAGCCGGGTCTCAACACAATGCTCGACGACACTATTGAAAAATACCGCGATTCGGGACGCCAGCAGACATCGCCCGAAGTCATCTCCGGCACGACGCTCAGAACTTACAGACTTGCGTTGGCAGGTAATGCTGAATATTGCGCCGCAGCCTCGGTCGGCGGAAATACAGTTGCCAACTGTCTTGCGGCTCAAGTGCTGATCATGAACCGAGTGAACGGCGTTTACGAAAAGGATGTAACGCTGCGAATGGTCATGGTCGCGAACAACGACCTTATCGTTTATGCTGCAAACAACATGACGTGTCCCGTGCCGGGAGGTGCAACGGCTTGCACGGCGGGAAATGATCCTTATGCCAATTCGACAGCAGACTTGAATTCAAACACGGGCAATCTAAACACCGTCATTGGTTCTGCAAATTACGACATCGGCCACGTCTTCACAACAGGCAGCGGCGGCGTAGCAACGTTGAACGGACCGTGTGGAGCTAACAAGGCACGTGGCACAACCGGTTTGCCAAATCCTGTCGGCGATCCTTTTGCAATCGATTTCGTGGCTCACGAAATGGGTCATCAGTGGGGCGGTAATCATACTTTTAACGGAGCGGCGAGCAACTGTTCAGGCGGTAATCGCAGCGCTGCAAACCCATTCGAACCGGGCAGCGGCATTACGATCATGGCATACGCCGGTATCTGCGGAGCGCAGAACCTCGCCGGTAACAGCATCGATACATTTCACGTGCGCAGCCTTGAGGAGATCGTCGCCTACAGCCAAACCGGCAATGGCAACACGTGTGACGTTGAAACCGCTACAGGAAACACGCCGCCGACCGTTACACTGCCACTGGGAAGTTCGTTCAACATCCCGCGGAACACCCCGTTCGCTCTCACCGCATCGGCAACCGATCCGAATCCCGATACGCTAACATACGATTGGCAGGAATATGACACCGGCGGAGCAACCGGAACGACGGCAGTGCCAAACACGGATTCCGACGGAACGGCACGTCCGATATTCCGGCCGTACTTACCAGTCGGCAGCGGAACAAGATTCTTCCCCTCGCTTCCATTTATTTTGAACAACGCTAACGTCCCGCCATCGACAAACGGCGGTGGCTTCTTGACCGGTGAACTGCTCCCCGCGATCACGCGAACGATGAACTTTCAGGTGATCGTGCGTGATAACCGCGCAAACGGCGGCGGAATCAACACCGCAACCGCGACGGTAAACGTCAGCGCTACGAGCGGGCCGTTCCTCGTGACCGCGCCAAACACCGCAATTAATTGGAACGGAGGTACAGTTCAGACGGTTACGTGGGATGTAGCCGGAACAACCGCCGCGCCGATCAACGCAGCTAACGTCAAAATCTCGCTCTCTGCTGACGGCGGCCAGACTTTTCCCAACGTTCTCGCGGCGAGCACCGCGAACGACGGCAGCGAGGTGATCGTCGTGCCGAATAATATTACGACCGTTCAGGCACGCATAAAGGTCGAAGCTATCGGCAATATCTTTTTCGACATCTCAAACGCCAACTTCATGATAAGCACCGTAGGTACGAGTAGAAGGGCGCCGTTTGATTATGATGGTGATGACAGGACGGATTTGTCGATATTTCGTCCGGCGGCGGGTGAGTGGTGGTATCAGCGTTCGTCGACGGGCATCGTCTCGGCGGGAGCATTCGGCACGTCGAC
>JBAUGW010000096.1:0-30411 GCA_049679945.1 Pyrinomonadaceae bacterium | reverse complement strand
TGTGGTGCAGAGACGAAGAAAGGAACTCCTTGCTCGCGGCGTGTTAAAGGAAGTGTTCGTTGTTTTCAGCATGCGGGAATGCCTGCTATGCTCCCGGCAGAAAAGCTAAAAGTTAATTAAAAGTAATAACATGAAACAACTCGCTCCAAATACGATGATTCAGAACCGCTATCTCGTCGTCCAGTCGATCGGCAAAGGCGGCATGGGCGAGGTCTATCTCGCTGTCGATCAGCGGCTGGGAAGCGCGGTTGCGCTGAAGCGCACGCTCTTCGAGGCGGATAATGCTCTCGGCAATGCATTCGAGCGCGAGGCGAAAATTCTCGCACGTCTTCGCCATCCAGTGTTGCCGAAGGTGATCGATCATTTTCTCGATGGCGAAGGCCAGTTCCTCGTGATGGAGCACATCTCCGGCGACGATCTTGCGAAACGGCTTGAGAGCGCAGCAAAACCATTTCCGCTGAGCTGGGTGATGTTCTGGGCGGACCAACTGCTCGACGCGCTCAACTACCTGCATTCGCACGAGCCGCCGATAATTCACCGCGACATAAAGCCGCAGAATCTAAAACTCACCGACGATAATCACATCGTCCTTCTCGACTTCGGTCTTTCAAAAGATTTCGATTCTACTCCTTCGAAAGCAAACGAGCCGCCCGGAACCGGCAGCGTCGTCGGTTACTCGCCGCACTTTGCGTCAATGGAGCAAATTCGCGGCACCGGAACTGACGCGCGGAGCGATCTTTACTCGATGTCTGCGACCCTTTACCAACTGCTGACAAACGGGATTCCGCCAGATGCCTTGACCCGTGCGGACGCCATCCTAGGTGGGGAAAATGACCCGATCGCGCCGATCAACTCGGTAAACTCGGAAGTGACGAAAGAAATTTCCGACGTAATCCTCAAGGGCCTCTCAGTCCGCCAAGATCAGCGTTTTGCAAATGCCGCCGAAATGCAGAAAGCCCTTCGACGCGGGTTCAATAACTCAAAAAACGCACCGGTGAGCGAGGCCGCAACGAACCTGAATGTGGAGACTGAGGGCCCGGCGACCGCGATCTTACCAGTTGCTGCTATAAACGAAGAGATTCAAACTGCAGCGCGAATACACGAGTCTTCGCCGCCCGCAGACGATACTGCGAAGATAGAAGTCCCGACTGCAACGGACCAGCCAAAACAGTCTGAGGTGCAAACCGCTATCTTCCCGACGCCAGTTCAAACGACGGCGGCGGCTGCCGGAGCAAACTTGCCACCACCAACGCCATATCAACAGCAAGCGCGAGTCAGTTCTGCTGCGCCACAAAAAAAATCGCGAGTCGGTCTCGTTATCGGAGCGTTGTTTGCATTAATGCTGCTCGGCGGTCTCGCGGTCGGCGGCGGCTGGTATTGGTACACAAATTACTACGCCGTAAAGCCCGAAGTCACGCCTTCGCCCTTACCAAGCTTGCGCCCGTCGGTTTCGCCGACGCCCAGCGCAACCCAACTCGCCGAAACAAAAGATAATGTGAATTCCACGACGACACCTGACAAGACGGATACGACGACCACGCGCGACCTGACGACGACCAATCCGCCGGATCGTCAGACGGCTCCGTCGACCAAAGCGACGCCGCCGCGCACGACTAAAACACCGACCGCCAAGGCCACGCCGAAGCCAAAGGGTGACGACCGAACTGTGATTTTGCAATAATAGACCCATGAAAAACGCGAGCCGAAAAATTCGATTAATCAACGTTGTAACATTGCTCGTGCTACTGACGATTTCGTTAAGTGCCCAGTCAAAACGTGACCGCGACCGCGCAAAAAATCTGCAGGATCAGGCGGATCGCGCATTCCTTGCAAAAAATTATCAGGAAGCCGCCGACAAATATGCCCAAGCGATCATCATTGTCGCCACAAATCCATACGCTCACTATCGCAAAGGCTTTGCACACTTTAATCTCAAACAGAACACCGAGGCGTTGAATGAATTTGCCATTGCTCTATCGCAGGGCTTTCGACCGCTCGAGATTTACCGCGTCCGCGCTTACATCTATTACGAGCAAAAAGATTACGACAATGCACTACAAGATATTCGTGCTGCTCTCGTGCTCGCTCCGCGAGATCTGCTTTTCCTAAAAGCTCTCGGCGAAGTGCAGCTGTCTAGAAACGCGTTTCCCGAGGCTCTCGATGCGTTCCAGCGCGCTGCTCGCGTCGCCCCTAATGACGCAGAGGTCGATTATTATCTTTCGCGAGTTTATTTTGCCACCGGTGATGTGAAGGAACAGGAACGCACCGCTACGTCGGCGCTAGCCAAAGGCACGAGATTCGTCGGTGAAACTCATTACTTTCTCGGCGACGCGCGTCAAAAGCAACGCAACTCGATCGGCGCGATTGACGCATACCAAAAAGCTATCAACGCAAAGCCCGATCTCTATCAGGCATACCGCAATCTAGCCGAAGCCTATCGTAGCGAAGGCCGCTATGCCGACGCGATTGCGATCTCAAAACAGGGATTAAGAAACTTTCCAAACGACGGCAACATTTATACCGATCTGAGTTGGTATTACAGCCTTTCGGACAAACCCGAAGACGCGATTCAGGCAGCAAAAGCCGGCATAACGCTGCTGCCTTCGCAGTACATGGCTTACACAAATCTCTGCCGCGCATACAACGACACGAAGCAGTACGACCTTGCAATAACGGCATGCAACGCCGCGCTCAGATTGCAGCCCGGCGACGGCGAAACTTACTTCTACCTTGCCCGCGCCTATAATCTGACAGGCAAAACTGTCGAAGCTACTCGCCTCTACGGCCTCGCTGTCAAAGGTCTCGAAGATTACGTCTCGAAACTCCCTGACTATTCCGACGGCTGGTACCTGCTTGGCAACGCCTACTTCTCCGACAACCAACGCGACAAAGCCATCGACGCTTACTCTAAGTGCCTTCAGCTCAGCCCTAAGTTTGTCAAAGCAATGTACAACCTCGGCCTCGTTTACGTCCGCAAGAAAAATCGTTCTGGCGCAAATGAGCAATACAATCGCCTTGCCCCGCTCGACGCGCGTCTTGCGACCGCACTAAAAGCCGAGATCGACAGGATGTGATTCGCGTCGACGTCCTTTCGCCTGAGTCTCATTATGGTGGGGTCACTATGTCGCTGCATCATCGCATGGGTGCACGCACCTTTAGCTGCCACGGACCAGCCAGCTTTTGAAATTGCTCATTACGACGTCCATTATCAGAGCAACCGGAAGGTTTCCATTGTGCAGCCCGTCGGTCTCGAGAAACGCTTGGTCGATTGACGCCCGAACCAGTTCCGACGGAACGCCGTTTTTCTCCCATTCGGCGATCGCGGCATATACCTCGGCCCCCAAAAGCTTCTCTTTGCTACAGTGAGAAAGGATACAAGCCGCAACTTCCGCAACGTAATTCATCATTTTGATAAACTTCGAAAAGGTCGGGACTAACAAGGATGTTCACCATTCGATGCCAGGGCGATCTTTTCTAAAAATTCAGACCTTCGATAATGTAATTATTTCATTTTGGAGAGCGGAAAACTTTCCGCTCTCCCGGAACATGTATTTCGTTATTGTCGTGGAGCGGGAGCTCCAACAATGCCAACCACAATATCTCGAAACTCAGTACCTATTGAAATGTCTCGATCAATCGTCTTCTCTTCCGGCTCTGTGGGTTAAAGGCGGAAGATCATGTAGGCAATCGAGCCATAACTGTGTTCCTTCTATTGATCGGTTTGCGAAATACATGTGCCAAAATACATCTGCGATAAACTCCTCGTCGCCGCCGACTTCGCTGGCAACCAGCAAAGCCCGATTGAGTTTTAATTACTGAGCCCTTCAATGATGTGAAACACTTCGGTAGTTATAAACCCTAGCTCAAGATCTTTTTTTGCCTGCTCTAATGCACCCGAAAGATCACCGCGTTTCAAAATAGATTCATAGATCTTCGGCGTATCGCCCGCCATCCAACCCGCCTCGACGAATTTAGGCAGATTGTCGAGAATATATTTTTCTCTTTCCGATTTAGACATTTTACTTAAATGCTCTACAGGTCCGATAGTTAAGCAAGTAGCGAGTTCATCAAAACCAGGCATTGCATTTTCAAGTTCGGAAGGCATATGTTCCCCAACACCTTTTAACGTTATTTCACCGGCAGTCGCTTTACACTGAACTAGTCCCGGCTGGCTTATAGAAACCATTTCAAATTCAATATTTGATCCCGGATTTATTTGTGGTTTTGTTTCAGCAAGCCAGGAAAAATTACGCCAAACACCTTCGCTAAATTGAGGTATGTACTGAGCCATATGGCCAATAGATAAATTTTCATCTTCTGTTCTGATATGCTCATCCCGAACGTCACGCGTAAAGGTTTGGACCGTAAAGCTATGAAGAAATGCAGGGCTTGATGGGAGATTTCTTATTAGGTATGTGTATTTGTATCGACCTCCATTTCCTTGCTCGACACGAGCTTCAACTACAGCATCGAGCGCATCATGTCGCTGATACTTGATGATCTTTTTCTTACCGTCATAGCCAATCCACTGTAACTCATATTTTCCGGCCTTTTCGTCAATCGGAACAACTTTCGGTCTCGGATCATACTCCTTTCCGCCCGCAGTCTCTCGTTTTAAGTAGATTTTTGGGGATTTGATCTCGACCGCACTTTTTTTAAACAATTTTCGCTCAGGTTTGATTTGATTATACCGGGGGCCATTCTGCTGAGCAGACGACTGACAGCCGATATGTAAAAACAATGCAAAGATTAAAAATTTCCTATTCATAAAAAGGTTCTTACGTTAATTTTTTGAAAAAATCTAAATAGAGAGCGGAAGTGTGTTTTCCGCTCTCTGATAGCACAACATATTATTGTTGTGGTTTGGGAGCATCAACAATACCAAAGACAATATCACGGAACTCATTACCCAATTGAAATTCCTCAATCAGCCTCCTTCGTTTACGGCTCTGAGGAACTATTGGCGGAATACTGTCTAAGTAATCAAGCCATATCTGGGTCTCCTCAATGGTAGCTTCGCGAGATACGTGGGCCCAATATACGTCAGCAATGAACTGCTCATCACTGCGTTGCCGTCCCCCGTAGCCACTCGATAGGAACCTTTCCAAAACAAAGGCTTTTGCCTCGAGGAGCAACTCAGTTTGTCCGGTCGCTTTCGCATTTGTAATTCGGGCGAGCCATTCCTCGTATTCTTCTTGTGAAGATTCCCGTCTCAACACAGCGCTAAACACATCCTCTACGAAAATATGTGGCGTTCTCTCTGCAACTCGTGGAGTGCCAAACTCGAATCGCAAATGCCAATGAGGTTTGGCTGTTCCGGTTTCATCATTTGTGCGTGTTGATCCTCGTCTCGTGAAAAACTCGTTTAGTCTCATCCATCTGTTTCGCGGAATATTTCCCGGATCGGCACAACAGCGTACATCTGTATTTATTCCGACCCTATGTTCGGCATGGTCACCAGAATTCAACCAATTTCTGTTTAAGTCAAATTTTCCACCATACGTCAAACTCATGTCGTTATAGTGCAGCTTTTCACTTTCTGGCATTGGTCCGTTTCCATAATATTCTGATCTGTAATCCTCGGCTATCAGAACCAGTCCGTTAATTGCGGCGCTGGTCCCGTTGTGATTGGCAGGATGTGATGTGGTGCTGCCTATGAAATTATAATCTTCACCATCTAACATTCCTAGAACCTCCGGAACCTGAATCAACATGTTAGTGCTTGCAGTCGTCCCTGTAATGGTTCCGTCTAACCCTACAAAACCCGAAATATGAGATGGCGAATATTTAGTTCGCAGACACCCATCCGAACCCGTGCGTCCACTTATCTTGTCTAATTTTCCAAGTGGCCGCAGTCCCGTGTGTTGCGTTTCAATATGTCCGCCAGAATCAGCGTTTTCCGGACGTCGAACGAGTTGAAAACTAGCAGGCAAATTCGCCTGAGCAGGTCTCACACAAACACTGGCGTTTGCCGTATTACCGCCACCTGTTACACTGCTCGGCTTTAATGTTGCAGGACTAACATCGACTCTAACTGTATATGCTGGGCATTCGCCACCGGCCGCTGCTCCAGGGCACGGCGTCGGCGTAGGTGTTGGTGTTGGCGGCGGCGGTGTTGGAGTGGCTGGCGGCGTCGGAGTTGGTGTGGGAGGAGGTGGGAGAGGAATGGCGATGCAAGCTTGAGTGTAGCCAAGATAGTAACGCCTTGGGACCACATAAAAATAACTGAAGGGAAATCCCGGCCATGGCGGAATATTTCCAATGAATGTACTGTATCGAAACGGATCAAACCACTGAGAGGTTTGCTGATAGTAAAAGTAACCCCATACGGTATGTTGGCTGTATGTGCAGTAAGTCCTGCCCTCAACAAAATTTGTCGTCCTCAAATAGACCTCGGCAGGTATTATGTCCGCATAACCAAAATGTCTGCCGTGGTCGAGAGAAGTTTCGTTCATATCTGTCCGATACAGATCGCCTATAACTTCGGGATCGTAATACAGACCGGCGTAGTAATCTAACCACGTGCCAGAGTAACCATCGACTATTCGAGTGTCGGTATCATAACGAACAATCGAAATGCCGTAGGCTGTTTGCGCATTTATGTTTATGACGGCGGTGCCTAATATCCAAAATAGGGAAAGACAGGTAGCAATAATGAGCTTTTTCATGATGTTCTCCTTATCGACGTGGTGGTTCGCCGTTTGCTTGAAAGTTTGAAGCGAAGTCTTTGTGAATAAACCCGTCGAGTTTTTCGAACACATCCTTGCCCAACAGTTCGGACAACTTATCCCGCTTTTGCAATACAATGTCGTTACGGCGAAGCTGAAGATCGGCAAGTTCTGCAGGGGGGTGGGAGACCTCGCCTCCTGGTGGGACTTCTCCGTAAAGGTATTGCTCTCTGATATTTGCCGTTATCTGTCTGGCTTGTGTATCTATAGGCTGGATTTCTTGAATAAAATCTATTGCCGTCTGTCGAAGGATTTCGTTCTCCTCGTCAGTTAGGTTCGCGCTGTCTTTGAAGTAACTCTTTAAGGAAGTTATTGGCTGAGATGTCAGCTCCTGCTCAAGGGCCTTGCGCCGAAAACTCACGTCCATTCGAAACAATGAGTCGTAGAGCACGTAATCCGGCAGCGTGCCTGCGGCATTCACCGGTGAAGCTGTGGCAAACCAGCTCGCATAAATATGTTCACCTCCCAAAAACAAAGTTATAGCCACAACCAATGTGAAAAAAATCGATGTAATTTTAGTTTTCATGTCTGTCTCCCTTAAATTTTTAGACTTGGAAATTCGGCGAAACCAAATTTACTAAGGCAAGATTAAACTCTCTGTATTACGGAAATCCTTAATTGGAATTAATTGTTCCAAAGGAATCTAAAAGTTCTAAACAATTCTAAATTTGGGCGTGCATTCGGTGCGCGGGCCGTTTTTCTACAGAGGAGTTATCAGAACAAAATTTGTCGCAATGGATTGATTTTTTCGCCGAATTTTGTAGATTTAAGGTAACAAGTCACCATATAACTCCAAACCCATGAAAATATACAAATTCAGAAACTGCCTGCTGAATACAATTGAGCGTAGTGTGCTGATGGACGGAAAGCGCTTGGATTTGACACCAAAGACCTTTGACGTGCTGCAAATGCTAGTCGAGAGGCCAGGCGAGATCGTCACAAAGGACGAAATGCTCGGCAGAGTGTGGAACGGCAGCTTTGTCGAAGAAGGCAATCTCCCGGTTCATGTCGCGAAGCTCAGAAGGCAGTTGGACGGCGACGGCAATCACCGTTTTATCGAAACGGTTCACGGCGGCGGCTATCGGTTTACGGCAAATGTAGAGATCGCCAACGAAGGCGATTGGCAAAAGCAATTTGCCGGTTTTAACCGAAGGAAGTCCGATCGGCAACCGCATCAACAAGTGCTCGATTCGATCGCCGTCCTTCCGTTTCGTAACGAGACAAACGACGCTGAAAATGACTATCTCGCTGACGGCCTGACCGAGAGTGTGATAAATCGGCTCTCGCGTACAACCAGCCTGCGTGTAATGGCGCGCGATACTGTCTTTCGATACAAGAACAAAGACGTGGATGCAAAAGAAGTTGGCGACACACTCGGAGTCGCAGCGGTTCTCACCGGCAGAATTAAACTAATAAAAGACAACCTGCTCGTCGGTGTCGAGTTGGTAAGGGTCGCCGACCGCTCACAGCTCTGGGGCAAACAGTTCGACCAGCCATTTTCAGACATCATTAAAATAAAAGACACGATCGCGACCATAGTCACCGAACAACTACAGCCAAAGATCGCCGGTGCTTCGACAACTCAGCAAACCAAGCCGGTCACTCAAAACGCCGAGTCATACCGCCTTTATCTCAAAGGGAAGTATTTTCAAGAAAAAGACACGGAAGCGGATCTTTATAAGGCGATCGAATATTTTCAGCAATCAGTCTCGCACGACCCCGAAAATGTCCTTTCATATGTGGAAATCATCGAGAGTTATTTAGCCCTGTACTCATTTAATTACCTGCAATATGGAGAATGGTCAATTATCACTGGTGCGATACTTGAGATCGCAGCAAAACTCGACCAGTCCGTTGATGTGCTGCAAGTTGTTTACGGGGGGGTGAAGCTACATAAGGAATGGGATTTTGAGGCTGCTGAGAATCACCTACAATCCGCGTTGACTCTAAACCCAAATTGCGTGATAGGTCACATCCGCTATTCTGCACTACTGCTAAGAATCGGACGGTTTACCGAAGCTCTTAGAGAATTGCAAATTGTTATCGAACTCGACCCTCTGTCTCTACCACCCTATAAACTCATCGCGAGACTCTTTTACGGCATGGGCGAGTATGAGCAAACCCGGTCTTACCTCGTCGACGCCCTTGAAATGGATCCTGAAGATTATGTGGCGTTAAATGTGTTAGGAGCAGTACTGACACAGACCGGTAATTATCAGGAAGCTCTGGAAGCTCTCCAGAAATCTCTGAGCATTGCATATAACGTCGAAACCTTGTCAGATATTGGCTGCGCGCAAGCTCTTGCAGGAAAAACGAACGCGGCACGTCAGATGATCAAGCGCATAGAATTTGAATCAAAAGATAATAATAAACATCGGATCAGACTTGCGGCAATACATGCTGCACTAGGCGAAAAAGGGAAAGCTTATGAGTTTCTTGAACAAGCATTTGAGGAACATGAATGTGATCTTTCTGCACTCGGATTTAACCCGCGATGGGCTTCACTTCGCCACGAACCACGTTTTATAGAACTGATGAAACGAGTGGGCATTCCTACTGGTGAAGAGATGACTGCTAAATAGTGTTTTCTTCGACACTGAACATAAAAAGCGTTGCACGCGTCGTAAAAAACAGCCCTGTCGGTCGCCCAACAAGGCCGTTCTTTGTTTGCTCCCGGGTTGAAGTTTGGATCGCAACTAGTTGTTTATGACAGTGCCGTTATTTATAACAGTTCCGTTATTTATGACAGTACCGTTATCTGAACATGGTTCCGACTTATTAGTGTTTGCTCCGATTATCACTTTGATAATATCTTTGATCGTTTCGGCGATGCTTTTGTCTGTGACAGCCGTACAAGTATCGTTCGTGGAGATGTTGTTAATGACAGTCCCCGCGTTTGCGAACGTAGCTCCGAATGTTAAAACCAATGCCAAACCTGTTGTCGGTATCCAACCTTTTAATGTATTCCTTTTCATTTTGTTTCTCCTGCTCCAATTTTTCGCCAGAGGGCTTTGTTCTGCCTTGGTCATTACAATCACCGTGCCACAGATAATGGGCTAATACGAATACCCCGTAAACTTCGCTTCTGTAATGAGTTACGGTCTCAGATAAAAATGGCTTAGGAAATAAAGGGTCTTGTTTTGGCTGTATATTTAGTTCCCAGTACAATTGAAAATTCCTTGCCTTATGATTTTCATTGCCTATTAACGTCTGCATACTTGTTATACAACTCTCTAGGCTCATATCGGCAAAAATGCCGTGTATTCGAGGTAACCAGTTTTTTTTTGATTTTGGTAAGCCCTTGGATCAGATAACCTAGTTCACTTTTCCATAGCCATTTATTGTTAAAACATGATAAACTTTTTTTGACGTGGCAAGTCATCCCACGCTTCTAGTTAGCATCGGCAGCCAACTGCAGCCCTCTATGAATAGAGAAAGACTCTCAGATAACTCGAAAATTATTGTGATCGGTCTTGGGATCTTGGTCACCGGTTTCGCTCTATTTTCGCTTCCGGGTCACGCATTCAGCCTGGGATACCTATTACTTCTAGTGTTTTCCGTTCTCGTGGCTCCGAGAATGAGTCTTGCTCTGCCGCGATCAAATTTTACACTTACTTTTTCCGACTCGATCATCTTTCTAGCTTATCTTGAATATGGCGCGGAAGCGGCGATCCTTACTGCATTTATAGGGGATTTTGCAAACTGTGTTTACTTGAAGAATACAGGGATCATGCAGGGACGTTGGGCAGTCCTGTTCAATTCCTCGTTGAGTTCCCTTGTGACGGCACTCAGCTGTGCGGCACTAGTTTTCTTTTCGACGTTTGTTGACATAAATCCTAATTCGGCCGGTACGCGGGGGCTGGTAACGGTGTTGGGTTTTCTTTCACTTACGCAGTTTTTTGTTTCGACAATCTCCGGTTCCCTATATCAAAATATTAAAACCGGGAACAGTATTTGGAAGATCTGGACGAGGCAGTACCTTTCAACCTCTCTAACCCAAGTTATGGGTGCCGGTCTTGCGGGTATCGTTTATGCGATTATCAATTATGGCGATCTCGTGATAGCCGGAATCGCGGTCGTTGGGCTTTGTCTTATTTATCTCAGTTATCGTCGATCTATAAACGATATTATCGAAGCAATTGATCAGGCCGAGACCGCTGAACGCGAAAAGGCAGAATCGGAAAGCGCTCGACGGCGCGAGGCCGAAAAGCATGCCGGCGAATTGGAAGTCCTGCTTGAAAAAGAAGAGGAGATCAATCAGGCTTTGCGTAAAAGCGAGCAGAGTTTGATATATGCGGCGTTGCATGATTCGTTGACAAAGTTGCCGAATCGCAAACAGTTCGGCGACCTGCTAAACGAGTGCATTGTAAAGTATAAAGAAGATGCATCCAACACATTTCACATCCTGTTTCTAGACATACGCAAATTCAAAAATATTAATGACAGTCTCGGTCACACTGTGGGCGACAAGGTGTTGTCGATCGCCGCGAAGCGCTTTAAGAAGATGCTGAAGCAGGACGATATGGTTGCGCGCATCGGCGGAGACGAGTTTGCGGTCATTCTAAAAGGGCTTTCGAGTACGGGTAAAGCGCAAAAGGTCGCGCGGCGTATTTTTGATAGTATCTGCCAGCCATTTTCGCTCGGCGGTAACAGCATTGCGATCAGCATAAACATCGGCGTTGCTCCGTGTGACGAAGAGTACGAGCAGCCGGAGGAGATTCTTCGCGACGCGGACATCGCGATGCACTACGCAAAGGAAAAGAACAGCGGCGTCGCGGTGTTTACAAAAGAATTGCGTGTGCGATTTCTAGAACGCGTCCGGTTTGAGAACGATCTCCGTCACGCGATCGACCGAGGCGAGCTTACGATGAATTATCAGCCGCTTGTCGTGCTCACCGACGGTACGCTATTTGGTTTTGAGGCGTTGCTGCGTTGGCATCACAGCGAGCTGGGCTTGATACCGCCAAATAAGTTTATTCCGATCGCCGAGGAGTCCGGCCTGATAATTCCGATAACGAAATGGATCCTTGAAGAAACGACTAATCAGATCGCAACCTGGCAAAAGATCAGCCGTGCCACAAGGAATCTGATCATGAGCGTCAATGTGTCGGGCAAGCATCTTTCTAAAGACGAACTTGTCGATGATGTTGAGAACGCTCTCCATATTTCAAAGATCTCGCCCGCGTCGCTCAAGCTTGAGATAACCGAGAGTGCCGCGATGGAAAATGCCGAGCACACGATCAGCATTCTCAACCGCCTGAAAAATCTCGGCGTTCAGATCAGCATCGACGATTTTGGTACGGGTTATTCGAGCTTCAGTTATTTGCACCGGCTGCCGTTCGACACGCTGAAGATCGATCGCTCGTTCGTTTACAACGTCGGCGAAAACGGCGAAAATTCGGAGATATTGCAGTCGATCATCTCGCTCGCAAAGAATTTAAAGAAAAAAGTAATCGCCGAAGGCATTGAGACCGAGTCGCAACTCGCGTTACTTCAAAATCTCGGCTGCGACTACGGCCAGGGCTACGTGATGGCACGGCCTATGACAAAAGATAAGATCGAACAAGCTCTATACGAAGGCCGCAATTGGCTGCCGACAAAACGCATCGAGCAGGATTGGCCCGCCGTCGTCGCCGAAGAAGAAAGCCTGCCAGTCTTTTAGTTTCAAAACGACAATTTTGCTTTCTGCGTAATACGTCTTATACTGAGCGAAAATCTTCGCTTGGAGTTTAAGACATTATGTTTAGAAAGACGTTTGTATTATGTGTGATCTGCGCACTGTGGGTTTCCACAGTTTCGGCGCAGAATGGCAGTTTCAATTATCCAAAACCGCGTCGCGGCGATCAGGTTGACGATTATCACGGCGTAAAGGTCGCCGATCCATATCGATGGATGGAAGACACGGAGTCGGCCGAGACACGCGCGTGGATCGAGGCCGAGAACAAGATAACGTTCGATTATCTCGGTAAAATTCCACAGCGTGAAGCGATAAAGAATCGTCTCACCGAGATCTGGAATTACGAACGTTACTCGGCCCCTGCAAAGATCGCCGATGGCTTTTATATCTACACAAAGAACGACGGTTTGCAAAATCAGAGCGTGCTCTATCGTGCGAATTCGATCAACGATCCGGGCGCGGTTTTCTTTGACCCCAACAAACTCCGCGCCGACGGCACGGCTGCATTAGGTGGCTCGTCATTTACCGACGATGGTAAATTGTGGGCGTATGGCGTCTCACAAGCAGGCAGTGATCGCACTGAGTGGTTTGTAATGGACACGGCAACGGGCAAGCTGCTGCCCGACACGCTCACACCGAATCGTCAGGGTGTAAACGCCTGGATGAAAGATAACTCGGGCTTTTTCTACACGGGTTATCCGCCGGTCGAAAAGGGTCAGGAGCTAAAGGCGCAGACCTTTTATCAGAAAGTTTATTTTCACAAACTCGGCACGCCACAATCCGCGGACTACGTCGTTTACGAGCGCCCCGATAACAAAGAATATTTTTCGAGCGTCGAGATCAGCGAGGACGGCAACTGGCTCATCATCTACGTCGGTAAAGGCACCGAGCGGATGAACATGATCTATTTCAAAAATCTCGCGACGCAAAAAGCCGCGATCATGCCGCTCGTCGAAAACCTCACAAACAGCTGGAGTTTTATCGGCAACGACGACTCGACATTTTATTTCCGAACCGATAAGGAGGCGCCTCGCGGCAAGATCGTCAAAGTCGATGTGCTCGCGAAGGAGAAGGTTTGGATCGACGTCGTTCCTGAGTCTGTCGACACGTTGGGTGGAGTAAGCTTTATCAACAACCAGTTCGTGCTTAATTACCTCAAGGACGCCGCGACTCAGATGAAGATATACAAAACGAGCGGCAAGTTTATCCGCGATGTGAAATTGCCGGGCATCGGTTCAGCCGGTGGATTTGGCGGAAAGCGCAGTTACACCGAGGCATTTTACTCGTACTCGAGTTTCAATGCCCCGCCGACAATTTACCGCTACGACATGAAAACCGGCAAGAGCACGCTCTTCCGACAGGCCAAAGTAAAATTCGACTCGTCCGTCTACGAGGTCAAGCAGGTTTTCTACAACAGTAAAGATGGCACGCGCGTGCCGATGTTTCTAACGTATAAGAAAGGCTTGCAGCGAGACGGGACAAACCCGACGCTGCTTTATGGTTACGGCGGTTTCAACATTCCGCAGACGCCGGGCTTCTCGGTCGGACGCGTCGCGTGGCTCGAAATGGGCGGCATTTACGCGGTCGCGTGTATCCGTGGCGGCAGCGAGTACGGCAAGGATTGGTGGAAAGGCGGCTCACGGTTGAATAAGCAGAATACTTTTGACGATTTTGCTTGGGCCGGCAAATGGCTGATCGATAACAATTACACTTCGACACCGAAACTCGCAATCCAAGGCGGTTCGAACGGCGGCTTGCTCGTGGGCGCCGTGCTCAATCAGCACCCTGACCTTTTCGGCGCTGCGATCCCGCAAGTTGGCGTGATGGACATGCTCCGCTTCGATAAATTTACGATCGGGTGGGCGTGGACGAGCGACTACGGCTATACGAAGGACCCGGCCGATTTCAGGGCGATGTACGCCTACTCGCCGTATCATCAGGCAAAACCCGGCACGAAATATCCGCCGACACTTGTCACGACGGCCGATCACGACGACCGCGTATTTCCTGCTCACTCATTTAAGTACACGGCGGCGATGCAGCACGCTCAGGCCGGCGACGCTCCAGTTTTGATTCGCATACAAGTGCGCGGCGGCCACGGCGCCGGTTTGCCCACGGCATTAGCCATCGAACAGCAGGCTGACATGTATGCGTTCCTGGTTAAGAGTTTGGGTATGAACTGAATTGCGCGTGGCAACAGCCTCGTGTCCGTAGCCCGACCGTCAGAGAGGGCGCCCGTAATGCTATAGGCGCCCTTACTTACGTGCGGGCTACTGACACGTTCTGCAAAATACAATAAAATCACTTACATGGCGCGTCCATTGGTTTTAAGTCTCGACGGCGCGGAGTTTGCCGTCTCGATCAGGAAGATCGACCGCGCGTCGATCTACGGTTCGATCGAGATCGAGGCGTTTGACGAGAAAGGCAATCCGGCCGAGCTTCTCGTTCTCGCGGCGGACGGCAAGACTCTGCTCGATGTCGGCGGCACTGCGCTCGCAACGCTGGATGAAAAAGGCAACTCCATCGAACGCAACACGCTCAAAGCCGTCAATCTGGAAGGTAAGGAACTCGAAACCGTCGAGTCGTCATTCAATAAAGCAAACAAGCTAAAAAAAGCTGCCGTCGAAGATTATCTTTCGCAGGTTGTGAAATCTATTTACGTCGTTGATCCGTTTGAGGAAGACGGCAACATTCGTTATCTGCTCGATCATCTCGCCGGCGGATTGATATATACGTTTCCGTTCAGCTATCGCGGCGGCACCGAACATGACAACGCATTTGTGATCGGTAACGACGGTGATGCGTTTATGATCATCGGCAAAGAAGCGCGGTTTCAGTTTGCGAAGCTGAATCAAGCTGCAAGGCTCGACGCGTTCGAAGAAGAAGAAATTTCAGGTGACGATATTGATTTTGATTTGATGTGAGTTCAGAAGATTTTCAACGCAAAGACGCAAAGATGCTAAGACGCAAAGTGAACAAGAAAGTCATGAACTAAGTGATTTGGTTTCTTTGCGTCTTTGCGACTTTGCGTTAAAGATTCTTATGGCGATAAATATCAGCAATCCAAAAGGCCGTGATGCGGTCGTGGCGTTTGAGGCCGTGATGCCGAAGCGTGACATTATGTTCGTCGATGCTAAGAATAAACCCGTCACGACGCAAAAACTGCTAAAAACCGACATCAACCACGATCTCGACTCTCTGCTAAAGAAACGCAAGACGCTGAACGCTCTCGGCAAGGCTCTCGTCAACGACGATCCTGAGATCAACATCGAGGAATTCGGGATGTACCTTACCGACACGTCCAAGGTTTACGTGTCGAAAAAGGGCATTATTCATCTCGTCGACGAATACGAGGTTGTGACAAATCCCGACGGCAGTTTGCGCGACCGACGAGCGCGACAAAAAGAGCCTCAGAACATCAACAGCGACATCCCGCTGCGTTGGACGGGCAAGTTTATAAAGAAA
The DNA here is from genome assembly GCA_049679945.1 of Pyrinomonadaceae bacterium. Taxonomy (GTDB): domain Bacteria; phylum Acidobacteriota; class Blastocatellia; order Pyrinomonadales; family Pyrinomonadaceae; genus OLB17. The sequence continues at coordinate 14,541 of JBAUGW010000096.1, read as the reverse complement.
GAAGAGGCGGCGCACCGGTTTGTCTTTACGCACAAGCGGCAGTTGATACACGTCAACGGTTTGACGTTTGACTTTCTCTACGACATGGCGAAGGATCTCGACGAACGGAATTCGCTATTGCTGATTCGCGGCGGCGAAAGGGGTGACAAGCCGATCATCATGCAGCGTGGCGGCCGGCCGTATAACGCGTTTCTCGAAGGCCGCATCAAGGGCGACTCGTATTTGCTCGTGCTTCAGTTGTCGAATATGGAACTCAAACGACCTATCTTGTCAGAACCGCCTGCGTCAGCGGGCGGCCAGAAAGTCAGAGACGAAAAGCCCGGCCCGAACAAGACGTCGGTGAAAAAAGCGCCTAACAAAAAATGAACCTTGACTTCGACAAAAAGCGGTTGGTTAAGAAAAAGGATGACTACGCGTTCGGTGAAGTGATTTATCTTGGAGACCCGTCGCTTCATGCCAAAGCGCAGGATTACAAGCGAACGCTTGGTGGAAAAATGCGTGCAGTGTCGGCACAGGATGTAAGTCGAATCAACGCGGGTCGAGGTTACATTGCAACGCGAAAATACGACGGCGAATTTTGTCTGGTCTTTTTCGATGGCGAAAAACTTATCTCGGTAAACCCCGGTGGGACCGTTCGGATGAATCTACCCGCGTTTGACGAGTGCGAACGGCTGCTCAAAGCCGCAAAAGTCAAATCGTGCATTCTCGGCGGCGAGATATATTTGCAGGCTGAGAATTATAAGGGGTTGCGTATTCACCAAGTCGTCAGCGTGCTTCGCAATCCGAAGACCGAGGATGATATGAAACGACTCGGCCTCGCGATCTTTGACGTTGTCGAGGCCGACGGCAACCCGCCTAAGAATCTCGCCGAAACTTACAAGCTGCTCGACAAATGGTTTGCAATAGGCAAGCTCGTTCACGCGGTTGAGCATGTCCCGACAAAAAAGACGGACGACATTCTCGAGCTGCTCGCCGACTGGGTGATCGACAAAGGCAGCGAAGGTATCGTGCTGCAGCACGACGCGGCGAACTGGTACAAGATAAAATTGCGGCACAGTCTCGACGTCGCGATCGTCGGTTATAGCGAAGGCAGCGACGAGCGAAAAGGCTTGCTTCACGATCTGCTTGTGGCGGTGATGCGCAATGACGGGACGTTTCACGAACTGACGCGCGTCGGCGGCGGGTTTACGGATGAAGAACGTAAAACGATCGCGGCAGACTTAAAGAAGAGCGTCGTGCCGAGTGATTACGTCGCGGTGAATAACGATTACGTCGCGTACGAAATGATAAAGCCCGGCCCGGTGATCGAGATGTCGTGCCTCGATCTGATCACTGAGTCTTCGCGTGGCGGCCCGATAAACCGAATGGTGCTAAAGTGGGACGGCAAACGCTATAACGCACTCTCGCGTATGCCTCTCGTTAGTGTGATCTCGCCGCAGTTTGTACGGATCCGCGACGACAAAGAAGCCGTCGAGGATGACGTCAACATCTCGCAGCTTACCGATCTCGCACCTGTGACCGCGACCGAAAAAGCCGCCGAGGACCCGGCGGGCGAACCCTCCAGCTTGCTCGAACGCGTGGTTTACACAAAACAGATGAAAGGCAATCTGATGGTACGAAAACTTTTGCTCTGGAAAACAAACAAAGAGGACAAGGCCGAGTTCCCCGCCTACGTCGTCTATCTCACCGACTTTTCGCCAAACCGCCGCACCCCGCTCGAGCGCGACATCCGCATCGCCCAAAGCGAGACGGCCGCCCGCAAACAATTCAACCGCATGGCCGAAGAAAATTTTATCGGCGGCTGGGAAAAAGTTGGTAAATAATTATCTTAAGGTCAGGCCGCAGCGGCCGCAAAAGCGGATGTGCGGCGGGTAGGCTGTGTTGCAGCGTTGGCAGAGACGCTCGACGGATTGCGGATTGTGGATTGCGGATTGCGGATTGAAAGAGGGTGGCTCGGAGGAATGCGGATTGAAAGAAGAACCACCCCGTCCGCGAAACGCGTCCACCCCTCCTTCGTAAGGAGGGGAGCTGCTGCTTGAGGTGTTTAGGCCGCAGCGGCCGCAGAAGCGCGAGTTTGCGGGCAGCGGTGCGGCGCAGCGTGGGCACGGGTAGGTGATCGCAAGGTTCGCCGCGCTGACCGGTGCAAATCTGCCGCCGCCGCAGCGGCCGCAAAATCGCACTCCGTCGGCGTATCGCGAGCCGCAATTTGCACACGCGACGATTCCCGGCATTACGCTGCCGCGTGCCGAACCGCCCGTGCTCGCACCGCGTGACGGAGATGGTTGGCTACCTCCCGCAGATGCACCGTGAACGGGCCGAAGCTGCGCTTGAATAACCTGTTCGTTTGCGCCTTCGCGAATCTCGATGACGCGTTCGTCGTCGCGGTCGCCGGCTTTTGAAACACGAAGCACGTGACGGCCGGGCGGCACGTCGTTCAAGACAACGCGGCCCGAACTGCCGACGCTCGCACGGCGTTCGTCATCGACATAAACTTCGGCGCCGAGCGGGCCGAGGATTACGAGCCGCGTCCGGTCTGCACGCGCACGATCGTCGATGTCTTCGGACGACTGTTCTAACTCGCTCATCCATTCGCTGACCGTCGCGGGACGCTCGGCCGGATCGATCGCAAGGGCCTTCATTATCACGCGATCGACGTCGCCGGGAACGTCGCTGCGAATCGACGAGAGCGGTTCAGGTTTGTGCAGAACTTTTTGCATCACGAGCTGCATCATGTCACCGGTAAACGGCGTGCGGCCGCCGAGCATTAGATACGCGATCGTGCCCAGCGCGTAAAGATCAGTGCGTGTGTCGACCGGCATTTCGGGCTGCATCTGCTCGGGCGACATGAATTCCGGCGTGCCGATGATGCCGCGTGACGACGGCGTGGCCTTTGATGTCGCGTCGGTGACCGTCGCGTTGACGATCTTAGCGAGACCAAAGTCGCCGACCTTTACAAAACCGTCGCCGCCCTTGTGCTTCATGATGAAGATGTTTGCGGGTTTGAGGTCGCGATGCAGAATGCCGAGATCGTGTGCGGCCTCGACGCCGTCGGCGATCTGCCGCAGCAACTTTACGGCACGCGTGATGGTGAGCGTGCCTTCGCGGCGGAGCAGCTTGTGCAGCGTCTCGCCTTCGACGTATTCCATCACAAGATAAAAAACGCCATCGCCCGTCTCGCCAAAGTCGGTGACGCTCACAGTATTGGGATGTTGGATCGACGCCGCCGCTTGAGCCTCGCGTTCGAAACGCGCGATCGCCTCGCCTTCCTGCAGGTCGTCGCTCGAGAGAATATCTTGCCGTACCGTTTTGACAGCGAGCTTCTTTGTCGCAAACTTAGTATCCTGCGCCAGATAAACTTGCCCCATCGCACCACGACCAAGGCGACTCTGAAGCAAGTAACGCTCGGCCAGAAGCTGTGGCCCCGGCAGCGAGAACTTAACGTGCGTGCCGTCCGCCGGACAGTTCGTGATCTCGTCCGGATAGCACATCTCGCATTTCGGGCATTCCTTCATCTAACAAAAGTGTAAACGGTAAACCGTAAAAAAGTGAAAAAGCAAGAATGCGTTCTTGTACGGTGCACCTGTTTCACTTTTTCACCTTTTCACTTTTCCACGTTCCTCTTGCTATAATCGCTCTGTTTCTGGGTCGTTAGCTCAGTTGGTAGAGCAACGGACTCTTAATCCGTGGGTCGCAGGTTCGATCCCTGCACGGCCTACCATTAACAAAAGAAAACGGGCAGCGATGCCCGTTTTCTTTTGCTTGTTGAGATCAATTCGAGCCGTTTACGTCAGTCCCTCTTAGTAGCATCCATAAAATCCTTTTTCAATGCCCCGTATTTAGAAGTGACGTCCGGACATGGGTATTGGCAGTCTACGGAGAGTTTGATTCCGGCGTCATCCATGATTTTCTCCTGGCGGTCCTCAATGACACCCAAGGTTAAATCCCAGTTGTTGTTAATTCCCTAGGGCTTGCCTTGATTGCGTCTCGCCGGGCTATCAATCCTGCCTTTTTCGCTTCAAATATCTTGCGGGCCTCGTCAACTCCGGCTACTGTCGGGCTGGCTTGGATCTTCTTGATCATTTGTTCTATAACGTCAGCCTTGTCATTAGCAAACGCCTCCGATTCTTTGACCGGGCCATAAACGTAGCCACATCCTGCGAAAGCCATGCAAGTTGCCAACGCTAAAAGAAGAATAACTGTTTTCATTTCTGATAATCCTCCTACATTTTGTTTTTTAGAACGTAAACACGAACTTCGAAATACATCTAAACTTGATCCCGCCATTTTAGCACCTCGTCCCGCAAGATCGGATTTTGCTGAAAGCTGCCGGTTTGGCCCTGGGCGGCGGTGGCCCGCTGGATATGCCAGTAGCTGAGGCCGAGTTTGCCGATCGCGCGGATGTATTTGCTGCGTGGTTTGAATTTGCCCTCGAATAAACCGCCGAGTAGCCACGCCGAACTTCTAAACGCAGATGTCGCTTTTTCCGCGTGCTCCGCCGGGATCAGACCGCGTGCGATATCGATGGCGAGCATTTCGTTGAGTATCTTGTTCTGCCGCCGCATGATGTAAAGCGAAAAACCGACGAATATCAAGAACAGCGGAATCTCGCCGAGGAAATAGCCGTAAAGAAAGCCCTCCGTGCCGCCGATGACCGCCATGCCGTTCCAGATCGCGTGCAGCGTTACCGCTCCGATGTAACCGAGCACAGGCATCGCTATTTTTACAAACGCGTTGTGCGATTCGCGTGCGATACCGCAGCCGATGCCCGTCATCGATGTAAACGTAACGTGTGCGAACGGCGACATTATCCCACGCAAAACAAACAGTATTAGCAATCCGCCGAAACCGGCCTCGGTAAGCGCTCGACCGTAGTAGAGAACGTTCTCGACCGTAGCAAACCCCAACGCAATAACACCGGCGAAAACAATGCCGTCGAGGATATCGTCAAAATAGCGACGAAAGAACACGAGGAGGATCACAAGGCCGAGGCCTTTCGAACCTTCTTCGAATATCGGCGCCGACATTACGGCGCCGACTGCCTCGCCGGCTTCAGGGGAAACGGCGATGCCGACTGCGACGCCGAAGAAAGTGTTGATGATAAACGAGACAATCACGGCGACCAACGCTCCCCACGCAAACGCGAGCGCGAGCAGCCAGATCGGTTCGGGATCGTATCTGTCGAGCCAGATTATCGGCAGCAGATACAAAATTGCCGGAACAAACGCGACGACCGCCGCGATCACCGCGGGAACGATGCCAAGGCTTAGAAACATCAACCCTGCGACAATCAGCGCAAGAAATACGATCGCAAATATCGTAAGACCGATGCCGATGTATTTTCCGGTCTTGGGCGGCTCGGATTTTACGGCGGATGCGCTGCCGAGTGCAAAATTGTTTAGCGATGCCTGGAGATTCACCGGCTGTTGTGCGACGAGTTGGTTGTATTGTTGAGCTTCGTAGTTTGCGTAATTTTGCTGCGGAATCGCGGCATGATCCGTCACCGTCACCGATGCCTGAACGCCCTCGCGACCGAATTGAACACTATCACCGGACGACAGCTTTGTCGTTGAAACACTCTGTCCATTGACGATCGTTCCGTTCGTGCTGTTGTTGTCGGTGAGATAAAAGCCGTCGGCGCGAGCCTCAATAAACGCATGCTGCTTCGAAGCGATGCGCTCGGTGTTAGGATCGAACCGGATGCTGCAAGTTTCTCCGCGGCCCACCGTGAGAAAGCCCGTTTCCAGCTCAAACACGCGGCCAGCGAGCGTGCCACTCTCGACTACGAGTTGTAATTTCATACTGCAATCATAGAAACAAAAAGCCCAAAGTCAAGCAACCGCTCGACTTCGGACTTTATGACAAGTCGATGAAATTTACTGCGGCTGAACTGACGACGGTGACGGCACATCACCCGTCGCGCCAAAAGCTCGAATATCGACGCTGCCGTTCGAGCTGTTGATCCGATACCACACATTAGTACTCGGCCGAAAAACTGCGATGTCGGCTTTTGCATCGCCGTCGAAATCGGCGGGAATCGGAATGTCCTCGGCAATTCCCCATTGAGCTCCGAAGTTGGTGCCGGTCGCCGGATTGTAAACATACCAAACGCCGTTCGACGGACGATAGACGGCAAGATCGGTGATGCCGTTACCGTCGAAATCTGCGCTAAGCGCCTTGTCGCCGTTAATTCCCCACTGTCCGTACATCGGTATCGACGAGGAGCTTTGCAAGATATACCAAACGCCATTTGATGGCCGCCACACGGCGATATCAGCTTTGCCGTCGCCCTCGAAGTCACCGCGAACAGGCTTATCAGTGCTAATTCCCCATTGCGTTATCCTGATGCCCAGCGTGCTCTGCAAAATGTACCAAACACCCGTCGATTGACGCCAAACAGCGATGTCGGTCTTGCCGTCCGCGTCATAATCGGCTGCCATCGGAATGTCAGCACTAAGCCCGAATTGCACTGCCAGAAAATTGTTCGGATTGGAGCTGCGGCGTATCCACCAAGTCCCGGTTGACGGCCTGTAGATCGCAAGATCGTTTACGCCGTCGCCGTCGAAATCACCCGGCGTGATCACGTCTCCTGACAATCCAAAATTAATTGTCGAAGGAGCCCCATTCGAGCTTTGTTCAATGTCCCAATTGCCATTCGACGATCTGAAAACAGAAAGATCTGTTTTTCCGTCGCCGTCGAAATCCGAAACCTTGTTTTTTGACGGAGCGCTTATCGCCGAAGCGTCGAGAACGACTAATCCTGCGTTTAGATCACCTGCGAGAACTTTATTCGCACCTAAGAACGGAAAAACCGCCCAGTTACCGCCGTATGTACCTGGCAGTGCGTTCCCACCAAAACTGTTTGAGCCGCAGAAGATGTCCCATGGTTCAGCGTTTTCAAGAAGTTTTGTTTCTTCCTCACTCGGTGCAAATTCCGGTTGATATGTGTCGTATTGAGCCTGTCTGATAGGATTGGTCGGATCGGTAATATCAAAGACCTGAACGCCGGCTTGGTACCACGAAATATAGAGCGTATTGCCCATGACAACCGGATTGTGCGGCGATATGGCGTTAATATTTAAGCCTGCGGCCTGAATGCTTCTGATCAAGAGCGGCTGAGCCGGATTGCGAATATCAAAAACTCGGAGATCGCCGTTACTAAGCTCGCGAGCCGAATAAATATATTCTCCAGTTTCGTTTGTCCACGCACTATGATTACGATCATTACCTACCATAACCGACCCCAAAAGGACCGGTGTTTGGGTCGCCAGGTTAGTCATATCGTAAATGTCGATCCTTGAACTTGACGTAAAGCCCGATAAAAACAAACGATTGCCTCTAATGTGCATGGCATGGACCCAACCGCCGTCACTCGACAAAAACTCCCACTTCAAGGTCGGCGCGGCCGGATTCGTAACATTGATGATCCTTAAATTTCGATTACCCGTAGAGTTTGAGTTTTCAAGCAAATATCGACTGCCGCTGTGGTCAAAGACCATCATCTCGTGGATAGTGTTGTAGCCGCCACCGATGGTCGAGTTTACCTTGCCGAGCAATACCGGATTGGACGGATTAGTCAGATCGACGATGTGAACCCCGTCTGTTCCTCCGCCAGCACCAAAATATCCTCGATTGCCAATGACGATAGCTTCAAGAAACTGCAAATTTGGAGTCGGGTTATACCAGCTCGAGAGGACCGGCGCATCGGGATTAGAAACGTCATAAATAAAGACGCCTCGACAGTTATAGCTGCCCATGACCGCAATATTACCGTCCGCGTAGATGTCAGAAAACTTCCACGTCGCGGGTGTAGTTACACTTGTGCACGTCGGAGTTGCTTGCGACCGGAGACGGAGCTTTTGCGAAAGGCAAATTGTCGAAAACGACATGACGAGTAAAGTCAGGACAAAAAATTTAACGAGGCTTGTCTTGTTCATAACGTTCTTGAAGGAAATATAAATAATGTTTTTATGCTTTTTTTGCCGATAAAGCAAACAAAACCGGCCTTTCTTTTGATAAGGCCGGCTTTATTTCGGAGGGGACAAGCTGACTCACGACGCGGCTTGGATCGCTTCTCGCATCACAAGATCGAACGTGCCTGGATCGACCTTGCGAAAACGCCGGTTTCTGCTAAGCGAAACGGCAACCGAAATCGTCGGATTATTGCCTTTGAATTTCATTCCACCCGCGACCAGCAGATTGTAAAGCTCGTTCACATGCAGCGGGCCGCCGCCTTCTCGCAGCAGAAGCGTACACGCCTGCGTGATAGTGCGGTCGCTGAAGCGGTTACTGATCGGTTCGATGTTGTTTGTGATCGACGGAATGCCGCGGCCCTGATTAATATAGGTGACCGAACCTTCGCGACGAGCGGTCTTATATGGAACTTCGTCGTTTCCCGCGTCTTCGATCGATATGGTCTTACCGAGACTCATTGGCCTGTGGCCTGATCGCATTGTAACCAATAGGCTGTCAATGGCTTTCTCGGTCTGCGCGGCGCTGTTTTCAAGCGCGCCGATCTCAAGACGGAGAAGCTCGACCTCGGACTCGGCTTCGCGAAGGCGACCCACGAGGCGGTTCTGAGCGTTTCGCGTTTGGCGCAAACTTTGTTCAAGCGTTGCTATAAGGTTTTCGTCTAACATATTGAAGACAGGATATTTATCACTTTCGACGTAAATTCCCTTGTGGGTACGAACCTAAACTTTTTTTCTATTTATTTCGCTCTGTAATGTAGTTCAGAACGGCTTCTAAACAAGAACGATACTCCGATTTGGGTAAAACATCAAGACTTTTTATTGCGGCGATGGAATGGTCTTGGATTCTCTCCCGGAGTCTGTCAATGATACCGTGATGAGCGATTTTGGTGTAAATCTCGTCACGCGTGATCGCGTCGTAATTGCCCGAAAGCATCACTTTTTCGATCAAGGGCAGCAGCGACGGCTCCATTTTTATTAGATAGATCAGCGGCAGCGTTAATTTGCCTTCGAGCACGTCCGAACCGGCGGCTTTTCCGAGTACTGTCGTGTCTTGAGTGACGTCTAAAATGTCATCGACCAGCTGAAAAGCAACGCCCAAATTCAGGCCGTAGTCTTTCAACGCAGCTTGATGTGTCGAATTGGCTCCTCCCAATATCCCGCCGATCTCGCAACATGCCGAGAACAGAAACGCGGTCTTTCGCTCCAGAATGTCAAAATATTCACCTTCGGTAATATCGAGCCGCCCGATCGCGGTGAGTTGTATCAACTCGCCTTCGGTCATTTTTCGAGTCAGAACAGTAAGAATATCGAGAATCTCGAGCGAACGTTCCTTGAGCGACGTCTCAAATGCGGACATATACAGCCAATCACCCATCAGCACGGCGGTTTGGTTGCCAAATCGCGAATTTATCGATGACCGTCCACGACGCAGATCGGCGTTGTCAATTATGTCGTCATGCACAAGCGTCGCCGTGTGCAGCATTTCCATGACGGTGGCAAGCCTAATGACACCGTCCGCGGTTCCATCGCCGCCGACAGCCTTGTTTGCGAGAATCAACAGTGCCGGCCGCACGCGCTTGCCGCCCGAGGCAGCCAAATACTCACCAAGATAATTGATTACCTGGATATTCGAGGACGCCTGTCGCTCGAATTCTGCCTCAACCAACTGCATTTCGCTCTCTATCGCGCCGAAGATACGCTTCGCGGCATCACTCGCCATCAATTCCTTTTTTGCTGTGGCAAACCGCTGCATAAAACTCAAAAAACCAACCGCTAAAAAGACGAAAACAACTAAACTGAAAGGCCAGTAGACTCAGCTAATCGAGCACTAATTGTAGAGACAATTCTTTCATATTCCAATTTTGGATGATGCCCAAAGTTGATGAGCAAGCCAAGATGAAATCCGGTTGCTTTTAGGTAGTTCATTACCTGGGCTCGATTCTCGTCCACTAATTTTGTTGCAGCTTTAATTTCAATAATTATCTTTCCGAAGCACACAAAGTCAGGCTTGTAGATGTGAGTCAGTTTTCTATCTCGATAAAAGAGATCAAGCTCCTGTTGTTCGACAAATGGAATGGCTTTATGGACAAATTCTATCGCCAGGCATTCCTGATAAACCGGCTCGACGAAACCACAACCTTTGTCTTTATAAACCTCGAAACACGCGCCCATGATCGCATAACTCTCGTCCCTAAAAATCAAATCCGCCATTTTTCGTCTTTTTCGTATTTTTCGCGGTTAATTGCTTCGGTAGTTATCGAACATCATGTCGATGCCAAAGTCCTTCGCCTTGAGCTTTGCGATCACATCCTGCAGCGTGTCGCGGTCTTTGCCCGAGACGCGAACCGTCTCGCCCTGGATCGACGCCTGCACTTTTAATTTGTTGTCTTTAATAAATTTGACAACTTCTTTTGCTTTCTCGATCGGAATTCCCTGCTGTATCTTTACTAACTGTCTGACGGTACCGCCAGCCGCCGGTTCGATTGTTTGATAATCCAAAGCCTTTAGTGAAACGCCGCGTTTTACGAGCTTTGTTTGCAAGATGTCGTTCATATTACGCAGTTTTGTTTCGTCCTCGGCAGACAGCTGCAGATCTTTGGCCTGTAGCTCAACGGTCGCTCGGCTGCCCTTAAAATCGAACCGCTGCGAAATCTCTTTTGTAGTCTGATTGATCGCGTTCGTGACCTCGGCGTAATCGGTCTTTGACACGATGTCGAATGAATTGTCTTTTGCCATAAGAGCATTTTGCCACAGAGAGCACAGAGACAGAAACGCATTTAAGGATCGCTTTTTCTTATCTCGGTGATCTCTGTGGCTAATTAAGTTTTAAATCAAAGAAGTCGAGAAAGTTCTGCGTGGTTTGATTTGCGAATGACTCGATCTCGACGTCAGTAAACTCCGCGAGAAAATTCGCCGTGTGGACGACAAAGCTCGGTTCATTGCGTTTGCCGCGATGCGGTTCGGGCGTGAGGAACGGACAATCGGTCTCGACGAGCATCTTGTTTAGCTGCATTATCTCAGCGACGGAGCGGAGATTATCGGCGTTTTTGAAAGTCACATTACCGGCCCACGAGATAAGAAACCCAAGCGGCACAACGGCTTGCACCATCTCAATCGTGCCTCCAAAACAGTGCATAATCCCGCCGCGAAAATCATCGCCCTGACATTCTTCTTCGAGAATCTGCACGGTCTCGTCGTTCGCTTCGCGGCTGTGAACAATGATCGGCAGGTCAAGCTCACGTGCCACACGAATCTGCCGCCGAAAAACATCCATCTGCACGTCACGCGGGCTGTGATCGTAATGAAAATCCAACCCGATCTCGCCCCACGCGATAACTTTGTCGCTCGATTTGGTCAGTGAGATAAGATGTTGCTCAGCTGCGTCGTCGTAAAGTTTCGCATCGTGCGGATGAACGCCAACCGACGTATAAACACTCGGGTATTTTTCAGCGACCGCAACCGCCCGCCGAAAATCATCCGAATGCGGATCGCCAGTGCCGATATTCAGCATCAGCTTGACGCCCGCATCCAGCGCCCGCTTAACAACTTCGTCACGATCAGCATCAAACTGCTCGCCGTCAATATGGCTGTGTGAATCTACGAAAATCAAGCGGCAGGTGTCTCCGAATTTGATTGCCGTGTCATGCGAATGTATTGCCTTAATGCATCGTTTACCGATTCCTCAGTGGGAAACTCATCAGCAATGTCGGGAGCGAGGCCTACCCTACGAACCATTTTGTTGTATTTCTCGGCGAAACGATTAGGTTTTGCTTTTGAGTAATCAAAATCGTAATGCGGTTTTAAATCATCATCTACTTCACTCATTTTCATGTTTCCGACGTTCGTCTGGATCGGCGCGTCGGGCGCTGATAATTCTAATAACATCGTCTCCCCTTTCGGTAAAACTTACAACCAAAAGTCGCTGACGTTCCGAATACCCGATAATTATCTCACGTTTTTCTTCAATCGAATGTTCATCATCCCAAAATACCATTGCAAGCGGATCACCAAACACAGACTCCGCCTCCGGAAAACTAACATCATGTTTTCGAAGATTTGACGCCGCTTTTTCCGGGTCCCAATCAAACCGCATGGTATTTCATTATGTTAAAACGCAGCCTTACGCCCGCATCCAGCGCCGGCTGAACAACTTCATCACGATCAGCATCAAACTGCTCGCCGTCGATATGGCAATGTGAATCGATCAGGATCATTGCACCTCCCCAAACTTGCCAAAGACTATCTCGGTTCGATAATAATCAACCTTTTCGTCACTAAAATGGATGCGCTGTAATTCTTTAGAAATTTCAAGCTCCTTTCTGATCAACTTGCTAGCGAAAGACCTCACTTCTGACTCACTTGAATAGTTTTGAGCCGCAATAAAGAAATCTAGATTTTCGTTGTGCATAAAGAATCGACGAGGTATCGACGAAAGGTCACTCGCCAGCAAGCCGTAACGCAAACAGGGATATATTTTCTTATGCCTCCCTGCCTTTACCGAATATGTCAGGATATCGTGAGTAGTAATTTTCGGCTTAAATTCAATTACTATCCTTGGAAATTTAATTTCATCAACCATTTCGAAGATGCAAATGTCAGTTTCGAAGGCAGAATCACCACGACGAGGAATACGGGTGTCTTGGACGATGAGGCTGAGATCTTTGTCCAAATAAAGTTGGTAGAAAAGGCTCGCTTTTGGCTCAACAATGGCATCGTTGCCCATCACATCACTAGCGATAGCCCTAAAGACAGAAACAAAACTCGATTCTTCCATAAATTAATGTATCGATACCCCGATCCAGTGTTCATTTCAACCTCGCTCCAATTTTAACATCTTCCAAAAACGTAGCAATCGCGGGCGTGTCGTCTTCGGTCAGCGACGCGGCGCAGATCATGCCTTGAGATTCGAGCCCGCGCATTTTGCGTGGTTTGAGATTGGCGACGACGACGACCTTGCGGCCGATGAGCTTCTCCGGTTCGTACCATTCAGCAAGGCCGGCGAGTATCTGTCGCGGCTTTTCTTCGCCGAGATCGATCTCGAAACGCAGCAATTTATCAGCGTCCGGAATGCGCTCGGCGACCTTGATTTCGCCGACGCGCAGCTCGACTTTCAAAAAATCATCAATGGTAATAAAACTGCCGTCAGTGGTCGGTGGTCGGTGGTCAGTTTTCGCCCCCTCGCCCTCTCGCACACTCGCCCCCTCGCTCCGGCCACTGTCCACTGTCAACTGTCCACTGTTATTGATTTCAATCATAACTTTACTCTTTTCAATTCGCGGGAAAACACCTATCGTCTCGCCGATCTTTGTTCCGATGGCTAGTTCGCCCCAAGTTAAGCTCGCAGGATCTAGTTTTGTAATATCATCGCCGAGCCCGATCTGCCCGTAGATATTTTTCGCGGCATCCGGCATCACTGGATACAGCAAAACGGCGAGCCAACGGAGCGTTTCGCTGGCGCGATAGAGAACTGCGTTCAAAGTTTCGGCTTGCCGCTCGTCCTTGGCGAGTTCCCACGGCTTTGCGTCGGAGATCATCTTGTCGATGCGGGCGATGACGGTCCAGACCGTTTCAAGCGCCAGGCTAAATTCAAAATTATCAAACCGTCGCAAAAATTCGTCGCGAGCATGCGTCACGACCGAAACTATCTCCTGGCCGTCAGGGTTGATACCAGCTCGCCGCGCATTAAGATAATTTTCTTCGGCGATCTTGCCGCTTGGAATCGCGCCTTCGCGGTATTTCGTGATCATCGAAAACGTGCGGCTCGCGAGATTGCCGAGACCGCTGGCGAGATCGGCGTTTGCTCGGTCGATCAGGTTTTCGTAACCGAACTTGCCGTCCTGTCCAAAGACCATGTCACGCAACGCAAAATAGCGCACGGCGTCCGTTTGAAAATATTTATGCAAAACATCTACGTCGATCACATTACCGAGCGTCTTGCCCATCTTACGCCCGTCGGCGTCGAGCCACATGCCGTGCGCGTAAACCGACTTCGGCAGCGGCAAACCCGCCGCGTGCAAAAACGAAAACCAATATACCGTGTGAAATCGTAAGATGTCCTTGCCAACAAGGTGAACTGCGGGCCAGTATTTTTGGAAGGTTTCCGCAGATCTTTCGGCGCCGTCCCCGTCAACAGGCTTGGCAGCCTGTTGTACGCCATAACCGAGCGCCGTGATGTAGTTCGAGAGCGCGTCGAGCCAGACGTACATTACATGATCTTCATCGTCAGGCACGGGGACGCCCCACGATACCGCGCTTTTTTGTCGGCTGATCGACAGATCTTGAAGCCCGCCGCGAATAAACGATAAGACTTCGTTCTTTCGCGCTTCGGGACGAACCAATCCGGTTGTGTTTTCGATCGTGGCAATTAACCACTCGTCATAATCCGACAGCCTAAAAAAGTAACTTTCTTCCGAAACCCTGTCGAGCGGGCGTTCGTGGACCAAACAGAAAGGAGCGTCGGAGCCTTCGGGCGTGTGGTATTCGTCCTCCAGCTTAAACGCCGCACACGGCGCGCAGAACCAGCCTTCGTAAAAGCCTTTGTAGATTGTGTCGTTTCCTTTCGGCGTTTTGT
>JBAUGW010000095.1:0-21891 GCA_049679945.1 Pyrinomonadaceae bacterium | reverse complement strand
CCATTCTAGGCTGAGCGACGAAAGGAATGTTCTGCATTCGAAATTCCAGACTTAGACATTCCTGATAAATCGGTTCCGTAAAACCGCACCCTTTAGTTTTGTAAACCTCAAAACATGCACCGACTATCAAGTATGATTCTTCGCGATAGATTATTTGCGGCATGCTTTCGTGCTATTCGTGTTTTTCGTGGGTCATTCTAACATTGAAAAACCGATTTGTTAGAATCTGACCGAATGGCGGAAACAACATCTTCTTGGCACATATATAACGGCCGCGTTTTTGACGTGCGCGTCGATACCATTCGCGAAGGCGATGTCGAATACAAACCCGAGATTGTCGTTCATCGTGGTAGTGCGGTGATCGTGCCGGTATTTGACGATGAACGGGTGGCGCTTGTGCGGCAGTATCGTCATGCGGCGGGCAGATATTCGCTCGAAGTTCCGGCCAGTAACTCGACCTCCTCGCGTGCCCACGGAGAGTATCCGTTCGCAGGATCTGCGACTTCGGCAATAAATTTTCTCCAAGCGACCCATTTCACATCGTTGACCTCGTCCGGATTCGCGACAGGCAGAGCAGATGTACATCCTACAAACACCGGACAGATCTCGTTCTCGACCACGCCGTCTTTTTCGGCGCGGTAGCGGAAATCCGGGAGGACGAGGTGGAGTTTGTCTACGCGAATTCCGAGTTCGTGGCTGAGTCGGCGCTTCGCAGCGTGCTCGACCGTTTCGTGGAGCATCACGTGTCCGCAGCACGAATTTGACCAAACGCCCGGCCAGGTTTTCTTCGACAGCGCGCGCTGCTGCAGCAGCAACTCGCCTTTTGAATTGAATAAAAAAACGGAAAACGCGCGGTGCAGCTTTGTATCCGAGTTATGTGCAGCCAGTTTCGGAGCGGTCGCGAGAACGTTGTCTTGTTCATCGACGTAGACGATCATGTCGTCGAATGCGTAATAGAATCTGATGTAAAAAGCTGCGAGCGAAACCAAAACAACCACGCCGATTAACGCCGGCGCTACCATCGCACTAAAAAAAGTTATTGCCGTCCAGAAAAAGATAACAAAGAACGCGCTTGAGATTAGTTGAGCCGGCGCTCTCAAAAGCGGTCGTTTCGCACGAACAAAAATCTCAAGGACAACCGCCGCTACCGCTCCTGAAATCAACCAGCCGACAAAATTAGTGAACGGCACGCCGTAGAATTCACCGCCGCCATCGTACCGCCAGAAGCCGAGCTTTACCGCGCCGGGATCGAGCACAAGATCGAACACAACGAGTAACACAGCCGTCGACAAAATTCTGACGATAACATAATCAAACAACCGAGCTGCGATCGCATACGCCGCGATCACGAGCGGCGTCCATGCGAGAAATATCGTCCACGGAACATAGCCGAAGAGTTTGTAGCCGAGCAGCTGCGAATAACCAAAGTGTCCGTACGGAAAACCGGTGATTATGGCGGATGTCTCGATCACGAGCGCCAAAACGCCGAGAACCAAAAAGAGCAGGATTGAATCTTTCCACCCGAGCCACCAGCGCGCCGCCCAGAACGCCGGAATCGCAAACAGCACGACGTTAACCGGCGACAGATAGCTTGACCACGACGGAAGCTCGACGTTCGCCATAAAGAACGCTCCGATGGTTAGAAACGCCATGACCGCAAAGACGACGATGGTCTGTTTTGTAGAAATTGCTTCCTTCATCTTAAAGCGAACAGTTCGCTATACTCTCACCTGTGCAACACTTACGCTTTTTGCTAAAAGTCAGCCGTCCGCGATTTTGGATGTACACACTCGGACCTTACCTGATCGGATTGATTGCCGGAGTGTCTAGCCAAAACGAATTGAATGACCTAAGTTATCTCGCTCTCGCGATTTACTTTGTGTATCCGGCGAACCTGCTCATCTACGGAGTGAACGATATCTATGACTACGAGACGGATCGCCTGAATACGAAAAAAATCGGGTATGAGAATCTTGTAGAATATGACCGTCATGCCGAAATATGGATCGCAATCGTCTTTTCGAGTGTCGGATTTGTCGGTGAACTCTTCTTCTCGAACGCTGCGGCGACATTCGCATCGTTTGCGTTTGTTCTCCTCGCAGTCTTTTACTCAGCTCCGCCGATACGAGCAAAAACGAAACCGTTTCTCGACTCCGCATTCAATGTTCTCTATGTAGCTCCGGGTTTGTTCGCATACTCACTGGTAACAGGCGAATTTCCTCCATCAAAAGTCATTATCGCGGCTGCTTGCTGGACGGCCGCTATGCACGCGTACTCCGCAATTCCCGACATCGCTGCCGATAAACAGGCCGGCTTAAAGACAATTGCGACCGTGTGCGGACCGTTATGGACGCTCGCGATCTGCGCGGGTTTGTACGCGGCGTCAGCGATTCTCTCATCTGAATATCTCGGTTTCGTGAGCGTTTCGCTTGGTTTTGCATATGTGTTCTTGATGCTGGCCTCGGTCCGGTCGTATCGAACGGGCAGGCTTTTCAAGCTTTATAAGGCGTTTCCTTTAATTAACATCGCCGCTGGATTTGTGATCTTCTGGCACATCGCTCTCGAAAAGTTTTTCAACTAAAGCTCCCCTCACAACGAAGGAGGGAAGCTTTTATAATTTCCTTAATGGCGCTGCATCCGTTATCCCATGCACCCGCTTATAAGCCAACTCGGCGCTGATCAAACATATCTGCGTACCGATGCCCGGATTTGTCCCGGCGCCGACGTAGAAAAGGTTCTTCACTTTCTTCGAGTAGTTCTTTGGACGAAAAATGGCGGTCTGCCGCAGCGTGTGAGCAAGGCCGAGGGCCGAACCGCAAAACGCGTTGTAGTCCGCCGCGAAATTCTCGACCGTGTAGATACGTCGGTATTCGATCTTTTCTCGCAAATTCGGCAACGACATCTCCTGTTCCATTAACTCGAGAACGCGTTCGGCATAACGCTCTTTTTCGTCTGCGGAGATCTCCAGACCCGACGCGATCGGTACAAGAACGAACAGGTTCTCTTTACCGGCCGGAGCAACCGACGGATCGGTCACGCTCGGAGCACACACATAGAGCGACGGCTCATCTGGCAGACACGGATGTTTGTATATATCTGCAAAGTTCTTTCGCCAGTCTTCGCTAAACAGCAGATTGTGATGCGTAAGCGATGGCAGTTTTTCGCTGACGCCGAGATACATGATGAATGCTGACGGCGCCATCGTGCGTTTTCGCCAATATTTTTCGCGATGAGTTTGATACTGAGATTCAAGCAGCTGCGTCTCGGTGAACCACATATCGGCGTTCGAAATGACGATGTCGGCGTCGATCACCTCGCCACCCACGAGCCGGACGCCCGCTGCCTTGCCGTTCTTCACAATAATGTTTTCCACCGGCGAATTGGTTCGCAAAATGGCCCCGTTCTTCTCGGCGATATTCGCGAGCGCTTTTATCAACTCATAAAAACCGCCCTGCGGATAAAACACGCCCTGGTTAAAGTCCATGTGCGACATCAGGTTGTAAAGCGCCGGCGCTTCGTATGGCGACGTGCCGAGGAAGACCATGGTGTATTCCATTACCTGACGCAATTTGTTCGACGCGAAAAATTTCGATACGAAATTGTGCATCGTCGAAAAGACCGACAGCTTTTGCCCCTCTTTCATCACGCGACGATTGAAGAAGTCAAAGATGGTGTCGTAATTCTTAAACATGAAGTGCTGCGTTGCCACTTCGTACTGGTACTCGGACTGTTTGAGATATGAGCGCAGCTTTTCGCCGGCCCCGCTCTCGATGCGCTCGAATGTCGCTGCGTCTGTTTCGATGTTCGAAGTGATGTCGAGCGGCTCCGAGTCTTTTCTAAAAAAAATGCGATACGACGGCGAAAGCTTCGTGAGATCAAGGTGATCTTCAACTCGCTCGCCGACGAGATTGAAGTAGTGTTCGAAAATATCAGGAGCTAAATACCAGGACGGCCCCATGTCAAATCGAAATCCGCTCGCTTCGAAGATATTCGCGCGTCCGCCGAGCATTGCGTTCTTTTCTACGACCGTCACGTCATAACCTGTACGCGCAAAGAGGCCTGCCGTCCCAAGACCGCCAATTCCCGCACCTATAATTACAACTTTTTTTGTCATCCTCTATTCATAAATGCCGGCCATGGCCTTTGCCGTAAGCCACAATTTCTGTCGAAAGCTCGTCCGGACGCGCCGCAGGTAAACATTGTAGTTGACGCGCTCGATCTCATCTAAGATCGCTTTATAAAGCACGTACGCGATTCGCACGGCGAGTCGACCGCGCCATGCGAGCATCGGGATGCCAGGCAGCGCTTCGCGATAGATCTGACGGTTTCGCTCAATTTGGAACTTCATGAAGTTAATAAAACGCTCGTCGTAAACCCGACGCGCTATGTCGTCGTTTGTGAGGTCAAATTTTCGCAACTCGTCCTGCGGCATGTAAACGCGGCCGAGCTCGTCGTAATCTTCGCGGATGTCACGCAGAAAGTTTGTCACTTGAAACGCATAGCCGAGCTTCGTCGCATGCTCGAATGCCGCATGGGTGGAATAGCCCACGATCCGCGTCACCATCAGCCCGATCACACCCGCCGAGCCGTACATATAATTTTCGAGATCGGCGTAAGTCTCGTAAGTCGTGATTTCCTCGTCCATGAACATCGAGCGCAAAAATGCCTTGCCGTCCTCGACCGGAATCTTAAACTTATGAAATGTGTGGACGATCGCGTTCATCACGTCGTCGTCGCTGTGACCGGCTTTCATCGCTGCGAGCCACGACGAACGCCATTCGTCAAGCTTCGCCAGTGTTTCAGCTTTGTCACCTTTATTCGGATCGTCGACGATCTCGTCCGGTATGCGAGCAAACGCGTAGATGCCGTAAATTCCCTCGCGCACTTCGCGCGGAAAAAACTGTGTCGCAAAAAAATAACTCGTGCCGTATCGTTCAGTTATCTCTTTGCACTTTTGCAGACCGCTCATCAAAAATGCGGGGTCAACGATTGTCTCGTCGAACTTCATCGGCCAAAATGCTACCTATGCTAAAATTAACTCATTCGGGATTCGATATATTTTAGATTCAATTTTTGTCTTTTCGGAATCTAAATGTGGCGGCCGCTCGAAGAGTTAAGTTTATCCGGCAGATTATGATAGCTGAAGCGACAATCAACGGAAACGCACTATGGCGTTATGTCGAGCGGCACCGTCCGGCGATCGAGGAGGCCTTGCGCAAGCGTCTGCCGCTTGCGCCCGGCGCCATCGAGACACGATTTAACGAGGCTGTCGAGTATTCCGCGTTCCCCGGTGGCAAGCGTTTGCGTCCTGTTTTGACGCTGCTCGGTGCCGAGCTTTTCGGCGGCAAGGCGACCGATGTTTTACACGCCGCGATTGCGGTAGAGTTTATTCATACGAGCTCGCTTATATTCGACGATCTGCCCGCGATGGACGATTCGGAGGAGCGTCGCGGCAAACTTTCGCTGCACAAAAAATATGGCGAGGGCCTTTCGACACTCGTCGCGATTGGTTTTCTAAATCAGGCATACGCTCTCGTCACTCTCGATGCTCGAGGGAAGCGCCGCCGTTCGGCTGACGCCGTTCTCGAGATCGTCGAATGCGTCGGCCCGGCCGGAATGATCGGCGGCCAGTCGGTCGATCTGAAACTTCGTGAGATCGTCGAATGCAAAATCTGCTCGGCGCGAATCGCCGGCGGAGTTCTAAACCTCAAAACCTCGTCGTTAATTCGCCTCGCGCTAAGGCTTGGTGGCATTCTCTCGGGCGCCAACGACAAAGACCTCGATAATCTCTCGCAATTTGCCGAAAACCTCGGCCAGGCCTACCAAATCAGCGACGACATCATCGATGTCGCGCAAGACGGCTCGACCAAGGGCGCCTCGCACTGCGTCAACCTCGACGGCTCGCCCGCCGACAAACTCACCGCCACGACCACTCGTGCAAAAGACATTCTCACTGATAATTTTTCACCGTCCGACGCCCGCGACCACCTCGTCGAACTCGTCGACTATGTCTCGAAGCGCGAAAAATAAATGCCAAAAACCACGTCTTCAAAGCCGGTGTACAAAGGTCGAATCTTTGACGTTCGCGTCGACACGATTCGCGACGGCGAAATTGAGTATGACCGCGAGGTCGTCGTTCATCGCGGGAGCGCGGTGATCGTGCCGGTTTTTGATGGCGGGACGGCTGCACTTGTGCGGCAGTATCGTCATGCTGCGGGTAAATATCTGCTCGAGGTGCCGGCCGGTTCGCTCGATGAAGGCGAAGATCCGCAAACTGGAGCTATGCGCGAGCTTGAAGAAGAGATCGGTTATCGAGCCGGTAAAATTGAGAAGATCGCAGAATTCTATGTTTCGCCGGGCTTTTTGACGGAGAAGATGTTTGTTTATTTAGCAACTGAACTTACGGAAACCAGCCAAAATCTCGAAGAAGACGAGTTGATCGAGATCGAACGGCTTACATTTGATCAGGCTCTCGGCAAAATCCGCAGCGGCGAGATCGAGGACGCCAAGACCATCGTCGGGCTAACATTCGCAGCCGCCCGATTAGGTCGTTCACTCTAAAACGCCCGCCGCACTTGACCAAAAAGGCTTTTGTAGATATTCTAAGCGTTCGCATTTTTGCGGGTTTTCGCAACTGTGGGGTTAGATTTATGAGTACGTACTTTCCGAGTGGAAAAGATTTGGCCAGCGAGCGTAAATGGTTCGTTGTCGATGCTAAGGGTAAAACGGTCGGACGGCTTGCGACCGAGGTTGCGCGAATCATTTCCGGTAAAAATAATCCGAAATGGACGCCGTTCATGGACATGGGCGATCACTGCGTTGTCATCAACGCGCGTCACGCGGTTTTCACTGGCGCAAAGGACGACCAGAAGCTTTATCGTCGCCACTCACTTTATCCGGGCGGTTTGAAGGAAACATCAGTCAAGGAAATGTTCGAGAAAAAGCCTGAAAAGGTGATCGAGCTGGCTGTTAAAGGCATGTTGCCAAAGACCAAGCTCGGCAAAGCAATGGCAAAGAAATTAAAGGTTTACGCCGACGCCGAGCACAGACACTTTGCTCAGAAGCCGGAGGCGATAGAAATCTAGTGGACGGTGGTCAGTGGCCGGTGATCAGAAAAACCGACCGACAACTGACCACTGACTGCTGACCACTGACAAGTTATGGCAGATATTCAATATTACGGCACGGGCCGCAGAAAGACTTCGACAGCACGCGTGTATTTGCGTCCGGGCAGCGGTGCGATCACGGTTAATAAACGCGAGTTTAATTCGTACTTTCCAAACGAAGCGTTGCAGATGATCATTCGTCAGCCGCTGAATTTGACTGAGACGACTGAGAAGTTCGACATATATGTAAATGTCGCCGGCGGTGGACAAGCCGGACAAGCCGGTGCGGTTCGTCATGGCATCACGCGTGCGTTGATGGAATTTAACGCTGACCTTCGTCCGTCGTTGAAGAAAGCGGGCTTTATAACCCGCGACCCACGTCAGAAAGAGCGTAAGAAATATGGGCAAAAAGGTGCCCGTGCGAGATTCCAGTTCTCGAAACGTTAAGAAACGTGCTTGGAGTCCCGCCTTTAGGCGGCCTCTTAGAAGCCGGCTAAAGCCGGGACTCCAAACATAATCCATTGCCGAATTACCTTGGTTTATAGAAAGTTTTCGGCGAGTACAAAAACCAGTTATACAGGAGAAATAAGTTTTGGCTACAGTTACGATGAAAGAGCTCCTCGAAGCAGGAGTTCATTTTGGTCACCAAGTCCGCCGTTGGAACCCGAAGATGAAGGAATACATCTTTGGCTCTCGCAACGGCATTTATATTATTGACCTGCAAAAAACGCAGAAGTTGTTTCGCGACGCGCTTGCGTATGTGCAGGAAAGTCTCACCGAGCGGCCTAATCAGAAGGTTCTGTTCGTCGGCACAAAGCGTCAGGCGCAGGACGCGATCAAGGAAGAGGCGGAACGCTGCGGTCAATTTTACGTCAACAACCGCTGGCTCGGCGGCTTGCTCACAAACCACGAAACCGTAAAAAAATCGATCAATCGGCTTAAGGAGATCGAGTCGATGCGCGAAGACGGGCGTGCCGAGATGCTCACAAAGAAAGAGCGTCTGCAACTCGACCGCGAGCACGCAAAGTTGATGAAAAATCTTGCCGGCATCAAGGACATGAACGGAATGCCCGACATGCTCTTCGTGATCGACGTTCGTAAAGAAGACATCGCCATCAAGGAAGCTAATCGACTCAACATTCCCATCGTCGCGGTCGTCGATACGAATTGCTCTCCAGAGGGCATCCATCATGTCATTCCCGGCAATGACGACGCGCTTCGTGCGATCAAGCTTTTCGCCTCGCGCATCGCCGACGCAATTATCGAAGGCAGACAGGTTGGCACAGAAGGCGGCGTTGCAGTCGCTGAAACAGCCGAAGAAAGTGAAGAAGCAGCTAAGACTGAGATTTCGCTGACATCGATTCCGAAAGAATATCTTTCAGAGGATGAACGCGCCGAGATGGAGTCGGCTGAGATTCCCGACGAAGAAGAGGAAGACGAGACGGTTTCTGCTGAAATGGAGATCGCTGGCGAAACGGAAACGCCGGCAGAGCCTGCTGTAGCAGAAGAACAGCCTGCTGAGACCAAGACAGAAGAAAGTACCGAAGCGACGGCGAATTAGAACCTGAATTCCAAATTTCAGATTCCAAGTCAGCGGGTGCTTCTCGCTCGGGATTTGAAATTTGGAATTTGAAATTTTGAATCAGATAATTTGAGGAAGTTATGGCAGAGATCACTGCAGCAGCAGTAAAATCATTGAGAGAAAAAACCGGCGCGGGCATGGTCGATTGCAAGAATGCGCTCGTCGAGGCAAATGGCGACGAAGCAGGTGCGATTGAAATCCTTCGCAAAAAAGGCATCGCGACCGCTGATAAGAAAGCAGGTCGCGTAACGGCTGAGGGCGCGGTTGGCTCGTACATTCACATGGGTGGTAAAGTCGGAGTGCTCGTCGAGATCAATTGTGAGAGCGACTTCGTTTCTCGCGGCGACGAATTTCAACAGCTCGTTAAGGACGTTGCGATGCACATCGCCGCGACCGATCCGCGATTTGCGACCCGCGAAGAAGTTCCTGCAGCCGAGCTTGATAAAGAACGTGAGATCCTGAAGGAGCAGCTTAAGAACGATCCGAAAAACGCGAGTAAGCCTGAAGATGTTTTGAGCAAGATCATCGAAGGCCGGTTGAATAAATTTTACGAGGATAACGTCCTCGTTGATCAGCCGTTTGTAAAAGACCCGGCAAAAACCGTCGGCGAACTCGTTACGGAAAAGGTTGCTTCGATCAAAGAGAACATCTCGATCCGCCGCTTCGCTCGTTTCAAAATGGGCGAAGGCATCGAGAAAAAGACTGACGATTTCGCCGCCGAAGTCGCGTCGATGATCGCGTAGTTGGAACGCGGACACTCTTGTCCGCATCTTAATCGTCTGCGGACAAGAAGTGTCCGCGTTCCGTTATGAAGCCAGTATTCAACCGCATTCTGCTTAAATTGTCCGGCGAGGCCTTGATGGGCGCGCAGAATTACGGTATTGATACCGCGGTCGCCGAGTCTGTCGCGAAAGAAATAAAGACCGCGGTCGATCTCGGCATCGAGGTAGCAATCGTTGTCGGTGGCGGCAATATCTTTCGCGGCGTTTCCGAGTCGGCCGGCAACATGGATCGCGCAGCGGCCGACTACATCGGAATGCTCGCGACGGTGATGAACGCTGTCGTTCTGCAAGACGCTCTCGAACACCAAGATGTTTACACGCGGGTTATGTCGGCGATCGATATTCCGCAGCTTGCCGAGCCGTTTATTCGTCGGCGTGCGATACGGCATCTTGAGAAAAAACGGGTCGTAATCTTTGCCGCGGGCACTGGAAACCCCTATTTTACAACCGATTCTGCGGCTTCACTGCGTGCTCTCGAGATCGGCGCTGAGGCGATCCTTAAAGCGACAAAGGTTGACGGCATTTACTCAGCCGATCCGGTCACGGATAAATCGGCGACAAAATTCGATAAGATAACTTTTCAAGAAGTCCTCGAAAAACAGCTAAAGGTCATGGACGCGTCGGCAATCTCGCTCTGCAAAGACAACAACTTGCCGATTATGGTCTTTAACATGAAAGAGAACGGCAACATCGTAAAAGCGGTCAGCGGCGACACGTCGATCGGCACGCTTGTGACAAACTGAGTGGGCAGTTGTCGGTGGTCAGTGGTCAGAGAATTGATCTGCACTGACCACCGGCCACTGACTACTGACCACTAAACAATATGAGCGCTCAGGATATAACACGCGAAACCAGGCCGAAGATGGATTCGGTCATCGAAGATTTCAAACGCAAACTCGCGAATGTGCGCACCGGGCGTGCAACGGTCGGCTTGCTTGATTCTGTTCATGTCGATTACTACGGTACGATGACGCCGCTCATTCAGATGGCGTCGGTTGCAGTTCCAGAGCCGCAGCTCATCACCGTTCAGCCGTGGGATATGACGCAGCTCGGTGCCGTCGAAAAGGCGATCAGTGCCGCAAACCTCGGCCTTAATCCGTCAAACGACGGCACGTTGATTCGCCTGCCCGTGCCACCGCTTAATGAAGAGAGACGTAAGCAACTCGCGAAACAAGTTCACGAGTTCGCCGAGGAACATCGTGTCGCTGTTCGTAATGTTCGTCATCATTCGAACGATGCGCTCAAAAAACTTCTTAAAGACAAGGCCATCTCCGAAGACGACGAACGCGGCGGCCTCGACGAAGTTCAAAAACTCACAAACACATACATCGCCAAGATCGACGAGCTTTCAAAAAACAAAGAACACGAGATCATGAGCGTGTAGTTCACTCACCACTTATGGAATTTGCAGCTTGCTGCATTGCAGTGCGGAGAGGGCTTGCCTCTCCGTGTGTTCTCAAAACAATGCCGGAGCCCGCTTTAGCGGGCGACAGAAGGTGTCGGAGGCACAGCCTCCTCCAAACTCGATAACGCATCTCGACGGTCAGGCGAGCCTGACCGCACTGCGAAACGGCAAAGCCGCAATCGTGAATGTTTTCCCTTCCCCACAACAATTATCCTTTCGCTCGGCACGTGAATTGGAGTATATTTAGTTCAATTTAACCCTCGGGAGCGTTATGAAAAACTTTGCCCGTCACACCCGTTACATTGCCACGATCAGCCTGATATTCGCTCTTCTCTCGAACGCGCTGCCCTGCGGCCCGGGTTACACGACGCCGCTGTTTGATACGACAAGCGCGCCGGAGAATCCGTGGGCCGAATACGCGGCTGGACGGCTCGGCATCGTGAAGCCAACATTTCACCGTTCGGTGCTGATCGCGGCGTATCGTCACATCGCGGGAAACCGCCTTGGGCGCGCCGAGCAGCGGGCTCTCGTCGATGTGTGGACGGCTGAGATCGAGAACAAGGATTTCGCGGACGACACCGTTGACGAAGCCGTGCAGGCTTGGGTCAAAAAGCGTAAGGACGTTTTTGAGAAAGAAGAGAAGCCGCCTGAGATCTACGCCGAGCGAGCGTATGGCGGCTATGATTTCTTTCCAAACTGCACAAAGAACGCGTTCGAAACAGCGACCGAGACTTTAGGCGATCGCATCGCAAAACATGGGCCCAGCGATACGAGTGTCGTCGATTGGACTAAAGCGCAGGATCAGGTTTTTCAAAATTGTTCGAGTGGAAAGCGCGCGCCGGATGATGCTCCGCCCGGCGCGCCTGATTGGCTGCAAAAAGATCGCGCATATCAACGCGCCGCTGCCGAATTTTATTCGCTCGATTACGAATCTGCCAAAAAACATTTTGCCGAGATCGCACAGGACACCGAATCACCTTGGGCCGAGACCGCCGATTATCTCGTCGCACGCACGCTGATACGCCAAGCCAGCCTTTCAAAAGACGCCGCTAGAGCCGCGCAGTTTTACGAAGACGCCGAACGACATCTGCAAAAGTTCGCGTCACGCAGCGGTAAATTCTCAGCCTCCGCCGAACGCCTGACTGGCATGATCGCCTATCGCCTTCGCCCGAAAGAACGTGTCTCCGAACTCGCAAAAAAGATCGCGGTCTTTGGCGGCAACGACAACTTCCGCCAGGACGTGATCGATTACACGTGGCTGATGGATAAGTTTGAAAATGAGATTCTAACCGTTGAGGCAAAACGCAAACAGGATGAAAGATTAAAGGAAGAACTCAAGACGTATCCGAATGCTAATAAAGTTGCAGAGAACACTAGCCCATACACTCCTCCGAGGATCGCCGACGATACTCTAGAACTTACTCTTTATTCATCTGAATATTCAACAAACTGGCGGATTTACGTTAAGGTCGATGCAACAGACGACGATGCATTAGCGGAAGCTGAAAAAGTCGTCGGCCGTCCGCTGACTGATGCCGAAAAAACTCAGGTCAAGAGTCTTCGCCAGAGCGCTTACGCCCGCAGATTTACAACTGACCGCAATACTGGTTACGAAGGTGGTTATTACGGCGAAGATAAATTGTCGCCTTCACTGATGCCGGAATTTTTGCGGCAGGACGAGCTGACCGATTGGCTTTTCACGTATCAGATGCCGGGCGCCGAGGCGTATCTTTATTCGCTCGACAGATTCAAATCGACGGGCTCCGAGCTGTGGCTGATGACCGCGCTTTCAAAGGCTGAGAAAAGCTCGACGCAGCTTGTTCGCCTCATCGAGGCAGCAGAAAAAGCAAATAGTTCATCGCCGGCTTACACGACGATCGCTTATCACACCGCACGAATACACCTCGCTCTCGGTAAGAATGCCGAAGCACGAAAGCTCATCGACGAAATGCTCGCGTCCAGCGATCTGCTGACTATCTCGGCACGAAATTCATTTCAGACGCTGAAGCTAAGCCTTGTCGAAACGATGGAAGATTATCTGCGATATTCGCTAAAGCGGCCGTACGGATTTGATTTCGACGGCGACGTTGGCACCATTGACGAGTTTATCGCTCAGCAAAAGAAGTGGTACAACCCCGAATACTCCGAAGGTAAAACCCGTGAGCAATACGAGGCCGAGATCGAGGAAAATTTCAAAGACGAAGAGCTTTGGCAGAGCCGCGAGATGTTTGATTACGAGACAATAAATACATTCAATCAGCACTTCCCGACAACGTCGCTGATTGAGCTAATGCGTTCGCCTGCACTGCCCGATTACATGCGTGAGCGGTTTGCGTTAGCGATATGGACGCGTGCTTTTTTGCTCAATGACATGCAGTCGCTCAATAAAATTACACCTGAGTTAGCAAAGTTTCATCCCGAGTTTGAAATGCTCTTAACAAAAGTAAACGCTGCTCGAACACCAACGGCGCGTGAAAACGCACTTCTCTATTTCGTGCTAAAGAATCCTGTGCTCAGTCCGTACATCGAGGACGGCATGGGACGCACCGACAACACGCAGGAGCAGTGGTCGTCGGATGACTGGTGGTGCGAGCCTTACGATACGGAATATAACGACGCGACAAATTCAGAGCAGGCAAAGCAGTTACCGCGACGGCCGCCGTTCGTCACGCCTGCGCAAAGTGGAAGCGCACAGGCTGAACGCAAACGTCTAAAAGCTCTCGGCGATGCGCCAAAATTCCTCGCCGAAAAAGTTATGTTGTGGGCAAAGCGTTCGCCAGCCGACCGCCGCGTGCCGGAGGCTCTTTACATCATGATCGAGGCAAACGGCTGGACAAAATATGGCTGCGGCAATAACGAAGAGCTGCGTGACGAGATGGCCGCCGTCCTCAAAAGTAGATATCCAAACAGCGAGTGGACGAAAAAATTAGCCGCGGATGAAAACAGCAAATAGCGCGATTATTTAGAGCCTTTCGCATCTTGCTCGGACTTAAACTTATCAAGCTCCTTCTTAAACTCGCGACAGTTTTTCGCGATCTCGGTCTTATCTCCCTTGTTCTTCTCAACCGATGACTTGATCGACTCTTTGATCTTATTCAACACCACGGCCTTGCCTGCTTTCGTGATGAAATTATCGTCGGGGTTGTTGAGTTCCGACGTGATCGCGTCGATCACTTCGTCGCACTCCGCGATACCGATCTTCTCTTCGCCAACAACAGTGTCAACGCCCTTGTCGGTCAATGTTTTATTGGAGTTTGATTGTTTTGCTTTGTCGGCAAATGGATTGATCGAGCTGCAACCGAGAACGGTTAGTAATAAAATTGTGAAAGCTAATGATGCAAAAATTGTATTTTTCATATCGTTAATTATTCGCTCTAAACTTACGCTCATTGGCAGCTTGGCGTTCAATCTTTTTGCAGATTCGCAAACTTTTCGATCAGTTTCTTTTGGCCAAAACCCGGAAAACTCACCGTCAACTTTGCATTGTCGCCGCTTCCCTCGCGACGAAGCACGAGGCCACGGCCGTATTTTTCGTGACGAACGTAGTTGCCAGGTGAAAGCGCTTGTGGATTTGAAACCGCGGGTTGCGGATTCTTGGTGCCGGAGGATTTGAGATTTTCAAATACCGTCGGTTTAGCAACTGATCCGGTTCTTTTCTCTGCGTCTTCGTGTCTCTGCGGTGAAATATCTTTTTTACGAAAAAATTCCGTTACGGCCTCGCTGCTGTTATAGGTCTTACCCGTGTACGCATTTCGCGGTTTTGGTGGTTCGGTCTCTCCCCGCAATGCTGATGCCGCGGCTTTTGCCGACATCGTGATCGAGCTTCGCGCGTATGAGAGCCATGACGAGCCGGTCGAAAGATCTTCGATAAGTTCAAGCGGCATCTCGTTTAGAAACTGCGACGGTTCGGACGCAAAATCCTCGCCGAATGTGCGCCTACGCATTGCGTGGGTGACGTACAAGATCTTTTCCGCACGCGTGATCGCAACATAGGCGAGCCGGCGTTCCTCTTCGAGTTCCTTTTCGTCGCTGATTGAACGTGAATGCGGAAAGATGCCGTCTTCCAATCCAACTAGAAACACGACCGGAAACTCGAGTCCTTTCGCCGAATGTGCCGTCATCAAGGTCACGCTAGCATCACCGTCATACTTATCGGTGTCGGCGGTCAGCGCCGCGTGATCGATAAAATCACGGAGCCCGTTTTCCTGCTGGCGGTCATAATCGACAGCAGCGTTGACAAGCTCTTCAAGATTTTCGAGTCGGGCGAGCGACTCGTCCGAGTTCTCGGTCCGCAGAGTGTTTGCATAACCGCTGTCCTCAATCGCGGCGACCACAACATCTGAGACTGCTTTGCCTGTGTCAGCCGACTCGTGGATTTTCTTTATCAAACTCTCGATAGTTTTCTTAAACGACCTCAGAGCTTCTTTCGCTCGGGGCGTCAGATTTACTGATTGTAAAATGTCGGGATCGGTGACAGTCGCGATCGTCATCCACAATGACGAGCCGTTTGATTTTGCGAGCCGCTGCAATTCATCGAGCGTCGTTTTGCCAATACCACGCGGCGGCGTGTTGATAACCCGAAGCAATGCTATGTCGTCAAACGGATTTAGCGCGAGTTTTAGATAAGCAACGATGTCTTTAACCTCGGCTCGTTCGTAAAACGAAAAGCCGCCGACGATGTTGTATTCGATACGACGACGACGAAGCGATTCTTCGAACAATCGCGACTGGGCATTTGTCCGATACAAAACCGCGATTCTGTCCGACAGACTGCGGCTTTGATGCTGTTCGATCTGTAGCGCGACAAAACGCGCCTCGCCGTCGCCATCGTAAGCCTGGTAATAAAAGATTCTCTCGCCGCTCGCGTTTGCGGTCCACAGCTTCTTTTTCTTCTGATGAATATTGTTTGAGATGATCGCATCGGCCGCGTCGAGTATCGTCTGAGTCGAACGATAATTCTGTTCAAGCAAGATCACTTTCGCCGTCGCAAAATGCTGCTCGAATTCAAGAATATTGCGAATGTCCGCCTGGCGAAATCCGTAAATACTCTGTGCGTCGTCGCCGACAACGCAGATGTTCTGCTGCTTCTCGGTCAGGTAATTTATGAGCGCAAACTGCAGCGCGTTCGTGTCCTGATATTCGTCGACGAGAATGTATTTGAAACGGTCGTTATATTTTTCGCGCGTCTCGGGCGATTGTCTCAGTAGCTTTACGGTCTTTATCAACAGATCGTCAAAGTCGAGCGCGTTTGCAAGATTCAAACGATGGTCGTACATCTTAAAAATCTTCGCGATCCTCGCCTTTTTTTCGTCGCCGTATTCGACCTTTGCGGCGTACATCTCGTAATCTTCGCCTCGATTCTTCGCCGAGCTGATCGCGTTGCGAACGCTGCGAGGCGAAGTTTGCTTCTCATCAAGGCCGAGATCCTTAATACAGGCCTTTATGACCTTTTGCGAGTCGTCAGTGTCGTAGATCGTGAACGATTTTTTGTAACCTTCGTCGAGTTTTTCGATGTCCTGTCTGAGAATGCGAACGCACAGACTGTGAAACGTCGAGATCAGCGGGGCCGATTGCAAACGCTCTCCTTTCAAGAGCTTTTCGACACGTTCGCGCATCTCGCCTGCGGCTTTGTTTGTAAAAGTAACGGCAAGAATATTGTGCGGCACAACGCCTTTTTCCGCGATCAGATAAGCGATCCGAACCGTGATTACGCGCGTTTTGCCCGAACCCGCGCCGGCGAGTATGAGCAAAGGCCCTTCGGTATGCTGAACGGCCTCGACTTGTTGAGGATTTAATGTTGAAAGTAATTCCATTTTAAAACTTTTTTAGCGACAGATTGACGCAGATCACGCAGATATGAACTCATTCCAATCAGCGTCATCTGCGCTAATCTGCGGCCAAATCTTATTTGATAAGAGCTTGTATCTCCTTAAACTTTTCGTGCTTCGCATCGCGCATCAGCTCGAACAGCGCCATTTCTGCTGAAGATTCGATCACGCCGCTGCGGCGCATTTTTGCGAGGCCGGCGAGTCGATTGTATTCGAATCGCGATGTCACGCAGTCGCACAACACATGAACCTGAAAGCCCCGATCGAGCAGATCGTGAGCGGTTTGATTGACGCAGATGTGTGTTTCGAGACCGCAGATGACGGTTTGTTTGATGCCGAGAGAGTTTAGTTTTTCGATAAACGCTTCCGCTGCGCACGAGCTAAATACCGTCTTTTCATAGACTTCGCAGCTGTCTGACAACACACTCTTTATCTCTTCGGCCGTGTGTCCCAAACCTTTTGGATATTGCTCGGTCACAAAAACCTGCAGACCCAATATCTGAAAAGCGCGTACCGCCGTCGCGACGCGCCTCGCCGTGATTTCAAAATCAGGGATAGCGCTTCGAAAAGCCTCTTGAACGTCGACAACGATCAAGCAAGTAGATTTTGGATCGAGGATATTCTTATGAGGCATTTGTTAAAACACGGCACACTCCCTACCGGTCGTGTTTCTGCCCTTCTCGCTCGTCCTTCTCACGCATTTCTTTTCGATAAGTTTTGAAGAAGAAATAAACCGCAACGGCAGATACGACCAGGATCAAGACCATCATCGCTGCGATGAAATAAACTTCGGCTCGTCCGGCTCCGGGCATACTAACTAGTTTAAGGTTCAAAGTTCAAAGTTCAAAGTTGATGCCGAACTTTGAACTTTGAACCTTGAACTTTGAACTATTGTTAGCTCGGAGCTTGATTTGGCGGAAAAGATCGTTCGTGCGAATCCATCAGACGGTTTTTATAGACTTCGGGGAGCGTACGCACTTTCTTGTTCTTGTCGGTGACGAGATGCAGTGTCTCGGCCTCGGCGATGAGCGTGTCGTCCGATGAGCGATATATTTCGTAGATGAATCTCAGGCTGCGGCTGCGGATCTCGCCGATCTGCGTTCTGATAGTTATAACGTCGTCGTAATGCGCAGGCGATTTGTATCGGCAATAGGCTTCGGCGACGACCATGAGAGCGTTTTCCTCTTCCTCCATCTCCTTGTAAGAAAAGCCTTTAGAGCGACAGAACTCACTTCGGCCGGCCTCGAACCAGACTAGATAATTCGCGTGATGCACGATTCCCATCTGATCGGTCTCGGCATAACGTACGCGAACTTCGGTTTCATGCCAGCCTTCCATAAGCAGTTGTCGGTTGTCAGTAGTCAGTAGTCAGTTTCAGGATTTTTCTGACTACTGACAACCGGCTGCTGGCCACTGATTTTTGGCTGGGAGACAGGGATTCGAACCCCGATAGGCAGATCCAGAGACTGCAGTCCTACCATTAGACGATCTCCCAGCGTTAGGTAATAATTTACGGGTGGATAAGCGAGGTGTCAAGACAGCTTTATAAGAGTGACCAAATGACGTATCTGCTAAAGTAATTCAACCGCAGATGAAGCAGATAACACAGGTTTAAATATTCGAAGAATTGTATTTTTATCTGCGTCATCTGTGTTATCTGCGGTTAATTCCGCCCAGCCGTACTCATTGATGCAAACTAACCCGGCCTTCGCGATGATTTTTGACTTTTGCCTTTTTACTTTTTACTTTCTAGTTTATGTCCGACGACAAGCAGATCATCAATAATCGACTCGCTTTTCACGAGTACACGATCCTCGACAAATACGAGGCCGGAATCGCGCTTGTCGGGACCGAGGTCAAGAGCATAATGGCCGGGCGAATTCAGTTGAAAGAGTCGTTCGTACAGATCAAAGACGGTGAAGTTTGGCTCGTCGGCGCGCACATTTCGCACTATTCGCACGGCAATATCAACAACCACGACGTTTTGCGCGAGCGAAAACTGCTGCTGCACGCCCGCGAGATCGAAAAGCTGCAAAAAGAGACGACGCAAAAAGGAATGACGCTCGTCGTGACCAGTATTTATTGGAAGAATGGGCGGATCAAATTCGAGATCGGCGTCGCAAAGGGTAAGAAGCTTTACGACAAACGCGAGACCGAAATGCGTAAAGCAATCGAAAAAGAAACAAAGGCCGAGTTGAAACAGCGGCTGAGATAAGTTATAGATAATACAACGATTTATTCTGTTAAACCATAAATTTTTGAGGTGTAAATGAAGTTTCAGGCGATTACCGGAAATTTTGCAGAGGCTGGTGCGGATGCGTTGGCCGTGGCTGTGTTCAAGGGCGAAAAACCGACCGAAGGCATTCTCCAAAAACTCGATAAGATAACGGGCGGCCTCGTCGCACCGGTTTTTAAAGCTGACGAATTCAAGGGCGACGTTGGCGAGACTGCGCTGATTAGATTCACGCCGAAGGGCAAGGTGACGGCGAGTCGTTTGCTGCTCGTCGGCGTTGGCAAGAAAGACGACTACAAGTCGCACATGGTTTCGTCGGTTTCGGGAACAGCCACAAGATTCTTGCGAAAACGCAACATCAAGGGCTTTGCCCTTCTCGCCAGAAGCTCCGCCGCCAATGCTGTTGAAGAAGCTCAACACGCTGTGCAGGGATTTATCACGAGTCAATATGAGCTTGATAAATACAAGACAAAAGATAAGAACAAGAAAGCCGTAAGGACGCTGGTCGTTTGCGTCGATGGTGCCGAACCGGCTGATGTAAAACTCGGCATTGCACGCGGCCGTGCTATCGGCGAGTCGATGAATTTCACGCGCGATCTCTCGAACGAGCCGCCAAACATCCTCACGCCGACCGAGATGGCCAATCGTGCAAAGGCGATCGCGGATGAAACCGGTCTTAAGTTCGAAGCCCTCAACGAAGCAAAGATGGCTGAGCTCGGCATGGGCTCGCTGTTGAGCGTTTCCATCGGCTCAGAACAGCCGGCGAAATTGATCGTCTTAAAATACACGCCGGAAAATTCTACGGGCAAAAAGGGCGAGCTTCTCGCTCTCGTCGGTAAAGGCGTTACGTTCGACACCGGCGGCATAAGCTTAAAACCCGGCGAAGGCATGGACGCGATGAAGTACGACATGACTGGCGGCGGAACGGTGATGGGCACGATGCGCGCGATCGCATTGTTAAAACCGAGCGTTCCCGTGATCGGTATCATCGCTGCTGTTGAGAATATGCCGGACGGCAAGGCTTCGCGGCCGAGCGATGTCGTGACCGCGTCGAACGGCAAAACGATCGAGATCCTAAACACCGACGCCGAAGGCCGTCTAATTCTCGCTGACGCCGTCGCCTACGCCGAAAAGCAAGGCGCGACTCGCATCGTCGATATGGCGACGCTCACCGGTGCGGTGATCATCGCTCTTGGCGATGTTAATACCGGCATTATGGGCAATGATCAGGCCCTCGTCGACGAGATCATCGCTTGCGGCAAAGAGGTTGGCGAAGGTTATTGGCAACTGCCGCTCGGCGTCGAATACAGCAAAATGATCAAATCCGACATTGCCGACATCAAGAACATCGGCCCGCGTGGCAAGGCCGGCACGATCATGGGTGCCGTGTTTATCCAGGAGTTCGTCGATAAAGCTAAATGGGCACATCTCGACATCGCCGGAACCGCCTGGTGCGATAGCGTCAAAGGCCATCAGGCAAAAGGCCCGACGGGCGTAGCGATTCGCACGCTTTTGCAATTGGTTGAAAAATCGCAGTAGGAGCAAATTATGAAAAAGCTGATTAACGAGATTCTTTTTGGCAAAAACGCCGTTGTGAGCGGTCTGATCGCTCTCGCAGTAGTGTCGTCAGTCGCGCTCGGTTGTAATTGCGGCAAGGACTTTGATCTCTCGAATCTCGCGAAGAACGCAAACACCGGCGGTTTTTCTAACTCCTCGGATGATACGTCCGACGGATCAGTGCCGTCTAACATCGTCGTCGAAGGCCTCGTAAAAGACACTATGCGCGAGTTTGCCGACGCTGTCGATACGGGCGATTTTAACACGATTTACAATAACGCCTCGTCGGACTTTCAGGGAACCTACACAGTCGATGAGATGAAGACTGCGTTCAAATCTTACACCGACAAAAAGAAGATTGTCGTGCCGATATTGAACAAGGTCGAAGGCCTCGATGCCGAATTCGACAGCCCGCCGTCAATCAGAAGCGAAAAAAGCCTGAACATACTAGTGGCAAAAGGCAAGTTCAACACAAAGCCGTATAAGACGCGTTTCGATTACGAGTACGTCATGCGCGGCGGCGAGTGGAAACTGCTCAAATTGGTCATCAACATTCCGTAATAACGCTCCCCTCCTTACGAAGGAGGGGTGGCCGACGCTTCGTCGGTCGGGGTGGTTCTTTGTGACGCTCCACTCAATCAACAAAGATGAAGATCCACGAGTACCAAGGTAAAGCACTATTAAAAGAATACGGCGTTCCCGTGCCGCGCGGAATTGTCGTCCGAACGCCGGACGAAGCTGAAGCGGCGGCGAAAGAGCTCGGTACAGACGTCGTGGTGGTAAAAGCTCAGATTCACGCCGGCGGCCGCGGTAAAGGCGGTGGCGTTAAGATCGCCAAATCGCCCACTGAAGCAAAGCAGATCGCGAGTGAGATACTCGGTATGCAGCTCATCACGCACCAGACCGGTCCCGAAGGCCGCGAGGTAAAAACGCTGCTAATCGAGGAAGGCCTGCCTATCGACCGCGAGTTTTATCTCGGCATCACGCTCGATCGCGTCACTGGCCGTAATGTTTTTATGGCTTCGTCGGCGGGCGGCATGGACATCGAAAAGGTCGCTGAAGAAACGCCCGAGCTGATCTTAAAAGAGACGATCGATCCTTCGGTTGGGCTGCGTGGTTTTCAGGCGAGAAAGCTGGCGTTCGGTCTCGGCATTCCGAACGATCTCATTAACCAAGCCGCGTCGTTCATGCTGAAACTCTACGACGCTTACGAAAAGATGGACGCGTCGCTCGTCGAGATCAACCCGTTTCTGCTCACAAAAGACAACCGGCTGATCGCGCTCGACGCGAAGGTAAGTTTTGACGACAACGCGATGTTCCGCCACAAAGATTACGCCGAGCTTCGTGACCTCGACGAAGAAGAGCCGCTCGAGATCGAGGCTTCGAAGCACGATCTCA
>JBAUGW010000094.1:0-56246 GCA_049679945.1 Pyrinomonadaceae bacterium | reverse complement strand
ACGTGATAGCCTCTAAATCCTTTCTTCTCAACCACAGGCCGCCCGTCGCCGTCCGTAAACTGCTCGGACTTGGTTTCTGTTATCATGTTCAACAAACTACCCCAACGCCCTTTGACACTGGTGTGTGTCCCCAAACTCCTTCCGGCTGCGTCGAATATAAAATTTTGATAGTTGTGAGGATCGTAAACGGTATCTCCCTGATGAACAATATTCCCCGCCGCGTCGAACTGCACCGAATTGTCATTGATCCGCCCATTCGTATAAGTCGCCACATAGCCTATGTCGTTTCCCCAATGCTCACCCGAACGCGTCGTCATCTGCGAGAACCCGTCGTAGCCGATTGTCTGTTCGTAAACACGTTTTGTAACACCGCCCGCTCCAACCGCCGTATTGAATTGGTTAAAAGTCAGTCTGCCAGCAAAATCGTATTTCATCGTCCGGTCCCACTTGTTATCGAGCAAATCGTCCTTTGCCGCTACGCGACTGTCAGCGTAAAAGTCGAAATCCGCCTTCATCAAAAAGTCTGTTGTGCTGCCGGGCTGTGTCACCGACGAGTCATTTACCCTCAACCGCTCGTCGTAACCAAGCCGTATCTCGGATGTCTCGTTGTTCGGCAGTTTGTAATCGATCTGCTTTATCTGCCCAAACGCACGATATTTGATGTTATCCGCGTACGACCCGTTGCCGTGCTGGGCGTAAGCCGCTCCCGCAACTCCAGTCACGCGTCCCGTCTTGTCGTTGGCATAATCGACCGTGTAGCCGTATGGGTCCGTGACCGATTTCAAACCGCCGCCGATATTATACGTGTAGCCGATGGTGAGATTAGAGCTTAGATCGTCAAAATCAACAGTCTCACTCGTGATCTGCGAACTCTCGTTATATGTATATGTCGTTGCATTGATACCCGCCGTGTCCATGCTTGTCCGGTTGCCGAGATTGTCGTAAGTGAAATCTGTTGTCGGCGTATCGACGCCGCCGGTGAATGGAGTATAGGCGATCTGCGTCGTCAAACCACGAGAGTTGTATGTAAAATCCGTAATCGCACCGCGAGGGTCGATCAACTGACTTATCGAGTCGTCAACGTTGTAATTCCACGTAGTCGCCGCACCGCTGTTCTCGATCGGGTAGTGGCGAGTCTTCATTCGCCCATGACCGTCATAGCTCAGCGTCACGTCCTGAAAAACGCTCGCCGATGTCGCTCCGGCATACTGCCGCGTGTTCGTAACCTGATCGCGTCCGTTAAAGCTGTTAACAGTCGTTGTGAAAACGGTCGAGCCGTCCCAACCCATGACCTCGGTCTTGTAAGCTCTGCCAAGAATATCTGTGTATGTTTTCTGTGTCCGTCGAGCATTAACCGTCGGCTGGTCGTCACGCGGAACAAGTTCGCTTTGAACCGTCGTCACTTCGCCACCCGCACATCCGCAGCCTTCGTATGAGATCAGCACGTCGGAATTATTTAGCGTTGGCGAATCTGTGCCGTCGGTGTTGATCTTTCGCACAACGCGGCCTTTCCAATCGTATTTCTGATATGTCCAGAGCCAGCCACGCGTGTAATCGTCACCGGCTGGAGCCCATGTGTCGGGATTGTTTGCATTCGGCACGCTGATCTCAGTCGGCACCGAAGAGCGTTTTACTTGTCCGAGAATGTCGTACTCGACAATCGAGCCGCTCCAACCGCCGGAACTTCCGGGATGCTCGCTTCTCGAACGCCGCACACGTCCCGCGCCGTCGGACCAACTTTCTGACATCACCTCGTCGGCTGTGTCGCCGGTGTTGTTATTGTTGGTATCGACAATGGTCGAGAAAACTTTCGACTGCACGCCGTTGGTCGGGTATTCGTATCGCGTGTACGCGCCGGAATTTACAATCGTCTCTTTTAACGCTCTGCCAATCGAGTCAAACTCCCGCGTCGTCGTTTTGCCGGTCGTGTTGCCCGCAGGTGCGGGCGAACTCGCCCAGACGTTTGCTCCGATGTCGAAGCGATATTTCACCGTCGATGAATTGTTCGCCGGATCGGTTAATGTGGTTGGGTAAGCAAATGTGTTACGTGTTGTGGTCGTGTCGTTAAAGCTGTCCGTGTAATTGATCGCGACCTTGCGATTGAGCGGATCAAGCTTTGCGACGACCGAGCCGGCGATGTCGTATCGAGTTCGCGACGTGACGCTGGCAGTTTGTCCGGTCACGTCGTGCCGAGTCGTTGAGGTCAGATTTGCTCTGCCAACAATAAACGACGAGTTGTAATTCGTGTCGTGCTGGATAACATTCGAGATATTTTGATTCGGCTCGATGGTGAAATTCTCCTCGTCAAAAGCGTAGGTCATCTTCGAGACAAATTCGAGCGCGTTTGTCTGGTCGTTTTTGCCGTGAGCTTCACTCAGCGATGGCAAGCCGATGATTCGACGCGAGGTGTATGCTGCATCGAGATTGTATTCGGTGTAGCTTTTCTTGAGCACGGTTGTCTGGTCGGTGTCATAGACCTTGACCTCTTTTGTAAGGCCGTAGCTCGTCCAGTAATCGACAGTCGTGCGTCGCACAAAGCTGTTCTCCGTGTCGCCGATCTTTGTCTCGACGACGCGCGGGCTTTTGATGTAGCTGAGATTTACGTCGTCCTGTGTGTAATCAGTCCACGTCCAACGTTTCTTTGTCAGAGTACTGTTGATGTTTGCCCATGTTTCGGTTGCGATCGGCAAACCTTCGCGCCAGCCGGTGTTGCCCGTGAATGTTTTCTCAACCGTGCCGTCGGGACTTGTGACTTGCACAAGATTCCCCGTCGCCGTTCCGCCGGTTGGCAAAGAGTATTGTTGATTGACTGTGAAGCTGTTTGGAACTACGACTTCCGCTCCGTTGTTAAAGTTCTCGACTTTAGTTCTGGTTTCGGTGAAGCGTGGGCAGTCCGGTTGGGCGCTCGACGGCGCGGCGAGATTTGTCCATACATAGTTAAGCTCATGAGTGGGCGAATCGGCGGCTATCGACAAGACTTTTTTGACTTGGAGGTAGTCGTTGTATTCGAACTTTGTCGAGCTTGAGTCTGGGTAAGTTATTTTGTCGAGCACGGTGAAGACAGTGCCGTCGGGCGGACCGACGATGGCGAGGCTCGCGGCAAAGTCGGTATCGACGGTTTTTGTCGTGTAGGCAAAGTCGCCCATGTGTGCGTGACGTTCGCTCCCAGGCCGTTGTTGTCTTTCCATGTTTGTGTGATCGTTGATGGAAGGTCATTGCTGCCGTAGTTTACTGTGACGACGCGTTGTAGCGTGTCGGTCATTGTCGCGAGCCTTGCTAGCGAATCGTAGGTAAGCGTGATGTAGTTGCCGTTGCGATCCGTAACCCGCGTGCATTTGTAAGAATTGATTCCCCACGCATAAGTCATCTGCGTGCCGTCGGTCGTCGTGACTTTTATCGAGAGGTTTTCGACAGGGTCGAATGGATTTGTCGCACCGCTCACGGTCAATTGCGTATAGCTCGAATCGGCAGTTTCGTAAATATTGCTCGCGGCTGTCTCGATAAATTCGACTCGGCTGCCTGATGGCGTCACCATCATATACGCCCACTTTTGCCGCGTGGCATTGTAATAGATCGGCTCGATCACTGGAAACCCGAAGCGAAAACCGGGCGTCATATTGCCGCGATCAGGGTCAAAGTACATCGCATTGCCGACCTTTAGCCAGACGAGCGAGTTGTAACCAATGCCGAAACCGGCGTCGAGACCGGCGCGTCCAGGCAGACCGACCAATGAAGTTCCCCAACCGAAATTTTGCGAGTAAAGATTTGTGCCACCGGTCGTGTTGCGTCGTTTTACACGCTCTGCATTTATAACATCGCCGCTCGCCGTGCCGCCGACCTGTTTTGTGTAAGCAGAAGGAAGTGCCGTGTCACCCGCGATGCCGAGCGTGTGCGTTTCGCTCTGAGCGTCCGAGCTTCTCAGGATATACCAGTTTCCGTCGGTCGGCCGCCAGATAGCGAGATCGGTAATACCGTCTTCGTCATAATCCGCAGGCGTCGGCTGATCGCTCCAAACTCCCCAGTTTGCTGTAGAATACGATGCCCAATTTGATGAGCTTTTGAGGATATACCACGTTCCCGTCGTCGGGCGAAAGACCGTCACGTCCGATTTGCCGTCACCGTCGAAATCGCCCTGCACCGGAACGTCGTAAGACAAACCCCAGTTGAGATAAAGACTGCCACCCGAACTTTTTTGTATATACCACGTGCCGTTCGACGGGCGATAAACCGCGTAGTCCGTTTTCGAATCGCTGTCCCAGTTACCCGTGATTGGAATGTCACCCGACGTTCCCCATTGATGACTGACCGTCGCACCGTTGCTGCTCTGTTTTATCCACCAGGTGCTAGTGCTCGGTCGAAACACCGCAGCATCTGTTGTACCGTCTCCGTCATAATCACCGGCATACGGAACGTCGCCGGCGGTTCCGAATGAAATCGTCTGAGCCGTTGCCGTCGGGCTGGTCTTATACGTCCAGGTTCCCGCGCTGAATACAGCAGCATCCGTTATACCGTTGCCGTTGAAATCACCCGGCGCCGCAATCGCACCTGACGAGCCGAGAGAATACGTCGAGTAAGCTCCACCGTTGCTGTTTTTTACCTTGAACTCCGTCGCGACTCCGCGCCAACGCCCGATGTCAGCCTTGCCATCACCATCGAAATCGTACTTGATCTCACCCGCAGGCGGCGGGGGTGGAGCGGGTGGCGATTGCGGATTTGGGATTGCGGATTGCGGATTATAATCACGTAGCGGTTCGAGTTCCGATGCATCGGGATTCTCAAAACCAGTCTCTTTGTCAGTTACATCTCTTGCCTTCGGTGCTACAAAGCTAAGTAGCGACGCGATAACACTGCCCGTTTCGGGCAAAAGCGAAAGAACGCCTCCGGTGTTTGAAACTTCAAATGGAGCAGGCGGCGCGGTTTGCACGCTCGTTAACACTCGCGTTTCCGCCCTTGTGCGTGGCAGCGGACCGACAATCAACATCTGACCAACCAAACCAACAATCAACAAACACGCGCAGAGACGTACGACGATCCGTCTAAGATCGCCGCCAGTTGAGATATTCAGGAACATCGGAGTACTCCTTTTTCTGACTGATCCCGATGTAGTCGGGACTAAGGTTCGATAGTTTTTAAAATACGCTCATTTGCCCGGATGTCAAAACAAACTTCATTGAAGACTGACAACGCGCCTTTGCTCAACATCGGCCATGGCAGTCGGGAACATCATGCGGAAGGTCGTA
Source organism: Pyrinomonadaceae bacterium (assembly GCA_049679945.1). Classification (GTDB taxonomy): domain Bacteria; phylum Acidobacteriota; class Blastocatellia; order Pyrinomonadales; family Pyrinomonadaceae; genus OLB17. The sequence continues at coordinate 51,006 of JBAUGW010000094.1, read as the reverse complement.
CCTTCGCCTTCGCGGCTTTGAACTTCGATAGTTCCGGCGTGTTCCTGAATAATGCCGTAGGTCACGGCGAGGCCGAGACCGGTGCCATTGCCGACGCCTTTTGTGGTAAAGAACGGATCGAACACCTTGCTCAAATTCTCAGCCGGAATTCCCTCGCCCGTGTCGGTTACTTCGACGACAACGGCGGTGCCGTCGTAATTCATCGTTGCTAATGTGATCCAGCCGCCGCTGATCATTGCGTCGCGGGCGTTGAGAATTAAATTCGTAAACACCTGCTGCAGTTTGCCGCTGCTTGCCGAGATCGGCGGCAAATTGTCGGCGTAATCTTTTACGATCTCGACATTGCTTTTACGAATCTGCGGTTCGAGCAGCTGCAGCGTGTCGTTGAGAAGTTTGTTGACGTCGGTCGGAACGAAATCTTCGGCGTTGCCGGTGCGCGAAAAGTTAAGCAGGTTGCCGACGATGTTCGTCGCGCGGTCTGTCTGTCGCTGCATCTTTTGCAAAAGTGCGTGTTTCGGATCGGTCTCGGGGATCATCCCGAGCAGCATCTGCGTGTAAGATGAAACGCCGGTGAGCGGCGTGTTGACTTCGTGAGCGACGCCCGCAGCCAGCAGGCCGATGCTCGATAGCTTTTCGCTCTGCTGCAAGGATTGTTCGAGTTTTACTCTCGAAGAGACATTTTCGATGACGATGATCGCGCCCGTTTGCTGATTCGAAACAGATCGCAGCGGTGCGACGGCAACATTCAAGATCAACGAGTTGCGGTGCTTATCATACGTGTGCAGCTTGTAGGCATTTCGAATCTCGGTCAGATGCCAGCGCGATTTGCCGAGGATGTTGTCGAGGTTTAGCGACATGCTCTCGTCGAAAATTTCATCGACGAGTTGACCGACGGCTTCGTCACGCGTGAAGCCCATCATCTCCTCGAACGTCGAGTTGCAGCGTGTAACGAGCCCCGATTCGTCGACGGCGAGCAGGCCGACATTGACGGACTCGACAATCGACTCGTTGAATTCTTTTAAAAGTGCGAGCTCCTCAGTGTGCTGCTTTTGCTGGCCGTAGAGACGGCTGTTCTCGATCGCGACGGCGATGTAGCCGGAGACGGTTTTGAGAATTTCGAGGTCCTCGCTTGAGAGCAGCGAGCCGTCGCTAGCACGGCCCAAACCGATCACGGCGACCATCTTGCCGCCCGCAACACACGGGACGAAGTAATGTAACTCCTGGCGGACGACGGCTTTGCCGTAGCTGTTGCTATCGCCCGGATTTGTGATGTCGATGTCGGTGAGGTCGAGTTCGTCGGCGCGGACGATGCCGCGTGCAGCGGATTTTCGCCGAATCATCGTCCTGAAATCCGCAGGAATTTTGTATTCCTGACCAAGACCTACGGACTTTGCAAGACGATAGTGAGACTTCTCGGCTTCGTCCTCGATGAACACGGCGATCTTTTGCACATTAAGCACTTGCTGCAATCTGTCGGTCAAGCCTTCGAGCAGCGGATCTAGCGCCGTCGTTGCCGAAAGTGTCCGGCCGAAATCGAGCAGGCCGTGTCGCAGGTCGTAGCGTTCGCCGTAAAAATATCGGTCGGCGCGCTCCTGCAGAAACTTTTTCAGCGGTTCGCTCAAAAGAACGATGGCTCCCATCGCGACAATTGCAATAATCGCTCGCAGCGTGATCTCGGTCGTCGAAAGGTTATTGCCAACGGCGAGAAATACAAGCCCGAGTGCCACCGCGCCGATCATCATCGCGATCATCAGCGTCGTCAGGGCATAAACAAACGCGCGTCGCACTACGACGTCGACGTCCATCAGACGATAACGCACGACCGAGTGTCCAAAGCTTAACGGAATCAGCGCGAGCGGCAGAGTCGTGACTGCTGTTGCAAAATAATCATCCGGGATCGCAATCGCGAGTTTCTCGACCAGTTGCATAAGCACGACTGGTGCGACCGCCGCGACGGTGCCGACCATAGTCCACTTTAGCCGTTGTCGAACGACCGCCTGACCGCTCTTGAAAAACCGCCAAACGAGCATCGCGGCACCGGCTGAGATGCCGATGACAAAGTGATAAAAGTTAAATCGATACAAAAGATCGAAGAGGTCGATGCGGTCAACGAGATTTGCGATCGCCGCCGTCAAACCCGATTCGGGAAAGAACTGTGGCACGAGCGAGACGAATGTCAGGATCAGCGTGAAAATAGCAGCCGGTGCGTAGAAAATGTAAGTCTTCCATCGCTCGGCGCCGAAAACCTCGCTTCGCACCGGATAGCGAATACAAAAATGCAGAAACAGCGGGACAAAGAAGGCGAGCGCGATATTGTCGAGCAGATCGACCGCGAGATCGAAGTCTTTGCCAATGCCGATCGCCCGATACGAGAGAAAAATAAACGCCGCGAGACTGACGATCGCATAATGGAGCACGAAGGGCGAGCGGCTACCTTGCTTGAAAAGCACAAATGCGCCGACGACCAGCCAGATAAGACCGACGATCGGCAAAAGAAGCGTCGACGGCGGCCATCGCGGCACCGAGTCGATGTTTCTGAGATCAGCAAAATAAAAGTTGTCTGAGAAAGAGTAAGACGGCCTCTGGTAGAAGTAAGTGAGATCGCCGCCCACGTTGGCAAATTCGAGATAGATCTGCACGTCGGCCGGATTAGTGATCTCCTCGGTCTTCTTGTCATCCAGGCCGATTCCGATGAGCTTATCGCCGACCGCGATTCCGGCGCGTGCTCCTGCAAGTCCCGGAGTTACCTTTTCGGCATAAACACCCTCATCACGCTGAACCCAACGCACACCGTCGGTCGGCGGCAGATTTTGAAACGCCCGCTGAGACAAATTTAAAGCCCCGGCCGCAACAAAAAGCACGGTTGCGATCAGCCAGATGAGACTTCGGCTTGTCAGGGTCTTTTCCTTCATCCTTTCAAAGGGCACACTTTGCCATGCACACGAAGACGCAAGAGGTGTTCCAGCTGGCGGCGACACAAACGCCCTTCACGAGAGCGGTAATTCCTTGAAGAATACGGCTCTCGCCTCATCGTCGGGTATTCTGCGAAACAACATAATCCAGCTTTTTGCCGGAAATCCAAAATTTTGGACAAAACTAAAACCGCGTCGGACATGAATTCTATAAGAAATAAAAGCTAAATCTCTTACGAAATCCCTGCCGCGTCCGCGGTTGATCAAAATCTAACTTGAATGCCGCCACGCAGCATTCGACGCTGAGCGTTTAGTGTAAGCATTCCATCCTCGCTCGTGATGCCGTTTGCAAGATCAAATAGATTCCGGGCATCGACGATCGCTTCGGCACGGAACGGCAACCCGAAGGTCGGTACATGCTGCGTCACATAAACGCTCAAACCCGGATCGTAGATCGCGAGACGGCCCTTGAACGGGTCGATCGCGAAAACAGTCGCTTGCGGCGAAAGTCGGTAAATCGTTCGGACGCTCGTGCCGGTCTTTAGATCGGCGGCCATCTGACCAAAAAACGACTGGAAAAAGCTGCTCTCAAAAATTTTTGAAGGATCCGAGATCGAGGTTGGCGAAAGCTGTTGACCTGTCCCAAATGCATAACCCGCGGACGCTGAAATAATGCCGCCGATTCGCCGTGTATAAACAACTCGTGCGCCGCTAGCCGAACCTTGCTGATTTGCTACACGCTCGCTAAAGCCTTCGCCGAGATCGTCAAACGAAAGGCTATTGAGACTAACGCCGCGTCCAAACGTGGTATCGAAAAACGCGCTCGCATCGATGCTCGAGTTGCTGCTTAAGATTCGCTCGACGCCGAACTCGAGCCGACGGCTCTTGTTCATCTGCGGCTTTTCGCTGACGATGACGAGGTCCTCGATCGCGACGGGCTCAGTGAAGGCTATTCGCTCTCCTTCGACGTCGATCGCGTTGGCCCACGATTTTTCTTCGGTCTGATTTGTGAACGCCGCCCGGACACGCGTTTTTGAATCGACATCGAACTGCAAACCCAATCGCGGCGAAATGCTGGCGTCATCGCCGCCGCCGACAAACCGCGAGTAATCGAAACCAAACACGAGAATCACGCCGTCCCGGAATTGCCATTCGTCCGTCGCTTGCAGCGAAAATTGGCCGAGTGTTCTATCAACGCCGCCGCTCATAAACGTGCCCAACTTGCCCGCTGATGTCGTTAAACGAATTTGATGCATTGTTGACGGGCGGTATTTTAGGGATGTTTCTAGTCTGAGCGGTGCGTTGCGGCCGGATGCGGTTTGTGCCGCAAAGATGACGGTCGTGTCGTTATTGATCGGCACGAACGTTGCAAAATTCAGCCCGGCGTAATTTCCGCGCGAAGTGCCGGCAAAGTATGTCTCGACGACAGTTTGTCCTTTGCGCGGTGTCTTCGGCTCGGTTGAATCTTCGGCTTCGTCGGCCGTTGTATTTTCTGCGACAGGTTTTTCACCGTCCTGATTTTGGTAGATTGAACGCTGAGATTGAGCGGCGCGGATTCGCCATTTGGAACTGTTGCGATCGACGCGCTTTTCAGGCAAGGTGTTGCCGCTGCCGGCGCGCTCAAGTTTAAAGCCGTACGTAAGCTCAGCGGATTTTGCGACTTCAACGCCGAAAAGCGTCACCGGATTAAAGCCTTGAGCGACAGCAAGAAGCGTATATTTGCCGGGGATTATCTTTGCAATAAAGCTGCCGTCACGAGCGGACGAAACCTGTTTTAGCAGCTTCGAGGTGCCGCCGCGAAAGATCGCGACCGTCGCGTCGGCGATGGCGTTTCCGGCTTCGTCGCGGACGATGCCTTTAATGACGCCGAGACCGCCTTTCTCTATAACAATATTTTTACCGGTTGCGGGCGCTGCAAAAACTGCCGCTGAAAATGCCGTCAGCAAAAACGACGAAATTGTGAGGAAACGTTTTACTTGGTTCGAAAACCCCATTGAAACCGTTGAGCGCGAGTTACCCTCGTATTTTGTTCGCTAAAAACAGGCGTGTCAAGCCTGCAGGACACCTGTCAACGCCCTTTAAGATGCCCTAAAACTTGACAAAGTTTGCCCGTCGGCTAGAATTGAAACCTGTCTTTTAACGCTCGCGGAGACGTGGCTGAGCGGCTGAAAGCGGCGGTTTGCTAAATCGTTAAGGGTCAAAAGCCCTTCACAGGTTCGAATCCTGTCGTCTCCGCCATTTAGATTTCGGATTTTAGATTTAGGATTTTGGATTGGCTATCAAGCATAACAGTTTGATGGCCATTCATGGTTTTGGCCGACCTTTGCGTTCTTTGAGGCTTTGCGTGAAACTAATGCCCTATGACTGTTCGCGTCAGATTCGCACCTTCACCAACCGGCTACCTTCACATCGGCAGTGCCCGAACTGCCTTGTTTAATTACCTTTACGCCCGTAGTACAGGTGGAAAATTCCTGCTCCGTATTGAGGATACGGACATTGCACGCTCGACCGAAGAATCGACCCGCTCGATCCTCGACGGCCTCGCGTGGCTCGAACTCGACCACGACGAAGACATAGTTTTCCAGTCCGACAACGCTGATAAGCATCGCGAAACGGCAAGGAAATTACTTGCTGACGGCAAAGCGTATCGAGATTTTACCCCGAAAGTTGAAGCCACTGGCGACGTAAAAGCAGGCATCGCCGAGCGTGCACGCGCCGCACAGGGCGTCAAAAATATGCGCGACAATCCGTATCGCAACCTCCCGGCAGAAGAAAGCGATGCTCGTGCCGCTGCCGGCGAACCCTTTGCGATTCGGCTGAGAGTGCCGATGGAGGGCCGAACCGCTTTTGACGACGCGGTTTACGGCATTCAGGAACGCGACTACGACGACACCGAGGATCTCGTTCTGCTGCGCTCTGATGGACACCCGCTCTACAATCTCGCGGTCGTTTGTGACGATATCGAGATGCGGATCACGCACGTCATCCGCGGCCAGGACCATCTGACAAACACACACAAACAGATTCTGATCTACGAGGCGTTGGGCGTTTCGCCGCCAACATTCGCGCACTTGCCCCTGATCATGGCGCCGAATAAAGGCAAGCTGTCCAAGCGCAAACACGGTGAGGTCGTTTCGATGACGACGTATCGCGACGCGGGTTTTTTGGCCGCGGCGTTTCGCAATTTTCTCGCGTTGCTCGGCTGGTCAGCCGGCGAGGAGCAGGAGATCTACACACTCAGTGAGTTGATCGAAAAATTTTCGCTCGATGGCGTCCATCGTTCGAACGCCGTTTTCAATTTCACCGAAAACGACCCTCGCCATTGGACCGACGACAAAGCCCAATGGATGAATGCAGAATACATCCGCACCATGCCCGTCGAGCAGCTTTTGCCGTTTGTCAGACCTGAGCTGAAAGCTGCAAAACTGTGGCGTGATGAGTACGAGGGCGATGACAAGGCATGGTTCGAAAACACCATAAACCTCATCCGGCAGCGTTTCTTCACACTCAAAGATTTCTCATCACAAGCCCGTGCTTATTTCAGTGAGGATTACGATTTTGAGGCGGCGGCGGTTGAAAAGAACTTAAAAAAGTTTCCCGATCTTAAAACGTGGCTGCCAGAGCTCGCGACGCGTTTTGAACGAGAGTTGGACCCAGCGAACTGGCCGCCCGCAGACGCAGGCGGTTCTGACAGAGCTTTCACCGAGGAAAACATCGAGACGGTCGTCAAAGCTTTCACCGAAGAAAAGGGCACAAAGCTGGGTGTAATAATGAATGGGGCACGCACGCTGCTCACCGGCGGTGCCGTCGGCCCGTCAATGCTTTCTGTTTTTGAGACGCTCGGTCTTGAGAGAACGGTTATGCGCCTTCGCAGCCAAGTCGCGTGGAAGACTTAATCCATGCTTCAATATCCTTATGGTTTCAATTAGAATAAGTTATCTTCGGATAACTCAAGACCATGCAAGGAGCCGCCAAACAAATGCCTACCGACACCGCGACCACGCCAACCGAAGCCGATTTTGCTATCGAGAATTTCCACGTCGCTGACGAGGATCTACCGGAATTTCGCGATCTTAAGTTCGAAAACATCAATGAGCTACACATTGACCATCCTGGGGCGAATGACGCCGGATATCGAGCCCGCCGTGACTATATCGCGAGTTGTGCCAAAAGCTTTCGCGAGACCGGCGTGATTACCGACGTCGATTACAACGCCCGCGAGCAGCGTGTCTGGCGTTACGTCGCCGAGGAACTTGAGGAACTGCAGCAAAAGTACGCGTCACCCTTTTACCTACGGGCGAAGAAAGATCTCGGCATCCGTACGGATCAGATACCGCAGCTGTCGGAGATGAACCGCCGCCTCAAAGAACTGACCGGATTTCGACTTGCGCCGATCGAGGGACTTGTCGAAACACGCGGCTTTCTCTCTTGGCTCTCGTACCGCGTGATGCTCTGCACGCAGTATATTCGCCACCATTCGCAGCCCGCGTACACGCCCGAACCGGACATCGTCCACGAAGCGATCGGCCACATCCCGATGTTCACAAATCCGAATTTTGCCGACTTTTCGCAGTTCATCGGCCACGGCGCGCGTATCGCGACCGACAAACAACTAGAAGAACTCGGCCGGCTCTATTGGTTCACGGTCGAATTTGGAATGGTCGAGCACGAAGGCGACATCAAAGCGTACGGAGCCGGCCTGCTGTCGAGCTTTGGCGAGCTCGAACACGCGTTTTCCGACAAAGTCGAACGCCGTCCATTCGATCTCGAAAAGGTTATCAACCACGAATACACCTACAGCGACATGCAGCCCGTACTGTACGTCATCCCGTCGTATGCGGAGCTGAAGGAAGTTACAAAGAAATATATCGAGACATTCCAATGATCACAGAAACAAACACAGCAGTTAACACCGAGGTTCAGCAGCAAAATCCGCTTGGGTTGAAGAAGATACACCACGTCGAGTTTTACGTCGGCAACGCGAAGCAGGCTGAGTTTTATTATCGCAAGGCGTTCGGGTTTTCGCGGGCCGGGTATTCGGGGCTGGAGACTGGGAATCGCGAGACGACGTCGTATCTGATGCGGCAGACGAATATCAATTTCGTGCTGACGACACCGCTTAATCCTGAGCATCCGGCGGCCGAGCACATCAAGCAGCACGGCGACGGCGTTCGCGATATTGCGTTTTATGTCGAAGACGCAGATCACGCATTTAACGAAGCCGTGAAACGGGGAGCGACGCAAGTGACCGAGCCGCACGACCTTGCAGATGAAAACGGCTCAGTTCGCCACGCCGCAATCGCGACCTACGGCGATACGATCCATTCGTTTATCTCATACAGCGGCGCGTCGGGCAGAAACGCGAGTGTGAACGAGCGTGCAAATGGTAACGCGGCAGAGAACCACCCCGTCGGCGAAACGCCGCCACCCCTCCTTCGTAAGGCGGGGAGCTATGAATACAACGGCGTTTTTCTCCCCGGTTTTGTCGAACAAAAGGTCGAAGGCGATGGCGTCGGCATTATGATCGTCGATCACATTGTCGGCAATGTCGAGCTCGGCAAGATGACGCATTGGTGCGATTTTTACCGCGACGTGCTCGGCTTTTTCCGTTACATCACGTTTGACGACAAGGACATCTCGACCGAATATTCCGCGTTGATGTCGATCGTTATGTCCGACGGCCAGCACAATATCAAGTTCCCGATAAACGAACCGGCGACGGGCAAAGGCGGCAAATCGCAGATACAGGAATACATCGATTTTTATCGCTCGGCCGGTGCCCAGCATATCGCTCTGCTATGCCGCGATATTCGCGCTACGGTCGCAAAACTCATGGCGAACGGCGTCGAATTTCTGACGATCCCTGACACGTATTACGACGATCTTTTGGACCGCGTTGGTCCGATCGACGAAGACATCGAGTCGTTAAAGAAGCTCGGCATACTCGTTGACCGCGACGACGAAGGCTACCTGTTGCAGATCTTTACAAAACCGGTCGAGGACCGTCCGACTGTTTTCTACGAAATTCTTCAACGCAAAGGCTGCAAAGGTTTTGGCAAGGGCAACTTTAAGGCGTTGTTTGTATCGATCGAAGAAGAACAGCGTCGGCGCGGAAATCTTTAAGAAGTTAGCCACGAACAAACACGAAAGAACACGAACAGAAGAATATGGAAGATAAAATTGTTTATGGAGATCTTTCGTATAAAATCGTGGGCTTTGCAATACAAGTTAGGAAAGAACTTGGGTTTGGTTTTCTCGAAAAAGTATATGAAAACGCTCTAATGGTTTTGCTGCGTGAGAATGGTATTCGTGCTGAACAACAAGTTCCGATAAAAGTAACATTTCACGGACAAATCATCGGCGACTATATTGCCGATCTATTGGTCGAAGACTCGATCTTACTTGAATTGAAAGCCGTTGATAGAATTATTCCGGTTCACAAAGCACAAGTTTTGAATTATCTTAAAGCAACTGGACTAAAGCTCGCGATTCTTCTCAATTTCGGAAAAGATTCGCTAGAACATGAACGGCTCGTAATGTGACACAGTTTTTATTTCGTGTCTTTTCGTGTTTGTTTGTGGCTATATCTTCTTATGAGGCTTAAATACCAAACAGGTTTTGGAAACGAATTTGCGACCGAGGCGGTTGAAGGAGCGCTTCCCGTCGGGCAGAATTCGCCGCAACGTGCGCCGCTTGGGCTTTATGCCGAGCAGCTTTCGGGAACGGCGTTCACGGTGCCGCGAGCGTCGAACAAACGCACTTGGACGTATCGCATTCGCCCCTCAGTGACGCACAAGCCATTCGAGCTACGCGACAATGGTGGTTGGGTGAGCAGGTTCGATGAGCTTGCCGTTACACCGAATCAACTTCGCTGGGATGCGTTGCCGATACCGACCGAGCCGACGGATTTTATAGACGGCATCACGACGATAGCGGGAAACGGCGATAGTTTCGCGCAAGCGGGGATTGCTATTCATATTTATGCTTTCAACAAAGGCATGGGCGAGCGGTATTTTTATAATGCCGACGGCGAGATGCTGATCGTGCCTGAGATGGGACGGCTCGGGATATTGACCGAGCTAGGTTTGTTACAAGTCGGGCCCGGTTCTGTTGCCGTTATCCCGCGAGGTGTGAAGTTCCGCATCGAACCAGCTCAAGAACAGCCAACGAACGCTGATGTTCAACCACCCGCTACCGCAGATGGTTCCGGCAATCCGCAATCCGCAATCCGCAATCCGCAATCTACGGCCCGTGGATATATCTGCGAAAATTACGGTGCGCAATTTCGTCTGCCTGATCTCGGGCCGATCGGTGCTAACGGCCTTGCCAATCCGCGTGATTTCGAAACGCCCGTCGCGTGGTACGAGGACCGTGAAGGCACATTCGAACAGGTCGCTAAATTTGGCGGCAATCTGTGGTCGTCCGAGATCAATCATTCGCCGCTCGACGTTGTCGCTTGGCACGGAAACTATGCGCCTTACAGATACGATCTGAGAAGATTCAACACCATCGGCTCGATCTCGTTCGATCATCCCGATCCGTCGATCTTTACCGTTTTGACGTCGCCGTCGGGCGAAGCGGGCGTAGCGAATTGCGATTTTGTGATCTTCCCTGACCGCTGGCTTGTCGGCGAAAACACGTTCCGCCCGCCGTGGTATCACCGCAATACGATGAGCGAATACATGGGCCTGATCTATGGCGCCTACGACGCCAAGGAAGAGGGGTTTGTGCCCGGCGGCGGCTCGCTTCACAACCAAATGTCCGCCCACGGCCCCGACCTCGACGCCTTCGAAAAAGCGTCGAATGCCGATCTCAAGCCGCAAAAACTCGAGGGCACAATAGCCTTCATGTTCGAGTCGCGTTACATCATTCGCCCGACGCGCTTCGCCATGGATTGCCCTCAGCTGCAAAAAGATTACGGCGACGTGTGGCAGGGGTTGAAGAAAAACTTTGCCGGTTAGACTAATCTAGAAGGATGTTTATTCAGATGAAGAAAAAACTCACATGGCTAGTCTTATCATTGTTTCTATCAACGGTTTCGGTTCATGCCCAAACGAAAACCGACGAGCCTAAAAACATTGCCACGGGCGTTATTTTTGGTCGAAATCATGCGTATATGCTCAAAGCGCCGAAAGGTTGGGTCATGGATAATCAAAGTGGTGTTTCACAAGGGCTCCATGCGGTTTTCTACCCGAAAGGGTCTTCGTGGGACAAAGGCATCGCCGTCATGTACACAAACGTCATGGCAAAGGCAAACGAAAAACAGAGTCTGGAGGACTTGGTAGATCAGGACATTCGCCGATTCAAACAAAATTCACCGAATTTAAAGATTGAGGAAGGCGAAACACTAACTCTTGAAAAAGGAAAGAGTGCCGTCGTTAAGAAGTTCTCAAGCGACACGAATGGAAACTACGAAACTGTCGCCTACATCAACGAGTCTAAAGTCGCTGTGATCATCGTCCTTACATCACGTTCAAAAAAGGATTACGAAGCCTCACTGTCCGCTTTTCGCGAGTTGGTTACTTCCTATCTTTTTATTACGGACAACGTGACGATTAAGAACTAGCCTGAAAGATAATGACAACCGAATTCAAGTTTCTTGCCACGGAGGAAAAAGGCTCGGTGTCGGCAATTCTCATGCGGCCGAAAGGTGCGACGCATCTGCTTGTTCTTGGCCACGGAGCCGGTGCCGATATGCGCTCGTCGTCGATGCAGAATATCGCTGAGGCACTTGCCGAACAGCGGGTCGCGACGTTTCGTTATAACTTTCCCTTCAAAGAGTACGGCCGTGGCGGTGTCGACACGCCAAAGGTTGCTACGGCGACAGTGCGTTCAGCCGTGGCGGAGGCAAAAAGACTCGAGCCGAAGCTGACGCTGCTTGCCGGCGGGCACTCGTTTGGCGGCAGAATGACGACAACCGCGCAGTCTGAATCGCGGCTCGATGATGTGACGGGACTCGTACTTTTTTCGTTTCCGCTGCACGCGCCGAATCGTCCCGACAATTCGCGCGCCGCACATCTCGATGCGATAAAGATCCCGATGCTTTTTCTCTCAGGAACGCGCGACGCTCTCAACGATCTCACGTTATTCCGTCCGGTGACCAAAAAGCTGGAAAATCGCGCGACGCTTCACCTGCTCGACACCGCCGATCACAGTTACAAGATTCTAAAAAAGACACGCGCGTCGGACGAAGATGTTTTTGTAGAGATGTCGCGTGTGGTTAGGGAATGGGTTGATCGGGGTTTGGGTTAAGGCGGTTGAGTTCAACGCGAGTTGAGTGTTACGCCCTTACTAACGTGCGGGCTTCTGCACCGTGCGGCCTCTGCATTATGATTGTGTAATGTGCAGAAACATAAAAACACTTTTCAATTTCGAGCCGCCGGCAACGACCGATGAGGTGAATGCGTCGGCGTTGCAGTTTGTGCGTAAGCTGTCGGGTTTTAACAAACCGTCAAAGGCGAACGAAGAGATTTTTAACCTCACGGTCGAGCGCGTGTCGGCTGCGGCGCAGGAAATGTTGAATTCGCTTGTCACAAACGCGCCGCCGCGTGATCGAGACCTCGAGGCTGAACGCGCAAAGGCGAGAGCCGCACAACGCTTTGGCACTGCAATTTAGAAAAGGAGAATGAATGGATCATAAAAGGTTAGACGGAAAAGTTGCGATCATTACCGGTGCAACAGGCGGTATCGGTGAGGCAACTGCGAAGCGATTTTTGGAGGAGGGCTCAAGCGTGATGCTTGTTGGACGCTCGGCGGAAAAGCTGCGGGAAACCCGCAAAAGGTTGGCAGAATATGATGCTGTAACCGATTTTGTTGCCGAGGCAACTGATGAAAAAGCGACGGCTGCTGCGGTCGCGGCGACGGTCGACGCTTTTGGCGGCGTAGATATTCTGATCGCGAACGCCGGCACCGAAGGAAAAATTGCTTTGATCGAAGACCAGACAGTTGAGAACTTCGAAGACGTTCTGCGTACAAACGTCATTGGTGTCTGGCTTTCAATGAAGTATTGCGTCGAGCCGATGAAAAAGCGGGGCAGTGGTTCGATGATCGCGATCTCGTCAATCGCGGGAATGATAGGTTCGCCGACACTGTCTCCGTATATAGCCAGCAAACACGCCGTCTATGGGTTGGTCAAAACGGCGGCTCTCGAATTGGGGGCATTTGATATCCGCGTAAACGCCATCGGACCCGGGCCCATCGACAACCGGATGATACGCTCGATCGAAACGCAATTGTCGCCGGACGATCCCGACGTCATGCGCGAAGGTTTTTCGCAATTGATCGCCCTGAAACGGTACGGCACCAACGAAGAAGTCGCAAATCTCACCCTGTTTCTCGCAAGCGACGAATCCTCATACTGCACGGGCAGCATCCACATGATCGACGGTGGCTTTACGGCCGCGTAGGTCCGCATTCGGAAGATGATTAGCCACGAATCAACACGAAGGGACACGAATTAGAAGCTTCGGATGTCAGCCGATCGTGGTAACATCTGGCTCAAATCTATGGATAAGGAAAAAATTCTCGATCGCATCGCACGCGGGCGGACCGATCTGGTTTTCGATCTGTTGGCGGACCCAACCTGGCAATCGACCCTTCACGAAGGCGACGTAAAGCCGCTGCAATGGTTCGTCTATTACAACGACACGACTGCGTTAAAAGCTGTTCTCAACGCGGGCGGCGATCTCACGAGCATTGATCTCAACGAGGAGCTTGGTCACGCTTCGTTTTTTGGTCATTGGAAGGTCGTTGACTTCTTAATCTCGCAGGGCGCGGATGTCAATCACGCAAAACCCGAGACCGGCGAGACACCGCTGCACGGCGCGCTTTGCAAAGCCGGACGGCCATATTTTCTTTACGTGATAAAGCTGCTCGTCGAGAACGGAGCGGATGTAAATGCAAAGACGATTCCAGGCAAAGAAACCGGAGCGTTTATGCGCGACGTGCGAACAAAAGGCGAGACTCCGCTGCATCGCGCTGCGGCCTACGGTGACGAAGCGATGATTGAGTATCTGCTCGATCACGGCGCCGACAAGCAGGCTCGCGACGCGCATGGCAATTCGCCGATCTCGTGGGCGAGCGAACATCTGCGGCCGGGCTCGATACTAAAACTGCTTGCGTTTGCGCCGCACAACATCAGCGAGGCCGGCGCCGCGCAGATCACCTCAGACCACGGCTGCGGCTGGGGCAACGGCATGGAGCGAAAGTTTATCGGCGATTATCTGCCTGAGAGCACCGCGAAAGAAAATTAACCACAGATGGACACGAATGACCACAGATTTTTTGTGACCGTGCAGCTAATGACTATCAATTATGTCGATTGAGATTGACGGCATGACGCCGCTGATACAGGTCTTTAATATGCCGCGATCACTGGCGTTTTATCGAGATTTGCTTGGGTTTGAGGTGGGTAGCGATTCGGGCAATGGCGATGACTCGAGCTGGGTTTGGCTGCGGTTGAACGGCTGTGATCTAATGCTCAACGATCAATACGAGCCTGGCAATGTTCCGAACGAACCTCCAGTCGAACGCACAAAATGGCACGGCGACACTTGTCTTTACTTTGGCTGTCGCGACACGGACGCCGCTTACGATTATCTAAAATCCAAAGGCGTCGAACTCGATCCGCCAAAAGTCGCGTCATACGGAATGAAGCAGCTCTACGTCCGCGATCCGGATAATTACAACATTTGTTTTCAGCAGCCGGTTGAGTGATCTACTCACACATTTGAGAAATCGTAACACGTTATTCAAAATAACTTCACCGTGAAAATCCGCGACGAACTTAAATGGATAATCCCGCTAATGATCGTTTGCTTCGTCGTGTTTGCAAACTCGCTCGGCGGTGAGTTTGTCTATGACGACACGCGGCAGATCGTCCGCAACACGCTGATCCAAGACAATTCGCTTATCTGGAAAGCGCTAACCTCGGACGTATGGGCATTCAAGGGCGACGGCACCCAAGCAGCTAGCAACTACTGGCGGCCGACGTTTACGCTGTGGAACATCATCTGTTTTCGCTTGTTTGGAATGTCGCCCGTTGGATGGCACGTTGCAAATGTAGTTCTGCAAAGCGGCGTCTGCGTACTCGCATACTCGTTGCTGCGAAGGTGGGCGTTCACCGCACTTGTTGCATTTGTAATCGCGCTTGTTTTCGCCGTGCATCCTGTCCATGTAGAGTCAGTCGCATGGATAGCAGGCTCGCCTGACCTGCTCTTTTCGCTCGCGTTTCTCGGCTCGCTCTGGTTCGCAACCAGCTATCGCGAATCGCGCTCTACAAAACATCTCGTACTCACAATTCTTCTGTATTTTGTCGCCCTCGGCGCAAAGGAGATCGGCATCGTGTGTTTGCCGGTTTATTACTTTGTACTCACGGATCTCGACGCGGACGCTAAATCAAAAGCCGGTGAGAACAAAATGCCGCTCGTCGCGCTTGCGATTGTAGCCGTCGCATATTTTCTTATCCGCTGGAGCATACTCGGCGCGATTTCACGACCGCCGGATGACGCGGTTGCGCTCGGGCCAGCGCTCATGAGCATACCGTCGATGTTTGCATTCTACCTGCGGCAAATTTTCGCGCCGGTTTGGGTCGCGATCAATTATTCACTAACACCCGTCGAACAGATCGGAGCGTTGAATTTTGTTGTCCCGCTCGTTGTATTGCTGATCGCAATCGCCGGTGTGATTTATCTCGTGCGGGGCTCGCATAAGGCGCGCATCGCCGCTGCTGTATTCCTGCTGCCGCTGATTCCGGCGATGAACGCAACGGCGTTTCCCGCCGAACAGCTTGTCCACGACCGTTATCTTTATCTGCCGCTGCTTGGTGTGTTGATGCTGCTGGTTCCGCTCGCCGCAAGGCTTGTCAGTGAGCGAACTATACTGATCGTCGGCTGTGTGATGGCGGCTTTGCTGGCATTGCAGACCTTTCGTTACAACACGGTGTGGGCAAACGACCTGTCGCTCTGGTCTTGGACCGCAAAAACGGACGATTCTGCAACAACCGCGATGCAGCTCGGCAGCGCGCTTTCTGCTGCAGGTCGTAACGAGGACGCGATCCGGGCATATTCAGCCGCGCTGACAAAACGTCCCGCCATGCGCGCTCTTTTGGGTCGCGGCCGCACTTTCATCGCGGTAAAGCAATACGCAAACGCCGAAAGGGATTTTATCGCGGCTCTCGCCATGCCCGAGGAAAAGCAGGAGGCTTACGCTCTGTACCAACTTTACGAAGCCCTCGGCATCGCCTACAGCGAGCAGCGAAAATTTGACGCCGCGATAAAAAGCTTTGCAGACGCGCGCATCAAATTGCCGATGTATCAGGCGGCGTTGACAGAAAAACTGGCGATTGTGCTCTATCAGTCCGGCAGAAAGGACGAGGCTCTTCGTGAACTCGAAGCCGCTCGCCCAGCTGCCCGTAATGAACTGCTTCCAGAATCAAAGAACGTCTTTCTACGCCTCGGAATGCTTTATCAAGAACAGGGCCGCAAACCCGAAGCCCGCGACGCACTCAACGAGTTCCTCCGCCAAACCACATCGATCAACGAAAAGAACACCCTCGACGCCCGCCGCCAAGCCGCGCAGCTTTTGGAAAGTGTTAAATGAGTTAGCTCTCGTTGACTTTGAGGACAGCCAAAAACGCTTCCTGCGGGATCTCGACGCGGCCGACTTTTTTCATCCGCTTTTTGCCTTCTTTTTGCTTTTCGAGCAGCTTGCGTTTGCGCGAGATATCGCCGCCGTAGCATTTGGCGATGACGTTTTTGCCCATTGCTTTGACGGTTTCGCGGGCGATGACTTTGTTGCCGATGGCGGCCTGGATTGCGACCTCGAACATCTGTCGTGGAATCAGCTCCTTCATTTTTGCGGTAAGAAGACGGCCTTTGGTTGTCGCGGTGTCGGTATGGAGGATGAGCGAAAGGGCATCTACCGGCTCGCCCGAAACCAGAATGTCGAGTTTTACGAGCTTGCTTTCCCGGTAACCGGAGAGATGATAATCGAGCGATGCATAGCCCCGTGAAACGCTCTTCAGACGGTCGTAAAAATCGAGCACGATCTCATTCAACGGTAGGTCGTACACGAGCATAACGCGATTGGTCGTAACGTATTCGAACTTTGTCTGAACACCTCGTTTTTCGTCGAGCAGCGGCAGGATGCCGCCGAGAAATTCATCATTGGTTAAAATTGTCGCCTCAATAAAGGGCTCTTCGATCTTAACGATCCGGCCGACATCCGGCATCTTTGAGGGCGAATCGATCTCTTCGGTAACGCCGTCGGTGGTCGTAACGCGATAACGCACACCGGGCGCCGTGGTGATCAGTTCGAGATTGAATTCGCGCTCGAGCCGCTCCTGAACGATCTCCATGTGGAGCAGACCGAGAAAGCCGCAGCGAAAGCCGAAACCTAGAGCGGTTGAGCTTTCCGGTTCAAAGAAAAACGACGCGTCATTGAGCCTCAGCTTTTCCATCGCGTCGCGAAGGTCTTCATATTGCGCCGAGTCGATCGGATAAAGCCCCGCAAAAACCATCGGCTTTACTTCCTGAAATCCGGGCAGCGGTTCCGTCACCGGACGAGCGGCGTCGGTTATCGTATCGCCGATCTGAACGTCGGCGACAGTTTTGATCGAGGCGGTGAGAAAGCCGACTTCGCCGGGTCCGAGCTCGTTGATCGGGGTCGGTCTTGGGCGGTTGACGCCGATCGTCTCGACAAGATACTCGCGGCCGGTGTTGAAGAACTTTATCTTCGTGCCTTTTTTTACGACGCCGTCGATCACGCGAAACAGCACGATCACACCGCGATATGAGTCGTACCAGCTGTCGAAGATCAGCGCTTTGAGCGGCGCGTTCTTATCCCCTTTCGGCGGCGGAATGTCCTTTATGATCTCTTCGAGAATTTCGCGGACGCCGACGCCCGTTTTTGCCGATGCAAGCACGGCGTGCTCCGTGCTGAGCCCGATGATCGTCTCGATCTGCTCCTTGATTCGTTCGGGCTCTGCGCTCGGCAAGTCGATTTTATTCAATACTGGAATTAGTTCGAGATCGTTCTCGATGGCGAGATATGTGTTCGCAAGTGTTTGAGCCTCAACGCCTTGCGACGCGTCGACGACGAGCAGCGCGCCTTCGCATGCGCTCAATGAGCGCGAAACTTCGTAACTAAAATCGACGTGGCCGGGCGTGTCGATGAGATTTAGAACATACTGTTTGCCGTCTTTGGCCTTGTAATCGAGGCGGACGGCATGGGCCTTGATCGTGATGCCGCGTTCGCGCTCGAGGTCCATGTCATCGAGCATCTGCGCTTCCATGTCGCGGTCCGCGACCGCTCCCGTAAGCTGCAAAATGCGGTCGGCGAGCGTCGATTTGCCGTGATCGATATGGGCAATGATCGAAAAGTTTCTTATAAGGCTCGTATCCATGGCGAAAAGCAAACTGTGATTGTAACAAATCGTTGACAAGCTCGCATTTTGGCTCGACTTTGCGTCCTTTGCGACTTTGCGGAAAACTGATTTATCTCCCGCAAAGACGCAAAGACCGCAAAGAAAAGCTACTCAGGAATCTGAACGATATTCACAGCTATTAACAACTTGATAATTTCGTTGCCCCGAACAATATTTGTTTGTTATAGTTTAGGCATAGCAGGCTTTTACCGAGCTAGAGCGCGACACAAGACGCGCGAGGAGAATTATCATGGGACGTGATTACGACAGAGAAGAAACAAGTGCGGCGACGAAATTGACTTATTTGATCGTCGGCGGTGGAATTGGAGCGATTTTGGCGTTGCTTTTTGCACCGAAATCGGGCGAGGAGCTTCGCGGCGACATAGCTGACGCGACTCGCAAAGGCATCGAGAAGAGTAAAGAGACGGCCGCTCAATTACAGGAACGTGCCGGCGAATATTACGAAGTAGGTCGCGAACGCGCAGGTGAGCTTTATGAAACGGCTGCGGAAAAGGCCGTCGAGCTGACCGAAAAGGCAAAGTCTGCGGCAGCAAACACCGCAAATCCGTTTACAGCCGCGATCGAAGCAGGCAAGGACGCATACACGGCTGAGAAGCGTAAGAACGAGTCGAAATCCATTTCCGAAGGCCGCCCGACTTACGCGGTTGAGGACAAAAAAGATAAAGCATAATGAACACCGGCGACCCGCAATTTTGGCAAATGGTCTCGTCGATCGTGATTGCGATCTGCTTTATCGTGATGGCGGTGGCGTTTATTTGGATCGCGATTACGGTTCGCAAGGTCGTCGCTTCGGTCAAAAATGTCGAGGCACGCGTCGAGCCGTTAATTGCTAAAGTGGATGCGATCAGCGCTCAAGGGCGTGAGATCTCGGTGCATTTTACCGAGATCTCGAGCAATCTTTCGGTAGCGACAAAGCACTTGGCCGAATCGACCGAGATAATCAAGCAAGAGGTCGCCGACCTTCGCGTGCTCGTCGGCCAGACAGCTCACACCGCAAAAGACAAGGTGGAGATGGTCAGCAAGTCGATCGACCGCACGCACGCACAGGTGCTCGATACGACGGAATTTGTGAATCAAAAGATCGTCGTTCCGGCCCGCGAGATCGCCGCGATCATGGCCGGCGTCAAACGCGGCCTCGAGGTTTTGTTTGCACCGGCGCCAAAGCAGATCGACCGGGTTTATACCGAAGAAGAGTTGTTTATCGGATAGTTCCGAAGACGAGAGACAAGAGACGAGAGACGGGAGACGAGAGAGTTAGGTCTTCGAGTTTAAGAGAATCCACTTTTCGGGATTATTGGCCATTGCCACCAGCATTGAAATTATTTCGTCGTATTCGAGATACAGTTCTTTCGCATGATCCCATTCCACGTAATTACAGCGATTTGCGATCTCCAACCACGTTTGCGTCTCAGCCGCTTCACCTTCTGCGTCATTGAGTTTGCTGATGAAAGCAGCCTTATAACGACGCTTTCTCCATGCTTCGGCAATATTTGCTGGGACGGAACGAGACGCCCGCCGAATTTGATCAGTAAGTGAGTAAGTCTCCTCCTTCGGAAAAGACTTACTCATCTCGAAGATCTTCATCGCGGCTTCAATTGCTTTCTTGTAAACAAGCAAATCTTGATGCCGCAATATTTTTTCTCTCACTATTCCATTCTCTTGTCTCCAGTCTCATGTCTTCTTCAAACGCCGGGCATCGCTTTCTTGAGCGGTTTGAGTATCAGGAACAGCACGACCGCCATAAACAGCGCCATGCAGGCGAGCGCCAAGAAGAACGTCGATTGCAGCCAGATGTCCCAGTAAATCCCGATCATCGTCAGCTTATTGCCGATGGCTGTCGCGACAAACCAGCCGCCCATGAGCAGGCCGCGTTTGCTGATCGGCGCGACCTTCGAGACGAGCGACAGGCCCATCGGCGACAGCATAAGTTCGCCCAATGTCACGATCATATACGCGAGGATAAGCCAGAATGGAGACACGCGGAAAAGGTAGGAGCCCTGCAGTATCTTGTCCTTATGAGCATCGCCCGCACCGGGTGCGGCGGCGTTGACTGCGGCGACGAGTTGCTGTTCGCCTGAGGTCGCTACCTTTGTCGCCTCGTCGGTCTTTGAAGTGAACTTTACGCCAAACACAGAGTTCTTTCCGTCCGCTCCTTTCGCGTTTTGAATCCTGCCGAGAACGTCCTTTGGCACGCCCGAGTTGCCGAGGTTTGTTAACACACGCTCGTTGATGCGAAACTCGCCTTTTGTGAGCTGCTCAGCAGACTTTACCATTCCTTCGCCGATTGTTGCGCCAAAATACAGCACAAGAAAAGACAAACCTGTCAGCGTCATTCCGAACGCCATTTTCGTCGGCGTCGAAGGCTCTTTGCCGCGTCGGTCCAGAAAACCCCAGAACCAAACTAAAGGGAATGTGAGTGTGATAACCCAGAATGCGTTGATCGAGTTTGAGATCGTGCCTGATACGTTCCAGTCTGTGTTGTCGTCAGCAAAATACGTCAGCGTCGAGCCGTTTTGGTGAAACACCATCCAGAAGACGATCACGATCGCGAAAACGACGCAAAGAGCGACTATACGCTTCCAATCCGGAACCGACTTCATCAGAGCCGCAGAATGTGCGCTACTGCCTTCGACACTTGGCAGATCGGCAGCAGTAGCAGCGGCCGCGTCAGCCTGATCAGAAACCTCTTTGGAGCTGCGGTCAGCATGAGCGATGAGATTCTTGAAATACCAAAGTATCGAAACCGAAATCACCATTCCAAATGCCGCAACCGCAAACGCCGCGTGAACGTTGACCTTCGCTTTGACGATCTCCATTACGATCGGAGCTAGGAATGCCCCGACATTAATGCCGAAATAGAAAATGTTGTAAGCGCGATCTTTCAGGTGCGAGCCCTCAGGATAGAGGTTGCCGACCATTGTGGAGACGTTCGGCTTAAAGAAACCATTACCGATGACCAGACATGTCAGCGCCAGGTAAACTGCCCAAAGTGCCTGAATCGAAAGTAACCCGTGACCGGCCATGAAGAAGAATCCGCCGATCATAACGGCTTTTCGATATCCGGTGAACCTATCTGCTATGAAACCGCCAATTAACGGGCTGGCGTAAACAAACATCAGGTAGTTTGCGTACAGGCCGGTCGCTTCTGCCGCCGTCCAGCCAAAACCATTGACCGGATCGCGTAAGTAAAGTACGAAAAGCGACAGCATAGAGTAGAAACTGAAACGTTCCCACATCTCTGTCGCAAACAGCACATAAAGGCCCTTCGGGTGTTTGCCCGATTCCACGTTCAGCCCGCCGCCGGTTATCGTATCTGCATTTGCGCTCACAATAATTTCCTTCCTGTTTAGATTTATTTTTCGAGAAGAGTTAGGCAGAATATAGCAGATAAAGCAGTTTATCGAAAGGGGAAATGTGCTTGCATAGGAGCGAAGGCGATGATCCTAATAATTTTAGCTATTTGGTTCGGCTACAAAAAAGGACGCGATTCGGGGCGAAACCCGTGGCTTTGGGCGGCGATTGCGGGAGGTGTGTTTCTCGGCACGCAGATTATTGTCGGCATTGGTTTCGGGGTTTTGATCGCTATCGGCCAAGGCATCTGGGGTTGGAGTGACGAAGCTTTTGACACGTACGCGATCTTTGCGAATATTCCGGCGCTGATCTTGAGTATTGTCGCGTTGTGGCTGGTGTTTCGCTTTCTTGATAAAACTCCTGTTGACGAACTGGTTAACGAACCACCGCCACCGCCGACGTTCGACGGACAAGGTTAAGGTAGTTGGTCATTTTGATTTCTTTGTGATCTTTGTGTCTTCATCTTTGTGTGCTTTGTGTTAAGAAAAAACCCGTAATCACAAAGGGCACAGAGGGCGGACACAAAGAGCACAAAGAAGAAAACACAATTAACTTTCAAACGGGCTCACTACTGCTTAATTTATGGAATTATTTCAACAACTTGGTGACGAAGTCGAGCGGCTCTGGCGCGACGCGAATTACGACGAGGCGCAGTTGCCGTCTATGGCGAAGGACGCTCTACAAAGCGCCGATCTGCCTTCAAAGCTCTCGGCGTGGGACGTTTTGACATGGACGCTGAACCAAAACACTCTACCGCCGCAAAAGGACGTTCGGGGCAATTTTGGCGATCCGCCTATAACGCTTTATGTAGGTCAGCGGTTTCACGTCGATGTTTATTTTTGGTTTAACGGCACGACGGCGATTCATCAGCACGGGTTTTGCGGAGCGTTTCAGGTGCTACTGGGTTCGAGCATTCATAGTTGGTACGAGTACGAGCGCAACGAGGTGATAAACACTTTTGCCGAAACCGGCAAGATGAGCCTCAAGGTGTGCGAGCTGCTCGAGGTCGGCGACGCGCAGGAGATCTGGGGCGGGCGGCAGTATATTCACTCGTTGTTTCACCTCGACCAGCCGTCGGCGACGATCGTAGTTCGCACGTCGGGTTCGCCGCTAGATCTGCCGCAATACTCGTATCACAAACCCGGCCTTGCCGCCGATCCGTTTTTCGAACGCGACGATATTACGAAAAAAGTTCAAACGATCGCGGCGTTAATTCGCGTGAATCGGCCGGACACCGACGAACAAATTAGAAACCTGCTTGAGCGAAGCGATCTGCACACGTCGTTTCTTTACTTGTCGCACCTTCGCGGGTTTTTGCGCGGCGGTCATATCGCCGAACTTTTCAAACTCGACGAACCAAAAACACGCTTCGACACGTTTCTAAACCTCGTTATCGACAAACATGGCAAAACCGCCGAAATCCTGCGGCCCGTCTTTGCCCACATGGATATGCAGGACGAGATCGTCAGCCGTCGAGCGTATGTCACTCAGCCCGAGCACAGGTTTTTTATCGCCCTGCTCATGAATATCGACAGCCGCGCGGGTGTTTTCAAGCTGATAAAGACACGCTATGCCGACGCCGACCCCATCGAAAAAGTTCTAGATTGGGTTTTCGACCTCTCGCAAACTCGCGTCGTCGGTATCGAAACGACAAACGCGCTTGGGTTACCTGACTTTGGCGACGCAGAGATGTCGGCGCTTGAAGGTTTGTTGAATAACAAATCTGACGACGAGATCGCCGCGACTTTTGCCGCAGAGAACCCGAACGCCTCACCTGAAGTGATCAAATCCGCGCTCGATAAGGTTCGCAATGCCATTATCTTTCGCCCGCTCCTCAGTAAATAGACAAGAGACCTGAGACTCGAAGACGGGTGGTCGTCTCTTGTCTCTCGTCTCCCGTCTCTAGTAAACTTGGCTTTGGTTGCCCTTGTAGCTCAACGGTAGAGCACGCGGCTCATAATCGCTTGGTTGTAGGTTCGAATCCTTCCGAGGGCACCAATTATGTACGACAGACCGCCAGGTCTGTCGATCTCCGGTCTGAACAGACGTGGCCGCCTGTTCTACCTCAGAAAGAAAATGTGTAAGTCACGCCCGGCCGATTTCCACGAATCATCAAAAAAGTAAACGCGTGCGTGTCGTCGACGGTGTAGGTCACGCCGGGATGCACCTTGACGCCGTCGAACTGTATCAGAGACGTGAGGCGAGGGCGAATGCGAATATTCAGCCCGCCGATAGCTCGGAATCTATCTTCGTACGAGCCATAAACGATGCCGCCGTATGGTGCGATCGGCAAACCCGTCCAATGTTCGAGGTCTTTGCTCGCGGTTAGATAAAGTGACGTTCCGCTCGGCGTGCCGATGCGATCTGAACTTACGCCGAAAATGATCGCGGGACGGTTGTGGGTCTCGGTTATAGGAATCAGGGTTAGCAACGGACGGACTTCGCCGACCTTCGGGTTGTATTCGACGCCGAAGTGGATTCGCGGGTGAAAGCGATAAATCAGCGTCGAGCGCACAGCGGCTCGATCGACTTGACCTGCGAGCAAACGAATTCCCGCGGTAAATTTTTTAGGGTTATCGGCCGTCCCACGGACAGCCTGGCCTTCGCCCGGTCAGACGGGTCAGGCCGGCACGAGCGAGGTGTTCTTTGTTTTTGATTTCTCTGCTTTTGCAGATTTTGTTGCTTCGGCGACCTTTGGCAGAAGGAGTTTGTCGAGTTCCTTTCTGAGTTCCACAGGCTTGATGATCCCGATCTCGCGCCACACGATTTTGCCGTTTCGGTCGATGATCACTGTCGCAGGCAACACCTGTCCGACGCCAAAGCGTTTCATGTCGTCGGTCGCCGCGCCGAGCCAGACGGGGAAATTCACTTTGAACTCGCGGATGAATTTCAAAACCTTTGCGGAATCTGCTTGAGCATCACCCGCGGCACCGATCACCTGAACACCGAGTGCCGCATAGTCATTTTGTACCGCCGCAAGATCGGGCATCTCCTTTTTACACGGCTCACACCACGTCGCCCAAAAATTGAGCACGATGACACGGCCTTTCAACGCGGCGAGCGACTGTTCGGCACCGGTCAGGTCTTTTAGAGCGAGCACAGCGTCGTCAGAAACCGGGACGGGTTTGACCGGTGTTTCTTTTAGAACGCGCAGTGAATTTACTTTAATAAATTTCTTGTCTTTTTCGGTGCGAAGCTCGCCCTCGACCTCGACCATCTTTGGCACGAGATCGATAAAATCCCGGCCCGACGGCTTGAAAGCGCCAGGTTCCAACGTGTAAAGCGTAAAGCCTTTTTCATCTTCGACGGCGAGAGCTTGCGGGATTTTTTGCTCAGAGCAATCGATCGCACAATCCATGTCGGCCGAATTGCCGTAAGGGACTTTCTTTCGATCGTCGGCCTCGAACCAGCAGACCGAGCAGACGACCTGTCCCTTTAACCGGACCGTTCTTTCCGACTGTGCACAAACACTCGAATTGATTGAGAGAAATAAAATTGCGGTAAAGATAACTAACTTCATTTTTTTCTTACGTATTTGCACCCCGAAGGACCGTCAGCGCAGATGAATTGACGCGAACCGCCGACCGAATCAACAGAATTACAAGCCCAACTGCAACAAGCAAGTCGGGCCACGCCGCACCAGAGAACCAAACGGCGCCGGCCGCCGCAAAGACCGAGAGGTTGGTCGCGATATCGTTTCGCGAGCATTCCCACACCGAGCTCATGTTCACGTCCTCATGCCTATGCCGCCACAAGAGAAAGAGGCATACGGAATTTGCAGCGAGAGCAAGCAGGCTAAAAACACCCATGATCTCGTATCTTGGGACCACCGGAAAAAAGATCTTATAAACGACCTGTCCCGAAATGCCAATCGCGGCCAACAGGATCAAAGCACCTTTAAACAAAGCGACCTTTGCCTTTGCTTCGGCCCCTTTCGCGACCACAAAGAGCGATAGTCCGTAGGTCATTGCGTCGCCGAGATTGTCGAGACTGTCAGCCAGCAGCGACGCCGAACGTCCCACAAACGCGGATACTACTATCACCACAAACATGATCGCATTGATGCCCAATACGATTCTTAATGTCCGTCTCTGTCCCGCGCTTTCCGGGGTAAGTCCGCAATTGCTTTCGCAGTAACCACTCATGGATCACTCGTTTAGGTTTTGGTCCCAAGTCCTCATTTCTTTAACTCATCCGCGATCAGCGCCCTGAGTTCTGCCTCGCCAAAGCGCGTCAGCTCTCTGCCGTTTACAAAGAAACTGGGCGTCTTGCGCACGCCGAGGCGTTGACCGTCGCGTTTGTCACGATCGAGCTTGGCCGCAAAGCGATTTTCTTTGACGGCAGTCTCGAGTTTTTTGAGATCGAGGCCGAGCGTCTGCGCGTATCTTTCAAAGAGTGCGTCTATATCGGGTTTGGGGGCATTTGGCGGCGCCCCGTGCCGCTCGCCCCACTCGGGTAGTTTCTGAAACAAAAGGTCAAGAGCCTCCCAATATTTGCCTTGCTCGCCGGCTGCCTCGACAAAAGTCGCCGCCCTAGCAGCGTTAGGATGCAGCGGCATGTAACGAATTACGAGGCGAATGTTCGGGTCATTGTCCTTCACGATCTTCTTAACGATCGCGCCGAACACCGCGCACGTCTCGCATTCGGGATCGAGAAACTCGACGATTGTGACTTTAGCATCCGCCGGGCCGAGCGTCGGGCTGTCTTCGCGGATGAGCCCTTCTTTTTGAGGCACTGGCGGGCGGCCGCTTTCGATCGAGCTGCGATAGTACCTCGAACCTATAAACACGCCAACGATTACGATGGCGACAATGATGGCCATTACTTTAAGTTCATTTCGCATATTTACTATAGATAATAAGAAAAACTGTGACGGCGAGAAATGCCCCGAGAGACATGAGTGGTATCGTAACAAACCCCAGTAGCTCAAGCTGAACCGAATTACAGGGAATGCCCTCAGTGCACGGCGCCAATTCCAAAGCGATAAATCCGTAGTAGAGCAGGTTGTGGTAAACGGCAACGGCGACACCAACAAGTGAGAGTGGCAACGCATACGCTGCGACCTTGCGGTCGTTGAGAAGTAGTCCGGTACCGATAACGAATACGAGCGGATAGAGAGCGATCCGCTGGTACCAACAAAGAGCGCACGGCGGATATTGCATCACTTCGCTTAAAAACAGACTTCCGACGGTTCCGAACAGGGCGATTGACCAAGCAGCAAGCAATGCGAGCTTGGCCGTGACGTTTGTCGATTTATCGCTGTTATCGTGATATGTCACCATAATTACATCGCCAAAAAACGAGAACGGAGAACTGCTTCCGTAAGGATACAGTTCTCCGTGCAGACTCAAAGCCACATTCGATTGCGTTTCTTAATTACCCAAGAATCTGGCAGTGTAGACAAATTGCCCAAAGCCTACGCCTCTAACAGAAATTCGACCACCCAATCTAATCGTCATCGGTCTGTTAAAGAGATTGTTGATAACGCTGGTTGGCAGCCCGAGGTCTGCAAAAAATTGACGTGACAAGCCAGTCGTGTTTGCACGAGTATAGCTCTCGACGTAATTGCTGAAAGCGCCGGGCTGTAGAGACGTATTTATCAACTTCGTGCCGTTCCCGGTCGTCGTGTAGCTGCCATTCATCGGCAGGCCTGTATTAGGATCGATAGCCGCCGGATCATTCAAAGCATCGCTCTCGATCGTGATTTGCGGAGAATAGCTCATCCGACCAATAATGACCCCCGGTCCTGCGTTTGAAAAATCCCAGTTTATCGAGTGATTATTGATCATGTAAAGGATATTTCGATTGGCCCTGGCAGGCAGATTGATACGGGCTATGTCAGTAAAAGTCGCCGAAGCGGTGACGGCCGGATTCGGTGCTGCAAGGCATCGGTCGTCGGGCCCGAGGACGAGGTCGAGGTCCGCAAGCAGTATCGCCGGATCGCAGCTCGAATAAACATACATTATTCCCGAAGCCGCAATCCCCATAAACTTTGCGCCTTTATCAAACGAATCGGCTTCGCCGACATCGCTAACACTGACAGCAGAGGCGGAATTTCCAGTTGTCGGATTTTCCTGCTTCATCTCGCGAATCAATTCTTTGCGCTGCTCGCGCATCTCGTTCTTTCTTGAGTTTGTGTCATTTTTTTGCGCAGTGGCAAACTGAAATAAGGCAAACACTACTGTCAACATTGTGATGATTTTCATTGTGATGATTTTCTTCATATTTTCCCTCCTGGAATTTTACGAAGCCGTAGCTTCGGCTTCTTTGTTTTGTATGTAAAGTATCCGCGTGCAGCTCTCGCAAGTAATAATCTCGTCTCCCTTTTTTACATTTACCTGAACTTGCGGACGCAGCGACATAAAGCACGCGCTGCACGAACCGTTGACAACCTCGGCGACCGCGATACCGTCGCGGCTGCGTTGCGCCAAGCGGTCATAAACGTACGCCAAACGGTCAGGTAAAGTGGCAAATGCGCCTCCACGATGCGCAGTTTCGCTTTCGAATTCGCTCCGGTCGGCGGCAAGCTGCGCGGCAAATTCACTCAAGGCAGCGTCACGTTTTGCGTCGTGGCTGTTGATCTCGTCTGCCCGGTCCTCGAGTTCTTTTTCGACGCGTTCGACTTCGTCCATCGCTTCGACGATCTGAGTTTCGAATGCGGAAATTTGCTTTTGTAGAGCGTCGGTCTCGCGCATTGCGGTTTCGTACTCTTTTGAATTTTGCGCGTGTTTCAGATTTCGCTCGGCGCGCTCGAGATAGGTTCTATTCTCGGCGATCTGTTTTTCGAGGTCGGCGCGGCTCGCGTTGAGGTCGTCACGTTTCTTCTGAATTTCGCGTATAGAAAAGGCGTGCTGTTCAAACTCTTGTTCGATCTCTGCACGCCTCTCGTCTGCTGTTTCCAACGCCTGTTTCAAGCGGCGAAGGTTTGTGTCCGTCTTTTGTAACTCTATCAATTTGCTTAATTCTGCTTTCACGTCTTACTGTTTCTCCCACTAATGGCTAAACGAAAAGTCTATCGCAAGTTGTGCGGTTTTGCCAAAACCGCACATCAAGTGCCGAGCAACGTGTCGAAATGTTGCCGGATCACGGCCGTATCGACAGCATTCCGTTTATCATCTATCCAACAGGGCAGTTCGTCATCCTGATGAATCAGATGAATATTGGCGCTGGCATTTGGTAAGCCAAAATGCGTGATATTTGCGACAGCGAGCGCTGCCTTCCGCATGATTCCGTGTGAGGGGATCCGAGCCCAACCGGACTCGACCTTCAAACATCTCACCCCGTGTCGAACAACCAGCTGTGTGCCGACCATTGTCGAATTGCCGTGCGCAAACTCATGCGGCTCAAAGCGTTCGATCGACAGGTTTAGTCTTTCACGCTGGGCGTCTGTCGCAACTTCGATAAATGCATCGATCAGCCAAGCGACGCCTTTGCTTCGAATCGCATCATTGGTCGCGCGTAGACGAAGATATTCAACGACGTGCTGGCGGCCTTCTTCATTGGCCTTATCGCCCGCGTCGGCGAGCATTTGCGACCAGACTTGATCGAGTTCGGTCATAAAAGCGAGGATAGATTCGGCGGTGCGAAAACGCAATTCGCATGTTATGATTTTGAAGTTCGTTAGGCTTAAGTTTTATGAAAGTTTTTGCAATTATTTTTGTATTGTGCGCCGTTTCATTCCTGAACCTGGCGCAAACGAACAAGCCAAAACCTAAAACACAAACTGCAAAGCCAAAAGCAACGCCATCAAAAAAATCTACTGCAGCAAAGTTCAAGCCAAAAACCACGGCAACACCCGCAAAAAAGAATACTGCTGCGAAATCTAAGCCATCCGCAGCGCCATCGAAACCACCCACTACGGCAAAACAAAAGTCTTCGGTGACGCCTCTTAAAAAGCCTGATGAAAAAGCCGCTTGGGAAAAGGCTGTAATTACCGATCCGCGAGACGCGCGTATTGCAGCTTTACAGAAATTCAATGAGACGTTTCCAAAATCTACTCGAAAAAAAGAAGCACTTACATTGATCGCTTTACTTCGCACCGACACTGGTAATGAAAAACTCGCGGCCAGTGAAACGGACGGAGCTGCCGCCGTTTTCAGAGCCGCTGCAACAGACGCGCCAAAGCCAATCCCGGAACAGTTGTGGACGGAAGCGCTTTCTAAGATCGCAGCGAATTTGTATTTTCGCGGAGCACGCGACAGCGCCATCGAGATCGAAAAAACTCTCGAAAGCAAAGCGGACGGGAACCTAAAACAACTACTCGATGTTGCGAACTTTTACATGATGATTGAGAACGGCGGCGAGGCAAGACGCGTGAGTTTAAACGCGATCGCGCTCGACCCAAATTCGTCCGTTGCCTATCAAACACTCGGGTTGGCGAACCGCATCGATTTTCAGCTGTTCGGTTCTGCGTCGGCCTACGAACGCGCCCTCGAACTCGACCCGACTTCGCTCGACGCAAAACGCGGACTTGCCGAGATGAAGCGTGCGCTTGGGAAAGCGGACGAATCGGTAGCCCTTTATCGCGAAATTCTAACGGCTGATGCGAATAGTCTTCCTGCACAGACAGGTTTGATACTCGCGCTATTTGACGCCGATAAACGTGCAGACGCCGAGGCTGAACTAGCGAGATCGCTCGAGGCAAATCCGGGCAATGTGATCCTTCTCGCCGGAGCCGCATATTGGTACGCGGCTCACAACGAAGGTGTGAAAGCAGTCGAGTTGGCGCGAAAAGCCATCGACAGCGACCCGCGATTTATTTGGTCGCACATTGCCCTTGCGCGCGGTTTATTGATGCAAAACAGGGCGGCCGATGCTGAAAAGACTTTGCTCGCCGCGCGGCGTTACGGAAATTTTCCGACAGTTGAATACGAACTTGCCTCCGCGCGGCTTGCAGCCGGTTATTATCGAGAGGCTGCCGAAGGTCTGCGCAGCGTCTTTAAAATCACGGACGGCAAGGTAAGCACAAATCTCGGCGGCCGAGTTGCGCGCGACGCGCTTAACTTAAAGGAACTTGTCGGTGACGAAAGACGAGCGAGCATCTTCGCCCCGACTGCAGCCGACGATTCTGAGAACGCCGCACGTCTCGCCGGACTTCTCGAACTCAGACAGCAGCTCGACTCGGCAGAAATAAACGACCAAAACCTCGCCGCTGCCGTCGATCAGTTTGTAAAAGGCGGCGACCGGATGAAAGTATATCGTCAGATCTTCGCGGCATCGCAGTTGTTGGAAAAAAAGACTGCGTTGCTTAAGGTGCTTGAATTGACGAAAGCTGCGACCTTAGGAGTAGACGACGGCCTCGCTGGCCCTAATTCCACGATCGCAGTGATGGCGAACGAGCTTTACGAAAGCCGCGCTATCGCCGCGACAAAAGGTGAATACATCGTCGTGCCCGATTTGCCGCGTCATACTCTATCGGCAGTTCTGCGTGGTCGCGTCGAGGAGATCGCCGGGTGGGCGCAATATAATCTCGGCTCAGCTGACGAGGCGATAATTCGACTCAGGCGCGCAATCGGCGTGCTGCCCGCTGACAGCACTTGGTGGCGCTCGAGCACGTGGCGGCTCGGTGCGGCGTACGCGCTTGCGGGCAAACACACCGAGGCCCTCGACATGTATATCAAAAGTTACAAGAGCGCCGAGCGTCCCGACGTAATTCGCTACGGCGTTATCGAATCGCAATATCGAAAAGTCAATGGCAGCACCGAAGGGCTTGCCGACAAGATCGGGCCAAATCTAGTTCCCAAAGTTGCGCCCGAGACAATCGCGCTAAAGACAGAGGCGCCGCCGATACCGACGCCGGAAGTAAAGCCCGACCCGACGCCCGAGATAAAAATTGAACCGGCCCCGACACCTGACATTCCAAAACCAATCCCGTCAATCGTGCCTGTAGCCACGCCATCGCCCGAAGAGATACGACCGGTGCCAACGCCGTTGACCGAGGTTTCGCCGACGCCCGAAGCAGCAAAACCAACACCATCGGCTGAACTATCGCCTATCCCTTCACCGGAAACAACGCCTGAGCCGCAAAATTCACCGACGCCACAGCCGACGCCCGATGTGAAAACCGAGGTGAAGACAAGGGAATTGTTTCCACCGGTGATCATCACGATCCCCGTACCGAGCGCGGATAAACCGACGGCCAGCGAAACAAAACCAGAGCCGAGTCCTACGCCCGCATCTGCTGTAGAGCCAACGCCCGCACCTACACCGGTTCCAACACCGACGCCCACGCCTGAATCGCCGCCAATCGCTGAGGATGTTCGTGCGCGAATTGTCGAAACAAAGCCTGATCCTCCGGCTGAAATTGTGCCGTGCAAGATCACGGTAAGCGAAGAGACGATCAATCTGAAGAGCAACAGCGGAAAGCTGGCGGTGATCGTCGGGCTCGACAATGACAACGATGTGGATTCAGTTCAGGCTTCGTCGTCGAGTCCTAAGGACGTGACGGTTCGCCGCGAGCCGATCGCGGGGTTGACGACGCGCGCTCTTTTTGTGTTGCAATCACTGAGCGATCGCCTCGGTGTTTATCAGGTGACGTTTGAGATGTCTTGTGGCAAACGCACGATCGCGGTTAATGTTCGCTAGACGAGCGTCGGCGTTTTTGCGTTGTGTCGGCAACGATTGGAACCGTCGCAATCGCAACTAACACGAAGAAGAAAAATGTATTCGAATGTGTGCGCAGCGGAAAGTCGAAAAAACTGTGAACCAAAATCCCAAAACAGCCCGCAAGCGCTCCGACCGCAGCACTCTTCCTAAATCCACGTTGCGACAAAATAGTCGCGATTCCTTTTCTAAACAACAGAAAGATAAACGCAACGACACAGATTAGACCGATGATGCCGGAATCGGCGAGCGTTTGTAAGTATTCGTTGTGCGCCTGTTCGACACGCAGGACGCCGCTCCAGGTATCGTATTTGGTAAACGCGACGCCGAACGCGTCAAAGCCTGCGCCTAGTATCGGATGACCAAGAAAAATCTTTAACGCGATCGGCCAGAAGTGAAATCTTCCTGTCGAAACATCAACATCGTCACGGATCGCACCCGTTCCGCGAAGCAGTTGATCGTTCCCGCCGAGAAAGAGAATCACACTGAAAATTATGATTATTAACGCGAGTCCCGATGCCGCGACCACAATCTTTCGCTGCGCCGCTAAATGGACATTATCGGCTGCGTCCGTTCGATGCTT
Source organism: Pyrinomonadaceae bacterium (assembly GCA_049679945.1). Taxonomy (GTDB): domain Bacteria; phylum Acidobacteriota; class Blastocatellia; order Pyrinomonadales; family Pyrinomonadaceae; genus OLB17. Next base: position 18,113 of record JBAUGW010000094.1, on the reverse strand, counting down.
TGGGGTTAACAGTTGCATCAAGATCACAAATGCGAGAACGGAAACAAAGCCAAGCAGCCCGCCGCGTGAGCTTGTAAAACCGACGGCGGCTCCCATGATAACAACTGCCAGAACGAGCAGCATCACGCGATCGCGTGAGCGCTTGCCGCCAAAAAGAAGTCCGAGCGTGACGCCGCCGGTCATTTCCATAAACGCGGCAAAATGATGTTGATTGACGAACGGCCCGAACGGTATTGCTTGCGGTGTGCCGCGCAGGCCGTAGATGCCGACTGGATTTGCAAGCCATTGCAGAATACCGTAAAAAGCCATCACCGAGCCAAAGATGACGACGAACCACACGACTTTCTTTAGTCGCTGTTCGTTGTTAATAAACGTCAGGCACGCTGCGAAAAATACAAAGTAAACAATCAGGCGCCCGACAAAAAAGCGCGTTGCTGCATAGTTGAGCGAGGCGAACGGTGTCGGCAGCAACTGCACTACGCCAATAAAAATTAGAATCGCGAGCGGCAGCAGCAGCGACGAAGCTTTCAAACGGAGGCCGCCGCCTTTCCACGCTTCGCCTAACCACAGCAGAATTACAGCTGCCCAAAAGACCGTGATGATTATCCACGTCGTTTCATCGACCGCGCCAAAAATGACCGTTCCAAGCGCCGGTATCAGACACAACAAAAAGAAAATCGCCGAACTTATTCGGGATAACTCGTTACCGATGGTGATGTTTTGCACAGAGATCATTTTTGCAAACGCGTTATCGAAATATCATCGAGCCCGAGCGTCCCTGTAACAGGACAAGCCGGGCCGTTGCAGCCCTCGCGGCGGAGTTGGATCTTTATGCCATCAACGTCGTTGGGGATCGCTAACTCCGTGGTCAATGACGACCATTGATTGTTCGGCAGCATTTCGTTTGTTGTCGCTAACACCAGGCCGGTCGCGGGATTGACGATCTCGAATTTCAGTTTCGAAACAGTCTTAAGCGCCGATATGTAATATGCTTCGAACCTGTAAAGAGAGCCTGGTTCGACCGCGACGGTCTGGGAAACTTGCCTAAAATCGTCTGTCTCAAAAGTGTTGAAAACGATCCAAAGCCCGTAATTTCCTGTGTGTTTATGGGTTTGACTGAGGCCGATCTGCGGCTCGGTGCCTTCACCGATCTGCCACTCAAATTGCCCGGCTTTCTTCAGCTTTACTTCATTCTCAAAACCGCTATTTGTAACTTCTCCTATCACGGGTTTCGGAGCGCCGCTTTCGGCGAGAACGGCCGTTATGCGCGCGGCGTTGCGAAATTGGCCACCGCCAGCCATATATCCGATTAAAAGCTCGCCGAGTTCTTTGTATTTTGAAATTTTGAGATCATTCGGCAGCCGATTCCACGCGTTGAAAGAATCGTCATAACGTTTAAGCGAAGCGAGAACCGGCGCGAGAGCGACATCCGATTCTTCGCCGCCGCCAAGTACATTGCGAACGCGCATCACGTCGTTGTCAAAGATCTGCATCGCGAGCACCACCGCCGGTCCGGAGTAATTCGGATGTGACGCCGCAGCTTTTGCGATCAGGGCGAAACCTTCGTCAACACGATTTTGCCGGACAAGAAAATTCCCGTACGCCCACGAGACGTTTGCGTAATTTGGCGCGAGATCTAACGAGCGCCTAAACGCATTTTGCGCCTGCTCAACGTTACCGCTGCGACTACTCGCTCGTGCAAGGGCGAGCCACATCAGATAGTTGTTTGGCGACAGCTCGGCCGCGCGTTCGTATTCAGTCAATGAGCGTTCAAAATCGCCGGGCTCGAAACTTTTTTCGAGCGCGACGGCAAGCGCATAATGAGCACCAGGGTCGTTAGGCGAAATTTCAGCGAGCCATTCGGCAATGAGTCTCGACTCGGCGAGACGCGGGTCGAGGTGAGTGGAGATCGCTGTGGCAAAGTTCCACTTTACAAACATCCAGCCTGCGAAGAGACAAGCGGCTGCGGCCGCGACGAACACGACGCGGGCGAGCAGCTTGTTTTCAAGTTTTACAAGTTTCAGCGACAAGGTTAAGAGTCTACACCAGATCGACCGGCTCGATTTTTAATAGAGCCCGTTTGAGAATCACGTCGTTGTCGTCACAAATTTCGCGCACCCGTTTTAGCTGCTCGGGCGACATTTTTCGAACAGAGATCAGAATTTCGGCGACATCTTTTTCGCGACAAATTTCTGCGAGTCCCGATACATCGGGCTTGCCGTCAAAAACTTTCAGGCCATGAATTACCTTGTCTTTTTTTAGCGGATCGTCGTCGACAAAACCGATCGGCACATAATTCCACTCAGGGTTATTATTCAGTTCGCGAAGCAACATTTCGCCGCCGTCGCCCGCGCCGTAGATCAATACTTTGCGCCCGTCGCTTGCGGCTGGCATCGGTAAAATCTGGCGAATAACGCGAAACGCCATGCGGCTGCCGACTACAGCGAGAAGCAACAGCATCCCGTCAAGAATAAAAACCGTGCGCGAAAACCCTTGGAAACGATAGATCAAAAGAATTGCAATTACACTCAAAGCCGAGCCGAGGACGACGCCCTTTGTAAACGTGATCAGATCGCCGATGCTGGTGTAACGCCATAGGCCGCGATAAACGCCGACGACTAGAAATGCCGCGAGTTTTATTAAAATCAGTAATGGTAAAGTTTTCAGAAAAAGGCCCCAATTGATCGAGTCCTCAAACGAATTGAATAAGATCGCCCACGCCGAGTAATACGCAAGCGTTATGAGAAACGCGTCAAGAAAAACTTCGAAGACGCGCCGCTTGTGCGATACAGTCACGAGAAATGCAAAGACGGCATTTTCGTTCGCGGCTTGTTCTTCATTCTCACCCTCGTAAACTTTTACCTTCGACAAAAATACGCCGAGAATGACGAGAATGACTATGAAAAACGCAATCAGAGCAAAACTTTTGATCGGGCTGATCTGTCCGACGAGCAAGGCGAGAGCTCCGGCGGCGATCGCAAAACTGTATAGCATTATTACAGCCGTTCGTTCTGACAAACCGAGTGCGACCAGCCTGTGCGACGTGTGATCGCGGCCGCCCTGCGACGCCTTTTTGCCCCACAACTTTCTTAAGACAGTTACGAATGTCGTGTCGAAGATCGGAACAAAAAGTATCAGAACCGGCACGGCGAGAATCGCAACAACTCCGCGTGATCGTCCGCCGATTTGATTCAACAATACAGAGCTGGACAACAGAAAACCGATAAACATCGATCCGCAATCACCCATAAAGATCGACGCCGGGTTGAAGTTAAAGAATAAAAAGCCAACGAGCGCGCCGATCAATGTCGCGACCAGCAGAAGTTCTGCAGTCTGTCCATTCGCAGCAAAATTCACCGCAAGTGAAAGCGCGGCAATCGCCGATATGCCGACGGCGAGACCGTCCATGTTGTCGAGCAGATTAACGGCATTCGTAATCCCTACGACCCAAAGCACCGTGATCCAAATGTCGATGATGTCGTAGCCCGTGAGCGGGATCGTTAAACCGGACAGCACAAGTATGCCGGCGCCGATCAGTTGTCCGATCAATTTTTGATACGGGCGAATGCTAATAAGATCGTCTACGAGACCGACGGCAAAAAGCAGTGAGCTTGCGCCGATGACAATCAGCGATTCGCGCGTCGGCGGAACGAACGCAAAATACACTACTATCGTGGCAATAAATATTGCAACGCCGCCGAGCATAGCCGTCGGTCGCTTGTGCCAGCGGTCGGATTTTGGCTTCGCGACAAATAGGTATTTCAAAGCAAACCATCGCACAGACATTGTTGCCAGCACGCTCACAACGAGGCTGGCTGCGGAGACAAAAAATGGATTTGCTGTGAATCCGGACATTTGTTCAAACGGATATCAAAGCGCGATAGAGATCTCTCATATCGTTGGTTAGTCGATCGATCGAATACTCTGACCGAACAAATTTCTTTCCGCGTTGTGACAGAGTTTTGCGCAAAGTGTCATTTTGAGCTAAAAACATCAAGCCGTCACATAGCGATGGAGCGTTGCCGGACTGAACCATAATACCGCGATGGCAAACGTCGAAGCCGTCCTTCGTTTCATCGATCTCGCCAAGTAGATCGACCACGCCGCCAACCCCGGTTGCAACTACCGGAACCCCGCTGGCCATTGCCTCGATCAGTGACAACGGAGTGCCTTCATTGAGAGATGATAATGCAACAATGTCCATTCCGGCAATCAATTCCAAAACGTCAGAACGATGTCCGAGGAATGTCACGCGATCACGCAAACCGAGCGAACGGCTTTCAGCTTCGAGCCGAGCACGCAACTGGCCGTCGCCTACTATTATAAATCTGAGTTTCATTTCAGTAGAAGCGCTTAGAGCTGCGGCATTTAGCAAAAGCGAGACATTTTTTATTTCTGTAAGACGTCCTAAAAATCCAACTATTATCTCATTATCACTGGCCCCGATCTCCTCTCGCAGTTTCTGTTCACAGACTTCGTTAGATTGCGGAAAATTCTCAAAGTCGATACCAAGCGGAATGACGCTGAATTGGGAGTTCTTGCCAACATTAAACTCCTGATTTATCTCTCGCAACTGTTGCTGCGAAATGACGACGATTTTATCCGTAGCAAATTTGGCGAGCAGTTTTTCGATGGTGAGGTAAATACGCGTTTTTAGTTTTCCATAATAGCTGTGAAAAATGTGTCCGTGAAATGTATGAACGATCTTAATCTGCCGCGGCCTGCCGACCAGCGTACTCCAGGTTAGCCACCGATATGCAAAAGCCACGAGACGGCCAAGCGTGCCAGCCTTTGCGGTGTGAGTGTGGATAATGTCGGGTGCGTATAATTTTATCTGTCTGTAGATCCGCCGCGCCGCGGACAAGTCCTTTAAAGATAATTCTCTGCTCAGATCCTCGATATAAATTGGAGCAACGCCGTTTTGTGCCGCAAAGTAGCCCATATCGTCTTCGCCTTCAGCAATGTTGCCGGCAATCAAAACGCTCCGGAACTCATCGTCTTGTAAATTTTTGTTTAGCCAAACCACATGTCGGGCAGGACCGCCGACGTTTAGACGGGCGATTATACGAAGTACTTTCATCTCGATCAATCACTTCATCTGGAGTGGCAACCGGCAGATCGACCGCGCCTCAACTCTCATCGAGCGGCGCCCAATCATGCGACAGTGCGGGCAAATCGCTGCCGGTTACCAACTGTCGAGAGACACTTTACCAAATTATGACCTATAACCTACGGCTGTCCAAAACGACGTCGTGCTGAAAGTAAAGCGTTCTAGCCCGGATCGCTCCATCATTGCGCGGATCTCCTCACGCGAAAAGCGCTTTTCGAGCCGTGTCCCAAAGCGGTCGAGAGCGTCGTTTCGCATAACGTAAAAGCTGTTGTTGCGGTACTGCGAGAGCGGAAAGCTCGCGACATCGACGCCGAGTTTCTCTAGAAAAAATGCGATGCGGGCGAGCGGGAAATAGACCATCGCAGCGAATAGCTGACTTATTAAGAACCGCAAACCGTGCGGCAGACGGCAGATCACCCGTCGAGGCACATTGCTGATCTGCCAGATAGCGCGAAACCACGCCGGACGATTGTCAAAGCTGTAATACAAATACAGAAGAAAGGGCGCGCCGCGTTTTAGTTTGCTCACGCATTCGCGCAAACCAGCTTCGGTGTCGGGGATGTGATGAAGCACGCCAAGCGAATATCCAAAATCACAAGATTCGTCATCGAGCGGAATCTTACCGGCGCCGGCGAGCGTGAATTCACAATTCGCCACGCCTGCGAGATTGCGTCTTGCAACACTGAGCGCGTCTTCGCTCGGGTCAAACAAGTGAAGTTTGCCGACACGAGGTGCGACGAGTTTTGCCCAACGGCCCGACCCGCAGCCGAGATCGAAACCGACGGCGTCGGGCGGCAACTTGTTCCACGGAAAGATGTTGAAATAATTATCAAACATCCGATCCAGCTCTTCCGCTGAAAGCCCGGTTTGATCAAAGCGCGACCATTCGTCGCCAAAACCGGCCACGACCTTGTTGTCCATATTTGTTGTCATTGCCGGTCGATAAAACGCTGGAACCATAGCTCTAGCATAAGCAGCGTCCAAACTTGGAATGAATGATCGAACTTGCCGTCGATGTGTTCTTCAACATATTCACGGATCTTTTCACCGCGAATTATGCCGCGGTTCAGAGCTTTGTCCGAGAGCAAAACGTCACGTAGAAAATCCTTCATCTCGCCGCGCAGCCAATGTCCCACGGGCACGCCAAAGCCCATCTTGCGCCGATAAATGACTTCACGCGGCACGAGTCGAGCAGCAATTTTTTTCAAGAGCGACTTCGTGCGAAAGCGGTTCATCTTCAAACTTTCAGGCAAGCTTGCGGCAAACTCGATCACGTGATGATCGAGAAACGGCGAGCGGGCTTCGAGCGAATTAGCCATCGATGCGATATCAACTTTTACGAGCAGATCATTTGGCAAGTAAGTCATTTGATCTGTCATTAACGTCGCGTCCAGAATTCCCGAGCCGTTCGCTCGGTCGAACCACTGATCGAGAAATTCGGAGGCGTCTTGGTCGGCAACAGCGCGGGCAAATTCAGTCGTGTAAAGCTCAGGTTTTAGCGCCGGTTTGAACGTCGACATCCAACGGAAGTAACGGTCATTGCGATTTTCGTTTGCAGATGCGAAGAATCGCTGCACGTCACGAACGCGGGTTCTTTTCAGCTCCGAAGTCGGCAAAAGATTTACCGGTCCTTCGATAAAAGCCGAGCGCAAAACGCGCGGTATGCGGCGATAAACTTCGGCGATCTCCATTGCCATGTATCGCTCATAACCGGCGAAACTTTCGTCTCCGCCATCGCCGTTGAGAGCGACGGTTACATGTTTCCGAGTTTCTTTTGAGACGTAGTAAGTCGGTATCGCGGACGAATCTGCGTACGGTTCTCCGTAATGCTCGACGAGAGTCGGCAAAATTTCGAGCGCGTTGGGGCGGACGATGAATTCGTGATATTCGGCGCCGACGTGGCTCGCGACACGGCGTGCATATTTGAGTTCACTGAAATCCTGCTCTTCAAAACCTATCGAAAAAGTTTTAACGGGCGTTGAGCTCTCCTGCGCCATCAACGCGACAACCGTCGACGAATCGACGCCGCCCGAGAGAAAAGCCCCGAGTGGTACTTCGGAGATCATTCTAAGCTTTGTCGATTCGCGCAGGATGCGCGTCGTTTCTTCGATCGCTTCTTCTTCAGTGATCTTTATTTTTTTTGAAAAATCCGGCATCCAGTAGCGGTGGGTTGTAATTTTCCCATCTTTCCATTTCAGCCAGTGGCCGGGTTCGAGTTTGCGAATTTGTTTAAATGCAGTCTGCGGAGCCGGCACGCACAGATATGACATATAGCTGTCAATGGCGTGCGTATCGACCTCGCGGGAAATTGACGGATGCTGCAAAAGAGCCTGAAATTCCGAGCCGAAAATCAGGTCGCCGTTTGTTTGATGCGAGTAAAGCAGCGGCTTTTTACCGACGCGATCCCGTGCGAGAAAGAGTGATTGTTCACGTTCGTCCCAGATCGCGAAGGCAAACATTCCACGAAGATGCTGAAGACAATCAACGCCGAATTCATCGTAGAGATGCAGCACGGCTTCGGTGTCGGACTTCGTGTAGAGCGCATGGCCGCGAGCGATCAGGTCTTCTCGCAGAGCCTGGTAGTTGTAAATTTCTCCGTTGAATACGAGCCACTTTGTCCTATCGGCATTGTAGATCGGCTGCTGGCCGCTCGCGAGATCGATAATTGACAGCCGCCGCATCGCGAGGCCGACGTTTTCGTTGACATAAAAACCGGCTTCATCTGGACCGCGATGAGTGATCGCCGTGTTCATCCGTTCGAGAACAGCGCGATCGACGGCTGAGCCGTCAGCATTTACAAATCCGGTGATTCCGCACATCTAAGTTTGTCTGGGTTGAAATCCGTGTTTCAGTCGATTGTCTATTTCTCGCTGTCTCGACGCCATGACGATCCGCTTGTTCTCTTTCCGTTCCTGATAAACGGTCCAGCCAACAGCGAGGAAGATGAAGAAAAAGACCTGGATTTGCGTGCGCTGTCGATATGCTGTTCCAACATTACCCTGAAAGAGCGAATACGCGATCGTCAGCAAAAGGCTGAAGATAAGCACCGGCAGTGCAGCTCGTGAACGATGTTTAATTGTGTATCCGAGTCCAACTAGGATAAATGGAATAAACATCCACCAGATTATGACTTCGGGGATCGTAATTGCTTGTCGCAAATTCTCAGCCTGCCATGGAAAAGGGGCAAGCATGAGATACGAAAATCCAATCGGTATGGCCGAGAGTGCTCCTTCCACAGTTGAGATGTCCGTTTCCTCGTTGAAGCCTGAGTTTGCCCTTTTAGCTAGATCTGAGCGGCTCATCTGCATTCGTTCCAGATTTCCAAATGTGGTCAATTGGGCGCTCATTCGCTCACCTGGGCCGAAATACGTAAGAGCCACCCCTAGCACAGCCGTCAACACAAGCCGAAATAAAATTGAAGTATTAGATTTAGAAAGGCCCACGACAAAACTTCCAACGACGGCGACCAGAACCATGTAAAAAATATAGAATCGCAGCGACAAGACTCCGAAAAGACTGGTTATCAGAAGAACCAAAGTGACGGGATGAAATTCTTCGCTCAGACGCATTGTCAAAATCATCGTGGAAACGAGAAGAAAAATGACCAGACCGTCCTTCATCAGCTGACTGGACCAGATAATAAACGACGGGAAAATCGCAACTGAAAAAGCAGCGATCTTGGCGACTTTAAAATTGTTGTAGATCCTTCGCGAGCAGAAAAAAACCAGCGGAGCAGTCGCGGCTCCGATAACTGCGCAGAATGCCTGACCCGCGAGAAGATTTTTACCGGTGATCAAATAAATACTTGCGATTAGATAGTTCATGCCCCATCCGGCACCGCTCGCGGGTTTGTTTTGATGGAGCAACCTCTCACTTGGCTCGACGCCATCGAGCCAAACGTCGAGCCACCCCGAACCATTTGCGTGATAAGTGCCAGCGTCACCGCCGAAGAAATCCTGAAGGCTGTTAGAGAAAACAAACAATCCAAACAACATTCTCAGCGCTAAACCAAGCAGAAAAACCCGGGTGATCGTATCCTTTTCATCAGTGGCTCGCCGAAAAAGAAAGAGAAGTCCGCCCGACAGAATGCCCGCGAAAAACAACGCTATCAAGCCGTCGGGAAAGCTGACCACGACGCTTAGAACAAGCACGGCTATCAATGCTGTAGCTATGAATTTATCGAGCATTCTTAAAAATTCGTGATAACAAACTAAATATCATCCGGCAGATCTCTTCTAGTCTTTTGTTCTACAAGAAAACGTCCTTCTTCGCCAAGCTCTCTGATCTCTTTTGCCGGAACGCCGGCGATCAAGCGGTTTTCGTTTTTTAATTCACCTGAGACAACTGAACCCATCGCCAAAATACATTGCGCCGGAATGACAGAGCCAGGAGCCATGCGAATTTCCGAACCGAGATATGCGTAATCTCCTACTATCACCGGCTCGGTCTTTTGCCGGTTGTGCGTCCAAACTGACGAATTGCGTCCACCAAGGATCACACGTTTTCCAAAAACGACCTTGTCTGTAAAGTCAATTTTATGCGAAGCCGCGATCATGCTGCCGTCGCCGAGTATAAAACGCGGGTCGATATCGTTCACTGCGTCAGGCTCGGGAATCGAGTTGATCTCGTTCCACCTTAAAATCTCGCAGTACTTACCGATAGCGATTCCGTCGCCGCCACGGAAAATATTAAAAAATCCAATCCTGGTTTTTTCACCGATCGTGACCTTCAACGTTCCGGTAAAAAGATTAAAATGTCCGATAGTAACGTCGTCGCCGATCTCGCAACTGTTGACATCGATCACAGAAAATCCGATCTTTACGCGCCTGCCTATCTTGTAACCAAAAAACAGTCTGTAAAGGAGGCGCGCGAGCGGCGACGGCAAAAAGCCAAACAGAGCGGCGAAAGCGAATCTTAGTTTGCGGCGCATTTAATAAAAACTATTTGACCAGACTGCGAGCGGCGAGTTCTGCCGCGGCCGTTTCGACGCTGTCGGCAGCCTTTTGCCCTTCGAGCCAATCGAGCAGCTCGGCCAATCCATCTTCTAACTTTACTTTCCGCTCAAATCCGAGCAACTCTCTCGCCTTGGAAATATCCGCGACGCTGTGACGGATGTCGCCCTCGCGATACTTGCCGGTAATTTCCGGCGCGATCGTTTTACCGAGTCCCTCGGCGATGAATTCGGCGATCGTCTTTACCGAATGTCCGTCTCCAGTGCCGATGTTTACAGCATGATAGTCGCACTTATCAGTTTCGAGTGCGAGTAAATTCGCACGTGCAATGTCGCTGACATGCACGAAATCACGCGTCTGTTCACCGTCTTCGTAGATCAACGGCGCTTGATCGTTCATCAATCTCGAAGAAAATATCGCGCAGATACCCGTGTACGGATTCGACAGCGACTGACGCGTGCCGTAAACATTGAAATATCGAAACGCAACCGTCGGCATTTTATATGCACGGCCGACCGACAAACAATATTGCTCCTGAACCTGTTTGTTGATCGCGTAAACCGATGTCGGATATTGCGGTTTGCTCTCGGGCGTGCCGACGGCGTTCATTTTGCCGCCGCAATTTGTGCAAGTAAATTCCCAACGATGTGCCGCGAGTTCCTCGTCAGTGCGCAGCGACGGATATTCGTAAGCTTTGCACGTCTCACAATAAAAAGTTCCCTCGCCGTAAACCGAGTGCGATGACGCGACAACAAGTTTTTTGAATTGCGACGGCCGTTTGATCATCTCTTCGAGCAGTACTGCAGTGCCGAGATCGTTGCCTTTTACGTAGCGGACGATCTCATACATCGACTGTGCAATTCCGACTTCGGCTGCCTGATGATAAACGACTTCGATGCCGTCGAGAGCCTTTTTTACCGCGTCGGCATCACACAGATCGGCGTGAATAAATTCAGCGGCGTGATTTAAATGCTCAGGCGCACTACCACGATGAACCTGCTCGACAAGCGAATCGATAATGCGGACGCGATGACCTTTTTCAACCAACGCATCCGTCAAATGCGACCCGATAAAACCCGCGCCGCCTGTTACTAAAACGTTCATAAATTATTCAACCGCCGAGCGAAACGCCGCAATGATGTTCGCCGTGTGAGCCCGCAAGCTGTAATTTGCCTCGGCATCCTTCGCAGCTTGCCCCGACAACTTGTTTCTAAGTTTATTATCTTTTGCTAAAAGTGTCAGATACTCGACCCATTCGTCGTCGGTCGCGGCCAAAAAACCGTTCTCGCCGTGGCGGATCACTTCGGTGTTCGACGCCATCGGCGTGCCGACGGGAACGATGCCGAGTGACATGTATTGCGACGTTTTCATGATGAATTTATACGGGTTCCACGGATGAACGGGCAGCGGAATCAGGCCGATCTGCAATTTGCGAAGGTCGTCAACCTCAGTTTCCTCGCTCCACGTTTGAGCCGTGTAATTTACATTTTTTAGCTCAAAATCCGTGCCGCCAATAAGGTGAATATCGCAAATATCTTCACTCGAAATTCTCTGCAACGGGCCTTCGAGCATCCTTATATTTTTGCGCGTCGTCGGGCTGCCGCTCCAACCGACACAGACTCGATCTAACTTTTCCGGAAAAGGTTTGAAAGTAAATTTATCGGTATCGACGACGCTCGGAACCTGCCATATGTTTTTGTTGAATGCTTCGGCGTACTCGCGTATGGGGGTCGAGTTTACAAACACGACTTTGGCGAGTGAGATTATCTCTTTTACTTTCCCAAAAAACTTTAGGTAAGAGAGATAGCCATTCGACGGACTGCGGTATGGCACAAAGAGCGGATCGTCAAGTTGGTAAATGACCGGCTTCTTGCGCGCGATTCGTTTTTCTAAAAATGCGGGACCGAGCAATGCAGCTTCACGATAAATAAAAACCGCATCGTAATCGTCGACTTGTTGCAAAAGTTTTACTCGCTCGGCGTAACCTCGCACAGTCTCGAAAATTTTCGCAACGCTATTGCCGTCTTTATATAAAATTTCGCGCAGCTTATCGGTTTCAAACGGAGCAAAGTCGAGCTCGATGCCTTCGGGTTTCAGGATATTCTCCCAAAGTTCGATACTTCCGCGCTGACCGGGCGCATGTCCCTTTTGGCTGGGAATTAGTGCCAGAACCCTCATTCACCAACCCTTTTGAGCCCAAACACTCATGTACGAGCCTTTATTCATAGCCCTACCAATGCGATTTACAAACTTTGCAGCGGTAAACTCGAGTTTCTTCCTGAGTGATTTTTCCCCTTGCTGTTCGCACACGACGCCAAAGATATCCAGCTTCTTGATCGAAAAATTCGCCCGCTGCATGATCTTGCGTAATGACTGCGGATTAAATCCCTGGACATGATAGGGTGGAAAAGTCGGGGCTAATGTAACAACCCAATCTCTGCCGAGAAGCCGCATGTACAAATTGCCAAACTGCATGTAAAGGCCATCCTCATTCGGGGCATCAAAAAATAACCAGCCGTCTGACCGTAAGATGCGATGAATCTCTCTAAGAGTCTCGAATGGTTCGTAAAGATGTTCAATAATTCCGCAAAGGGTTACAGCATCAAAACTGTCTGAGGGAAATTTTGTTTCTTCCAAAGTTCCGGTGCGCGTATTCACTCCCAAATGCTTATTGCCGAAGCTGATAAACTCGCTTGATGGATCGATGCCTTCAGCATCCCAACCGGATTCCTTCGCAGCCCAGACCAATTCGCCGCGACCGCAGCCAACGTCAAGAATCTTTCCTTTTTTCCCCAAGCGAGTCTCGAAGTCCCTCATTATGCCGAGGGCATTGTTTTTCTTTTCTTCTAACTCGTGATTTTGAAAGTATTTGTCCGCGTCGGAATAGAGGACACCGAGATCAACCTTAGGGAAGGGCATTGGGTTTGGGTACTGATGACTGCAATAATTGCACCTTGTGATCGACGTTTTTACACCTTGATTATTTTGATGAGCCGCTCCGCCTCGATAACCAAGTAGCTTTCCGCCTGCGCTTGCACATACCGGACAATTTATTTCTCTAAAATCAAAGTAATCATTCATACCTAATCATCCGCTTAAAACTCATCATGGAGCTGCAGCGGCGTCGCCGATATCGAGCCACTTGGGATTTTCGATCGTCCATTGAATGGTCTTTGTCAGGCTTTCTTCAAAAGACTTCGAATAATTAAATCCGATCTCTTTCAGCTTCGTGCCGTCGAGACCGTAACGCAGGTCGTGACCGGGACGACTGCTGTGAAAATCAACCATCTCGTGGTTGAGCGGTTTGCCGAGAACGTCGGCGACGAATTGCGCCATCTCGAGATTCGAAACTTCTTTTTCGCCGACGATGTTATATTTGTCGCGATTCTCGCCTTTTTCGAGCAGAAAGAGGATCGCCTGAGCAACGTTGCGCGCGTGAATCCAAAAGCGGCTACCTGAAACCGTCAGGCTGCTGTCGGCGTGAATATAAACCTTCTCTCCGGTGAGCACGGCGCGGATAACCTTTGGAATAAACTTCTCGGGATGCTGACGTTCGCCAAAGATGTTCATTGTGTGGCCAATGATGACCGGCGTTCCGTAGGTGTTTGCCCACGCGAGGCACAGCTCTTCGCCGCCGGCTTTTGAAGCAGAATACGGATTTGTCGAGTTATAACGGTCCCATTCTTTGTAGCCGTTTGGCACGAGCTCTGCATCAGCCGGGCCGAATACTTCGTCGGTGCCCATGTAAAAAACCTTTTTTAGATTCGGACATTTGCGAGCAAATTCGAGTATCTGCATCGTGCCGAGCACATTACATCGAACAAACGGTTCAGGGTTCTCGATGCTGTTATCGACGTGCGTCTCGGCGCCCATGTGGATGATGTAATCGGTATCGACGAGCTCGTCTTGAAGTCCTTCGACGACCGGCAGCGTAAAGTCGTGCGAGAAATGCCGTATTCGCTTATCGTCGTAGCAATTTACATCCCGTAATCTCGAATAGCCGGTCGATGCGTAGGACAGACGGTCCATAATATCGATATTCCAATCGGTGTTTTTTAAGATGGCCTCAGCTACGTGATGACCGGCAAAACCATTACCGCCGGTTAAAAGAACTTTCATAGTGTCTCCAGAGTCATAAATCCGAATCCATTAACTTACCACAACAAAAGTGATTTTAAGTAACATCGCCCTTATTTTTGGCCAAGAATCCGCTCGTAAAGCCTGCGATAACGAGTTCCGCCGATAGTTTCGAGATCGAAGCCAGTTTTCGCAACCTCGCGGCAACGCTCGCGTATGTTGCCAAGAGTTTTTAGTCGTTCTAGCGCATCGAGATAACATTCACGGTCGAACCGTTCCACGAGCACGCCGACGTTGTGCTCCGTAATTTGTAAATCGACATCGCCGACTCCTGCGTTCGCGACTATCGGTAAGCCGGCTGCGAGATACTCGGCGTTCTTCGTCGGCGACGAAGATTGTTTTGAATAACAACGCTTTATGAATGACAAACCGGCGTCGGCTGCGTTTAAGTACTGCTGAATTTCACTCGGCGAAACACTATCGGCAAAAAAATCTGTTTCTCCAAAACCGGCGGCGGTTAGTTTGTCGATCACCATTGCTTTGTCACGCTGCGTCAGCACCATGATAAAAACCGACGGGTCGGCTTCGCGAGCCGCGCTAAAGAATTCGAACATCTCATCCGTCAGATACCAGCCGCCAAACGAACCGACATATGCGATGACAAATCTGTCGCCGATGTTCAACCGACTGCGCATGTGAGCTCGCGATTCGTCTGAGATCGCGTCGAATCGCTTGAGATCGACGCAGCAGGGGATCACCTCGACAGGGCGTCCGAGTTTGTCAACGCCTGATGTTTTTGATTCGGGAAAAATTATGTCGCGTGCTTTTTCAGTTAGCACAACAAAACCGTCTGCTTCTTTGAGTAGCCAGCGCTCGACGCGTTTTGCTGCACGATAAAGCCAACCACCTTCGGGCCAGACGCCGCCGTCGGTGTATTCCTCAGGAAAAAATCCGCGAATGTCGAAAAGTATCTTCGGCTTGTGTTTGCTGAGCTTTCTGGCTATCGCCGCCATCAATGTTGGCAGATGAACGCGGCCGTGCAGTATGTCAAACTTCTCGTTTTTATTCAGACCGCGAACAAATCTCGCGCCGTTCAAAATGTCGAAAAATGTTGCAGGCACCGAAGGCGTTTTGTGATAACGCAAACAGTGCCAGGTTATTCCGTCGTCAGCGAGGCGTTTTCGTTCAGTTTCGATTTTTTCGGACGACAGATTTTCTTTTTCAAACGTCAGCAGCGCAACTCGAGCCCCGCCTTTTTGAATTTCTCTCAAATACGGCAGGACCTGCGTTTGAACAAGCGGTTCATCTAACCAGAAGTAGCAGATATACAATGCGGTTGGTTGCATTAAAGATGTCAGGTCGGGCTCTTCTATTTCGCAGTTACTCTAACATTGTCGATCCGTTGTCCCGGTGACAAACTAAATCCGACACCGTTATGCGGCACCAAATTAGCGGGAATTACGTTTTGCCCGCCGACATTTCCATAATCCCACTTCGCCTGAATATGCGTACTGTTCCAACTGGCACAGATACTTCTCCAATTTTGTCCAATGATTCCGAGATCGGTCACGGTATATGCGTAAGGGGTTGTATAAACAAATAGATACACATGTGGATCTGCAATATTTGAGGGTGCAACTGTAAGGCCCATCTTTTCTCCGTTATTCTTAACCTTAAAATGAAATGTGTACCAGTCGTTCTTTGGAGAGTTTTGCTTGATCGTAACGCAGCTTGTGGCAGCCGGTAAATCCGTCTCAAAAAAAGCGGTTTGATACAGCTCGGTTGCGAGCGCCGTTCCATCCAACACTCCAAATTTATTAGAGTTTTGCCATGTCTTGTTGCCTATCTCAGTTGTTCCCAAACCAAAACTACTTAGATCTGACAAGTTCATTGACTCCCTGCTAAACCCATCAAAGATAAGTGAGTTTGGATATGGCGGCTCAACATCAATCGTTTCTGGTTCGTCCGCCGGTATTTGTTCCCAAATTGGCAAAACATCTCTTTCTTGTTGGTTGATGCCAAAAAATGCAAAGTCGCCTTCTTGGTTATAGTCGCTTGCCAAATGCCCGCTGTGAATCCGTCCGTTTAATCCAGATGACAGATCCGCCAATGATTTGTTATGAAAAGCGCTGAGATAATTTGCAGTGATCATATTGCCATTCCAATCGCGAAGAGTGGTTCTAAAAACCTTTTCGGGGAAAAATGGCTGGTCGACCGAAAGTAGTGGAAACTGGTTTTCGAATATCCGCAGAGCATGAATGTAGCCGTTAAAGTTTTGATGATTACTGCCGCCAAGATAACCAACTGATTCGAAAGGGTATAGAGTCCTCCTCAAACCTGTATACGGAATCTTGCTGCTTGGAATACCATTAATCCATGTGCCAATAAAATTACCATTGTAACCCGCGGCAACATGAACCAACTTATTGCATGGAACTCTATCTGTGGAACTGAAAGACGTCGCTGCGACCACATTCGATACCAATTTGCTATTTCCTTGTTTAAGTTGGTAGCTCGGTTGCTTTACGAAATCTACCAAGTTTCCCCATTTATCTCTGGGCAGTTGGGTCGCATTTTCCGGATAATAAAATACATTTCCTGTCACGTAAGTTTTGCCGTTTACGCAACTTGTAAATCCGAACAAAATATTGTGGTTACCTCCATATCCTGCCGAATATATATACTGACTATTTCCCGTGGCGTAAACCCACGCCTCGATAAAAAACTTATTGTAAGCAACACCATCTTCGTGAAATGCTCCGATGTTTACGTGATGCCCTTGAGTCGAATCAAACTTCAGCCCCCACTTTTGCTCAGTCTGAGCGACTAAAACATTAGATAAAATTGTGAAAGATAGGATCAATTTCGGGACTGACCTTTTCATACTCATCCTATGATTTGATTAGACTTTGCAACTGCCAAAACTGCCCCGCCGTTCTTTCTGGTTTCGATTACTTCCCAGCCATGTCGTGTTAGCTGATTGACGAGAATTTCCTCGGTATATTCCCTGACGAGATCGCCGTCGCTGTAGAACGTTCTTCCTGACGCTGGTCAGGCGATAAAGAAGCCGTGTCGTTAGAGAAACGTCCTTTTCACGCTGCATAGAGAGCTTCTCTTCCGAAATCTCAACCAGTGCTGTTGTTTCTTCACCTTTCATTATTGCTCTTTTTTGTCAGAACTCTGATCGGATATGTAGCAAAGTATCCAAAATTATTTGGCTTCAGATACAAACTTTTGAAAGCATGGCGGAGAAAATCCCAATATTGTCCGGCTTGAAAATACGAACCTGCCAGTGTTTTGTGAAGATTGCCGTACGCCTGATTTTTAATATTGCGAACATCAGCCGATTGCTCGTTAAAAGCCTTTGCAAAACCATACAACATCTCGCACTCCATTCGCTTGATGTTGCCGTGCATATTCGCGCCGTGCACGCGGTATCTCAGTAATACTTCCGGCACAAAACCTATTTTGTAACGCCTGCTGATGCGATAAAATAGATCCCAATCTGCAGATGTTAAAAGCATAGGATCGAATCCTTCAACCTCGTTAAAAATCTCACGCGTAATCATCAGCCCGCTACCGCCGCCCAAAACGACGGGACGTTCGAACAAAAGAAATTCGTGCGACACCGAGCCTGACATACCTTCGAGTCGGGTATTCAGAGAATGTTCGGTTGAGTCAAACTCTTCAACGCCTACGTGAACGAGACCCAAATCCTTTTCATTCTCAAAAAGCTCGACCTGCTTTGCAAGTTTTTGGGGAAGCCAAATATCATCCGCATCGAGAAACGCAACGTATTTACCGCCGCTGTTTTTTACACCATTATTTCTTGCAACCGACACGCCTGCGTTGTCATTGAAAATCGTCGTAATTTTATCGCCGTAACTTTCTAAAACTTCGCGAGAGCCATCTGTCGAGCCATCGTCAACGACGATAACTTCGATGTTCTCGTAGGTTTGATTCAAAGCACTGTC
>JBAUGW010000093.1:0-30006 GCA_049679945.1 Pyrinomonadaceae bacterium | reverse complement strand
GACGGGCACACTCGCTACCGCTCGTGTTTCTGCCTTATTATGTTTACAAATGAACGCTACAGTTACAGACTTTATCAAACACCACTATCGCCATTTCAACGCGGCGGCGTTGATCGATGCGGCCGAGGGTTACAAGCGGCATCTCGATGGCGGCGGGAAGATGATGATCACGCTCGCCGGAGCGATGTCGACGGCGGAGTTGGGGCTGAGTCTTGCGGAAATGATCCGCCAGGACAAGGTGCAAATCATCTCGTGCACCGGTGCGAACCTTGAGGAAGATCTTTTCAACCTCGTCGCGCACGATTTTTACGAACGCGTACCGCATTACCGCGATCTGACGCCGCAGGACGAGCAGAAGCTGCTTGATCGCCACATGAACCGCGTGACCGACACCTGCATCCCCGAACACGAAGCGATGCGGCGGCTCGAGAAGGCGATGGTCGAGGTCTGGACGCATGCCGAGGCCGAGGGCAAACGCTATTTTCCGCACGAGTTCATGTATCAGGTTTTGCGTAACGGAAGCTTAGAGGAGTTTTATCAGATCGATGTAAAAGACAGTTGGATGTACGCCGCGATGGAGCGGAATCTGCCGATGGTCGTGCCCGGCTGGGAAGACTCAACGATGGGCAATATGTTTGCCGGCCACGTTATCACCGGCGATGTCGAAAACGTGCACACCGTGCGCACCGGCATCGAGTACATGACGATGCTCGCCGACTGGTACACGAGCAATGCAAAGGACGATTCGACAATCGGCTTTTTCCAGATCGGCGGTGGCATCGCGGGTGATTTCCCGATCTGCGTCGTGCCGATGCTGCACCAGGATTTGCAGCGCGAAAATGTCCCGGTCTGGGGCTACTTTTGCCAGATCTCAGATTCGACAACGTCGTACGGCAGCTACTCCGGCGCCGTGCCGAACGAAAAGATCACATGGGGCAAACTCGAAGCAACGACACCAAAGTTCATCGTGGAGAGTGACGCGTCGATAGTCGCGCCTCTGATGTTTGCGTATATTTTGGGGTGGTAAGCTGAAGAACCCAGTCGCTATTGCTCCCGGCTCTGACCTGATTATGGAACACTTCGATGTCCTAATAATCGGTGCGGGCCTTTCGGGAATCGGGGCCGGGGCGCAGCTCAGGATTGCATGTCCTGATAAGACGTTTGCGATCCTCGAGGGCCGTGGGGCGAGCGGCGGGACTTGGGATTTGTTTCGTTATCCGGGCGTTCGGTCCGACTCGGACATGTACACGCTCGGGTACAGGTTTCGGCCGTGGCGTGACGCAAAGGCGATAGCCGACGGGCCGGCGATACTGAATTATATTCGCGAGACGGCGGACGAATATGATCTTAACGACAAGATCAGATACGGCCATCGCGTTCACCGCGCTGAGTGGTCGTCGGAAAATTCACGCTGGACGGTCGAGGTGGAGGCCGCGGGTTCGGAGTCCCCGCTTGAGCGGGCCTCGGCGGGAGAGCAGTTTGATTCAGAAGCCCAAACTGACCGCCTAAAGGCGGGACTCAAAACGGTCACCTTCACCTGCAGCTTCCTCTATTTATGCACCGGATATTACACCTACGAGAGCGGCTACACACCGGAGTGGCCGGGCTTTGACAGCTATAAGGGAATGGTCGTTCATCCGCAGAAATGGCCCGAGTCCCTCGATTACGCCGAGAAGCAGGTTCTTGTTATCGGCAGCGGCGCGACGGCCGTCACCCTCGTGCCCGCGATGGCTGAAATAGCAAAACACGTTACGATGCTCCAGCGTTCGCCGACATACATCGTTTCGATGCCTTCGACAGACAAGATCGCAAACGCCTTGCGTGCCGTGCTTCCCGACAAAGCAGCGTATGCAATTACGCGTTGGAAAAATGTAGTCAGGCAGATGTTCTTCTACCTGCTCGCGCGTAAGCGGCCATCGACGATGAAAAAGATCATTGCCAAAGGCGTAAATAAAGAGCTTGGCGAAGAGCTTGCGAACGCGCACTTTATTCCAAAATACAACCCTTGGGACCAGCGTCTGTGCATCGTGCCGGATTCGGATCTGTTCAACGCCATCCGCGAGGGCCGCGCGTCGGTCGTTACGGGCGAGATCGAGACGTTTACGTCAAAGGGCGTGACGTTGACCGGCGGCGACGAGATCGATGCTGACATTATCGTCACGGCAACCGGGCTTGTGCTCAAGATCATGGCCGGGCTCACACTGGTCGTTGATGGCGAAGTCGTCGAGCTGTCGAAGAAGATCGCCTACAAGGGCATGATGTACAACGACGTGCCAAATCTGGCCCAGGCGTTTGGCTACACGAACGCGTCGTGGACGCTGAAGTGCGATCTGACGTCAGAATATGTCTGTCGGCTGATGAATTACATGGACAAGAACGGTTACTCCGCTTGCACGCCACGGCTCAACGACCCTAGCATAGCGCGCGAACCGGCTATCGATTTCACGTCCGGTTATGTTCTGAGGGCTCTCGACGAAATTCCAAGTCAGGGCACGAAAATGCCATGGCGGCTGCACCAAAATTACTTTAAGGACCTGCGGATGCTCAGATACGGCCGTCTCAACGACGCCGCGATGGAGTTTCGTGCCCGCTCGTCAAAACAAATAACTCATGACACTTACAAAAGATAGCGTTGCGGTCGTTACCGGTGCCGGTTCGGGCATCGGGCGGGCATTGGCAATACAACTGGCGGCCGAAGGTATATCAGGCTTGGTGATCGCGGACATCAATCGCCAGGGCGTCCATGAAACTGCGGCCGAGATCACCGGCGGCGTAAAAGTGACAACGCACATCGTCGATGTCGCAAGTCGTGATCAGATGCGCGAATTTGCCGACGAGGTCATTCGACTTCACGGCCGTGTTACACACGTCATCAACAACGCCGGCGTTGCACTCGGCGGCACGCTCAACGAAGTGTCGCTCGACGAGATCGAGTGGCTCATGGGCGTGAATTTTTGGGGCGTGGTACACGGAACGATGTTCTTCATGCCGCATCTCGAAAAAGAGCCGACCGCCCACATCGTAAATATCTCGAGCATCTTCGGCATGGTTGCACCGCCCGGCCAGGCCGCCTATTGCGCGAGCAAGTTTGCGGTGCGCGGGTTTACCGAGGCGCTGCGGCACGAGCTTGAGGGCTCGAACATCGCCGTGTCGGTCGTTCATCCGGGCGGTGTAAAAACAAATATCGCAAACAACGCGCGCATCGCCGAGAATACCGCACACTCGCCTGATGAGATCGAGCGCCGCTTAAAAAGAATAAATCGAAACCTCTCGACAACCTCGCCGACCCGGGCCGCCGAGATCATCATCCGCGGGATAAACGCGCGCGCTCCCCGTATCATTGTCGGATCTGACGCAAGACTGCTCAGCTGGATTCAGCGGATTTTTCCGAAAAGATACTTTGCGATCGCCAACGCGATCAGCCGAGGTAAGCTGAGCGAAACTTGATTGGCGTGTTGAGTAAAGTTGTTTCGACCACAGATAGACACAGATAAGAAAGGGGCCGAAAATGTTGTCCTATCAGTGTGAATCTGTGTTCATCTGTGGTTAATTGTTCTTATGGCACTGGTTGTTACAGGCGGATCGGGGTTTATCGGCAGTGCGATTGCTTGGCGGCTGAATGAGCTTGGGCGGGAGGACATTGTTATTGTCGATCGCAAAGATAATCCTGCTAAAGAGAAGAACTTAGCGCCGCTCAAGTTTGCCGAGTTTGTTGACGCTGACGAATTTATTTCAAGGCTGGATGATTTCAAACAAGCGAACGCGATCATTCACATGGGTGCGAATTCGTCGACCACCGCGACGGATCGTGAGTACATGATGCGTAACAACTATCAGTACACGCGGGATCTTGCTGAGTTTGCCGTTAGAAACGACATTCGATTTATTTACGCGTCATCGGCGGCGACGTATGGCGACGCTTCAGCAGGGATGGCGGACGGCACAGAGAACCTGGACAAACTTCGCCCGCTGAATCTTTACGGCGAATCGAAACACGTTTTTGATAAACACGCTGCGACGAGCGGCATGTTTGAGAAAATCGTCGGGCTAAAGTACTTCAACGTATTCGGCCCGAACGAAGATCACAAGGGCGATATGCGTTCCTTGGTCAACAAAGCGTTCGGACAGATTAACGAGACTGGTAAGCTGCAACTTTTTAGGAGCGCCCATCCGGACTACGCCGATGGTGAATTCGGCCGCGATTTTGTTTACGTAAAGGACGCCGTCGATATGACGCTGTATTTCCTGGAGAACAGAGTTGGCGGTTTGTTCAACGTCGGCTCTGGTGAGATGCACACGTGGAACGCGCTCGCCGCTGCGATCTTTGCGGCTCTTGAGCGCGAACCAAACATCGAATACATCGATATGCCCGAGATCCTGAGAGATAAATATCAATATCACACACGGGCCGACATCGCTCGTATCAGACAGGTCGGTTACACGCGCGAAATCACAACGCTCCATACGGCCGTGAACGATTATGTGCGAAACTATTTGGTGCCGGGTAAGCACCTCGGCGATTAAGGTTTTCCTTGACGTTCTTTGCGGCTAGCGTGAAATTCAACGCAAAGACGCAAAGACGCAAAGACGCAAAGACCGCAAAGACCGCAAAGAATCGAAAAGAACAATGCAATTATTCGCAGCTATTCTCCTCTTAACGTGCGCTCCGACGGCGCTTCTTGATTTCGCGATTCCAAAATGGGAAACCGATAAAGCGACGCGGATCGAGGATGCCTACAAATATCTTCATCAAGCGACTCGCGGCGGCGAGCACGCCGTGCCTAGCAAAGATGCAGCAAAAAAGTGGCTCGATAACGAGTGGCAGAGTCTCGGAGAGCCGATAAAGAACGAGCGAACTTGGGAGCAGCTCTGTCCCGACGGTACTATCGGGCGGCTGAATTTGCGCCCTTTCAAGGATGAAGGCGGAAAGGCGGACGATCTACTAAACGCATTTTTACAGAGCGCACGTGAGTACAAGACTGAACCTTCAGCTTTTACGGACGCGTGGGCGGAGCTTGGCAAACGGCTCAAAAAGCAGGGTTTCGACCGGCTAACGCAAAAGACGTGGAAGCGGCTCGATGACGAGATGAAAAAGAAGAAGTATCCCGCGATACATCACAGCGATGAATACAAACGAGCCAATCGCCCTGCTTATCGAATTCTCACACTTGATGCTGCTCAATGGCTGATTTCGTCATAAATCCGTTTGACGCAAAGCCGCAAAGGACGCAAAGAATGCAAAGAAGAACTAAGGTTGCCGATCTCGTGCCGCTGAAATACCATTTTAAGTGGCAATGAGGATTTTTCACGGCACAGAAAACGCAAATATTACGCGCCCGACGGTGCTGACGCTCGGCGTTTTCGATGGGCTGCATATCGGTCACCAGCGGATAATGCAGCGTGTTGTCGAGCGTGCAAGGTCCGTCCATGCAGTGCCGACAGCGATCACCTTTGACCCGCATCCGCGCGCCGTACTGCACCCCGAATCCGCGCCGCCGCTGTTGCAGACGCTCGATCAGAGATTGGCAAATCTCGACGTGCTCGGCATCGAGCAAACGATTGTAATCAAATTCGACAATGAGTTTGCGTCGAGTGCTGCCGAGGAGTTTTTGAGCGATATCATTCGCGACCGCCTGCACGCAAAAGAAGTTTATCTCGGCAAAGGTTTTGCTTTTGGAAAGAATCGCGGCGGTAATATCGCGCTGCTTCGACACATGAGTGCGGGGCTTGATTTTGTCGCACACGAGGTTGAGGAAGTGCAGCATAACGGGCGACGAGTAAGCTCAAGCGTAATTCGCGAGCTGCTCGCCGCTGGGCGCGTGAACCTAGCTCGCCGAATGCTCGGGCGCCCGTACGGCGTCGAGGGCGTGATCATTCGCGGGCTACGGCGCGGCCATACGATCGGTTTTCCGACGGCGAATCTCAAACCTCACAACCGCGTGATTCCACGTTACGGCGTTTATGCTACCGCGACGCTGATCGACGGCACATGGCGAAAGAGCATCACGAACATTGGCGTGCGGCCGACATTCGAAACCGAAGCAGAGCCCTCGATCGAGAGTTATATATTCGATTTTGACGGCGATCTCTACGGCGACGTTTTGCGTGTGCGTTTCCTGCACCGGATCCGGGACGAGCATAAGTTCAACGGAATAGATGAGTTAAAGGCACAGATCGAACGCGACACGCGGCGTGCGAGGAACTATTTTCACCATCAGGGCGTAAGGAACATGCTTGCGTTGCTGTGACAAACGAGTATTAAATGATGAACGAAATTGCAGTAAAAGATCGTGTTGAAACTCCCGCGACCAACGGCTCACTTGTGCCGACGGGCGAGTTGGCGATTGCAAAGCGCACGTCAAATGACGAGTTGATTGCTGAAGAACGTGAGCTGCAGCAGGTCGAAGCACGTGTCGAAGGGCGCTATCACGGCATTCGCGGATACTGGCGGCTTTTTCAGATAAGTCGTGTCATTACGATGCTCTCGCTTTACCTATATCTCGATCAGTACGATCTACACCACAAACATCATCTTCGCCGCGCGGCCGAGCGAATGAAACGAGCCCGCGAACTGACGCGCGCCGCAGTTTACGGCGAGAAGATAAACAGTGTAAAGCTATGGTTTTTCGACGGTTTTTTGCGTTGGTTGCGGTGGATACTTGTCGGGAAGGCAGCTACAAAGGACGCAAATCAGGAGAAACAAGCTGTCTGGCTCAAGGAAAAACTCATTGAGCTTGGACCGACCTTTATCAAGATCGGGCAATCGATGGGAACGCGCGCCGACCTCTTGCCGCTGCCGTTTGTAAAAGAGTTGGGAACGCTTGTCGATCAGGTGCCGCCATTTGAAAATGACGTAGCGTTCTCGATCATTGAGCACGAGCTTGGGAAAAAGATCACGCAAGTTTACGCCGAGTTTGACCTCGAACCGGTTGCCGCGGCCAGCCTGGGTCAGGTCTATCGCGCGCGATTGCATTCGGGCGAAGAGGTCGCCGTAAAAGTGCAGCGGCCAAATCTCGAGGCGACGATTCGCGGCGACATCGTGATTTTAAAACGCGTCGCAAAATTTGCCGAGCGGTTTCCGCAGCTTAATGAAAACGCTGATTGGGCCGGCATGCTGCGTGAGTTTGACGTGACGATCCATGAGGAGATGGATTATGCAGCCGAAGGGCGTCATGCGGAACGCTTTCGCGAAAATTTTCAGAACTGGTCGAACATTCATGTGCCGCAAATTTACTGGCACGCGACGACAAAAAAAGTGCTAACGATGGAGTTTATCCACGGCACGAAGGTAACGGATCTCGAGGAACAGGCTCGCCGCAACATTTCGCCTGCCAAGGTAAATCGCTTGTTAATCAAGACTTACCTCAAGCAGCTTCTCGAGGACGGCTTCTTTCACGCCGACCCGCATCCGGGCAATCTGCTCGTGATGCCCGACGGCCGGCTCGCTTTTTTTGACTTCGGAATGGTCGGCCGCATCACGCCGCAGCTTCAGGCAAACATGATCGACGCGTTTTTTCATGTTGTCGACAAAGACCCCGCGGGCATCGCGCAGGACCTGATCGAACTCGATTTTCTTAAGCCCGGAACCGATCCTAAAACCATTCGACCGGTTGTCGAGCGAATGTTTGAATTTCACTTTAACCTCAAACTTAAGGACGTAAATTTCAAAGAACTGACTTACGATCTCGCTGACGTGATGTACGACTATCCGTTTCGCCTGCCTTCGAATTTTACGTACATCATGCGGGCACTGATGACGCTCGAAGGCATCGGCATCATCACCGATCCGGAATTCAACTTCTTCGAAACCGCGCGTCCGTACGCAAAAGAGTTTATGCTCCGTCGCGAAGGCCGGGACTTTCGCAAAATCTTCGTGGACAAGATCATGGGCCGCGACCCCGACGGCAGTATCGACTGGAGCCGCACGTGGAAACTCGCAAAGATGGCATTCAAGACGGTTTTGAATAATGGAACATAGTCGGCGGCGTTAAGTTATCTCTTGCATCGATCGTTATATCGTTTTACAATATATGATCGATATGGATACCGTCACACTATCATCAAAATTCCAAGTTGTAATTCCTCAAGGTATACGCGAGGAACTCCAGTTAAAACCGGGAGAGAAGCTGCGTGTGATGCGTTATTTGGATCGCGTCGAAATGATCCCAGTCAGGCCGATAAAGGAAATGCGTGGCTTTTTGAGCGGCATTGACACGTCAATTGAACGTGAGGACGACCGATTATGAGTCAACCAAACGTTGTGGATTCGTCCGGCTGGCTCGAATACCTAGCTGACAGTGATCGGGCGGATTTATTCTCGGATGCTATTGAAGACAGCGATAATCTCATTGTGCCGATTATCTCGATATACGAAGTCTTTAAAAAGGTGCTTCGCGAACGTGGCGAAAATGAAGCGCTTCAAGTAGCGAGTGTCATGCAGACAGGTCGCGTCATAGACCTCGACCTATCGTTGTCGTTAGAAGCGGCGCGACACGCGCTGCCACTGGCCGACAGCATCATTTACGCAACTGCTCTGAGATATGACGCAACGCTCTGGACCCAGGACCTCGATTTCGAAGGTATGCGAGGAGTGCGATATTTCTCGAAATAGCCGACGGTTAGAGAAATTTATCCGCTGTCTGCTTGTCTTATGCGGCAGCTTGGTTTTTCCTCACAGCTTGTTTTCACAGACTGCCATGCCGCCTTCGTCAAAACTAAAAATCAAACACATCAAGTCGGATTTTAATGTGAAGGATCTCGAATCGCGTGTTTGGGAAAAGGCAGACAGCGTCAACGTCGGGCAATATTGGTCGGGCGAGGCGGCGCCGGTTGGGCGACAATTCAGCGCGCGGCTTTTGTGGTCGAACACGGCGTTGTATGTGAAGTTTGAAGCTAACAGAGATGAGTCGCTTATTGTCAGCGACAAGCCTGATCTCAGCAAAAAGACTTTAAAGCTTTGGGATCGTGACGTGTGCGAGATATTTATCGCGCCGAATAAAGGCGAGCGGAGTAAGTACTTTGAGTTTGAAATCGCGCCGACGGGCGAGTGGATTGATCTCGGCATCGAAGTGAAGCCGAACGAGCGGCTGACAGATTGGGAATACAAATCGAATATGACCTCGGCGGCGCGCATCGACAAAGACAAAGTTGTGATGGCGCTCAAGATACCGTTTGCGTCACTTGGTAAAACGCCCAAAGTCGGTGATGTCTGGCTCGGCAATCTATTTCGCTGCGTTGGTAAAGACGCGACGCGCGGTTACCTTGCTTGGCAGCCGACAAAAACGAAAGAGCCCGCCTTTCACGTCCCCGACGCATTCGGCGAATTTCACTTTGAAAAATAATGGAGGGCCGAGACCCGCCGTTATAGATTAACTGAATCGAAAACTATTGTTGATTCGGTTTCGATACGGCCTTTTCAGCGTCGGATTTTGTTGTCGTAATGCGATAAACGCCGGGCGTCGAGACGTTAACATCGCCTCCTTTGGTGGTTATCGTCTTGTACCCTTGTGGCACGGTGAATAGCGACGGATCAGGCTCGGAACGGCTGATGTTCAGCAGGCGGTAAGTCTGCTCGCCGAATCGCGGATCGATGTTCTTTGAGTAAACGGTCATCCCAAGCTCTTTCGAATACCAACGCTCATAAACGATCTCGATAGGTCGTTCATTGCCGATAGCACCGGCCGGAATCGTCGTGATCTTACGAGTTCCCGTTGCCGGCACGCCCTCAAAATCGCGCGTTCCCAGCTCTTCGGTCTTCGACTCATACTTGCTCGAGTCAGTGGTGAACGTCAAACCGCCGACACTTTGCCCGCCGACTGACCTCGTAATCACGGTGCCGACATTTCGTCCGCTCACGCCGGAACCAACTCCGCCTGAACCGCCATTGATGGTAACGACGTTTGAGTCGACAACAAATTCCTTCAAGCTGTCGCCCGGTTTTGCCGTTTTCATCTTCTCCTTGATCGTCGCCTTTTCCTCGTCGGTCATCGGACGCCTCGTGACAACGCCATTATTGTTTTCGACAACGACGGCTTCGGTTGTGTTCTTACCGTCGGAAGTGACTTTGCTGATCTTTTCGACAATCTTCACGTCGGGATCGCCCGGTGCGGCGGGTTTGCCATTGATCGTGATTTTGCCGTCCTCGATTCGAACGATCTTTGCGGTTTTCATCGCATCATCGAGCATCATCTTATGGCCAAGTGCCGGGTTCTCAATCCAGGTTCCGCCGCCTACTGAAAACGTTGTACCTAGCATGCCGCCCTGACCGCCCTTGACTTCGCGGCGAACCCTGCCCTCGCTGTTGCGATAAATTTTGCCCGTCGATTTGCGAACAATGCGGTTGCCGTCTGCCAACGTTTGAACACTCTCATTCTCTTCGTCCGCTGTGAATGGCGAGTTCTCTATTGCACCGTGCTTGACGTACATCTGGGCGAGAATTTTTGCCACATGAGGCTCGTCACCTTTTTGTGCGGGCCTAGGTGTGTCCTGTGCAAACGTGACAGCTGACATCGCCGCCAAAATTAAACTCAAAATTACTATTCTCATCTTTATCTCCTAAAATTAATCTTAATTGACCAATCTAAACGCTCTCGTCACGCCGTCGCGGCCGACAAGAAGGTCGGCTTTCACTGTGTCCATATGGTTCTCAAGCGGTAGATTGACGCCGAGTGCAAATAGCGACGAGCGATTCATATTGACGCGGATAACGCGCCCACCGGTAGCGGCTTCTTCAATGTCGCCCGTGTATGCAACCGGATAAAATTCGCCGTCGGATTCAAACTCAACGTCAGGGAGTGCTTGTAAAGACGGAGTGCGTTTGTTTTGGACGGCGACCTTCCCGGCACGCGGCGTCTCAAAATTTGTTGCACGGCTTTGAGAAAGTTTGCTCACATCCACTTGAGGAGGATCAAGCGGCCGTGCAACATCCGCCTGTTGCAGCGGAATCTGAAATTCATTATTTACAACCGACTTCTCTTGCGAACTCAACAAACTGAGGCCGATGGCCGCGGCAATCATGACCGCACCAACCGCGCCGCCGACCGCCGTTCGCAAACGTAAGATCTTTGTCAAAGGCGATGCGAAGACCTTCGAACTTTCGCCTCCGCCGTTGCATCTCGCCTTAACTCGCCTAAACAAATACGGATCTGAGACGATTTTTTCAACATCCGGCCGACGGTCAAACGCCTGTTTGACAAGTGTTTTGCCTATTGCGTCGAGTTCTGAGTTGTCGATTTTGCCTTTTAGCATCTCCAAAATTAATGACGGCGTCAATGAGTCGCCGGTTACAATAGTTGCCGCAAAATTTTTCGCAAATGTCCGCGTGCCCGCCACGCCCGAACCTTAACATTTGCCTTAGAACAATGTTGACGCTCGGCAATCTCACTAACTGACAATTCATGAACGTAAAGCATTTCTAGCAAACTGCGGTCGGATCCGGACAGATGTGTCAAGAGTTTGTCAGCGAGATCGCCGTCGGCAATCCGTTGTTCCGCCAACTGCACATTCGGGCCAGTGAGATCGAGCAAAGTCTGCGTTTCGGCATCACTAAGTTCGCAACTCAGTTTTTCAGGATGGCGAAGCTGTTTTCGCAGAGTGTCAAAGCATGCGTTTGACGCGATTATTGCGAGCCAACTCGGAAACGAGTTGTTATGCGCTCCACGGAAATTAGCTAACCCCTGAAAAGCTTTTGCGAACGTGATTTGGATTATTTCCTCGATTTCTTCGGCTCGCCTAAAATGACGGCTTGCGACCGAAGCGACCATGCGTTTGTGGCGGTCGAAGATCTCTTCGAATGCAGATTCGACGCCATTCAAAACCATCTCGACAAGCTGCGCGTCGGTTCGCTCGGCGTTGACACAAGCAACATCGTGCTCATTGTCGACTGGCGAGATTAGAGATTCTGAACGCAAAGCTGTCGGATAACTGCTCATTCGTTTTGAAGCGCGCGTTGAATGGCTCGTCAAGAAATAATGACGACCGTCAGATACGCGCGGTTACAAGAATTTTCATGCAACGCTAATCAGTTGAGTTTACGTATTTTGTGGAGCGAATGTTTGCGCGTTTGTTTTCAGACGGTCATTCCGCCATCGACGGCGATTATTTGTCCCGTTATGTAGCTCGACGCTTCGGATGCCAGAAAGACGACGGTGCCTTTGAGTTCGCCTTCGTTACCGACGCGCGGAATTATGTTGTTCTCCTGTATTGAGCGTTCGTAGATATCGATGACCGCGTCGGCGAGCCGCGAGTGAAAAAAGCCAGGTGCGATCGCGTTTACGCGAATCCCGCGTCGTCCCCAGCTCGCCGCAAGCTCGCGCGTCAATCCGATAAGACCGGCTTTGCTAGCAACATAGCCAGCGTAGAATGGACCGTTCGCCGACGACGTCAACCCCGCGATTGACGTAATATTAATAATCGAGCCGCTGTTATTCTTTAGCATCTCGCGCCCGGCGGCCTGAGCGAACAAAAAACAGCCGGTGAGATTTACGTCGATGACCATTTGCCATTGTTCGAGCGACATCTCCTCAGGCATCGCTCCCCACGAGACGCCGGCGTTGTTGACGAGAACATCGACTGCGCCAAATCGCTTAACAGTCGAATCGACGACGGCCTGAACCTCCTCGGGCTTTGACACGTCGCAGATCTTGCCGGCGACCGAAAAGCCGCGCGCCGCAAATTCGTTAACAGTTTTGTCAAGCCACTCACGGCGACGGGCGCAGAGCATGAGGTTGGCACCGGCCTCGGCCAACGCTTCGGCCATCTCTTTGCCAATGCCGCGTGAACCGCCGGTGACGATTGCGGTTTTGCCGGTCAGGTCGAACAATTGTTTGATGTGCTTGGTCATAAAGTATGTAAATAGTAAATAGTGAATCGATAATAGTAAATCCAAACCGACCCCTATTTACTATTTACGATTCACTATTTACGATTGAGGTATGGCAAAGACCCAAAAAGAGCTGGCTTTTCTTCGCGATCTGATCGCCGACGAATGGACGTTGAGCTTCACTGCTCTCGTCGACAAGCATCTTGATCTCGGCGACTCGGAGAATCTGCTTTATATAAACGCGGGCACCGGCGGTCATGCGCTCACGCTTGACGAAAAGTTCCGCGCTAAGACGGACATTTTTGCTTCCTGCGAGAACGAAGACATGCTCACCATCGCTCGCGACAAAGCCGCTGCCGTAAGTTCGACCGTTCAGTTTTCGGCGATGAGATTTGAGGACGATGCGTTTGATGCCGTGCTCGCTGATGCAAGTTTTTTGCGGCCGTCAGACATCGAGGAGTTTGTCCAAGACACCGTCCGCGTAGCTCGGACAGGCGGCGATGTCGCGATATTCTTGCCGTCGGCGGGCAGCTTCGGCGAGGTTTTTTCGCTGCTCTGGGAAGTGCTTTACACCGACGGCCCAGGCGAGCACGGCCATGCTGCGGAGAGTTTGATAAACGAACTCCCGAGCGTCTCACATATCGAGGCGATCGCCGCTAAAGCCGGAATGGTAAATGTAAGAACAGAAACTGCAACCGAGATTTTTGAATTCGACAACGGGACGGCGTTTGTCACATCGCCACTCGTTGAGGATTTTCTTTTACCGAATTGGCTAGCGGCGCTTGATGAAAACGAAAAAGAGCGGGTCGCGGATGAACTCGCTCAGCTAATCGAGACGGAAGAGGGCGAGATGAGTTTTAAATTTTTGGTAAAGGCTACCTTGCTGACAGGCGAGAAAGGTTAAAAGTGAAAAAGGGGAAAAGCGAAAAAGGGGAAAAGTGATACGACAGAGCGACGAGCACTTGACTCTTTTTCACTCTTTCACTTTTTCACATTTTCACTTTATGACTGCTTTGCTTCGGCGCGTCGTCGCATTTCATCGGTCAATGCGTCGTCGCTAACCTGAGAGACAGACGGTGGCGAAAGTTTTTGCTGTTCGGCCTTTTCTTCCTCTTCAGCTTCGCGCAAACCATCCTTAAATGCTTTGCGAGATTGGCCGAGCGATTTCGCAAGCTGCGGCAGGCGCGTCGCGCCAAAGAGTAAAAACAGCACCGCGACGATCAAAATGATTTCTGTGGTTCCAAAATTCATATCGTTATATTAAACCTAATTTCGAGCAAAAACTAGTGTTTTGTCTTAAACTTTTCCATCGCATCAACGAGCGCCGACGTGATGCCCGGCTCGCTGACCGAATGTCCGGCTTCGGGTATGACATTAAATTCGGCCTCGGGAAACGCGCGATGCAGTTCCCACGCCGACGTGATCGGGCAGACGACGTCGTAGCGGCCCTGCACAATGACAGTCGGTATTTTGCGGATCTTATCGACGTTCTCGATCAAGTAATTCTCGGTCTGGAAGAACGAGTTGTTCATAAAATAATAACACTCGATGCGAGCGAGGCTCAGAGCTTCGTGCTCGCCTTCCCAGTGATCCATTAGGTTTTTGTCAGGATAGAGTTTCGATGTCGAGCCTTCCCAAACGGCCCACGCCCGTGCGGCCGAGAGGCGAACATTCTCATCGTCGCTTGTCAGGCGTTTGTAATACGCCGTCATAAAATCGCCGCGCTCGGCCTCGGGGATCTCGTCGCGATAGCGTTCCCAAAAGTCGGGGAAGATCTCGGACGCACCGTATTGATAAAACCACTGCAGTTCTTTTTTTCGTGTAAGAAAAATACCGCGCAAGATAAGTCCCAAACATCTGTCAGGATGCGTCACGGCATACGCGAGACTCAACGTTGAGCCCCACGAGCCGCCAAAAACATACCATTTGTCGACGCCAAACTTCTCACGCAACTTCTCCATGTCCGCGATCAGATCCCACGTTGTGTTCTCTTTGAGCTCGGCGTGCGGCGTCGACTTGCCCGAACCGCGCTGATCGAAAAGAATTACGTGATAAACCGCCGGATCAAAAAACTGCCGATACATCGGTATCAAACCGCCGCCCGGTCCGCCGTGCAAAAACACGACCGGAATTCCGTTCGGGTTGCCGACACGCTCGTAATAGATCGTGTGAATGTCCGACACGATATACATCCCCGAGTCAAACGGCTCGATTTCAGGATAGAGATTTGCCATAAATCAAATGATACGTGAAGAGCCCAAAATGCAGAAGCCCGCGCGTAAGCAAGGGCGTAACCTTCGACGTGAGTGTTACGCCCTTGCTTACGCTCGGGCTTCTGCACTATTTCTGCAAAAAGTTGTCATACCAGAGTTGGAAAACGAGCAGCGTCCAGAGTTGTTTGTGATGGCTCGCGATTCCTTTTTCGTGCTCGTCAATAAGTGACTGAACATAACTAGGATCGAATAAACCCTGTCTTTTCAATCTTTCAGGGGCGAGCAGATCGTGCATCAGCGGATTTAGTCGGCCCTTTAGCCATTCGGCGACCGGGATGCCAAAGCCTTTCTTTTTGCGATGCAAGATCTCGTGCGGCAGCCGCGGCTCAAGCGCTTTTTTTAGGATGTACTTACCTTTCGAGCCGCGAAGTTTGTATTCGAGCGGCAGTGACGCGGCAAACTGTCCGACACGCGGATCGAGAAACGGCGCGCGAGTTTCAAGCGAGACGGCCATCGACGCGCGATCGACTTTTGTCAGAATGTCTTCGGCCATGTAGTAGTTGATGTCGAGAAACTGCATCTGCTCGATCTCGTCGGTCGCATCGCAGAGTTTTAGCAGCTCACGTGCATCGGCGTAAATGTCGCCCGACGTTTGTTCGCGCACTTCGGGCGTGAGCAACGCGTTCTGTTCATCGACCGAGAACGAACCAAACCACGAGTGATGCCGAGTAACAAGATCATATTTCGATGAACGCACAAAACGTTTTGCACGATACTCAAACGAAAGATTTTTTGTCGAGACCGGCAGACGATTTACTATCGGCTCGATCAAACTTGAGCGAAGAAACTCAGGCACACGCGAATAAGCTCGCGCAATCTTGTGGCCGTAATACATCGGGTAACCGGCAAACAATTCGTCGCCGCCATCGCCGCCGAGTGCGACCGTGACGTGATGACGCACAAACCGCGACAACATAAAGGTCGGTATCAGCGAACCGTCGGATAACGGTTCGTCGAGCCACGAGCCGATCTCGCTGATCAGGTCGGCGGCGGTCTCGACGCTCAATGTCGCCTCGTAATGTTCGGTGCCGAGGTGCTGCGCGACCTGGCGAGCGTAACGCGACTCGTCAAACGAATCTTCTTCAAAACCTATCGAAAATGTTTTTACTTTTTCCGACGCATGCTGCACTGCAAAGGCCGCGACCGTTGACGAATCCACTCCACCCGAGAGCAAGATCCCGAGCGGCACGTCGGCCACGAGCCGCATCCGCACAGCGTCGGAGAGCAAGTCACGGAGTTCGTTGGCTTTCGCAGCCAAGTCGGAACCGCCTGCGTGAGTGGGCGGCCAGTTGGTCGAACTATACTCAACGAACTGGCCCGCCACTGACGCAGCGGGTTCTGACCACGTCAGATTCCAATAACGCCGCGTTTTGACTTCGCCGTTCTCGACCGTGAGCATGTGCGCGGCGGGCAGTTTGTAAATACCTTTGTAGATCGAGTGGGGTGCGGGAACGTAGTCGTAACTCAGAAACGCGCGCATCGCGTCTAGATCGAGCGTCGCGGTGACAGACGGGTGCGCGAGCAAGGCTTTTGGCTCCGACGCGTAAATGAGTTTGCCGTCAAAAACGCCGTAATATAA
Organism: Pyrinomonadaceae bacterium; assembly: GCA_049679945.1. Classification (GTDB taxonomy): domain Bacteria; phylum Acidobacteriota; class Blastocatellia; order Pyrinomonadales; family Pyrinomonadaceae; genus OLB17. The sequence continues at coordinate 13,334 of JBAUGW010000093.1, read as the reverse complement.
GGGTTTTTCGCCAAAACGATCGCGGGCGAGAATCAACCTTTTCTTCGAAGTGTCCCACAGCGAGATCGCGAACATGCCGTTGATGTGGTCAACAAAATCGTCGCCGTAGATCTGATAAAGATGCGGCACGATCTCGACATCGGTCTGCGTGACAAACTTGTGCCCGCTTTTCTCAAGCTCAGCGCGCACTTCGCGAAAGTTATACAGCTCGCCGTTGATCATCGCGATGACAGATTTGTCCTCGCTGTAAACAGGCTGGTCGCCCGTGTGCAGATCGATGATCGACAGCCGCCGCATTCCTAGAGCAACGGAGTCGTCCATCCAAATGCCTTCGCTGTCCGGCCCGCGATGGAAGATGGTTTCGCACATCGAATGCAGCACGGCTTGTGTGTGGTGTTGAGATTTAGATTGTTCTAGGTTTATCCAACCGGCAATTCCGCACATAAGAGTTTTTAGCCGCAGATGAACGCAGATAAAGGCAGGTCAGACAAAACCAAGGTTCTCATATCTGCGTCATCTGCGTAATCTGCGGCTAATTTCCGAAACCAATTTTCTCGCGAATAGCATAGATCGCTTTGTCCTGCGACTCGTGATAAGTGCGCACGAGGAGTTCAGCGAGCAGTCCCATTAAAAAAAACTGCACCGAGATCGCCAGCATTACGACGGTTATCACAGGCAGCGGCGTGAGGATGAACGACGTGCCGTAACCGATCTTGAGCACGAGCGACCACACGCCCGCGATTGCCGCGAGCAAAAATGCGATCATGCCAAACGTGCCGAAAACATAGATCGGTTTTGTATGATACTCGGCCATGAATTTTATCGTCATCAGATCGAAGACGACTTTGATCGTGCGCGAGATGCCGTATTTCGATTTGCCCATCGTGCGAGCGTGGTGATCGACCGGTATCTCCGTCACGCGTGCACCGGCCCACGACGCGTAGATCGGTATGAAGCGGTGCATCTCGCCGTAAAGCCGCACGTCCTGAATCACATCGCGGCGATAGGCCTTGAGCGAGCAGCCGTAATCGTGCAGATGCACGCCGCCGATCCACGAGATGATCCGGTTTGCGATCTTCGACGGAATCTTGCGGCTAATTAATTTGTCTTGGCGATTTTTTCGCCAACCGCTGACGACGTCGTAACCTTCGTCGAGTTTGTCGAGCAGACGTTTTATGTCAGCCGGATCGTTCTGCAGATCGGCGTCCATCGGAATTAGAATTTCACCTTTTGCCGCGTCTATTCCCGCCGACATCGCCGCCGTCTGACCGTAGTTTCGCCGCAAACTTATCACGCGAACTCGGTTGTCATCGGCAGCGATCTCTTTCAAAATCTCGAGGCTTTTATCCGTCGAACCGTCATCGACATAGATCACCTCAGCCGTTTTGCCAAGAGCGTCGAGTGCCGCAGCGATCTTCGCATGCATCGGCCTTAAGTTCTCTTCCTCGTCCAGCACTGGCAGAAAGAGCGATAATTCAGGCGAGTCAGCAGTTTGTTTGATTTCCTTCGAATCCATTTTCGTGAATAGCGGCAAGGTTAATAATTTAGACCTTTCGGCCGCGAAAATACAGTTTCCCTTTGCGGTTTAGCCACAGAGACCACAGAGTTTGCAGGCAAAAGTAAAAAGACTAAAGGCAAAAATGGCAGAGTTTGTCCTTCGACCTTTCTCTTCTTTCTCTGTGTTCTTTGTGTTCTCTGTGGCTTATTGTGGTAAAAATCAACTTATATGATCGACAGAAGAAAATTTTTGCAGTTGCCGTTAGTTGGCGTTCCGGCGTTATTTGTCGAGCGCCACGTTGCTCAAACACGTGAAACGACGTCGTCGCTAAAGGTCAAAACACCCGTGGTCGTTTCTACATGGGACAGCGGAATCACGGCGAATAACGCAGCGTGGCCCATTCTGCAAAAGGGCGGACGCACGCTCGATGCGGTCGAGGCCGCCGGCCGGGCATCCGAGGATGAACCGAGCTGCTGCGTCGGGCTTGCGGCGTGGCCGGACCGCGACGGTCGCGTTACTCTCGACGCTTCGATAATGGACGGCAACGGCGACTGCGGAGCGGTATCGTTCCTCGAACGCATCAAGCACCCGGTTTCGGTCGCACGCAAGGTGATGGAAACGACACCGCACGTTCTGCTCTCCGGCACGGGCGCGCAAAGCTTTGCCATTGCTAACGGTTTCGCTCTCGAAGACGGCAAGCTGTCGCCTGACGCAGAAAAAGAGTGGAAAAAGTGGCTCGAGAAATCGAAATACAAGCCCGAAATGAATATCGAGAACCGCAAGACAATGTCGCAGTTCGCGCCGCCATATTTCTTTGACGACGGCACGCCTAATCACGACACGATGGCAACCGCGGCTCTCGGCGCAGACGGCAAACTGTCGGGAATGGTGACGACGAGCGGGCTTGCGTTCAAGATGCGCGGCCGCGTTGGCGATTCACCAATAATCGGAGCCGGGCTTTTTGCCGATAACGAAGCCGGTGCCGCCATCTCGTCCGGCGTCGGCGAAGAGGTCATTCGCATCTGTGGCACGCACACGGTCGTCGAGCAAATGCGCGCCGGCCGCTCACCTGAACAAGCTTGCCGCGAAGCCGTCCGCCGCATTATAAAACGCAACGAAGCACGGGCCAGAGATATTCAAGTCGGCTTTATCGCGTTGTCAAAAAAAGGTGAGATCGGCGCCTTCGCGATCGCAAAGGGCTTTACTTATACGGTGACAAATGCAGATTTTCCAACCGGCAAAGTGTTTGCAGCTAAATCGTGGCTTTGATTTTTAGCCACAGAGATCACAGAGAAAATCAAGCAGGATGCACAGGATAAACAGGATAATTCGTGAGGAAGATGTTTTTCTCAAAATCTCTGTGATCTCTGTGGCTAACGAATTTTTTCGCCGGAATACACATGAAAATGCAGATGCTTTGAATCCTGATACTCGCCGAGATTAGTCAGTACGCGAGCTGCTCCTTTTTCTTCTAAAACTTGCGCGGCGACTTTTTTTGCGACTTCCAAAAGCTCGATAAGCAGATCGTTATCGACCGTCAACAACGAATCGACGTGCGTTTTTGGAACAACTACGATATGCGTTTCCCAAAATGGACGCGTGTGATGATAGGCGAGGACGTTGTCTGTCTCTAAAACCTTTTCGACCGGTGTCTTTCCGCTAAAAACTTCGTCGCAATAGAAATCGTCAGTCATCTTTTCCTCGCGACAACAATGATCGACACGCCGAATGGAAAGTTAAGTTTCGAGAGCAAAAATCGCTCGGCTGAAAACAGTTTTCCAAACACGCCGTTGAGCGCCGAGATGTTGATGTTGTTCTCGGACGCGGGTTTTATGCCGGTGAGTTTCATAAACACTCGTCCGCCGAGTATCGGTGCGAAGAAAGTAAAGTTCGCGTACGTTGCGCGCTCGATCTCATAACCTGCCCGTTGCAATCTTTCGACGATTTGCGACTTGGTATAGCGAATACGATGATTTGAAATATCGTCCTGCACGCCCCAGAGCCACATAAACGCCGGCACAAAAACAAGCGAATAGCCGCCGCGTTTTGTCACGCGATGCATTTCCTTGAGACCCGCAACATCGTCGTCCAGATGCTCGACCACATCCAGCGCGGTCGTCAGATCAAACGAATCGTTATCGTAAGGCAGCGTTTCGGCCAAGCCTTTCTGCACTTTCAGCCCCTTCCTACGACAGAATTCCAACGCGTCGTCTGAAACATCGACTCCCTCGGCTTCGCCGTACTGCGAGAGCATTTCGAGATTCGCGCCGGTGCCGCAGCCAACATCGAGAATGCGGAGGTTTGGAGTACCGGCTTTAGCCGGCCCTGTTCGGGCGCTTGCCGCCTGAAGGCGGGACTCCAAACGCCCGACGATCCCTTTTAGAAAACTTTCGAGGATCGCGCGGCGGCCAACAAACCACCAATGCGAGCCCTCGACCTCGTCCATGATGGCGTATGTATGCTGCTGCATTTCCTGTGGCAAAGCTGCTCTCATAAAACGTATTGTGGCACAAAAGGCGGAAACACGAGCGGTAGAGAGTGTGCCCTGAGTGACGAAATTCGAAAACGGCACACTCCCTACCGGTCGTGTTTCTGCCCTAAACTCTCAGCCCCATCATCTCGCTCGCCAGCGCACCTTGATTGCCGTCAACAGTCAGCCCGTAACTCTCGTTCAGACGGCGACGGATGCCGTCGTCGCTGACTTCGCATTTGCCGGTCTGTGTGTTGCAAAGGATCATTAGCTGTAGCCCTTCATCGAGATACTCGGGCTTTTCGATACAGAGCATATAGTCGCCGGCGGTTTTGTGCGCGTTCCATTCGAGCTCATAAAGCGTCGGGTTAAAGACACTCAACGGATTTACGTCGTCGTTCGAAAGGCTCTCTAAGGTTTGTGCGAAATCGTACGCATGACAACCTTCGTGGACAAACGTTCCCTCGCAGCCGCGCTGGCCGCCGGTGTCGATCGTCTCTTCGGCGATTGCGATGTAAATTTCGCCCAGCGCCTCGCGCAAACTCAGCCGCTCGCTCGCCATCTTCAAGTTTGTCTTTACCGAATTTATCACGCCGGTAATGCCCGACGCGTTGATTTTTTTCACAGGCATTACTTGAATCAGCATCTTAGACTCAATGATCTCGTTCATCATTTCTCGATGAAAATCATTGCCACGCTCGATGATCGTCGCAAACGCGTCGTCTATCGATTGACGATACTTTTTGTCGATTCCTTTATCAAACTTCATAAGAAACTCTGCCGCAGGTTTACGCAGATGACGCAGATATGAGTTCCTTTCCTTTGTCTGATCTGCGTTTATCTGCGTCGATCTGCGGCTAAATAATTCTCCCGAACCCGCACCAGCTATTCTCATTATGCCACGTGATCTCGGCGTCATCAGCGGCGATCTCGCGCCACCAGTTTTCGAAATCGGCTTTCGAAATATAGAACGCAGTCGGTGCGACGAGGTGATCAAAGACGATGTTATGCTGTTCGCGCCAGCCGAAGCTGCCAAGGTGGTTGAGATATTCGTTGTAAAAGAGCTTGCTGGCGACGGGTTTCGCTGCGTCGTTGAGCGGGCGATAGACGAGCTTTGTCGTCAAAAACAGACCGAGTGTCGGCAGTTTTGAAAGCTGGTAAAGCAACCCTAGCGAGATCTGCGATGTAAAGCGCGTTCGCACCGGATCGACGTAACGCGTGATCCATTCGTTATTTTCTGCGCCATAAACCCACGCCGAAATGTGGCCGCCGCTTTTCACTTTTCCCGCCAAGGACACGAACGCCGCTTTCGGGTCAGGCGTGTGATGTAGCACACCGACGCTGAACGCATAATCGAAAACTTTCTTTAGCGGCAACTTAAAAATGTCGCACTGCACAGTATGTGCGTTCGGCAAATCACGAGTTAAAGCAAACGCCGATTCGACGCCGTCACCCAGATCGATGCCGACGACATCTTTTGCCCCCCACTCGGCGGCGAGTTTTGTGTGACGGCCTTTGCCGCAGCCGCCCTCGAGTACGACTTTGCCCGCAAAAAACTCAGGTTTTACGGGCTGCAGCCAACCGAGGAATTGCTCGTTATACTTCGGATCTTCCTGCGTAAAATTTGTCCACTGCCATCCAAAATTCTCCGCCGTCGCGGCCTTGTCTTCTTCGATCTTGCCGAGATCGGCAAAGCGCGGCACACCGCGAACGACCTTGTATTCGCGGTCGCACTTTTTGCACGTTAGCACGCCTTCGATGATCTCTTTGCCGTCGTACTGCGAAGCGTACGCGAGCAGAATATCACCGCCGCAAACTGGACATGCAAGTAAATCTAAAAGTCTCTCTTTCATAAGAAGTTAGCCACGAACAAACACGAACAGACACGAAATAACACATTTCAATTTCGTGTACTTTCGTGTTTGTTCGTGGCTAATTCATTCTCTTTTTAAACTCCTCGTACTCAGAATACGGAAACGGCTGGCGCCAGTTGAATTCAAACTCGTCCGTGTCTCGGTCTTCGTATAGTTGCTTAAAGGTTTCGGCGAACGCGGCGAGCGACGGCTGCAGCTCGCCGACGTATGAGTAAACGAGGGAACACGGCGCCGTGCGGTCGTCAGTCGGAAATTGGTAAATTTCGAGAATGAAGTTACCCAGCTCGCGGTAGAAATGAAAATCGTAGGCCTCGGGGTCACGGTTCCATTTGAGAACGAAATCGGTCTCATCCGACTCGACATCTCCGAGATTCGTGAGTATTCGCAGCAGATCGGCCAACGCGGTCTCGTGCGGCGCGTGCGCCGTCGTCGTGTGAAATTCGTTTTCACCGTCCTTAAACCCAATCGACATCCATCCGCATTGCGGCGAGTTAAAACTGACTTCGAGCATAGAAAGTAAATAGTAAATAGTGAACCGTAAATAGTAAAGACCGACTCGGCCCGCGTGCTTTTACTATTAACGATTGACGATTTACTATTTACTACGTGAAGCAGTATCACAACCTTCTAAAACACATCCTCGATAATGGCACGCGGCACGAAGACCGCACCGGTGTCGGGACTATCGCAACGTTTGGGTATCAGACTCGGTTCAACTTGCGCGAGTGGTTTCCAATCGTCACGACAAAGCGCGTACCGTTTCGCTGGGTAGCGGAGGAATTGTTTTGGTTTCTGAGCGGTTCGACCAACGAGCGCGATTTGAACGCACGCGGCGTCGATATCTGGGCCGAATGGGCAACGGCAGAGCAGACGGCGCGATTTGGCCGCGAGACAGGCGACCTAGGACCGGTTTACGGTTATCTGTGGCGTTCGTTTGGCGGTGAATATCCGGCGATGAACGGCGTCGATCAGATCGCGAGACTGATAAACGAAATTACCGCTAACCCGAATTCGCGCCGCCTGATCGTCACCGGCTGGAACCCAGAAACATGCGACGAGGTCGCCCTACCGCCGTGCCACACGTTGTTTCAGTTCAAGATCGATGGCGGCAAAACACTGCATTGCCAGCTTTACCAACGCTCGGCCGACGCTTTTCTCGGCGTGCCGTTCAACATCTCGAGCTACGCTCTGCTCACGCACATGATCGCTCACGTGTGCGGCCTCGAGGTCGGCGAATTTATCCACACATTCGGCGATCTGCACATCTATTCGAATCACGTCGAACAGGTCAACGAACTTCTTGTCAGAGATCCGATGCCGCTGCCAAAACTCGAATTTGTAAATGCTGAAAATCTAAAAGGCCTCGACGGGCTGCTAAATTTCAAATACGAAAACCTAAATCTCGTCGGCTACCAATCCTACGGCAAGATCGCCGCGCCGGTCGCTGTGTAATTATTTTAGGTTCGGCGGATGGGCGGCTTTTGTGCGCAATGTGATGCCCTCGCTCCCCAAGAGGAAGATTCTTCGCGCGTCGTAGGACGAGGTGTTTGTCGGCTGATAGGCGAGTAAGTAGCGGTTGCGACGGAGTTCGTCGCAGATGGTTTTGGCAGCGGTTTGGGCTTCGTCAAAAGGGAAGACGCGGCCGCCGGTTTCCTCGGCGAGTCGCATCATCACGGCACCGGCTTTTGGCTGGTCACGTCGAAACGCGCCGCCGGTGCGATCCGGCAATTGCACTCCGTAAACCGTGATGTTATAAGTTTGCAGCTCGTTTAGAATCAGATCGAACGACATTTTGCTGCCACGATCGAGTCCGTCGCCGATAATTACGACTGCAGTTTTTCGCGTGCCGGGCATCAGCGGCAGTAGGACTTCTTTCATCGTAGCGTCGAGCGCGTCGAACAAAAACGGATTGCCTTTTTTGCGAAACGTAGCGAATGACGCTTCCATCTTTTTCGCGTCGTCGGTCCATTCTTGAATGATCTCGGCCTTTTCGTCGTAGGCGAGCGTAAAGAGCAGGTCGCCCTCGAAGATCTCGAACGCAAACTCCATCGCCGCTTTTTTCATTGCCTCGACAGACGTTTGCAGCGTCTGCGAATTATCAACGAGGATGACGATCTTTGACGGGCTGGGGTCGAAACTAAAATTTTTTATCCGCTGCTCGAGCCCGTTTTCATAGAGAAAAAGGTCGTCGATCTTTATCGGCTCGCTCTTTTTATCCTCGCGCGTGGCCGTAACCGAGAGGATCGTGCCTTCGGTTGTAGCCCCGCCGCGATTACTGCGTCGCGATTGCGGCAAGGCTGTTGCTGCAAGAAGTAGCGAGCAAATTATCGGATAAAAAATTAAACGGCGGTTCATCAATCTTTGCTTGGTTCCGAAACTTTCTCTTTCGGCGGTGATTTGGTTTCGTCCTTGCTCTTTGATGCGGGTTCGCTTCCAGCGGTTGATTCGGTAGAGGATGTTTTTTCGCTTTTTTTTCCGGCATAGTCAGTCACGTACCAGCCGGCACCTTTAAACTGAAAGCCCGACAGCGACCACTGTTTCTCAAGCTTTCCGTGGCACTTCTCGCACGTGGCGAGCGGCGCGTCCGACACACTCTGTCGCTTTTCAAAGTGCAGGCCGCATTGCTGACATTTGTATTCGTAGATCGGCATAATCAACCAAAACTTATCTTATCAGTCATAAATCCATTTGCAATAACCGGACGAATACCTATTTGGACGACGCTTATGAACATGATCCTATTACTATTCTTGTTTTTGATAATGTCAGCAACGGGCTTATTTGGTCAGGGTAAACCGACTGAGCTAAAGACCGTAAACTCGGTAAATATCGAACGGTATTCGGGCCGTTGGTACGAGATAGCAAAGTACCCAAACCGATTTCAAAAATCGTGTGTCGGCAATACGACGGCCGACTATGTGCTAAAGAGCAATGGCCGTATCGAGGTGACGAATCAGTGCACTAAGAAAGACGGAAAAATTAACCGCGGCGTTGGCGAAGCAAAAGTCGTTGATAAAAGGACGAATGCCAAGCTGAGGGTACGTTTTGCCCCGCGATTTTTGTCTTTCTTACCTTTTATCTGGGGCGACTATTGGATAGTCGAGCTCGCGGAAGATTACAGTTACTCGGTCGTTGCCGAGCCCGGGCGCGATTACTTTTGGATCCTGGCGCGAAAACCCGAGATGGATGACAAAACTTACCAGGCCATACTCCGGCGAGCAGAGGCGATGGGCTTTAAGCCGTCACGTGTGGAGAGAACTCCCCAGAACACGGTTGGCCAAACCACGAAGTAATAACACTCTATTCTCAGGCTGACGCAGCTGTCTCGTCGCCGTGCTCGGCGAGAAATCGTTCAGCATCGATGGCGGCCATGCAGCCTGTTCCTGCGGCTGTTACGGCTTGTCGATAATAGGCGTCCTGCGCGTCGCCACTCGCAAAAACTCCCTCGACGTTTGTCTTAGTCGTGCGCCCGTCGGTTATCAGGTAACCAACTTCATCCATATCGAGCACGCCCTTAAACAGTTGCGTGTTCGGTTGATGTCCGATTGCGATAAAGACACCTTCGGTCGGGAAGTTCGTCGTCTCGTTGCTCACGCTGTTATAGAGCGTAACGTTCTCGACGCCGGTTTCTTTGCTGCCGAGAATTTCTTTAACCTCAGTGTTCCAAAGCACGTCGATCTTCTCGTGAGCAAGCACACGCTCCTGCATTATCTTCGACGCACGAAATTCGTCGCGACGATGCACGAGGGTAACCTTTGAGGCGAATTTTGTGAGAAACAATGCCTCTTCCATCGCCGTGTCGCCGCCGCCAACAACGACGATGGGTTTATCACGGAAAAAGAAACCATCGCACGTCGCGCACGCCGAAACGCCATTACCGCCGAGGCCTTCGGGCACGGGCGCTTCGCCCGGAATGCCGAGCCATTTGGCCGAGGCTCCCGTAGCGATGATCAGTGTATCTGCTGTAATAATTGTGGTTACGTCTGTGCTGTCTTCGCTCTCTTTACCGTAGAGGGTGAATGGCCGTTGCTTCAGGTCAACGCGGTCGATCCACACGCTGATGATCTCGGTACCGAATCGCAGAGCCTGTTCGCGAAACTCATCCATCAAGATCGGTCCCATGATCCCTTTAGAAAAACCCGGATAATTTTCGACATCGGTCGTGATCGTAAGTTGGCCGCCGGGCTGCGGCCCGTCAATGACGAGCGGCTCGAGCTGCGCGCGTCCGGCGTAGACTGCTGCCGTCAAACCAGCCGGCCCAGAGCCAAGAATTACGACCTTTCGGTGAATGCGATTTTCACTCATAATAACGCGGCAACGCAAAAAACGCGTCTTTTGAAATTGCCTTTGCGTATAGTATAACTATCGACTAACGGGTTCGTCTAATAGATCAATTTCTTGCGGTGGCGTGCTTTGCTCCCGATCAAACAGCCAAACTATTTACAAGAAAAGGTTTGTTAGTGTTAAACTGTATTTAAGTCACCGCCGGAGAGGCGATTAACGAATGACATCGATTCAACCTCACTTCGAGGAAAAAAGATTTGCTTTGAGGATGGCGTTGCGCCTGCCGATAGTTGTGTCGGGCCGGTCGGACGACGGTGCGACGTGGAGCGAACCGACCGAGACAGACGACATTTCGACGCTTGGCGCGCTGTTCCAACTTAATCAGCAGATCTCGCAGGGCGACAGCCTTTACATTCGCTCGCACCGGCCGAACGGCGTGCCCGTCGAAGTCAAAGCCCAAGTCGTTCGCGTCATACCGGCGAATTACGGCACGTCGCGCATCGGTGTCGCAATCGAAGAATCAAAAGAAAGCTGGCTGCGCCTCTTCGTCTCGTGGGTCGCCGATGATAACGTCGTCGAAGGCGTCAACGAATAAAGAATTTTCAACGCAAAGACGCAAAGTTACAAAAGACGCAAAGATATCACGAAGCTGACTTTTTATCTTTGCGACTTTGCTTCTTGGCGTCTTTGCGTTAAATCTTTTTCTATCATGTCTAAATACGAAACCATTACGATAGAAAAACGCGGCGCGGTCGCCGTGCTTACTATCAATCGTCCCGACAAACTAAACGCTCTAAATAACAAGGTTCATATTGAATGCGTCGCCGCGCTCGACGAGCTGCGAAAGGACGACAGTGTTCGGGTGCTCGTCATTACCGGGGCGGGCGAAAAGTCGTTCGTCGCGGGTGCAGACATCAGCGAGTTCGAGGGACAAACGCCGGTCACGCAGCGAAACACATTTCACGAGCGCTCGCTTTTTAACTCGATCGACACGTTTCCAAAACCCGTCATCGCGATGGTCAACGGCTTTTGTCTCGGCGGGGGCAACGAACTAGCGATGGCGTGCGATATTCGAATGGCGAGCGAAAACGCGAAGTTTAGTCAGCCCGAAATAAATCTCGGTATCATGTGCGGCGGCGGCGGCACTCAGCGTTTGACGCGGCTTGTCGGCGAAGGCCGTGCGATGGAAATGGTGCTTACCGGAGACATGATCGACGCCGCAACTGCCGAAAAGCTGGGCCTTGTTAATCACGTTTACACCGCCGACCAACTCGAGGCCGAGACGATGGCTATCGCGACAAAGATCGCCGAAAAAGCGCCGATTGCGTTGCAGCTTTCGAAAGAAGCCGTGAAATTCGCCTCGCGCTCAAACCTCGACGAAGGCCTTCGTCGCGAGGTCGATCTTTTCGCGATCTGCTTCTCGACCGAAGACAAAAAAGAAGGCGTCGCCGCCTTTCTCGAAAAACGAAAACCGGAGTTTAAGGGGAAATAGATGCCCTCGCGGCAGAGATTTCTTTCACACGATCTCGACGCAAGTAGTAAATCACAACGCCGCTCAATAGGCCGGCAACGACAACCCACAAATGCCGCGAGTCGGATTCCGGATCGATCAGCGTCGCCCACACAACCGCTCCCGCAAAGAGCATCGGCAAAATCGTAATTACAATTAGAACCGACATTCCGCCCGGTATCTTGAACGGTCGCGTTGCGCCGGGTTGCGTTTGGCGAAGCACAATCAGCGCGACGAACTCCAGCAAAATCTCTGACGAATACAAAATGATATCCATTACAACGAGCTTGCCAAATGGCAGGGCAGAGAAGACCGCGGCGATCAAACAACAAATAAATAGCGATGCGTTCGGCACGCCTGTCTTTGGATTCGCACGCGATAGAAAACGTGGAAACCATCCGTCTTCAGCCATCGCAAACGGCAGCCGCGATGCATAAAGAATCTGCGAATTGAACAAACTCCACGCCGAAACGAGCGCTGCGACACCGATGATCGTTCCTAAAACTGGTCCGCCTACGAGTTCGCCGAGCGCCGGAAAGCCGGCTGATTCATTCCAAACTCCCGAGTCAGTCGTCGTACCGATTAGCGCAAACGTCGGTATCAGGTAAACCAAAATTGCCAATCCCATTGTCGCAAACAGCGCTCGCGGATAGTTGCGCGATGCTTTATTCACTTCGCCCGCGTATGTCGACACATTGTCCCACCCGGAATAGTTCCACATCACGGTTGCTAAACCCGCGGCAAAAAGTCCGCCGGTCATCTCGATTGAAAAGCCATCTCTTACAGCTTCAACAGATTTTGCGAATCCGCCGCTCTCGCTCGTAAAACCGAAAACCGTGAGCAAAACGAACGGCACGATGATCACGAGTAGAAAGACCACCGAGTTGTAACCGACCGCTTTCGCACCGCGCCAATTCAAAAACATCGCGAGAAAGATCATCGCCGCTGCGATTGCCCAGCGGATCAGAAATTGGTTCCATGTCAGGTTGCCGTCCGCATCCGGTTGCAGCATAGGCAAAAAGAACGCGAGGTAATTGACGAAGAGCACTGGATAGATCGCCATATCGACCGCCGAATAGAGACACGTCCACCAGCCCTCCTGAAATCCCCAAAAATCGCCGAGCGCACGCTTTACCCAAACGTAGTAACCGCCCTCGACCGGCATCATAGCGGCGAGTTCGGAGACCATCAGCGAAATCGGAACCGACCAAAACAGCGGCGTCACGACGATCAGAACTATCGCCCAGCCGGCGCCGAGCTTGCCAAACAGTGGCTCGATCCCGAACGCACCGCCGCACACGGTAAAAAAGATCACGCCGACGAGAGCGACAAAGTTCAATCGCCGCGACGGCGGCAGCGTCGACTCGATGACATTACCGAAAGGGACTTCTGCTGTTGCGATCTCTTGCAATGAATTGAAAAAAGACTGGTTACTTTTTACAGCATAACCTGCACAAGAACAAACCGCGCTTCAGCCTCCGTAGCGACTGCCAAAATCATTTGCCGCCGAACGGCATTTCTGCTAAATTCAAATCTCGTTCATTTTGCATTTTCAATTTTGAATTTTGCATTTGTTATCGGGGACGTAGCTCAGCTGGGAGAGCGCTGCAATGGCATTGCAGAGGTCAGGGGTTCGATCCCCCTCGTCTCCACCATTTTCCAAAAACTCGAGTAGAAATAGTGCGGCCGCTTTTTGCG
>JBAUGW010000092.1:0-24352 GCA_049679945.1 Pyrinomonadaceae bacterium | reverse complement strand
AAGTAAGGGCTCCCTTTAACATTATATGCGCCCTTACTTACGTGCGGGCTACTGACAAAAAAGGATTGCTGATGCGCTCACGGCCGACGGTTGTCTCCGGCCCGTGACCGCAATAGACCGTAAAATCGTCGCCGAGCGATAAAACATTTTTGCGGATCGAGGCGATGAGTTGATCGTGATCGCCGCCAGGTAGATCGGTGCGGCCGATCGACCCGTTAAACAGACAATCGCCCGTGAAAACTGCGCGCATGCTCTCTTCAACTAGCACAATGTGCCCGAGCGTGTGACCGGGACAATGGCGGATTTCGAATTTCAAATCACCGACTTCGAGCACTTCGCCGTGTTCGAGAAATCGTGTCGGCCTCGGCGGCGTCGCGTACTCCATTCCCATCGCTCGCATTTCGTGTGGCTGTATGCCCATCAGTAAAGGCTGCTGGGGCAGAGCCGCGTAAAGATACATTTCATCCTTGTGAAGCAAAACCTCTGCGTCGGGAAACTCGCTCGCGAGTGCACTCGTCCCGCCAATGTGATCGAGATGACCGTGCGTAAGAATGATCGCCTGCAAATCGAGATCATTCTTACGGATACAGTCGACCACCGCCGGCGAAGGCTCGCCCGGATCGATGCAGATCGCCTTGCGGGTCGCTTCGCACGACACGACGCGGGTGTTCTGCTGAAATGGTGTTTGAACAAATGCCTCAATTTTCATTTATAAGCTCTAAATATTTTTCAGATTCAAACGCGTTTGCACGCCGATCATTCAACACAAACACGATCGCATCGCGATAAGTTTTTGCGTCAGGTTTGCCGTTGAAGCACGGCGTTTCGATTTCGCCCAAACTCAAATAAGTCACGAGACAGCTCAGCAGCATCCACAGCAATATCTCTTCGTCGGTGCCGATCGGATTATATTTGATGATGCTCTCGCGGTCCTCAATGATGCCGCCGACGATGCGCGCAAATTCGGTTTCGCTGATTTTTGTCATATTCGCGAATGCTAAACCGACTGGCCGCCCACTCACGCGGGCGATTCTGACAGATATTCCTCGTACATTAAGTAGTGCGAGGCGTTCATGCCGACTGCATCGTAAACGCGTCGGGCGTGAGAGTTATCGGTTTCGACGTAAAGCCTGAAGCCGCAGACGTCACCCGCGTCGCGAGCACGTTCCTTTACAAATTCGTACATTCGGCTGTAAAGATGTTGTCCGCGAGCCTCGGGCTTTATGTACACGCTCTGTATCCACCAGAACCACGCATTCCGCCAATCGCTCCATTCGGATGTCACCATCAGTCCGCCGACGATATGATCGTCGTCACCGGCCACGACGTAGAATCCTCTGTTGTGATCCGAGAAAACTGCCTCGACGCCCGGCCGCAGTATGTCACGATCAAGGCCTTTGCCTTCGGTCTCCATTGCCATCGCGTGATTGAACTCGATCAACGCATCCGTATCGTCTCGATGTGCAAGTCTGATATTCATATAGATTGCCTTGACGAAAGCAACTCCGTCCTCTAGCCTAAAATGTTTTGTCGCGGGCACGGCCGCCGACTTTTTATGAAACTGAGAATACTCTATCACGGCAATTGTTTCGACGGAGCTGCATCGGCGGCAATTTTTACCAAGTTTTATCGAGCGAAGATCGCAGCGGATGCCGATGTTTACTACACGCCGACGATGCATCGAGCCGGAAATGCGTTTGACCGCGAGCAGTTTGACGGCGATGAGAATGCGATCGTCGATTTTAAGTATTGCCCCGATGAGCGGCTGACGTGGTGGTTTGATCATCACCACTCGGCATTTCTCTCAAAGGAAGACGAGGAGCATTTTGATGCTGACACATCGGGCAAAAAGTTTCTCGACACGGCGAGTAAATCGTGCGCCGAGTTTATCGCGCGCATAGCTAAAGAGAAGTTTGAGTTCGAGGATGATTCACTCGCCGAGCTGATCGAGTGGGCTCACATTATCGACGGAGCGCTTTACGAGTCGCCGGCGCAATGCGTCGAGCTTCGGTCAAGCGCGCTAAAGCTGATGCAGGTGATCGAGGGCGAAAAGGACCCGGCTTTTGTCGAAAAGATCATCAAAATGCTCACCGAGAGGTCGCTTGACGAGATCGTTGAGAGCGCACAGATTCAGGCGAAACTCGTGCCTATACTTGAACGCCATTGGGCGACTGTCGAGCTTATCAAACAGCGTGCAAAATACGAACGCGGCGTCGTGCGGTTTGATCTTACGGACACGGGCATCGACGGCTATAACAAATTTATTCCGTATTACTTTTATCCTGAGACAACCTACAACGTCGCGCTCAGCCGAAGCGAATTTCGTACAAAGATCTCCGTCGGCTCAAATCCATGGTCGCCGCGGCCTCGGCTTCACAACATCGCCGAGATCTGCGAAAAATACGGCGGCGGCGGCCACGCGGTCGTCGGTGCGGTAAGCTTAAGCCGCGACGATCTCGAACTCGGCAAACAATACATGGGCGAGATCATCGAGGCGCTGCAATTCGCAGACTAAAAAAGGCGGCTGTTTAGGCCGCCCCATCATTACAAAATTAACAGCTACTCCTACGTTTTCTTTGCAAAGACCTTGGTCGTCGTCTCGTCACCTCGCATTGTTGTACGCGTCGTGTTGACGGTCAGCGTGTTGCCGTCGGTCGAGAGTTCCCACGTTTCCTTTGTCGTCATCGTGACTTCGCCCATCGGGCCGTTGAATGTGCTGGCACGCGAGAGATTGAGTTTGCCGCCATCGAATTTCGCCTTCAGCGTTACTGGCATTGCTCCCATCGGGCCTTGCACTTCGCTCTTTGTCTCTTTGCCGTCGAGCGCATAGGTTGTCGGTGTGTCGCCGCCGCCCATCCCACCGCCGGGACGACCGCCGCCCATTCCACCCGCGGGTGGCGCGCCCTCAGGCGGAGCTTTACGAGTTGTTTTGGTTTCGATCTTGATGTCTTTGTCAGTTTGCGTGACGGTCATCGTTTGAGATTCGACCGAGTTGCGCTCACCGAGTTTCGATTTAGCAACGTCGAGATTCCACGTGCCGCCAAAATTCGTCGCCTTATCCTGCGCACACACGGACGACACCAAACCGAAGATGACCAATGCCGCCGTTATCAGAAAATTTGTCATAAATAATTAGCTCCTTAAAATTGAAATAGAATTGCGTTCTAGTCTAAAGACGCAATTCTATCTCATGCGGTTCGTCAAAATTGTAAAGAAATGTAAAACGTCGCCGTCTTACGCCTCGGCCTCTTCGCGTTTGTGCAGTTTGCTGTGGCTGTAACTGTAAAAGAAATACACGACAATGCCGACCAGCATCCACAGACCGAAGCGGAACCAGTTTTTCCAGCCGAGTTCGGTCATCAGATATGTGCAGCACATCACGCCGAGCACCGGTATCAGCGTCAGGCGTTTGACGAAGCAGAGCACCGCCATCACGAGCGAAAGTAGCACGAACGCAAAGTACGGCAGCTTCTCAAAGAAGACGTGTGTCGTCGTCGTGAAGCCCTTCTCGATGTCGGCGGCGGTCGGAGTGAGGTCGGTAAAGAATGTTCGCAGTGCGTCACCGTTAAAGTAATTCAGCAGCACGACGATGATGATAAACAACGCCGGGCCGATAAACTGCGAGCTAATATACGGCACAAAGCGCTTTTGTCCGGCGAACTCCTTGTCTTTGACGAGTACGCCGGCGCAGACGATGGTGAATGCGAACAAGGTTCCGATGACGGACAGGTCGGTAACCTCGCCGAGGTTCATAAACAGCGCGGGAACCGCGACCATTACGCCGGTAAGCAGCGTCGAGAACCACGGCGTTCTGAATTTTGGGTGAATCGACGAAAAGATCTTCGGCAGCAGTCCGTCGCGACTCATCGCCATCCACAGACGCGGCTGGCCGAGTTGAAACACAAGCAATACGGTCGCGATCGCAATGATCGCGCTTACGGCGATGATTCCCGAAACCCACGGAATATTGACGCCTTCGGGACCGAACACGAACGCGAGCGGATCACCGACGTTGAGCTTTGTGTACGAGACCATTCCGGTCAGAACGAGCGCGAGTATGACGTAAAGCACCGTACAGATGAGCAAGCTGTAGATCATTCCTCGCGGCAAAGTTTTGTAAGGGTCTTTGCATTCCTCGGCGGTTGTCGAGAGAGCGTCGAAGCCGATGTATGCAAAGAAGACTGCTGCGACGCCGGTCATCACGCCGCCAAAACCGTTTGGCAAGAACGGATTCCAGTTCGCAGTGTTTACATAAAATGCGCCGAGAATGATAACAAGCAGGATGACCGCGAGCTTGATGGCGACCATGATGTTCGACGCCATTTTCGACTCGCGAATGCCGACATAAACCAGTGCCGTGATCAATACGACAATGCCGAGCGCCGGCAGATCGGCGACGACCGGAAAGCCGCCGAGTTGCGGCGCGGTCGTCCACGCTTGAAACGCATCGAGCGCTCCGCAACTGACCGCTGCATCCTTTGCTTCGCAAGCGGCACGCAGTGTTTCGACTGTCGCGCCGCCGCCTTTCATCGCCTCGCTGACAGAAGTAAAACCCGCGTAGGCCGTGCGAAAGTCCATCGTCCAATTCAGCGGTATGTTGATGCCGTTTGCTTTTAGCAGGCCGGTGAAGTAATCGCTCCACGATATCGCGACGGCGATATTGCCGATCGCGTATTCGACGAGCAGGTCCCAACCGATGATCCATGCCAGCAATTCGCCAAAACTCGCGTACGCATAGGTGTAAGCCGAGCCGGCGATCGGGATCTTCGACGCGAACTCCGCGTAACATAGTGCCGCGAAACCACACGCAATCGCCGCAAACACAAACAGAATAACCACGCCCGGCCCGCCATTATGCGCCGCCTGGCCGACCATCGCAAAAATTCCGGCACCGATGATCGCGGCGATGCCGAGCATCGTTAGATCGAATGTGCCAAGCGAGCGGCGAAGGCCGGTAACACCTTCGCCTGCTGGCTGGCCCGGCACGAGTTCTTCATTCGCGAATCCCGCGGCGGCATCGGCCTGAATCTGTGCGATAGACTTCTTGCGAAAAATTGAATTTGCCATAGTTTTGTTGTGGTTTTAGCGAATAATGAACCAATTTGCCGTAAGATGCAAGCACTCTGACTGTCTAGACTCCGGACTCGCAAGACTCTAGACTACAGTCATGGAATGGAAAATTTTCGGAACGGCGTTTTTGACACTCTTTCTCGCGGAACTCGGCGACAAGACTCAGCTCGCTGTGATTACGATGACATCGGCGACGGACTCCAAGCTCTCGGTTTTCTTAGGCGCGAGCCTCGCGTTGATCGTTGTGACGGGACTCGGCGTCCTAGTCGGCGGCGTGCTCAGTCAGTACGTTCCCGCCGAATGGCTGCAGCGAATCGTCGCCGTCGCGTTCATCGTCATCGGCATCCTGATGCTCGCCGGCAAACTTTAAAATAAAAAAGAGCGGCTGAATTTACAGCCGCTCGTAGCCTAAGACAGGGAAATTCAATTACTCCTGAGCAATAAAATTAAGATCGGCGACGCTGTCGGTTAACGTGACAACTCGCGAAGACGGGTTGAAGGTGAATCGCTTCGACGAGATGCTGACGACGACTGTTTGACCGGCTTCGATATCGTTAAAGCGATAATAGCCAAAGCTGCCGGTTTTGACGCTATGCTGCGTGCCGTCGGCTTCGGTTAGGACGATGATCGCGTTGCGAACGCCGTTTCCCGCTGACAGAAGGACACGGCCCTCGACTGAGACGTTCGCAGCCGTCGGCGGAGCGGCAAATCCAACGTCAAACGTGTGATTGTTCGCGCCCGGACCGCCGGTTGTTAAAGAGATGACCGGGAAGTTACCCGCAGGCGAACCCGGCGGATTTCCAACTGTCGTCGCGTCCGAGTCCGAAGCGTCATCGTCGCCAAGCTGCGAAGTTTCATTTACGCGAGTTAAGAGTAAGCCGTTGAGCGGCTGGCCGCTTGCGTAGTTTGTAGGGTTATCAAACCGAACCTGATACGCCGTGTTGTATTGAATGCCACCATTAACCTGACCGATGTTGTCGCCGGTATTCGGATCGGCGACTGTGCTGGATACGAAATAGTATTCGCCGTTAGCATCTGTTACCGCCGTTCCGACAAGCGTCGAGCCTTGATACAAACGAACCGTGATGCCCGCAAATACCGGTTCGCCCGGGTCCTGTACGCCATTTGCGTTCACGTCGCGCCAGACACGGTTGCCGATCTCGATCGGAGCAGGATCTGACAACAACGTCATACTGCCGCCGATGCCGCCGGCCTTGCCAAAAACGCCAATGTCGTTACCGACGCCGTCATAAAGCCTGTACCCTTTGGTAAACGCACCGGTTGTGTTGTTTAGCCACCGGAGACCGCCGTCGTGGAGCATGCCTGAGATGTTCGCGATCGGGTCAAAATTTGAAATAATGACGTCCGGAGCTCCCGGCAACATCTCAACGCCGCCGTTACCGGTGTCGTCGTGGTTTCCACCCTTACCCGTAACGGTAACTACCGGCGAAATAAAATCGCCCGCAATGTCAAACGCGTCGCCAAAGTAAAATTCGGCGCCGCCCGGACCTTCAGCAACGTTCTGCGGAGCATTGCCCGTTCCGCCGCAGCGGCCGTTTGCCTCGACCGTCCACGTGTTTTGTGGGCCACAGGCACGTATCACGTCGCCCGAGGTTCGCGGTTGGTAAAATGTAACGTTGCTCGGATCGTTTGGATTCGAGAGCGAACCATTTCCGACTTGATCGCCTACACGGTCGCGAAACGCTAGTATCAAATTGCCGTTATCAAATGCAATGTCAGTCAACATCGGCTGCGAGTAGACCGTGCGGTTATTAAACGCTCCCGTCACATCCATCGCATTTCTGTAAGTCGCCGACCACGGCCGCCACGCTCCCATGGCATTTTGCGTGTGCGTCGCCAAACCGCGTTGATAATTGAGCGGCATCTGGAAAACCGGCGAAGCACTGAATGCTAAGGTTGCCGGATTCACGGTGTAAACATAAGCTCGAAGACCACGTGCATCGCTGAGATTGTAGATACCGTTACCGTCCGTGTCTGTAAATGTTTCAGGCGCAGTATATGAGGCATTACCGCTCAGCTCAAAATATGACTCGGTCGCCTGACGCGTGCCGTCAAGATTAACGTCGATAAAATAATCGCCCTGATCCCAACGGCCGTTGCCGTTCGCATCCGTAAACGTGTCGACAGTTGCGGTTGACTGAGCGCTGCAGACCATTCCGACATATAGCTGGCCGTGATACATCGTCACTGCAAACGGTCTTACGTCAGCAGCGGCGCATGTTCCGGTCGGTAAAGGTACACCGGCTGTAGGTACTGCCTGGCTAGCGATCTGCGCACCTGTCGTCGCGTTAAGCGCGTAAAGCGTGCGGTTTTCGAGATTCATCGCGTAAAGTATCGACTCGTCCTCGGACAATGCGATGCCGCCGAGACTCGTCGTTCCGACGCCGTTCCAGCCGGTGTTACCGTTGTCGCGGTTATAATTCGCTGTGTCGTGGGCGTTGGTCGCCGCACCCGGCACAGTGAAGAAACCTGTCACCGAACCCGAACCAGTTCGCGATACCGTGTAAACTGCATTGGGCCCCTGCGGCCCAAAACCCGCGTGACGTTTGAAAAATGCCGCAGCGTAAACTGTGCGCGTTCTGCGCGCATATGCGAGGCCATAAGATGTGCCGACCTGATTCGCAGCAATGTCCAATGGATTGACCGTCGGCGCGTCAAAGAGACTCTCGGTTGCACCGGTAGTCGCGTCGGTGCTTCCAGACGAATATGGGAAGCTGACCATCACCGACAGGCCGTTGTTGACACCGTTTATCTGGTCGTCCTCGGCGTACATCGAGGCGACGATCTCAGGGTTGTTCTGTGAATAATCGGTCGGATAGTTGACGGCGAGATTTACATCGGCCCCCGGCGTCGAGGCAAACTGCGTCGTCGAGCCGGAGTTTGTCGTCGTGCCGTTACCCACAGAAGATTTACTTCTCGCTGACGGCAAATAGCCGGTCGGCAAAGCCGTAAATTCAATTCTGTATGGCCCGGAACCGGCATCCGTAGTAGCGATCGAATACATACCTGTAGTGGCATTGGTCAAAACAACTCCGCCTGGCGTGACGTTTGCTCCGGCAGCATTGAATGCACGAACTTCCACATTTTCTATGCCCCGGTCGATCGCGACAGGTATCGTGCCAAACCCGTCGTTTGCGATAGTCAGCGTCGTGTCGTAAAGACCGTTGCCGTTGAAGTCCTGAAAGACCCGGCCTGTGATATTGCCTGCCAAAATAATTTCTGGAGCCTGTTCGCTTTCACTCAGCTTGAGCTTTTGCGCGCTGGAAGAGAAATCCTTCGAGCTAGAAATCGCGAAGATACTTGCGATCATCAGTGACAAAACCGCTAACGTTCTGAAGCGTGTCGAAAAAAATATGTGTCTCATAGTGATAGTGAATGACAAAAACGCAAACTTCCGGTGGAAGTTCTCGTTTACAAAATTAAATTGTGCGGGATAAATTAGTGGATGAGTGCGAAGGCCGAGCACACTGTGCTTAACCACAAACCTAATAATATAGACACAACTAAATTATGTCAAACATATTTTAACTACCTGTTTTTACAGGTCGTTACGGCGGCTTAGACTCGGCTTTTCAGTCTTGAAATAAATTTCTGGCGAAATTTGGCTACCTTTGGCGCAACGACTGCGGCACAGTATGGCTGGTTTGGGTTGTTGGTAAAGTATTCCTGATGATAATTTTCTGCGGGCCAGAACTTTTTGAACGCAGCTATCTCGGTCACGATCGGGTTGTCGTAGATCTTTTCTGCCGTAAACTCGGCGATGACTTCCTCGGCAATTTCTTTTTGTATGTCTGAATGATAAAAGATCGCCGATCGATACGAAGTGCCGATGTCGTTGCCCTGACGATCCAACTGCGTTGGATCGTGAACCGTGAAAAATACTTGCAGAATCTCTTTGTAGGAAATTATGTCGGGATCAAATTTGATTCCTACAACCTCGGCGTGACCAGTCGTCTCGCTGCAAACTTCCTGATATGTCGGATTATCTTTGTGCCCGCCGGAGTAGCCCGACACGACATCCTCGACGCCGATCAGATCGTCAAAAATAGCCTCGACGCACCAAAAACATCCGGCCGCTAGTGTTGCTGTATCAGTCATATTCTTACTAAGTATAGACGTAGAGACCGCAAAGATCGCAGAGAAAGGAAACAAATATCCCGATTTATAAATTGCAAAATCATAGAAAAAACTACCTCGGCGAACTCAGCGGTCTCTGCGTCAATATCCTATCTTATTCTTCGTCTTCGCGAAGTTTTTCGAGCACCGAAAAATCTTCGAGCGTTGTCACGTCGCCGGCGACGGTGCCGCTGGTCGCGAGTTCGCGCAACAGGCGTCGCATAATTTTGCCCGAACGCGTCTTTGGCAGCGCGTCGGTGAAGCGAATGTCGTCGGGCTTTGCGAGCGCGCCGATCTCTTTTGTGACGTGTGCTCGTAAAGCCTCTTTTAGTTCGTCGTCACCAACGCGGCCGCGTTCGAGCGTGACAAATGCTGAGATGGCTTGACCTTTTAGTTCGTCGGGGCGGCCGACGACGGCGGCTTCGGCGACCGTCTCGTGCGAGACGAGAGCAGATTCGATCTCCGCAGTGCCAAGCCGATGGCCGCTGACATTTATCACGTCATCGACGCGGCCCATTATCCAAAAATAGCCACGCTCGTCGCGCCGGGCGCCGTCGCCGGCGAAATAAAACCCCGGGATTTCGGACCAATAGGCCTGCTTGTATCGCTCGTCGTCGCCCCACAACGTCCGCAGCATCGATGGCCACGGATGTTTTGCGACGAGGTAGCCGCCTTCGTTAATGCCGACTGATTCGCCTTGTTTATTAACGACATCGAGAATGATTCCGGGCAGCGGCCGCGTCGCGGTTCCCGGCACGGTGGGCGTGGCGCCGGGCAGCGGGCTTATCATGATCGCGCCGGTTTCAGTTTGCCACCATGTGTCGACGATCGGGCATTTTCCCTTGCCGATGATCTTGTGATACCACATCCACGCCTCGGGATTTATGGGCTCACCCACGGTCCCGAGCAGGCGCAACGATGATAGATCGTGTTTCAGCGGATGCTGCTCACCCCATTTTATAAACGCACGAATCGCCGTCGGCGCGGTGTAAAAGATCGTGATCCCATGGCGCTCGACAATGTCCCAAAACCGGTCAAAGTCGGGAAAGGTTGGCGCGCCTTCGTACATAAAAACCGTCGCGCCGTTCGCGAGCGGGCCGTAAACGACGTAAGAGTGGCCGGTAACCCAACCGATGTCAGCCGTGCACCAATAGACGTCATCGTCTTTCAGATCAAACACCGTTTTCGCCGTGTAGGCGACCTGCGTCAGATAACCGCCCGTCGTGTGCAAAATGCCTTTCGGCTTTCCCGTAGTGCCCGACGTGTAAAGTATGTAGAGCGGATGTTCTGAGTCGAGATGCTCGGGGGCGCAATTGGCATCGACGGATTCGATGATCTCATGCCACCAATGATCGCGGCCGGGAGTCATGTGAATTTCGGAGCCGGTGCGTTTGAAAACGACGACATTTTCAACGCCCGGCGTTTGTGCAACAGCTTGATCAACCATGGACTTTAGCTTGATCTCGCTGCCACGTCGGTAACTGCCGTCGGCCGTTACGATCAACTTACACTCGCCGTCGTTCACTCGGTCGCGAATTGCATCGGCTGAAAATCCACCGAAAATTACCGTGTGCGTTGCGCCGATGCGAGCGCACGCGAGCATCGCGATGGCAAGTTCCGGAACGAGCGGCATGTAAAGCGCAACGCGATCTCCGGTTGCGACGCCAAGTTTTTTCAAAACATTCGCAAAGCGACACACTTCGCGGTGAAGCTGTAGGTATGTAAGCGTTCGCTGCTCGCCCGGCTCACCTTCCCAGATGAACGCAGCTTTATTTTTTCGCCACGTTGTCAGATGCCGGTCGAGACAGTTGTGAGAGATGTTGATCTTGCCGCCGACAAACCACTTTGCAAACGGTTCGTCCCATTCCAAAACCGTATCCCACTTTTTGAACCAATCAAGACTCGTCGCTTGCTTTGCCCAAAATGCAGGAACGTCCCTTTCAGCCTCGGCATACATTCGCTCGTATTCCTCAAAGCTTTTTACGTGAGCTGCCTGCGCAAACTCGGGCGGCGGCGGGAAGATGCGCTCCTCGTGCAGGACAGACTCGATAGCACTTTGTTCGAACATATTGTCAGAGTATAGAATATCGCCAGTCGCGGGTAAATCTTGTCGGCGGACTGGCACGGCACGGCCTTTCGTTCGTGTTTCGGCGCTCTCATCCGGCTGGACCCGACAACCGTATCTCGCTCTCACGGATAGAACGAAGGGAAATGACTTTATGAAAAACTTTGACATGATTTCGACAGTCGACGCACCGCGATCGGTTGGGCCTTATTCGCAAGCGACGAGGTTCGGAGAATTGATTTTCGTCGCGGGCCAGGCCGCTTTCGATCCGGCAACCGGGAAGCTCGTGACAGGGGACATTCACGAACAGACTAGGCAGACACTAAAGAACATCGGAGCGATCCTGCTTGCGGCCGATAGCGGACTCGATTGTGTGCTCAAGGCAACAATCTTCCTTCATGACTGGCGGTATTTTGCCGGAATGAACGAGGTGTTCGGCGAGGTTTTTGGTGAGAGACCACCCGCGAGATCTACTGTATGCGGTCAACGCTGGCCTGAAGGTTCGTTAGTTGCGATCGAGGCTGTTGCCCACGTCCGTTAGCCGCCGATAAAACTCATCGTGCGTTCGGGCTGGACAAATTCCGCGTCGTTTATGTGATGTCGCGGTTCTTTTTTTAGGACGGCGTTTTTGATGAATTCGATGATCTCGTCGCGTGACGAGCCGCTACGGAGGCAGTCGCGAAGGTTGTGTTCGGTGGTTGAAAACAGACAAGTGCGGATCTGGCCGTCGGCGGTGAGGCGTATGCGCGAACACTGGCCGCAGAACATCTCGGTCACCGGAGCAATGATACCTATTCCGCCGGGCGAGCCGTCGGCAAAAACGTATTTCCACGCCGTTTCAGAGCCGCGCGACGGCTGTTCTAACTTCAGAGGATAAACCGCGTTGATCTTATCTCGGATCTCGCGGCCCGCGACAACCATATCGCGGCTCCATTCGTGGCCGCTGTCGAGCGGCATGAATTCGATAAGGCGAAAACTCACGTCATGTTCGCGTGCAAAACGTGCAAAATCGACAAGTTCGTCGTCGTTTCGGCCTCTGACGACAACTGCGTTCACTTTCACCGGCTCAAACCCGAGCGAATTTGCCAGCTCGATCGCACGCAATGCCTTATCCAGCGCATCGACGCCCGTGATCTCGTGAAATCTGTCGCGGCGAAGGGTGTCGAGGCTGATCGTCACACGATCAAGGCCTGCTTCTTTTAATGCCTCGGCGTGACGCCCAAAATCGTAACCGTTTGTTGTCAATGCGATGTCCAGTAGCTGGGGTTTCAGGCGCGAAAGTTTTTCAACCAGAATGGGAACGTCGCGGCGAATGAGCGGTTCGCCGCCAGTGAGGCGAATCTTCTCGATCCCGAGTGAAACGAATATCTCTCCGACGTATTCAAGCTCCTCGAACGACAACAATTTCTCTCGCTTCGCCCACGACGGCTCGCCGTGCGGAAGGCAGTAGAAACAGCGAAAATTGCAGCGATCTGTCAGCGAAATCCTGAGATCGCGGATCGTGCGGTTGTGTGCGTCGCGGAGCATGTCTCTATGATACAGGAACGCAGCACGAGTAGATATTCGTACTATTTGTACGCTGCCTCGATCGTCTTCAGCTGAGACATGGCAGTCTTCTTTTCGGCGTGTCGGACCGGTTTCAAAATATCCATTAATCCCTTTATCAGCTCGGCAAATTCGGCGTCGTCCTCGGCAGGGCCGTCGTAGTTTTTCTTCCTCGACGCCGCGTCATCAACGATATATTGTAACGACTCAAGCATCCGTTGGACGGCCTTTTTGCTGTAGCTGCCCCGTGGATAAAGCTTTAGATATTTGCCGTGCGTCCGGCGGATCGCGCCAAGATAACAAGGGACATATCCCTCGCATTCGCCGGGCAAGGGAGTTTCGGCCGCGCTCCAGGCGATCCGGTCGGCGATAGCGAGCTTTTTATACTTTTTTTGGAGTGCCCAAAAGCGGTCGGAACGCACATACCACTCGCCGGCCGGGTCACTGTAAACGAGGTCTTTTTCGTTTCGCTTGAGAAATGACAGATGCGGCTCCCGATCTTGTTTGTTGAAAGGTATCTTGCGCAAGGCAGTGCTCAGGTTAACCAGACGTTTGTATTCGTTGCTTGCTGCGGCCTGAGCGGCGTTCTGCGCGGCGCCGATGCAGGCGAGAAGCAGTATCGCTGCTGATATCAATAGTCCGTTAGCCAATATTGATCTTGTTGATGCCATTTTCTCTCTCCGTAAGAACGTTACTTCTTTAAAGATATTGCATTTCGCTTGAGCCCGCCGAGCTTTGCACGCTTCATGGCGGAGCCGCGAAATCGTTCGACGTATTCACCGTGTTCCATAGCAATCACGGTGGCGAGCGGTAACGATGTTTCGCCGTTTCTAGGTTCAAAACGAGGTTCATCGGTTTGTGTTTCAAATCGGTTCCACGGGCAAACGTCCTGACAAATATCGCAGCCGTAAAGCCAGCCGTCGAGATTTGCGGCGATTTCATCCGGCAGATTGTCATCCCGTAGCTCGATTGTCCCGTATGAGATGCATTTGCGCGAATCGACGACGTACGGCTCAACGATCGCGTTTGTCGGGCACGCATCGATGCACGCCGTGCATGTGCCGCAGTGATCTTCGACCGTCTCGGTGTCGTAGTCTAGTTCGACATCGAGCAGCAGCGAGCCGATAAACACCCATGAACCGAGTTCCGACGTGATCAGGTTTGTGTGTTTACCCAGCCAGCCGAGACCGGCGCGAACCGCCCACGCCTTGTCCATAAACGGAGCTGTGTCAACGCAGATTTTACCCGTAACGGTTGTGTTTTTAGACTTGATCCAGTTGAGCAGCTCGGTCAGCTTTTCTCGCAGCACATCGTGATAATCGTCGCCCCACGCGTATCGCGAGATCTTACCGTGTTGTTCGTCGACATCGTGTTTGTGATCGGTGAAATAATTTAGTGCGACAACGATGATCGATTTCGCCTCTTGAAAAAGCAGCGTCGGATCACTGCGTTTATCGGCCCCAAGCGCCATCCATGACATGTCGCCGTGAAAGTCGCGAGCGATCCAATCCTTCAACCGTGCGCCTTCATGCACGAGTGGTTCAGCCGCAACAATCCCAATCTTCTGAAATCCAATTTCGGCGACTTTTTGCTTTATCCTTTCCGAAAACGTAGGCATAAACGGGATTATCAACGAAAACACATCGGAACGCACAAAAAAAGCCGGACGGCTTTCGCCATCCGGCCGATCTACGTCTAAACCAAAGGTCTAGAAGCTAAGTTTTACCCCAAACTGAAACTGTCTCGGGTCGAAAGCCGATGTCGGTGAACTATAGTATTTGCCGCCCTTGCGCTGGCCAAATGAGTTGACCGCAGTATAAAACGGATTGCCTGCCGCTTCATTGAAGCGGTTAAATAGATTAAATCCTTCGGCGATAATATCGAGATTGATCCTTTCTCCAAAGCGAATTTTGCGGCTCAGGCGGGCATCAAACGAGAAATAGCTGTGAGTAATGCCTGCGTTGCGTCCCAAATTACCATCTCTTGGAAAAACACCGACGAAACATCCGGGATCGACACCGGTTTGACAAAGTGAGCCATTGGAAAGAACTGACGGCCTCTCATTTGAACTTTGAAAATCCCCATTCGAATCGCCCGGAGCGATAATATTAAATGGACGGCCGGAGCTAACTTCAACAATTGGTGCGAATGAGAATCCAGATAAAAATCGATGGAAACCACTGCCTGATCCCCAGGCGTCAGGTGCACTCATAACTCCGCTGAAAACGAAACGATGCCGCTGATCAAAGAGTGAATCGGATCGCTCAGCACGAAAGTCTCCATTGTTCTGCGGTTTCAATAGCGTCTGAAGATCTGATGAATCGTCAATTGAATGCGACCAAGTGTAGGTGGCATAGAACTGAATATTGTTTGAAAAGCGTTTCTTCAATTCAATATTCATCGCGTTATAGAATGAGTTACCGTCGGACACCTGGGCACTTACATCTCCGAAAGCACTGACCGGGCCGGCGGAACGAACAGTCCCAGGTAAGAGGGTGTCAAAGGTTGCTTTGTTGAGTCCGGTCAAAGCCCGAACAAAAAAGTAATTAGGACCCGAAGGCCGGAAAAAGTTCGCGGCAATTGGTGAAATTACTCGGCTCCCCAGGTTCGCCACTGGGGCGGCAATGAATCCCGGAACAAGCGCCGCCCACGTTGCACCAAGGTTTGTGAAGCACAATGGTGCCGGAACACCCATTGGGCACGCGACAACGCGCGGATCGGTGGCTGAACTCGGAATGCTGATGCCAAAAGCCGCTGCCGTTGTGCTCGGCGGATTTCCACCAAAAAATCGGCGGAAATTCTCTTTCAATTGATCAGTATTGGGGGCATTTATGTCCCGCGGGTGGGCGAGGTGATGCGAGCTGACTCTGATGAAGCTAGCTGACAAGGACATATCCTTTCCGATCATTTTTTCGACCGCAAAATTTGCCTGCAGAGCGTCCGGGTACTCAAAGTCTTTTGAAACGTGCAGGGTAAAAGGAAGTATCGGCCCAAATCCAGTAAATGTAGAAGAGTTAAACCGCAACAACCCATACTGATACTGAGCACTTGGTGCGACGCCTACCGTCGTGAAAGGCCCACAAAACGCGGGAACCGAACCCTGTACTCCGCAGACCGTTCCGTGAAACACCTGAAATGCATTCAACAGACCTCTTGGATCTGGTCCGCCGATCGGGAGCAATGTCGCCTGCTGCTGTTGTGAGCCATCGGCAACATTTGAATTGAATGAAACGGCGAGTAACGGGTGGTCAAAAAATCTTCCGATAGCACCACGAATTACCGTTCTGCCATTTCCGTTAAGATCCCATGCAAATCCAAGGCGCGGTGCAATGTTGTTTTTGTCACGAGGGAAACCTTGCGTAATGTTCAAAGCATCCTGTGATGCAAGGATGTCCGAAGCACTTAGGGATATGCCCGTTAAAGGGTCCGTAAACGGAGTCGGGGCAAACTGTTGTGTGAACTCATAGTCATAGCGAACACCAAAGTTGATAGTAAACCTAGGATGGATTTTCCAAGTATCTTGACCAAATACCGCCACAGGTTTATTACCGAGAGTACTGTTGGGATCGCCAAATCCCTGAATAAATACGCTTGGGAAACCAAGCCCGTAGGTCTGAATCGGCGTAAATGCAGGACCGGTACAGCCAGCAATAAGCGAACTGCACGATTGGGAACCGAAATTGAACAAAGCAGGGAAATTAAGGTCGAACCTGGCGGCTCCGCTGATCCAGTTTAAATCTCCGCCAAACTTAATAGTATGGTTAGCTGTCGCCCAGGTTATGTTATCCCGAATCTGATGACGCCTTTCGACACGACTCACCGGAGAGAATGGATTTGAGCCAATAAAACTGCTTCCCGTAATTTGTAGTGCAACACTTGGAATCTGCGAGTCAAACTTCGCCGTGCGACGTCCAAAACTGTAATTGAGATCGTTGACAAGATTTGTCGATAAAATGCTCGTCAGAGAAGTTCCAAAAGAGGTGTCCTCGAGGTCCTGAATGCCGGTTCGGGAGTAATCGTTCTGACCAAGAACCTGATTTTGTGACTCGTCCTGAATACCGTTGATCTTACTCGGGCTGAACCCTAAACGGACACTAAGTTGATTATTGGCTGTAAATGCATGGTCAAGCCTGAATGAAAGATACGTCGTGCTCTCTGAAATAGGGAAAATTTTGCTCAATCCGTTGAGCGGACGAAACGCTACGAGTTGACCCGCTGAATTTCGGGTGAGGGGCACTGGTGTTCCGGACAAAAAGAAACGAGGCCCTATTACCGTCCCGCCCGGGATGGTGCCCCCCGGACTTGTCAAAACACTTGAACCGTTCAATGCGGTTTGGGTCCCCGCCGATGCCATCGTGGCGTACGTGATTGCATTCGTGATACGCGTCATATTACCAGATCCAAATTCACCCGTAATATAAGCAGCTTGAGCTGGCGTCAATCCGGTATAGTTGTTGAGAAACGGTAAAAACGGAAATGGCGTCCCAGGCCCGACCATGATGTTTGACGTAGCTCCGCCAACAATATCACCTGTGAAAAATCCCGATTCCTGTCGTTTGCGCTGTTCGAACGATCCGAAAAAGAATGTTTTGCCCGGATTCAACGGGCCACCGAGAGTTGCTCCATATTGGGTTCGGGTATATGGCGGCTTCTTGTTGGGATCGCCGTCGATAGTTGGGGCGAAAGCATTTCTGGACTGGATCGTCTTGTGACGAATGAATCCAAACACATTGCCATGAAAATCGCTGCCGCCGCGTTTTGTTACGACGTTGACAATGCCGCCCGTGGCACGGCCAAATTCCGGCATGTACGAGTTTGTCGTGACCTGGAATTCCTGAACGGCTTCTTGTGAGACTGTCGAGCGAGCGGCGTTAATAGAATTGTCTGTAAAATCGGCGCCATCAACATTGATCTGCGTGGAACGTCCCCGTTGACCGCCAATGTTTAAGCCAGATGTCGGGGCCGGTCCGACTGGGCGGCCGTTGTCCCGGCCAACGGTTGAAATCGTTAAGGCAAATCCCGTGGCACTGCGTTCATTGATAGGAAGACTTTCGATCCTAGTCTGGTCGATCGTTGTTGAGATGTTGGTTCGCGTGGTTTCGACAAGCGGTACATCATCGCCCGAGACGTTGACCACGACATCGGCACCGCCAATTTCCATTTTGATCGTGAGATCTGCGGCCTGACCAACGGTGAGCTTTACGCCCGCAATAACGACTTTCTTGAATGTCGCAGCCTCGGCCGATACATTATATTCGCCGGGCGGCAAGCTGATTATCTGATAGCTGCCATCCGAATTGCTGGTGACGGTGCGCGAAATGCCGGTTGCCGAATTTTTTGCGGTCACTGTTGCCCCTGCAACGACGGCGCCGTTCGGGTCGGTGACGGTGCCGGACAGGTCGGCGGTTGCGACTTGAGACTGGCCGAGTGCCGAGGCGGCAAACAAAAGGGGCGTAAATACGGCTAGCAAAAACGTTGCTGCCTTGGCGGAAACGCGGGGCGAAAATACTCTCATTTTATTCTCCTTCAAACTTTTTTTAAGTGCGGTCGAAAATCTATGGACAAGACGCTTACTTAACTTGTCGACATTTGGGGTAGAGTAAAAACTTCAAACAATAGCCCGACTGGATTTTTGACGTAAATGATTTGCTTTCAACTTTTTAACTCAAAAAAGGCATTTAAGCAAGCAAAAATGTGAGTTTTTTGTATTCAAGATCATAAAAATGCCACGAATGCACGAATAAGAACTCAAATATTGAATTAAATTATTCGTGTCCCGATACATCGGGATGGCTCTTGTCTTCTGTATTTTCACCCTCTGACGTGATATTTCTTTATTCACCAGCCATTTTATGAAGATCATTCCGCTATCGATCCCGACGCCGTTTTACGTCGGCGACGTCAATGTTTATTTGATAAAGGAAGATCCGTTGACGTTGATAGACGTCGGCCCGAAGACTGACGAGGCAGCACGCATTTTGCGTGAGAAGCTCGCCGAAAACGGTATAAAATTTTCTGACATTCGCCGCATCGTGCTCACGCACGCGCACGAAGATCACTGCGGGCTTGCAAAGCGGGTTCGCGACGAAGCAAAAGACGCCGAGATCTTTGTTCACAAGTGGGAAACCGGTCATTTGTTTGGCCGTCTTGCGCAAGATGCGCATCGGCATTTGATGCGGCGTTCGGGCGTGCCGGGATCGGTGTTCGACGAGATGCGAGGTCTTTATGAAGAGATCAGTTTGCTGACGGATTCGCTCGCCGAGAGCGATTACAAACCGCTCGACGATGAAATGGAACTCGAATTCGAGAGCGGCTCGCTGCGTGTTTTGCACACGCCCGGCCACACGCCCGGCTCGTGCTCGTTCGTTCGCGAAGCGACGCGAACCCTGATCTGCGGCGACTGTGTTTTAAAACGAATAACGCCAAATCCGATCCTTTCGCCTGATCCGGTCGATCCGACAAAACGATTTCGTTCGCTATCAGAATATCTCGTCAGTCTCGCGCGAATTCGCTCGCTCTCGCCGACGCTTGTCCACGGCGGACACGGCGAGCCGGTCACTGATTTCGAAGAGATCTTTCATCGCTACGTACGTGCTATCGACGAGCGGCAAAAACGCGTGACCTCGCTTGTAACTCCGGACGGCGTGACCGCATTCGACGTTTCACAAAGGTTGTTTCCCGACGCTGCGAGCCACGACGTACACAGATTCTTAGCCATTTCCGAGTCGATCGCTCACCTCGATCTCGCACATTCCGAAGGCAAAATTGCAATGGAGCTTAATGGAGAAGTCGAGTTTTATAAACTTAATTAGGTAACGCAGCTTCAAAGCTAACATTCGAGGTCGTCGCCATGTGCATGATCGTGTCGTTAATTTTGTTTAGATCAGCGAAACCCGGCAATTGGCGGACGCGTTGGCTGACGGCTCTGTCGAGAGATTCGTTGGCGTCATCGCCGCCGAAGAGCGTCTTGATCGTGTATTCTGTGCGTCGCTTGGCGAGAGAACCTTGTCCGACCGGTGCCCAAAAATGTTCGATCACCCAGCGCGCCATCTTTTGTGCAAACTCATTTCTCTGCAATTCGAGACGAGCGACGCTGCGATAAAACTGCGCGTGGATTGCCTCTTCGCGAATAATGCCGTTGACGATGTGCGTGAGCACGGGATGATTGCCGAGTGCGATGAGACGACGATAGCCAAGCGCGGCCTCCATCTCGTGAATAGTGCCAAATGTCATGTGCGTCGCCGTAAATCGCTTGCCGACGAGGTTTGTGATCATCGAGAGGAAGTATGCTTTTGTGTTATAGGTCGTTGTGACGGCGCGACGCACCTGCGTCTGCCATTTTTCGTCCGTTTCGTAGCCAAGCTCGTTTAAGAATCTATTCAAAACCTCGCCGTGCGTGATCTCTTCGACGCCCCAGCGTTCCATGAATTTTGAAATGTGCGGATCCTTGCCGGTCGGTGTGCGCACCAGTTCGCGGTGATACATGTCGGTGAGCGTCTCAACGTCACGCATATAAAACAGCACCGGCACAAACTTTTCGTCAAACGGATGATCCTTGACTTCGTGCCAAGGTATCGCATTGATAAACTCCGGCGTCAGCGAGCGCTCTTGACGCTCAAACCATTCGAGAACATCTTTGTTTGTCTCAAAATTCATCGGCTAATCTACTTAACGGTTAAATTCGCAAAACTACTTAAGTTGGATGCGCGTAAATTATGTGAATAATATATATTAATTCTATGAAAAAGCTGTATTTCGTTATCATCCTCATTATAACTTTTTTGTCAACAATTGCCGCGCAGGACAGCAAACTTCTAGTCGCCGGCGAAAGGCGCATCAAGAACATCAAGCAACTGACATTCGGCGGCGAAAATGCCGAGGCTTACTTTTCGTCTGACAGCAAGCAGTTGATCTTTCAGTCAAAACGCGATGGTCGCGGCTGCGATCAGATCTATCGAATGAACGTCGACGGCTCGAACCTGAAGATGATCTCGAACGGCGATGGGCGAACGACGTGCTCTTATTTTTTCAAGAACCGCAAAAAAGTTGTTTACGCTTCGACGCACGGCAGCGCACGAGAGTGTCCGCCAAACCCCGATTTTTCAAAGGGCTATGTCTGGGCGATCTATCCCGATTACGATCTTTACACTGCGACGCCGGACGGCAAAGACATTAAGAAGCTGACAAATTCACCGGGCTACGACGCGGAGGCGACAGTTTCGCCGAATGGTAAGAAGATAATTTTTACGAGTGAGCGCGATGGCGATCTCGAACTCTATTCAATGGACACGAACGGCAAAAACGTAAAACGCCTTACGAACGAGGTCGGTTACGACGGCGGCGCGTTTTACTCGCCGGACAGCAAGATGATCGTCTATCGCAGATCGACGCCGACGACGCCCGACGAAGTTAAGCGCTACAAAGATCTGCTCGCACAGCACCTGATCGTGCCGACGACATTTGAGATCTGGGTCATGAACGCCGACGGCTCGAACAAACGACAAGTGACAAAACTCAATACGGCGAGCTTCGCGCCTTTCTTCACGCCCGACGGTAAGGAGATAATTTTCTGCACAAATTATTTTGCGTCCGATCCGCGCAAACGAAACTTCGATCTCGCGCTGATTAACATAGACGGCACAGGCATCGAACGCGTCACCTACAACGAGACGTTCGACGGCTTTCCGATGTTTTCGCCCGACGGCAAAAAACTGGTCTTCGCCTCAAACCGCAACGCCGCAACACAAGGCGACACAAACGTCTTCATCGCCGACTGGGTCAACTAGACACATGCACTAAAGCACGAACGCCGATGGGACGGGCGTGTCGGTGGGTAGGCCGAATTCTTGGATGAGAGTTCCCGCGGTGGAACGGTTGGCGAACCAGGTGGCGGTTGACGGGCGGAATACCGCGGCGTCTTGTCGGCCGTCGCCGTCGTAGTCGCCGGGGACGGGAACGTCGCCCGATGAACCGAACGGGAACGCGAAGTACGATGAGTCTTCGCTGCGGATGATAAACCAGTTACCGTCGGCGGGTCGCCAGAAGGCAATATCCGCCTTGCCGTCGCCTGTGTAGTCACCTTGTACGGGACGGTCAGACGTTGCGCCAAACTGCACGGCGAACACCGAGCCATTCGTGCTGCGTCGACCCCACCATTCACCAGGCCCCGCTCGCCAGATCGCGATATCGGCTTTGCTGTCGCCGTCGTAATCAGCAACAACGGGCTTGTCCGTGCTCAGACCGAAATTCAGTATCCCAACACCACTGCCGCCGGAGTTCGAGATGAACCACGTCGTCGTCGTCGGTCTGAACACCGCCGGATCGGTGCGTCCGTCTCCATCGTAATCAGCCGGTGCGGGAATATCGCCATTAGAGCCGAACGGAAACGCAAAAAATGTGCTGTCCTCGCTCCGCAAAATAAACCACTCGCCGCTCGAAGGCCGCCAAAACGCAATGTCCGTCTTACCGTCACCGGTGAAATCACCCGGAACGATCTTGTCCGTCCCAAGACCAAACTGAAGCGCAGCCACCTGACCATTACTCGAGCGCTGATACCACCACTCTCCATTACTCGGCCGAAAGATCGACAAATCCGTCTTCGCGTCACCATCAAAATCAAAGCCCGGCCTCGAGAAGATCGCAACGCCACGTTCAAAGGCTCCAATGTCGGGCCGATTTATTCCATCTGCATTCCCATCCTGTGGACGGATCACTCCCCGTTGGTCCTTTGGTTGGATGTTATTTGGATCGGCTGCATCGATAGCCGGGCTGGACTGAGATAAGGCATGTGTCATAGTAGGTCCGCCGTTAAGGGACAAAGGCCCGATTTGCGGATCCAAACCCGTAATGTTCCCGGTGGTCACACCGTTGATGGTTGTGCTGTTTGTTTGCTCAACCAAATTATAGCCCTGAGAATTCACGACGCCAAAAAAATCCGGTCCCAAAAAACTGTAGACAAAATTGTCACCGATCAGCGAATTCCGGGCGTTAACCGTATTTCCGTCCCGATTGTAAATGCCGCCGCCGCTCCCGCTCCCGTTATCATCCGAATCCGCAAAGTTCCGCGCGATCGTAACATTCGTCAAATTAAGCTCGTAACCCCAATTATAGATACCGCCGCCTTCGGTTGCGGCAACGTTGTTGCTGATCGTCGAATTCTTTATTGACATCGAATAGTAATTAATGATGCCGCCGCCGCCTGCGCCCGACCGGTTATTGATGATCGACGAACCGGCGATGACGACTGAGCCGTTGCTCATGATGCCGCCGCCTTCACTGCCTTGGCCAAAAGCGGAATTGTTACTGATCGTCGAGTTCGTTACATTCAAAATGGCAGGGTGGTTAGTGCTGTCCCCTGAAAAATTCAGGATCCCGCCGCCGTCATTATTGAAGCCCAAAATCATATTGTGATCGACGACCGAACTAAAGAGGTTTACGATGCCTTCTTGATTTCTGAGACCGCCCGCCGTGTTGTAGTTAATAGATGAGTTGCGTACGGTGGTCGTCCCGCGATAGACCCAGATGCCGGCGTTCACATTATTGCTGATGACCGAGTCATTGACAGCCAGCGTGCCATTATCGTTGTAGATACCCATGCCCGCATTATTAATGATGGTCGAGTTGTTTATAGTTAGGTTTCCGACATTGGTGACGGCCCCGGCACCGGAGTCCCGGATGACAACATTGGTAAAAATGGTGGTTTGGCCGTTCCAAAGGGCAGAACTCCCGCCATCCAGATATCCATTGGCGATAGTGAGGCCGCTGACGGTTAATATGGCTCCGTCGTTTGCTGTGCCGGCATTGACCGAAAAAACACGAGTGGCGTTGTTGCCGCTGATCGTCAACAGATCAACTCCCGGGCCGCTCACCGTCACCGCTCCATTGTTGGTTACGTTAAGCAATCCACCGCTCAATGTGATGGTTTGACCTGTATTGAATACAGTTCCGGAAAAAACAATATGATCATCGCCGGCGGTCGCGTTTACTGTTGCCAGGGCCTCGCGCAACGAACAATCCGCATCACAAACGCCGTCGTTCGTGTCAGCGGTTTTAGTCACTACAAAAGTTGCTCCGTGAACAGTGATAGTTCCTACAGCTAAAAACAACAAAAAAACTGCCCTGTGAATCAGCAGTTTGAAGTTGTCACTTAATTTTAGATTTACTGTTGATCTAATCGAGGTTACGTTAGTACTGACACGGTAAATGTTTTTCATGCGTAATCGTCCTCAATTTATTGGTTCCGATAATTTCCAACAACAATTGCTGTGTTGTTTCGTCATACTTTTGTTGGCATTTCCGCGATAATAATCCGATATTAAACCAGTATGCAAGAAAAATCGCTGAGGTGCCTGCTTGCATGTTATGACGGATAATGGCCGGAGGCAATGCGGATACTTATCGTAAAACTCGGCCGTATCGGCGATGTTATCCACACGCTGCCGAAATAGGAAATATTATAAGACAGGCATTAACAAACCAGTCTAGTAAAAACACAACTTCGCTGTCGCTTTTAATTTTGAGGCGAAGCAACTAAAT
>JBAUGW010000091.1:0-140761 GCA_049679945.1 Pyrinomonadaceae bacterium | reverse complement strand
AAATACTTCTTTACAACCCCGACAACGGCATCACGCGGAATTTCATGCCGCATCTCTGGATGTTTCTTTTGCAGTCACTGACGCCGAAGGAGCATGAAGTTATCCTCATCGACGGCAACGCAAAGGCGATGACGCGCCCAGAGCTTGTGCAATTCTGCAAAGACGAGAACATCGGGCTCGTCGGCATCGGTGCGATGACGCGAATGGTCGCGAGGGCTTATTTGGTTGCTGACAG
Source organism: Pyrinomonadaceae bacterium (assembly GCA_049679945.1). GTDB lineage: Bacteria > Acidobacteriota > Blastocatellia > Pyrinomonadales > Pyrinomonadaceae > OLB17. The sequence continues at coordinate 140,526 of JBAUGW010000091.1, read as the reverse complement.
TTTGCGCGAAGCCGGATTCAAAGTGGTGATGGGCGGGCCACACGTTACTGAATGCCCCGACGAGGCTTTGGGGCGTGATGGAGGGCCGCGCCACGCAGATGCGGTCGCGCTCGGCGAGGCAGACGAAACTTGGCCACTGATGGTCGCGGATGCAGCGAAAGGTGAGCTAAAAGAAATTTATATGCCCGAGGTCGATCCGAAGGGCAACGACAAAAAGCCAAGTCTACAACCCTACCCGCACATCCCCTGGGAAACGCTTGACCTTGATCAATTTAGCCTTGTTCCCAAGATGTTTCAGCCCGCGCTCTCGCGTATGGGAGCAGGCTGGGGCAAGTTCTTTGTCGTGCCGATCGAGACAGGGCGCGGCTGTCCGTATGGCTGCGAGTTTTGCACGGTGACAGGTTTCTTTGGCGACTCGATCAGGTTTCGCACAAACGAAAGCGTAGTCGAGGAATTGCTTCGGCTCAAGGCGCGTGCAAAACACGAGAAAGGCCAGATCGCAGTTTTCTTTATCGACGACAATCTTGCAATCAATAAAAAGCGGCTTAAATCGCTGCTCCGCGATATGATTGCGGCCGGTGCGACCATGCCATGGGTCGCGCAAATTTCGGCCAATCTGCTCGGCGACGAAGAGCTTGTCGATCTGATCGCCGAGGCCGGCGCTCGTTGGATCTTTATCGGCATGGAGTCGATCGACCCCGCGAATATGGCCGACGTGAATAAGACATTCTCGAAACCGGCTGATTACAAAGGCGTTCTCGATGGCCTCGCCCGTCGAAATATTTACGCGATCACTTCATTCATCGTCGGAATGGACAATGACACCGTCGGCGTCGCGAACCGAACGGTTGACGAGATCGAGAGTTGGGCGCCGGGACTTCCGGTTTTTGGCCAATTGACCCCATTTCCCGCTACACCGCTCTATGACCGGCTCGAAAAAGCCGGACGCCTTGATCGTCCAAAACATTGGCTCGATTTTGCGCCCTTCGTCATGGCCCATAACCCGCTCAAAATGACGATCGAAGATGCCAAAGAGGAGACATTCGCTGCATGGTCGCGTTCATACAGCCCTGAACGCAACTGGGAAGCGATCCAGTCGATCCGCACAGCGCCTATCGACACGCGCATCGGCCATCTCGTCGCAAGATTATTTTTTAGAGGAATCTACTTTCCGCAGATGAGCAAAATGGCGTGGGTCAAATTACTCTTCGATAACCGCCGCCCGATCCTCAGTCTCACATTCGAAGGCCTTCAGACATGGCGTCAGGCACGCAAACGCCAACGCCTCGAAGCCCGCGCCGTCCAGACCGCGCAATAACTAAAACTCATTGACAGACATCGCCCTCAGGTTCAGAATTGAATCGGTGAAGAAAGTCAGAGAGCCAGTAACAATCGAGAATATTCAGCGGACGCATCGGAAGCGGCGCGGCGAGATTAAGCGGCGGCTTGGCGAGTTTAGAGAGATCGGAACCCGTGGCAGTGACGAGCATCTGTGGGCCGAAATGGTCTATTGCTTTTTCACGGGCGGATGTTCGGCACGGATGGGTTTGAACGCGCTCGAAGCCGTTAAACCAATCTTGCTGACAGGCGATCAGGCGGAACTTGCCGGTGCGTTGAGCGGCGTTCATCGATATCCGAATGCTCGGGCCAGATACGTTGTTGCTTCGCGCGAGTTTCTTCGTGAGCATTGCAATTTAAACCTTCGCGGCAAACTTGAGAGTTTTGCTTGTCGACTCGCGAGGCGTGATTGGCTGGTTAAAGAGAAGGGAATTAAGGGTTTAGGTTACAAGGAAGCGAGTCACTACCTGAGGAACATCGGCTTTCGCGGCTATGCGATCCTCGACAAGCACGTGCTTAATTGTCTGGCCGAGCTAAAAATAATCGACGACCCAAAGCCACCAAACACGCGATCGAAGTATCTAACGGTCGAAGAAAAGTTGAAACAACTCACTGAGATGACCGGCGTCGATTTTGATGAGCTTGATCTAGTGCTCTGGTCGATGAAGACCGGCGTTATCTTAAAATGATCTTCTCTCGCGTGAGCGGCGAGGCGGATTTGTCATATGCAGTACAGTAGTTTAGGCGCTAACTTATCATTCATACGAGGCGTAGGCCTGCGCATTTCACTCACGGCGTTCATCCTATCGGCCACTCATCTAACTGCCCAAGCGTCGGGTGGAACCCCCGCCGCTGACGATATAAAAGATCACATAAAAAAGGCCGCGAAACTCGTTCGACGCGCGGACCTTATAAAAGCTGAAGAGCTTTTGCGAAAGGCCGTCGAGATCAACCCGTCGCGTTCCGATTCAAAGGTCGAGCTCGGTTTTGTGCTTACAAAACAACGTCGCCTGCTCGAAGCCTACGAGCTGTTGCTGCCGATCGCTCAGGCCGAGCCTAAGAACACACGTGCCTTTGCGGTGTTAGGAACTACGTTGCTTGCCGCCGGCCGGTTCGCCGAAGCGAAAGTTCTCTTCTACACCGCTATCAATTACAACAAAAAAGAACACCTCGCGTGGGCGGGCTACGGCATGGTCGATTTTTACGAGAACCGAATCGGAGACAGCCTCGAAAACTTGCGCGAAGCCGTTTATCGCCAGCCGAACGAACCCGATTATGTTTTTGCGCTCGCACAGGTTTGCGCGCGATCCGAGCGATACAGGGAGGCGGCCGACAATTACAGACGATTTCTGCAAGTCTCCGAGAATACTGACGCCGACCGACGCGCACGCATAAAAGGGCTGATCGAGTTTTTAAAATATCTCGGGCTGGCAGACAAGCTCTACGATCTTTCGGGCGCCGAACGCTCCGTTATTCCGTTCGAACTCGTTGGTAATCGGCCGATCATTAAGTTAAAGGTCAACGGCCGCTCTGACGTTCTTCGGTTTGTGCTTGATACCGGTTCGGGAATCTCCGTTGTGTCCAATAAAACTGCGAAACGGCTTAAGATCAGGCAAGTCACAAAGGGTGGGTTTGCTCGCGGCCTCGGTGGTGACGGTAGATTCGAGATTGTTTACGGTATGTTGCGTGAGGTTGCTCTTGGGGGCGTGACGATAAAGAATGTTCCTGTATACTTGCGAGAATTCCATCACAGCGGATCTGAAGTCGACGGCTACATCGGCCTCGCTCTCATTTCAAAATTTCTTACCACGGTCGATTACGGCAACTCGACGATGTCGCTCACAAAAAGTGACGCCGATGTGCGTCAATTCACGGAGAGCGGCGACCCTTCGCTGCCCTTGAGGCTAACGTCGAGCGGTTTTTTGAGCGGCGAGGTTCAACTCGAGGGCATTCCGTCGCCGCTGAATTTTATCGTCGACACCGGAGCGAGCATCTCGGTGATCTCTGACGAAGTGGCAAAGATAGGCACGATCAGCCAATTTGCCGGTCCGGACAAACTTAGCGTGATCGGGTCGGCCGGCATCACCGACGGCAAACAAACATATATGCTTCCGAAAGTGTCGTTCGGCAATTACACACGTACAGACGTGATGGCCGTCGCGCTAGATCTCGGGTTGATAAACGAAGCGTCTGGCTTCGAGCAAGCCGGCATCCTGGGCGGCAATTTTTTAAAAAATTATCGGTTAACGTTCGACTTTAAAAATTCGAAAGTCATCTTTGCCCCGCTCCAGCCTGAACAGGATTGACCCGCTCGCGATGAAACTCAGCCTCTATCTCGAAACTTCCGTCATCGGCGCGTATCTCGACAACGACGAACCGTTTCGCCGCGACCTGACGATCCGCTGGTGGGAGCACGAGATGTGCGAATACAGCGTCTTTAGCTCGATCCTCGTACAGCGCGAACTCGAACGCATGCGCGAACCGCACCGCACCGGTTATCTCAATTTGCTAAAACCGCTCAACCAACTCGACATATCGGACGAAGCCGCCATCCTCGCCGAAGCCTACATCGACCGCGGCGTCTTTCACCGCAAATTCATCGCCGACGCAATACACTACGCCGTCGCCTCGTTTCACCGGATCGATTATCTGGTCACCTGGAATTTTGGCCACCTCGCCAACGCCCGCCGCCAGGTCAGACTCAGACACTTCAACCACCTCGCCGGCTTTTTTGCCCCAACGATCGTTACGCCGGAGTTTCTTGTTCACGAGGTTTAACGAAATTCCCGATGCAGGCCGGCCGATCAGTTAGCCATCACGCAAAATTACATTTCGTAAAGTTTGCAGAATTGCGACGCGTGATAAAATCAAGTTTCATAATATGAAGGACGAACGCATCGATTCATCGAGAGCGCCGGAGCCTGTCGGTCTGTATTCGCACGCACGGCGTGTCGGGAATCTACTGTTTCTCTCGGGCGTCGGGCCGCGCGAGCGTGGCACAAAAAAGATTCCGGGTGTTGAGCTAAACGAAACGGGCGAAATTGTGAGTTATGACATCGAGGTGCAATGTCGTTCGGTGTTTCAGAACGTCCGTTACATTCTCGAAGACGCCGGCTCATCGTGGGAGAACATCGTCGATGTGACGGTTTTTCTTACGAATATGAAAGACGATTTTGCAACATATAATCGAATTTACGCAGAGTATTTCGCCGATAACCGCCCGTGCCGGACGACCGTTGAGGTTGGCGCGCTGCCGACGCCGATAGCGATCGAGTTAAAGGTTATCGCAACGATCGAATAACGCGTCTCAGTCGCCCGCAAGTTATTAAGGGCTCGGCCAACAAAGAAAAAATATAACTCAAGGAGACAGTATGATAGCAGCTGAAACAACAGGAATAGCAACAAAAGGTTACGCAACTCACAGCGCCGAGGCGAAGTTCGAGCCGTTCACTTTTGTCCGACGTGACGTCGGGCCGAATGACATTCTGATCGACATACTTTACTGCGGCATTTGCCACTCGGATATTCATCAGGCGAGGAACGAGTGGTCCGATCTGCTGCCGGCGAGTTATCCAATGGTGCCCGGCCACGAGATTGTCGGCCGCGTTTCGCAGGTTGGCGGCAACGTCACGAAGTTCAAAGCCGGCGATGCTGCGGGCATTGGATGTTTTGTCGATTCGTGTCGGACGTGCGCTCCGTGTACGAGCGGCATAGAGCAATACTGCTTAAGCCAAGCCGCGTGGACTTACAACTCGACCGAGATGGATCGCGTGACACCGACGTACGGTGGCTACTCGAACAAATACGTCATCGACGAAAAGTACGTGCTGAAGGTGAATGCGACGGGCGATCTCGCAGGCGTCGCGCCGCTGCTGTGCGCCGGTATTACGACTTACTCGCCGCTAAAAAGATTTAACGTCGGAGCGGGATCGAAGGTTGGCGTCGTCGGCCTCGGCGGACTCGGTCACATGGCGGTCAAACTTGCGAAAGCTATGGGTGCCGACGTTACCGTCTTCAGTACGTCGCCCGGCAAAGAAGAAGCCGCAAAGAAACTCGGCGCGGATCATTTTGTAATCAGCCGCGACACCGAAGCGATGGAACCGCTGCGAAATTCGCTCAATTTTATTATCGACACGGTTTCCGCCGATCACGAGCTTATGCCTTACATCGGTCTGCTCGGTTACGGCGGAGCATTGGTCGTCGTCGGCATACCGCCTTCGCCCGCGATGGTAAATCAGGGCGGGCTGATCATGGGCAATCGAATTCTCGCCGGCTCGCTGATCGGCGGCATTCCTGAGACGCAGGAGATGCTCGATTTCTGCGCCGCCAACAACGTCACATCCGATGTCGAGGTCATCACGCCCGATCGTATCGAGGAAGCGTACGACCGCACCGTCAAGGCCGACGTCCGATACCGGTTTGTGATCGACATGTCAGAACCCGCTGCGTAAGCGGCGGGCCAGATCGGCTGACTAACTGGCCGCCCGCTAACGCAGGCGGTTCCGACCAGACTTTTATGCGCTATATTGCTCTGCCGCGGGGCATAAATGTCACCGGCAGCAACATGATCAAGATGAGCGAGCTGAAGGCCGCCTTCGAGGCGCTTGGGTTTGAAAACGTCGTCACCTACATCAACAGCGGCAATGTGGCGTTTGACGCGAAAAAGTCCACCGAAGCCTCGCTTATAAAAAAAATCGCACCCGCCGTCGAGAAGTTGGCCGGTAAACCGATCAGCGTTATGATTCGCGAGCAAAAAGAAATTCTTCGTGTCCTCAAGAACAATCCTTTCGACGGGCAATACGAGAGCCATAAAGAAATGCACGTCCTCTTTCTCAACGAAGAACTGACGGAAGAAAATAAAAAGATTCTTACCGAGAATGTTCCGCCACCTGAAAGGTTCAGCGTTTCGGGACGCGAGATCTATTGTCACCTGCCGCTGGGAGTTGCCGACAGTTATCTTGGGCGAGGCCTGTTCGAGAGAAAACTGAAAATCTCTGTGACCGCTCGCAATTGGCGAACGGTGGAAAAACTGGCTGTGCTTTGACTGGAACGCAGGCGCCCTCGCCTGCAATGCGTGCATTGCACGCAGATTGGGTGTAATTTAGAATTTCAGATCGCTCGCGATCTTGCAGGCGAGGGCGCCTGCGTTCCCGGCATATGATTCGACGCCCGTTCAATTTCAAACAGTGGATCGACGAGCATCGGCATCTCTTAAAGCCGCCGGTTGGGAATCAGTGCGTGTATGACGATGACGACTTTATTGTGATGGTCGTCGGCGGGCCGAATGCGCGCAAAGACTATCACTGGGACGAGGGCGAGGAACTTTTTTATCAGCTCGAGGGCGACATCAAGGTGCAGATCCAGGAAGACGGCAAGCCGGTCGAAGTTCCGATCCGCGAAGGCGAGATGTTTTTGCTGCCGCCCCGCATTCCGCACAACCCGATCCGCGGAGCAAACACCCTCGGCCTCGTCATCGAGCGCAAACGGCGGATAGGCGAACTCGATGGCTTGCTCTGGTTCTGCGAGAACTGCAACGTAAAACTTTACGAAGAGTACTTCCAGCTCACCGACATCACGACGCAATTCCAGGGCGTATTCAAAAAATTCTACGGCGACGAACATTTACGCACATGCAAATCTTGCGGTGCAGTCATGCAGCCTCCTCCCATTGCGAGCTGACCCGCCATTGTAAATTTTTGTAAAACCCGCGTTTGTCCGGCCGTTTGCTGTTGCCAATCGCCGCGATCTATCCTACATTGATTGCAAATCACGGCAAATCTGTATTTTGGATAGGTCAAGTTAAACCCAATAAATTCGAGGTCTAGAGATGATGAAAAATTCACGTGTGCTTCTTTGTTTACTTTGTGCCAGTTTGATCGTGTTGACTGCGGAGACAGTATTTGCGCAGCGTTCGACGCCGACACCGCGTCCGACTGCGTCTCCAAAAGCATCTGCAACCCCTACGCCTGCACCGGCCGCGAGGATGACGATCAAGGATGCGATATCGAGCTTGCGATTTCGTGAGATCGGGCCGGCGGTGATGGGCGGCCGCATCAATGACATCGAAGTCGAGCCGAATGATGCACGGGTAATCTATGCCGCGGTTGCGTCGGGCGGCATAGTCAAATCGGTGAACGGCGGCACGTCGTGGACGACGATCTTTGATAAAGAAACAGTTCCAAGCGTCGGCGACGTTGCGATCTCGCCGTCGAATCCGTCGATCGTCTGGGCGGGCACGGGTGAAGCTAACAACCGTCAAAGCTCTTCGTGGGGCAACGGCGTTTACAAGTCGATGGACGCCGGCAAGACCTGGAAACTGATGGGCTTGCCGAATTCGTTTGCGATACCGCGTATCGTGGTTCATCCGACAAACCCTGATATCGTTTACGTCGCCGTGCTCGGCAATCTTTGGGCGCCAAACAGCGACCGAGGCGTTTACAAAACGACCGATGGCGGCCGCAGTTGGCAGCACGTTTTAAAGGTCAATGACGACACGGGCGCGACCGAACTTGCCATCGACCCCGAGAGCCCGAACATCCTTTATGCCGCGATGTACCAGCGTCGCCGCACGGTGTTCGGCTTTAACGGCAGCGGCGAGCACAGCGCGCTTTACAAATCGAACGACGGGGGCGACACGTGGACAAAAGTTACAAAGGGAATGCCCTACGACACCGAGAACGCTCCGACGCCGCGACCGGAAACGTTGCTCGAGACCGGGCGCATCTCGATCTCGGTTTACCCCAAGGACACGAACATCGTCTTTGTCACGATCGAGCACGCAAACGGCGGCGTCTATCGCTCGAATGATAAAGGCGAGACGTGGACGCGCGTCGCCGAGATCGGCTCGGTGCCCCGCCCGATGTATTTCTCGAAACTAAAAGTCGATCCGAACAACGATCAGCGTCTGTGGCTCGCGGGCGTTACGATGCAATATTCCGAGGACGGTGGACGAACTTGGTCGGGTAACTTTGCACGCGCACCGCACTCGGACATTCACGGAATTTGGATCAACCCGAAAGATTCTAATCACTTGATCATCGGCGGCGATGGCGGCATCAACGTGACTTTCGATCGCGGTCGCACCTGGGACTATTCGAACACCGTGCCGCTCGGTCAGTTTTACGAAGTCGGCGCCGACAACAGCATGCCGTATAGGATCTGCGGCGGTCTTCAGGACAACAACACTTGGTGCGGGCCGTCGATGTCGATGAATCCGCGCGGCATCTCGAATGAAGACTGGTACACGATCGGGGGCGGTGACGGCTTTTACGCGCAGCCCGACCCGAACGATCCGAACATCGTTTACGCCGAGTCGCAGGACGGCAACTTATTGCGACGCAACACTTTAACGGGCGAGAGTAAAGGCATTCGACCACGCGAAACGGAAGACGAAAAACGTTTTCGCTTCCAATGGAATTCGCCGATCGTCATTTCTGCATACGACTCGAACACGATCTATTACGCCGGCAATTTTGTTTTCAAATCGACGAATCGCGGTGACGAATGGACTAAGATCAGTCCCGATCTGACGACCAACGTCGATCGCAATACACTCGCGATCATGGGCAAAGTGCCCGACAAGAACACGCGCTCGCGTCACGACGGCGTGCAGCAGTACCCGACGATCACGACGATCTCCGAATCGCCCATCAACCGCAACGTGCTTTGGGCGGGAACGGACGACGGTAATTTGCAAGTCACGCGCGACGGTCAAAACTGGAAGAACGTCATCGACAAAGTTCCCGGCGTACCGAAAGGTACATACATCAGCCGCGTGATTGCTTCGCGTGAGAACGAAGCAACGGCCTACGCGACATTCGACGGGCATCGCCTGGGCGATTTTAAAGTTTACGTTTATATGACGACGGATTTTGGCGAGACGTGGAAATCGATCGCATCGAATCTACCGCAAAACAGCGGCGTCGTAAACGTAGTGCGCGAGCATCCGCGCCGGCCCGATCTTTTATTCGCGGGAACCGAATTCGGGCTGTTTGCGTCGTTTGACCGGGGCTCCAATTGGACGCAGTTGAAACACAATTTGCCGACGGTGCCGGTCGACGACATTCTGATTCATCCGCGTGAGAACGATTTGATATTGGGAACGCATGGGCGTTCGGTTTGGGTGATGGACGACATCGCTCCGCTCGCTCAGATAAATCAAACCGTGCTCGACAGCAGCATTCATCTGTTCGACCCGCGAACGGCCGTGATGTATCGAACGTGGAACAACAAGTCGCTCACATCGGACAAAGCGTTTTACGGCCAGAACCCGCCGAACGGCGCGCTGATAAATTTTTACCTCAAGGAACCGCTCGCCGAACGCGAGACCGTCGCGATTACGATCCAGGACGCGGCCGGACAAACGGTCAGAACCATAAACTGTACGCGTCCGCAGCCAACCCCAACTCCGCAAGCTCAGCCCGGCGGAGGTGGTGGCGGCGGTGGAGGTGGATTCTTCGGCGGCGGCGGAGCTGCTCAGCCGTGCATCGCAAACAAGGGCGTGAATAGATACGTTTGGGATCTGCGTTCACGTCCAGCCGGTCCGCAGCTCCCAGCCGGCGGTGGAGCAGGTGGGCCCGGCGGTGGCGGCGGTTTCGCTGCCGCATTGGCAAACCTCGGCTTTCGCGTCGATCCGGGCGATTACACCGTGAAGATGAAACTCGGCGATACAGAGATCTCCAAAACCGTCAAGGTCATCGACGATCCGCGCATCGTCTTTTCAGCCGAGGACCGTGCAAAAAAGCGGGCGGCAATCACTAAACTGCAGCCGCTCGTCATGCAGGCCGGTCTCGCACAAGCTTCGATCGTCACTCTTCGCACGAACGTCAATAACGCCATCGAGGCATGGAAACGCCCGGGCACGCCGCAACCGCCTGAAAATGTAAAAAAGGCCGCCGAGGATCTGCTGAAAAAGATCGACGCCGCTTACGTAAACTGGGGCACGCCGCCCTCGCTGGTAAGCAACATCAGCCAAGCCGGGCCGCCGCTCGTCGAGCTGCCAACTCCGCTGAATCAACGTGTTGCGCAGTTGATCTTCGCGATCGAAGGAGCGTCTACCGCTCCGACGAGCTGGGAATTGGGCCAAATCGATATTTTGTCGAGCAAGATTCCACCCGCTGTCGATGAAGTTCGCAAACTCGTAACCGAAGATTTGGCGGCACTTAACACGATGATGCTGGACGCAAAGATCCCGCACATCCAGCCTCCGACATTTGGTGGCGGTGCCGGCAGGCGTCCGCCGACCGAGGAGAACGAGGATCAGCCGTAACGGTTTTGAGTTCGCGCCGATAATTTAAGGGCTTGGGATGCTGCGACATTCCGAGCCTTTTCTTTTCTGCATTTTTGCGATGCGCGATCAGCGGGTAAACTGTCAATATGCTGAAAATCGACGTTCACACGCACATCCTGCCGCGCGAGATTCCTCGCTGGAGAGATAAGTTTGGCTACGGCGGATTCATTACTCTCGAACATTACAAACCGTGCTGCGCTCGAATGGTCAGAGACGACGGCACCGCGTTTCGCGACATCGACGAAAACTGCTGGAGTGCGGAAAAGCGCATCGAGGAATGTGATGCGACGGGTGTGAACGTGCAAGTGCTCTCGACCGTGCCGGTGATGTTCAGCTACTGGGCGAAGCCGTCAGATGGTGCCGAAATTGCGAGGTTTCTAAATGATCATATTGCCAACGTCATCACCGAATTTCCACTGCGTTTTGTTGGTCTCGGCACGGTGCCGTTGCAGGATGTAAAACTGGCAATAACGGAACTCGAGCGATGCAAAGAAATTGGTTTAGCCGGCGTCCAGATAGGAACAAATGTAAATCAGCTTAACCTTGGCGAGCCGCAGTTCTTTGATTTTTTTGCCGCGTGCGAAGAGCTGGGCATGGCCGTTTTTGTTCATCCGTGGGACATGATGGGCGAACGCGACATGCAAAAATACTGGCTTCCGTGGTTGGTCGGCATGCCGGCTGAGGTTTCGCGGGCGATCTGTTCGCTGATCTTCTCCGGAACGCTGGAGAGCCTGCCGCAACTGCGCATCTGCTTCGCCCACGGTGGAGGTGCTTTCCCTGCCACCATCGGCCGCATCGAACATGGCTTTAATGTCCGCCCCGACCTGTTTACTGATAATCCTCACGGTCCGCGACGCTATCTGAGCCGCATTTATTTCGATTCGCTCGTTCACGAATCCGCTAAACTCGACTATCTGATCAACCTCGTTGGCTCGGACCAAGTCATGCTCGGCAGCGATTATCCGTTTCCGCTTGGCGAGGCGGAACCCGGCAATCTGATTGAATCAATGGACTACGAGGACGGAATCAAGAGCATGCTGCTGCACGGCGCAGCATTGAACTGGTTAAATTTGTCTAAATTACAGTTTGACTTGACTAACTAGTCTGACTAGATATACTGAATTGGTGAAAGTCAGTGTTTACGAAGCAAAATCCAAACTCAGCCAGATGATAAACGCCGCGCTCGAAGGCGAAGAGGTTATTATCACCCGCAATGGACAGGAAACCGTTCAGCTCGTTCGCGTCAATAGCAAGAGTAAGCGCAACTGGATTGGAATGTATGATGGCGAGATAGTCATCCACGATGACTTTGACGAGCCGATCGCGGAATTTGAGGACACGTCGAAGTGAGCATTCTTCTCGACACGAACGTATTTCTTTGGGCCGCAGGATTCGAAGGGCGGCTGTCTGAAAGTTCAAAGACACTGCTTGATGACCCTGCTCAAGAGATATTTTTTTCCTCCGCGAGTGCTTGGGAAATCGCGATGAAGTGGTCGGATGGCCGCATTACTTTACCGGCTACCCCGATAGAAGTCGTCAATAAAATTGTCATGACGGCCGGATTATCGCAGCTATCGATCAGCGTGAAAGATGCCTGTGCAGTCGCGGACTTGCCGCGACATCACGCAGATCCTTTTGATAGATTGTTGGTGGCACAGGCTAGAACTAATAAACTTAAGTTAATGACCGCGAACCCGATACTGGAGCGATATGATGTCGATGTAATTGCCCTTTGGCTCGATGATGACGATGAATAATCAATCGATGAATTTTGACTCGGCTAAGGAAATGGACGCAGCTGATCCGTTAAGAGGATTTCGCGAGCGGTTTAATTTTCCGTTAGAGAAGCATGGCGTTGAACCGATTTATTTTACGGGCAATTCGCTCGGGCTGATGCCGAAAAAGGCTCGGGAATACGTCGATCAGGAACTTGAGGACTGGTCGCGGCTCGCGGTCGCCGGACATCTTAACGCAAAGCACCCGTGGCTGCCGTATCACGAATTTTTGACTGAGCAGATGGCGGCGATCGTCGGTGCAAGGCCGATCGAGACTGTTGTTATGAATTCGCTCACGGTCAATCTGCATCTGCTGATGGTTTCGTTTTACCGTCCGACGAGTGACCGGCACAAGATCGTTATCGAGAAAGGGGCTTTTCCGTCCGATCAGTACGCGGTGGAATCGCAGATCAAGTTTCACGGGTTTGATCCACACGACAGCTTGGTCGAGCTTACTCCTCGCGAAGATGAGGCCGCGTTGCGGACCGAAGACATTATTGAAACTCTCGAACGCAATGGTGACTCGATTGCCCTGATCCTGCTCGGCGGCGTTAATTACTACACGGGCCAGGCGTTTGAGATGAAGGCAATAACAAAGGCGGGGCACAAGGTCGGTGCCGTTGTCGGCTTCGATCTCGCGCACGCCGCGGGCAATCTCAAACTCAACATGCATGACTGGAATGTCGATTTTGCGGCTTGGTGCTCTTACAAATACCTCAATGGCGGCCCAGGCGCAGTCGCAGGCGCGTTTGTTCACGAACGTCATGCCCGCGAGTTTGGTCTTCCGCGATTTGCCGGTTGGTGGGGACATGACAAGGAGACTCGCTTTCTCATGGGCCCAGAATTCAAACCGCTTGCGGGCGCCGAAGGCTGGCAGATATCGAATCCGCCGATCTTGCAAATGGCCGCATTGCGGGCGTCGCTCGAGATCTTTGAAGAAGCGGGCATTGGTGCCCTTCGCGAAAAGAGCGTGAAACTCACCGGTTATCTCGAATCTCTTATCGATGACATCGCTGACGAACGCATCGAGATCATCACGCCGCGCGACCCAAATTATCGCGGCTGCCAACTATCGATCCGCGTCAAAACCGGGGACAAATCGCTGTTCGAAAAGATCACCGGTCACGGCGACTATGCCGATTGGCGCGAGCCCGACGTGATCCGCGTCACACCGGTGCCGTTGTACAATAGCTTTATGGACGTTTATAGGTTTGCGGGCATTCTGTCCGATTGCCTCTGAGCGTCTCGCCAGGCGAGGGAGTTAGGTGATGATACGTGCGAAAATCAATGGCCGCGACGGCGAATTTGAAGAAGGCACAACCATCCTCGCCGCGGCCGGACGGCTCGGTGTTGAGATCCCTGTCTTATGCAACGACGACCGGCTCAAACCGGTTGGCGCATGCCGCTTGTGTCTTGTTGACATTCAGGGCTCTGCACACAAAGCCGTTTCCTGCAAGACGCCGATCGCTGACGGCATGGAGGTCGAAACCCGTTCCGACACCACCGAATCGGCGCGAAAATGGAACCTGCGGATGCTCGCCCGAGACTATCCGCGAGACGCCTTTGAGCAATTCCCGGGCAAACCGTTTCACAAAATTGCACGCACTTACGGCCTAACGGCCGACGATTTTGCACCGCGTAACGGGCAAAAGATCGACGACTCGCAGACCTACATTCAGGTTGATATGTCTCGATGCATCGACTGCTATGCCTGTGTACGAATTTGCGCCGATGTGCAGGGACAGTTCGTCTGGCGCGTTGTTGGTCGCGGTGAGGACAGCGAAATTCTGCCCGATTCGTTTGCGGCGTTTGGGATGAGCTCGTGTGTGTCGTGCGGGGCGTGCTCGGACGCGTGTCCTACGGGAGCGCTCGAGGACAAATCGGTGATAAGACACGGCTTCCCGACCGAGTGGACGCGGACGACCTGTCCGTATTGCGGCACGGGCTGCGAGATGAATGTCGGCACCATCAACGACAAGGTTGTTCAGATACGGCCCGTGCTGGACGCGCCGGTTAATCGCGGCCACCTTTGCGTCAAAGGGCGTTATGCCTTCGAGTTCGTCGATGCCGGCGACCGCGTGACCGAACCGATGATCCGCGAAAACGGCGAGTGGCGCGCGGTCTCGTGGAAGGAAGTCATCGACTTTACGGCGCGCCGCATAGGCGAACTCGCTGCGGAGTACGGCCCTGAGAGCATCGCCGTGCTCGGTTCCGCGCGTGCGACGAATGAGGAGAATTACCTCGCTCAAAAATTTACCCGCGTCGTGTTGGGGACGAACAACGTCGACTGCTGCGCCCGCGTTTGCCACACGCCGTCAGCCGCAGCGATGAAAATGATGATCGGCACGGGGGCGATGACGAATTCGTTTGATGACATCGAGCGCGCGAGGACGATTATGCTATGCGGTGCAAATCCGACTGAGAATCATCCTATTCCAGGTGCCCGCATCAAACAGGCGGTGATCAAGAACGGTACCAGACTGATCGTCATAGACCCGAGAAAGACCGAGCTGACAAAATACGCCGACGTGCATCTGCAGCTGCGGGCCGGGACAAATATTTTGATATTCAACGCGCTCGCGCACGCGATCATCGACGAAGGCCTTGCCGATGCTGAATTCATCGAAAAGCGTGTCGACGAGTATGAGCAGTTCACGGCGTTTGTTGCCGACTATTCGCCCGAGGAGGTCGCTGCCAAGTGCGGTGTTGACGCGAAGCTTATACGCGAGGCCGCTCGCATTTATGCCGGCAACAAGCCCTCGATGTCGTTGCACGGCCTTGGAATGACCGAACATTTGCAGGGGACAGAGGGCGTGATGTCGGTCGTCAACCTCGCGCTGTTGACCGGCAGTCTTGGCAAACCCGGAACAGGAGTGAATCCGCTTCGTGGCCAGAACAACGTTCAGGGGTCCGCTCACATGGGGTGCGACCCGGGAATTCTGACCGGCTCGGTTAATGTCGATGTCGGCCGAGAGTTGTTCGAGAGCGTTTGGCAACGGCCGGTGCCCGAGGCCGCCGGACTCAACCAATTGCAAATGATGGACGCCGCGCGCGATGGCAAATTAAAGGCGCTATGGGCGATCGGATACGACGTTTTTCTATCGAATGCGAACGCCCACGAAACTGCCAAGGCGTTTGAAAACATCGAGTTGGTGATAGTTCAGGACTTTATTATGAACGAGACCGCCCGGCAGTTTGGCCACGTCTTTTTGCCATGCACAACGTCTTTTGAAAAAGACGGTACGTTTATGAACGGCGAGCGGCGGGTTCAGCGCATTCGCAAAACGGTGACTCCGCGGGGCAGTTCAAAATCCGATCTTGAGATAATCTGCGAACTCGCAGGGGCGATGGGCTTTGCCGAGGATTTTGCATTCGAGTCAGCCGAAGACGTATGGAACGAAATTCGCGCCGTCTGGCCGCAAGGCTCCGGCATTACATATGACCGGATCGAACATCACGGCCTGCAGTGGCCATGTCCTGACACGACGCATCCCGGTACTGAGATCCTGCACGGCGAATCGTTTTCTAACGGCGTGACCGCAAGTTTGCGACGCATCAAGTATCGACCGACCAAGGAAACGGTTTCGGACGAGTACCCATTTTTGCTGACGACCGGGCGCGTTCTTGAACACTTTAACGCCGGTACGATGACGATGCGAACGGATAACGTCAAACTGCGGCCGACTGATTATCTGATGATCTCGGCCGCGGACTCAAAACATTTATCGATCGTCGAGGGCGAGATCGTACGCATTTTAAGCCGCTACGGACACGCGGACCTGCCGGTCGAGATAACCGACAAGGTCAAGCAGGGCGAGCTCTTCGCCTCATTCCACGATCCGACAGTTTTTCTAAACTATGCGACCGGCCCAACACGCGATCGGTTCACGCTCGCTCCGGAGTTCAAAGTCACGGCCGTCAAGATCGAGAAGATTTCGTCGAATTAAGCGTCACGCTGTATTATCAACGCAGAGAACGTAAACTGCGCAGAGAGTTTTGCTTGATCTTTCTGCGTCCCTAGCGGACTCTGCGTTTCATTTTCCTCTATGCCTAAAGTCGCAATTATCGGTGCCGGATTAGCGGGTTCGCTGCTTACGATCTATCTCGCAAAACGCGGCATCGTGGTCGATGTTTACGAAGCGCGCGGCGATATGCGGCAAGAACAAGTTGCCGCCGGCCGCTCGATAAATCTCGCTTTGTCCGATCGCGGGATCGCTGCTTTGCGTGAGGTCGGCATGGACGAATATATGCTCGCCGAGGCCGTCCCGATGTATGGGCGCATGATTCACACAGTTACGGGCGAGACAAAACTGCTGCCGTATTCTGGTCGCAAAGGCGAATACATAAATTCTGTTTCGCGCGCCGGTCTAAACATCGCGCTCATCAACGAAGCAGAAAAGTACGATGAAGTTAAATTTCATTTCAACCAACGATGCGTCTATTTCGACTGCGTTAGCGGCGAAGCCAAGTTCTCAAACGGGACGCGCGTTAAACGCGACACGGTGATCGCGACCGACGGTGCGGGGTCAGCAGTGCGAAATGCGATGCTCCACGGAGGCGTCGAGCGGTTTGATCTTTCGCAGAGCTGGCTTGAGCACGGTTACAAAGAACTGCATATTCCGGCGGCGGATGACGGCGGCTTTCTTCTCGAAAAGAATGCCCTACACATCTGGCCGCGACATCAGTTTATGATGATCGCGTTGCCAAATTTTGACGGCAGCTTTACGTGCACGCTGTTCTTGGCGCACAACGGTGGCGGAAACACGAGCGGTAGCGAGTGTGCCCCGCGGGCAAAAGATCAGACCGACACACTACCTAACGGTCGTATTTCTGCCTCGACGGCCGTGCCTTCTTTTACTGCCCTCAACGATGAGCCCTCATTAATGGAATTTTTCAACCGCGAGTTCGCTGACGCCGTGCCTCGGATGCCAACGCTCGTTGAGGATTTTTTTCACAATCCGACCGGACAATTGGGCACGATAAAATGCTGGCCATGGAACTCGCATGGCAGAGCACTTTTACTCGGCGATGCGGCGCACGCGATGGTGCCGTTTTACGGGCAAGGCATGAACTGCTCATTTGAAGACGTGCGAGTGTTGGATTCACTGATCGCAAAGCAAGTGCCAGAACCGACTGCGTCAGCGGGCGGCCAGATCGATTGGCAAAAGATATTCGAAGAATACGGACAGCTTCGCAAAATTAACACCGACGCGATTGCCGATATGGCCGAGGAGAATTTTTACGAGATGCGTGACGCGACTGCTGACCCTGTTTTCCAACGCAAACGCGAACTCGAAACTCGTCTTGAGCAGACGTTTCCCGACTATTTCTCAAAGTACTCGATGGTCACATTTCGCGAGAACTTGCCGTATTCGGTCGCTAAAGAGAAGGGCAACGCCCAAGACCGGCTGTTGATGGAGATATGCTCACAGGTGGAAACCGCCGGTGAGCTAGATGTAAGCGACGTAATGACGAAGATCAAACAACTGCCATGAACCTGACCGAGTTTGCGAACGGAACCGACATCTCCATTCCGCTTAAGTTTGATGGGGAACAGCCGAATGCGTTTGGCGTTGAGCCAGCGAAATCAAGGGCTTGCGAATACGGGTCGCTCGCTGGCGACACGCGACAGGGTGGAAGCTGTAACTTCGAGCAGGTCACGCTGATTCCGCACTGTAATGGTACGCACACCGAGTGCGTCGGGCATATCACGAAAGAGCGGATCTCGGTGCGAGATTGTTTGCAGGATGTTTTGATGCGAGCGGTTTTGGTGTCGGTCGAAGCAGAAAGTGTCGCCGGTGATTTGGTGATCAGGCGGAATGGTATATCTGAAGGGGTTTCGGCATTAAACGGAGCCCTTACTCACGTGTGGGCTACGGACACGGAGCCGACGGCGTTGATTGTGCGGACGCTGCCGAATGACGACGGCAAACTTTCGCGAGTTTATGACGAGAATTTCATCCCGCCATATTTTGCAGCCAATGCGATTGAGTTCATCGTCGAGTGTGGTTTCAAACATCTACTCGTCGATCTGCCATCGATCGATAGGATGTTCGATGACGGCAAACTCGTAAATCACCGCATCTTTTGGAACGTCGAGCAAGCGAGTTTTGAAATAAATACAGCAACTCGTATCAACAGCACGATCACTGAGCTGATCTATGTACCGAACGAAGTCGCCGACGGTGAATATTTATTAAACTTGCAGATTGCTCCGTTCGACTCCGACGCTGCACCGAGCCGGCCGGTTTTATTGTCAGAACCGCCTGTGTGAGTGGGCGGCCAGTTAGCCGGCAGAGATTTACTGATATGAAACTGGCCCGCCGCTCACGTAGCGGGTTCTGATATTGAGTGCTCGAGCGCCGACTTTAATTCAGAGTATTTGAACTCGAAGCCCGCGTCTTCGAGGCGTTTGGGCCGAACGCGTGTGCTGGCGAGCAGTAGAGCGTCGCCCATCTCGCCGAGCAGCATCGAGACGGCGAATTCGGGCAGCGGAATAAACGTCGGGCGATAGAGAACGTCGCCCATTGTTTTTGTAAATTCTTCGTTGGTGACGGGATTTGGCGAGACTGCGTTTACTGCGCCGCGGATGTTTTCTTTTCCGATCACGAAATTGATCGCGGCGATATGATCATCCATCGATATCCAGCTCATCCACTGTTTACCACTGCCGACAACGCCGCCGACGCCGAGTTTGAATGGTAGCAGCATCGTGCCCAAAGCTCCGCCGTCCTTAGACAGGACAATTCCCGTACGTAATAAAACGGTGCGGATGCCGGCATCTTCGGCCCGACGCGCTTCGGCTTCCCAGTCTTTGGCGACGTCGGCGAGAAACGTGTCGCCCGCGGTCGAAGATTCGGTCAGCTCTTCGTTGCCACGCTCGCCGTAAAAGCCGATCGCCGACGCGGCAACCAAAACTTTCGGCCTGTTTTCTAGCTGCGAGAGTGTCTTTACGAGCGTTCGTGTTCCCGTGACGCGGCTGTCGCGGATCGCCTTTTTCTTGTCGTCCGTCCACCGCAATCCGTTGACACTCTCTCCAGCCAGATGGACGACGGCGTCGAGGCCATCGAGTTTCTCAGGCTCGGCAAAACCGTCTTCAATGTTCCACTTTACAAAGTTTTCGCCCTTAGGCTCGCTCCGCGACGCTAAAAGAATTTCGTAACCTCGTTCTTCAAAGTCTTTTTGTAGAGCTGTTCCGACAAGGCCGCTTGCTCCTGTGATGAGTATCCGCATAAGGATAATTTAACCACAGTCGAAAAGTCAGAACCACCCGTGTAAGCAGGTGGCCGGTGGTGCAGGTTATTCAAACGAACTGGCCGCCCGCTAACGCAGGCGGTTCTGACGTAGGTCGCGTTGCACAAGGATTACGAGCATATCGATCTCACGATCGGTCAGAATGCCGCGAAAAGGCACCATGCCGTTCCCGCCGTTTGCGATGTGGTCGTAGATTTGTTGGTCCGTGTTGTATTTGTGCTCGCCGTCGCGGATGTTTGGGATTATGCGGCCGTCGTCAAGAGTTTTGCCCTCGCCTTCGGGGCCGTGGCAGATCATGCAATTCTGCCGAAACAGTGAGGCCTCGTAGGTTTTGTTGTTTGTGATCACATAACGCGAAGGTCTTGAGTTAAGACAAGAAACCGCTGTGAGCGAAATAAAGACAGAGATAACTATGATCTTCGCAGTCCGCATCCGAACGATAAGTTTCACGCAAAGGCGAGTAGAACGCAAAGGTTGGTGAATATCGCTGACAATAAATTGAAACAGGATGTACAAGATAAACAGGATGACTAATTTGCGTGCGGCGATTTCCACATCCTATTAACTCGGACTTTCGTCACGCAACGCACGCTTGAAGATCTTACCCGTGCCGCCGATCGGAAGCTCGGAGCGGAACTCAACATATCGCGGGTACTTGTTCGCGGCGAATTGCGTTTTGCACCACTCTGTAAATTCGTCGGCAGACAAAACGTGGCCTTGATTCAAAACCACAAACGCTTTTACTTCCTCGCCGAGGCGTTCGTCCGGGACGCCGATAACGGCGCAAAGCGAAACGGCCTCGTGGGTGATGATCACTTCTTCGAGTTCACGCGGATAGACGTTGTAGCCGCCGCGAAGGATCATGTCCTTTTTACGATCTACAATGGCGAGATAGCCTTCGTCGTCCATGATGCCAATGTCGCCCGTGTGAAACCAACCGCTGCGGAAAGCCTCGGCGGTCGCCTCGGGCTGTTTGTAATAGCCCTTCATCACGTTGTGGCCGCGAATAACGATCTCGCCGCGCTCGCCGCGTCCAACCTCGTTGTCGTCATCGTCAACACATTTTATCTCGACGCCCATCAGCGGCTGGCCGACAGTGCCGGGCTTTGACGGGCGCTCAAACTGGTTGAAGCATGCGATCGGCGATGTCTCGGTCAGGCCGTAGCCCTCGAGAATGCGCAGCCCGAACACATCGTTGAACCGCTTCATGACCTCGACCGGCATAGGGGCGCCGCCGGACGTCGGGACCTTTAGATTATTGCTAATGGCCGACGTATCGAAACCGGTTTCCTCGACGTGTTTCAATATTGCCCAGTACATCGTCGGCACGCCGATCCAGAAATTTACTTTTTCACGAACCATCGCGTCGAGTGTCGCTTGCGGCTCAAAACGCGCGAGCAGAACACAGCGGTTGCCGGCGTACATATTCGAATTCATTTGCACGGTCTGTCCCGTCGTGTGAAAGAGCGGCAGCGTGATCAGACACGTCTGCTGAACGCCCGCGGTAAAATCGACGGCCGGGAAATGCAGATTCCACGACGCGACCGAATTCATGTAAATGTTAAAGTGCGTCAATTCGGCGCCTTTCGGCTGCCCCGTAGTACCAGATGTGTAAAGTATCGAACATGTCTCGTCCGGCCGCGTCGGATAAATCTCAAACTCCTCCGGTTGATCAAACGTGATCTCGGTCAGCGTTCTGTGACCGGTGATCGGGCCGCCGCCGATCAGATTTTTTGTCATCACGACGAGATGCTCGCATGATGCGACATTATCAAACGCTTCTTTCACACGCTGGGCGAGCGGCAGTTCGTCGGTTCCTTCGAAAACGAAAACGGCTTTGGCGTCAGAGTCTGTTAGGTGATATTCAAATTCACGCGGCGTGAACAAAACACTCATCGGCACAACAACCGCACCGGCTTTCATTATTCCGTAATAAACTATCGGGAAGAACGGCAGGTTTGGACACGCGAGAGCGACTTTGTCGCCCGGCCCGATGCCCATCTCGACTAATGCATTTGCTACGCGATTCGACAGTTTATCGAGCTCCCCGTAAGTGAGCCTCACAGTTTCCCAGACGATCGCCTCCTTTTGCGGCGCCTGGCGCGCGTGATGCGAGATGACCGAGGCGAGATTCAGTGTCGTGGCCGAAGACTGCATATCGTACTTAACAAACGAAAAAAGATTGATTGTGAAGATTGTAATTACACCGCACGTGCTGTGTCAAAATTGATCTGCTGGCTTGAGCCGATCTCGGTGTCACGTTGTTGGATCGAATGCGTCCGCCATTTTTCTTTCTGCTCTGGAAAGTCGGTTCGATAGTGACCGCCACGAGACTCTTCGCGCCACAACGCTGCTCGTGTAACAAGCTGAGCCAGGGTCACGAAATTTCGCGATGACGGACTCAGATTCGCCGCCGCGATCTGATCGAACTCGCTCAACGCCCGAACTAAAGTTGCGCGATCTCGCAAGATTCCGACGCGTTCCCACATGATGCGCTTGACGCGCTTCTTAACAGCAGTACTCAATGCAGTCCCATGGCGAATGTCCAAAGCCTCAAGTTTTTCGGTTTTCGACTTGGGACTTGAGACTTGGGACTTCGAACTGTCGCTAAGTGCGGCTTCACCGGCACGAGCACCAAAAACTAAACCTTCGAGTAGGGAATTTGACGCGAGGCGGTTTGCCCCGTGAACGCCCGTGCATGTCACTTCGCCCGCTGCATAAAGTCCGGGTAGCGTGCTGCGCCCCCAAAGATCGGAGCGAATTCCGCCCATGCAATAGTGCGACGCTGGGCTCACGGGCAGCAGGTCGGTCGCGATATTCAGGCCGTAAACACGGCATGTTTCATAGATTTTTGGAAAGCGGTCTTTCAGAAACTTTTCATCCATCGCCGTCATATCGAGGTATACGGTGCGCGTTCCGGTGCGGCGCATTTCGGCGACAATCGAGCGGCTGACGATGTCGCGCGGAGCAAGTTCCAATCGATCGTCGTAACGCGGCATAAAGCGTTCGCTATATTCATTTTTGAGCAAGCCGCCTTCGCCGCGCATCGCCTCTGAGAGCAAAAATCGCGGCGCGTTTTCGAGATTGAGGGCCGTTGGATGAAACTGCACAAATTCCATATCGGCGATCTCGGCTCCCGCAAAGTAAGCCATCGCCATGCCGTCGCCTGTTGCGACTGGCGGATTTGTCGTGTGTTGATAGAGCTGGCCGGCGCCGCCCGTGCACATGACGACACCTTTAGCAAAGATCTCACGCGGCGCCCTTAATACCGGATCGAGAAACCTCACGCCGACGCAGCGGCCGTCATTCACGATCAAACTCTCCGTGTTCGCGAACGGCGTGAGATTTATTGTCTTCTCATGCTTTGCTTTCGCGATCAGCGAGCGGACAAATTCAGCGCCGGTCGAGTCGCCGTGTGCGTGCAAAATGCGCCGCCGCGAGTGTGCGGCTTCTTTTGTAAACACGAGCTTGCCGCCTTCGCGATCGAATTCCGTGCCCCAATCGATCAACTCTTTTATGTATTTCGTCCCCTCGTTGACGAGTGTCTCAACAGCCTTTTGGTCACACAAGCCTGCTCCGGCAACGAGCGTGTCGCCTTCGTGCAGCTCGGCATTATCGTCATCCGAGAGAACAACCGCGACGCCGCCCTGGGCGTATTCGGTGTTAGATTCGCTTGTTTTATCTTTTGTGAGAACCGTCACCGACGCGCCGCTCTGAGCAATTTCGATCGCAGTACGCAGGCCTGCAACCCCGCTGCCGATGACGATAAAATCGGTTTCGAGCGCCATTAGACTCGAATGTAGCAAATTTGTTTTGGTTTTGCTTACAGAATCGGTTGATCACCGATGCCCGCAGCAGCGACGTAGGTCATCGGCGTGGTCGGTGCGAGTTCGTTTAGCGTGAATTTGATCTTGTCGGCGAGGCCTTCGGTTTCCATGTAATCTCGGCCGAGTAGCCGGCGAAAACGTTTGTTTCGGTCGTCGCCGCTAAGCTCCTTAAAAATGCCGCTCAAAAATGCTGTGACAATCTCAGGCGCAAATTGCCGTCCCGAATTGCGGTGCAGATCTTCGACGACATCGATGGCCGGCCGGCGCGATTTGTAAGGCCGGTCGGTTGTCATCGCGTCAAACGAATCCGCTAAGTTTACTATTTTGGCAATATACGGGATCTCTCGGTCGTACAAACCATCGGGATAGCCGCGTCCGTCGAGGCGTTCGTGATGATATTTTGCGGCGAGCGGCACGTCAGTGTACGGGTGATGAATCGGTTGCAAGATTTCGTAACCGACGGCCGGATGTTTGTTAAGCTCAGCCGATTCTTTTGCGTTGATGCGATAGGGTGCGTTGATGATCTTGCGTTCGACGGTGAGCTTGCCAACGTCGTGCAGATAGCCGGCGACGGCAGCCCCTTCGGTTTCATCCGGTCCCCAGCCAAGTTCGGTCGCGATGATCTCGGTAAATCTGCCGACACGAACGGAATGCCCTTCGGTGTATTTGTCCTTGCAGTCGATCGCGGCGGCAAACGCCTTCACTGTATCGTGATAGGTTGAGCGCATCTCGTCAAAAAGCTGGCGGTTCTCCTCGCTTCGACGCTCAATCTCGGCCATCAGATTGCGCTGCGCGATCGCGACGCCGATGTGCTGACCCATCGCACAAATAATATCTTTGTCGTAGCTGGTGTACGGTTCGCCAGTCGCTTTTTCGCCCAGGAAGATCGCACCGACGATCTCTTCGCGCACCACGAGCGGAATCAGAAGTTCGAGCCGCTTGTTCTCAAAACTCGCGTCATAAACCTGAAAGAACGGCAGCACACGGGCTTGCGCAACCTCGATCGGACTAAGGCCGATGGCGAGGAACTGACGTTCATCCTCAGTAGTTAATCCGAGCGTGAGCGGAAATTCATCACCGAGAGCACGCACGGCGAGCATGTTCAGCTCATGCGCAAAACGCGAGTAACGCGCAACCGCTCCGCGCCTTATCCCGAGCGCTCCCGACAACAAATGCAGCGACGTTCGTATCGTTTCTTGAAAATTATTTTTGTTGGTGATCTCGTGGCCGAGCTCGGCCAACGCTCCGAAGGCGTGAATAAGTTTGTTGTCCGGTTCGATCATAATAATAGTGAATCGTGAATTGTGAATAGTTATTTGGTTGTAGCTTTACGTTTAAGATGTTTAGCGAGTCCCATCGTCATTCGGCCGATTTCATCAAGTGCCGCACGCGCGGTTGTGTGATTTTCTTCAGAAATGTATCCAAGACGATTAGCTATTAACAGCTCGGTTTCAACCTCACTTGCCGAACCTTGCACAATGGAAAGAAATCGCAAAAAGTCTTTATCAGTTTCTCTGGCTGCACCTTCCGCGATATTGGCGGGAATAGAAACAGACGCGCGTCGTATTTGTGACGTCAATCCAAACTTCTCTTCTTTCGGAAAGCTCTCTGTCATTCTATAAATCTCCACCTCAAAATCGACTGACTTTTTCCAAACATCTAATTTTTCGTGAGAACGCATTTCTTTATCTATTCACCATTCACGATTCACTATTCACCATATGCACGTGCTTGGTAAGCCCAAGCATGTCAAAAAGCTCGACCGTGTCTTCGTTCATCTCGGAGAACACAACTTTCGCCCCATTTTTCTCGGCGACATCGATCACGCCGAGCAAGATCGATATGCCGATGCTGTTGACGATCTCGGTTTGCGAGAAATCTAGCGTGAGCTCTTTACAGCCCGAGTCGAGTTTTCGGCGGCATTCGTGCTCGATCTGTTCGCCGCTTAATTTGTTTATGTAACTGCCGGCAAAGATCGTTGATGTCTGCTCAACGACACGCGGCGACACTGCGGTTTCGCTTGTTATGTTCACGTGAAATTCTTTCCTTGTCTAGTTTAGCTTGCGCGCTTAGAGAAACTACATGAAGTTGTATCATAAACAAGTGCATAATAACAACCGGAATTTTAAGCAGTCTGTGGAAAACTTATTTTCGTGAGTTGTGAGGAAAGCGACCGAATTCTGCTAGCACAGTTTTAAGATGTTTTCTTGCGGCGGCGTGGACGGCTCCGTTCGACGCGAGAATGCCATCGTGATTTTGGACATCGGCCCGGTCGTATGTGATCTCGCCGCCAAACAGATCGGTGAATTTACCGCCCGATTCTTCGAGAATAATCTGCGGAGCGCATGTGTCCCAGATTTTTGTTCGCGGGCTTGGGTGAATGTAGATGTCGCAAGCTTTTTCGGCGATCAGCCCAACCTTAAGACCGACCGAGCCGCGACGGATGATCTCCGTAAAACCAAAATGTTCGATCACACGCTTCATGCGCGGACTGGCGTGATTACGCGACATCGCGAGTTTGAGATTTGTAAGAGATGTAACTTGTGATGTTTGAAGGCGAACAGGTTCGCGATCTTGCTGTCTTAAAAATGCTCCGCTTCCTTCCATTGCATAATGCAAGCGATCATGAAACGGTTGAAGCACCACACCGAGCACTGCTTTGCCGTCGATGGCGAGACCGATCTGCACACTGAAATCACCGTCTTTTTTTACAAAGCCCGCAGTGCCGTCGAGCGGATCGACGATCCACACGCGTCGCGTCGCAAGCCGTCGCTCGACATCGTCCGGTTCTTCTTCTGAGAGAATGGCGTCGTCTGCAAACTCGGCGGCCAAGCCATCGACGATCAAACGGCTGGCTTCGCGATCTGCGATCGTTACCGGCTCGCTGTAATTGTCTGCGCCAAGCTTTTCTTCCGTCGTAAAATCTGTGTCGTAATGTTTGAGAATTAGTTTTCCCGCCGATAAAGCAAGGTCGGTCGCGGTTTCGAGTTCGTCACTGAGCATTGCTTACAATCTAGCACGAACTAGGACGGGATCAGCAAAACTCACGATTTTTCAACAGGTTCGGTGGTGCCGCAGCGTGGGCAGGTTAGAATGCGGCGTGTGGCGTCGGTCCATTTTGCGAGAGCGGCGCTTGCCAGGCGAGGGTTTTTGCTCTCGGCCTCGCCCTCGCGAAAGGCGCGCGAATGGCCATGGTTGTCTACGCTCGCGAGCTCGCGTTCGCACGGACGACAGATCCAGCCAAAACCTTCGTTGTAGAAGTCATTTAACTCGATCATAACTGGACAAGAATTGTCGGTGAGAATCCTTCTTCCGTATAAACATCAACGGTTGCCGCCTCGTCTGCTATACGCCTACCTAACGCTATTGCTTTCTTTTTTATTAATTTTGCTTTCTCAATGTCATTACAGCGGAACTGGTTAGGAATGCCGCAGATTTCGGCGTGACCAGGCTCGTTTTGTATCACTAATAATGTCTCGGTTTCGTTGCTAATAGCTTCAACACGCCCGACTACTACATCAAGAAACCCAAAAATGGGTCGCACAAAGCGGTTCGGCACTTCAGCTTTGTTGAATAAGAGTGAAATTCCGTATTCGGTTTTGGTTTTAGGTTGGAATGCAGAATAATGCGGTTTGCCCTTCTGAACCCAGGATTTCTCGGTAAGAGTACGCAGAAGCACTCGATCCTTGGGGATCTGGCCGTAAAAGGGCAGCCCGAGTCTCGGCAGCAATTGTTGAAATCGAGGGGACGTTTGTCGTAATTTCTTCTCCAGAAAATAGCGAAGTGAGTAGCTCATCCAGCGTATCATAACCAAAATCTTTACAATCTTCCTGACCGTTTAGTCGAAAATAAATAAGATCCAACTGATGGTTTAGACTATCAATGTTTGTCGACACGAAATCTTCACCCAAGGCCCATTCGACAATGACACCTCCGTCACCCGGTAATACAATGTAAGGAGCTGGCCCATAGGAATAATGCTCCTGAGAGTAAAACAACACCTTCAGAGCCTTGCTATTAGCTCGTAGTGTAGCGGCTCTCACCTCAGGATTCAATTGAGTTTGGTCGTGCGCCCGCCTCAATGCCGTGAGCTGTGAGTTTTCGAAATACTGGCGACTTCCGAACATTTGCCCGCCTAAGGCACCCTTATAAGGCGCGGCCACCATCTCCGACACGGAGATTGGCTCTTCATAACGTAAATACAAGGATAGTGGTTTAGTATCGGTCATTTTTTCTCTTTCGGTTTGATGCGGGAAAACTCAGACGTGTCTATAGGGTCATCTTCGATACTTATTCCCGCAGCTTCTTCAAATGCTTTTGCTTTCGAAATTAACCAGCGACCCATACTCAAAGCCACCTCCGGTCTTAAGGCTAAGGCCACTTCGATTTCACGGATTAAGCCCTTTGTTTTTGTAACTCTCTTGACTGGAGAACTACTCACGGTTTTCTCATCGACATCAAGCGAATATTCCTCATAATCGGGGACAGGTGGGCGTTCGACGAAAATGGACATTAATATTTCGCCCCGAGGAGTCATATTGCCCCAAGCTCCGTCAGCCTTAATCACCCTGTAATAGGTGCCCTTTTGATAGGTAAACCTCAGTATCGGCGGGCCTTCGTTTTCATCTGACTCGTCTACCATAACAATTCACCTAAAATGCAGGATAGAGTGAGAATAGCATCATTCGACCTATTTCGGCAATAATTTACTCGGTTCTACGCGTCGCTCTGCCCGGTTGCGTGCCTAAAAGTCGAACGGGAACTGTGATCGTGCGGCCGTTGCGGTAAACCTCGAGATTGACGGTTTCGCCGATCTGTTTTTTGTCGAGCAGGCGGTAAAGGTCGTCGAGGTCATTCATCTTTTGGCCGTCCGCTGAGAGAATGATGTCGCCGATATTGCCGTCAGCCGTAATGCCGCGGAGCCCTGCCGTTGCCGCCGGACCGCCGGGCTGAGTCTGGTAAACAAGCAGCCCTTGATTGACCGGCAAACGATAGCCGCGTTGAATCAGTCCTTCAACGCTCGGCAGCGATGCACCGAGCTTTGGCCGACGCACTTCACCGAATTGAATTAGCTGCGGAATGATCTTTTTAGCCGTGCTCGCCGGTATCGCAAATCCCACACCAACCGAGCCACCCGCGGGCGACAGTATCTGTGAATTGATGCCGATCATCTTGCCAAATTTATCTAGCAGCGGGCCGCCGGAATTACCCGGATTGATAGACGCATCTGTTTGAATCGCGGCGTCGATCGGCCGTCCGTTTCGCGCGCGTATCGGACGCTGCAAACCTGAGATCACGCCGGTCGTCAGCGTGCGATCCAGCCCGAACGGATTGCCGATCGCGAGCACCTTTTGCCCGACGACCAGTTTGTCAGAATCGCCCAGCGGCACAACCGTCATTCCGACCGGCGGATCGATCTTAATGATCGCAAGATCTGTGTCGGGGTCACCGCCGACTACGGTCGCGGGATAAACTTTTTCACCGCCGAAACTGACCGTCAGCTTTTGTGAACCTTCGATGACGTGATAATTGGTGAGGATGTGGCCGTTTGTGTCGATGACCGAGCCCGAGCCGTTGCCTTTGCCTTCTTCTTCGCCAAACCAACCTTGTCGCACCGAGGTCGTGTTGATAAACGCAACGCCGGGCGAAACTGCTTTATAAACATCGATGCTGTTCTGCTCGTCGTTGACGGTTGACGGATCTGAGATGCCTTGCGGCGCAGCGGATTCGGCCAATGCGATTGACGTATCTGCATCTGCAGTCGGCAGCTTGCCGTAATTGTAAAGCAGCGCGGTCGCACCGACGGCGATCAATGCGGACGAAAATGCGAGCAGCAATATCTGCCTCGCCGAAAGTTGATATATGGATTGCGTTTTCATAATTGCAGCCTTCCTAACAAAATAAGTTTACAGCATTTTTGATGAGCAAAAATTGCTGTCGCGTTGTGTGCTGAGTTACGAAAAGTTCGGACGGGATGTTTCCGAGAGAATTACCAGACTAGGCAAAAAACTGCCAAGGTAAATTGGCAAGCTCCTGAATTTGACTATTCGAAACGACGCCCGCCGCTGCAAGACCGGTGAAAAGGTGAATGCCCATCAGCCCTATGTAAACTCCGAGGGCGATCGCAACGCCGTATCTGGCCAACGGATGATTGCGAGATTTTAGCAAAACGATAGCCGTGACGGTACCCATCGCAATTTTGACACCCAAAAATGGCAGGCTCCCGATGTCGAGCAAACTTGCCATCAACTGATTGCCTTCGGTAGCGACGCCACCGCGCACCCAAATGATAGTCAAAAGGGCGTCCAGTAAATTCAGGACGAAAAGGAGAAACGTCGGTGCCATTAATTGCATAATATACGATTTCTGCCCCTGGTCAAACTTGTTAAACAGGTCTCCCTAATTACGATGCCTCCGGGTTTTAGGCCGGAGGCGACGTTACAAAGAGATTTGTGAATTTTCGATTCGTCTTGAATATATGCTCAATAGGCCTGGATTTCAAAAAACGGCGTGATTTTCTTCCAGTCGGGGCAGAGTGCTATTCTTGACTGGTAGAATTAAAGCATTGTTTGCAACGTGCCGGTTGATTTTGACATTCAAATGGTGCGGTTAACGCTTTCCACTTTATAGTCAGCAGGAGGAATTATGAAACGCATACTCAAGGTTAGTAACATCACGACGATTCTCGCCATGCTTTTGGTTTTCGGCGTGACGTCAAGTTTGGCTCAAAAGCCTGTAATAAAAAAGAAAACCACCGTTAGAAAAGTTGTCACCAAACCGGCTGTGCCGGTCTATGTGGTCGACACTGGAACGATCATGCGCGTGCGCATGAACAGCACGATCAGCTCGAAGACAGCTAAGGTCGGCGATACATTTAATGTAACCGTGACCGAGCCCGTGTATTCGTCGAATGGCGTAGTCGTTATTCCGACGGGCAGCACGCTTACAGGTCAGGTTACGGCCGTAAAACCCGCAGCAAAAGGCGGCAAGCCCGGCGAGATCGACGCGAGCTTTATTAAATTGAAACTGCCGAACGGCAGAACTCGCACGATCAACGCCTCGCTGACCGATCTCGAGTCTGGCAAAACGACCAGTGACAACGAAGGCACAGCATCGGCCAAGAAGATGAAAAATCGCAAGATCATCTTCATCGGCGGCGGAGCGGCAGGCGGCGCTCTGCTAGGAGCCATCGTCGGCGGCGGTAAAGCGACGGCGATCGGCGCGATCGTCGGTGCAGGTGCGGGCTTTCTCGGCGACAGGTTCACAAAAGGCCCCAACGCCGAAGTAAAATCCGGCACCGAATTCGGCGTCTACCTAAACCAAGCCATTTCCCTGCCGCGATTTGTTGAAACTGCGGCTACGACGGTAAATCGATAACTTCATGCAAAGACTTACTACTGTTATTAACTTGTGTTTAATCGTAATAGTTGCAGTCGCGGTTGGTTGTAGCGTTGCTAGCAGCAGCTCTATGAGCGGCGTGGACATCAGGAAACTGGCGCCCACGCCGGATCTAGAAACTGCGACCTCGCAATCCAAAAGCCTAAAGACCGCGGTGTTTGCAGGTGGCTGTTTTTGGGGTGTTGAGGCCGTTTTTGAACACGTCAAAGGCGTGACAGATGTGAGGTCGGGCTATTCCGGCGGCGATTCAAAGTCGGCGAATTACGACGATGTCAGCGGCGGCAGAACTTTGCATGCCGAAGCTGTCTTTGTCACTTACGATCCGACAAAAGTTACGTATGTTCAGCTTTTGACTGTGTTTTTCTCAGTCGCCCACGACCCGATCGAGGTAAATCGCCAGGGTCCGGACGTTGGCCCGCAGTATCGTTCTGCAATCTTTTACGCAAACGACGAGCAGCGGAAATCAGCAAACGACTACATCGAAGCGATCAACAAAGCAAAAGTTTTTTCAAAACCGATCGCGACGCAAGTCGTGCAGCTCGACAAATTTTACGACGCCGAGGCTTACCATCAGGATTATCTAGTTCGTAATCCCGATCAGCCTTATATCGTTTATCACGACCTGCCAAAACTCGCGGAGCTGAAGGAAAAATTTCCGGAATTGTATGTTGAGAAGAAATAACGGTAGTTAACCGCAGATGACACAGATAACGCAGATAGGAACAAACATGGTTTCATAGTTTTTTCTGATCTGCGTTTTCCGCGTTTATCTGCGGCTAAAACTACTTGCTGTTTTCGGCCCAGATCTGAACGAGATGGACGAGCGTCTCAGTCGATTTCTCTAACCCTTTACGTGAATTCCACTCCAGTTTGCCGTGAAAATTATGCCCGCCGGTGAACAAATTCGGTGTCGGCAGACCCATCGTCGTCAGACGCGAGCCGTCGGTACCGCCGCGAATTGGCCGCAATTCGGCTTTGATGCCCGCTCGTCGGGCGGCCTCGATCGCGTAGTCGGTCAACTGCGGATAATTCTTGAGCGTTTCCTTCATATTCAGATAGCCGAGCACGCTCGCGTACTCGATCTTCACCTTTGGAAATCGTCTTTGCGTCGCAGCTACATATTGTTTTATCGTCTTTTCTTTCGCCGCAACTCCGCTCAGATCAAAATCGCGAATCAGAATCTTGATCGTCGAAGTTTCGACATCGAGATTACCGATATACGGATGAATAAACCCGACGCGCCCGGCGGTTGTCTCTGGGCGAAACGGATAGCGCGAAAACGCCGCTAAAAAATCACCCGCCGCGTATGACGAGTTGACCAGGATGCCCTTCGCCGTGCCGGGATGTGTCGAACGCCCGCGAAACGTCACCGTCGCCGTACGTGCAGACCACGTTTCGTTTGAAATATCTCCGAGCTGCTCGCCATCGACCGTGTAGGCGAACTTCGCTCCCCAAACCTTGATATCAAACTTATCGATGCCGCCGCCGACCTCTTCGTCGGGCGTGAACGCGATCGCGATGTTGCCGTGTTTGATCGACGGATTCTGTTTTAGCGTGTCGATCATCGTCATCAATTCCGCAACTCCGGATTTATCATCTGAGCCAAGCAGCGTCGTGCCGTCCGCTGTGATGATGTCGTCGCCGATCATGTTCTTAAGATCGGGATTTTGCGCGACGGTGATAACCTGCGCATTATCATTCGGCAAAACAAGATCGCCGCCCTGATAATTTTTGTGAATGATCGCGTTCACATTCGCGCCGCTCACGGCGGGCGACGTGTCCATATGTGCGATGAAGCCGATCGTCGGCACTTTGCTGTTGTCAGCGAGATTCCCCGGCACCATGCCGTAAACTATTCCCCACTCACTGACACGAACATTCTCGACGCCAAGCTCCTTCAACTCTTTTTCCAGAAGCCGCGCCAGATCAAGCTGCTTCTTTGTTGAAGGCGGCGCAGGCTGATCCTCAGCCGACTGCGTGTCGATCTTTACATAACGAAGAAAGCGCGACAACGCTGATTCCGTCGGCGGTTTTGTCTGTGCAAACACCGATGCAGAAAGGAGAGCAAGTACGATAAAAGCAAATAGTTTTTTGTTCATAAATTTATTCAACCGCGGATTGCCCAGATTATGCAGATAAACAGAAAGCGGTTAATTCTTATAATCTGCGTTATCGGCCTTATCTGCGGCTAATTGCCGCAAGCATGACGACGTCAGATTTTCACGCATACGTTCTTCTCTTCCGTAAAAAATTTGAGCGCCTCGAAGCCGCCTTCGCGGCCGACGCCGCTGTCCTTCATACCACCGAACGGAGTTCGCAAATCTCTTAGAAGCCAGCAGTTCACCCAAACGATTCCGCTTTCCAGTTTAGCCGCTACGCGATGCGCTCGCGAAAGGTTTTCGGTCCAGACTGTTGCGGACAGGCCGTAGCGAACGCTGTTTGCATAGCCCAAAACTTCTTCCTCAGTATCGAACGGCATGATCGTTACGACCGGGCCGAAGATCTCTTCTTGATTCGTCCGGCAATCGTGCGGAAGGTTTTCGATGACGGTTGGTTCGATGTACCAGCCAGCCAATTTGCGTTTATCGGGCACACTCCCTACCGGTCGTGTTTCCGCCTTTTGTCCGCCGCAAAGAACTGTGCCGCCTTCTTGTTTTGCGAGTTTGATGTACGACATTATCTTTTCAAAATGCTGCTTTGACACAATCGCTCCGATGTCGGTGTCAGCGTCGAGTGGGTCGCCGACCTTTAGTTTTGAAACTTCAGCAACAAAATCACTACGAAACTTTTCATAGATCGGACGCTCAACAAATATTCGCGAGCCGCACAGACAGATCTCACCCTGATTTGAAAACGACGAGCGGATCGTGGTTGCCAGCATATCGTCGTAATTGCAGTCGGCAAAGATTATGTTCGGGTTTTTGCCGCCGAGTTCGAGCGACAGCTTTTTGAACATCGGTGCTGCGACACGCGCAATTTCTTCGCCGGTTTTTGTGCCGCCGGTGAACGAGATCGCTTTGATGTCTTTGTGTGCCGTCATCACTGAGCCGACTTTTGGCCCCAGGCCGTGAACAATATTCAAAACGCCGGCGGGCAAACCCGCCTCGATGCAAAGTTTTGACAGCAAATACGCCGTCATCGGGGTAACTTCGCTCGGCTTTGCGACAACGGTGCAGCCGGCGGCGATCGCGGGTGCGATCTTCCACGTGAAAAGATAAAGTGGCAGATTCCACGGACTAATGCAGCCGACGACGCCGAGCGGCTGGCGCAGGGTATAGTTGATGGCCCCGAGGCCGACGCTGTCGTGCGATTCGTTCGCGGCGTGCATTGCTGCGGTCGCATAAAAGCGAAAATTCGCAACGGCGCGCGGAATATCAACCGCTCTCGCCAGCGAAACAGGCTTGCCGTTATCGACACTTTCGGCCAACGCGAGTGCGTCGAGATCACGCTCGATGAAGCCGACAAGCCGCATCAAAATCGCAAAACGTTCTTCTGGTGACGTCTGCGACCACGACGGAAATGCGCCCGTTGCAGCTTCAACCGCTTGTTCGACATCGCGTTCGTCAGAATTTGGAATCTGTGAATAGACTTCGCCGATCGACGGATCAAAATTGTCCAGATACTCGCCCGAAGCTGGCGTGACAAGTTCCCCGGCAATGTAGTTTTCGATGTTCACTAAACCTTTGCGAAAGTGAGCCCCGTCTGGCCTTGATATTTGCCACCACGGTCCGAGTAACTTACGGCGCAGTCTTCGTCCGACTCGAAGAACAAAATTTGTCCGATACCTTCGTTGACATAAACGCGTAAGGGAAGATTCGCAAGGTTCGCGATCTCGACGACGAGGCGGCCGGTCCAACCGGCTTCGAGCGGCGTCGTGTTTACGAGCAGACCGGCGCGCGCGTAGGTCGATTTGCCAAGCGCGATGCCGGTCACGTTTCGCGGCATTTTAAAGGTTTCGACAGTCACGCCCAGACCGTAATGATGCGGTGGCAGCAGATAATACCGTGAGCCGTCGTCGGACGTGTGAAGTTCAGGTTCGATCAGTGAATACTGCTCGTCAAAACGTTTCGGATCGATCTCCTTCGCATGCACGGACGAAAATATGCGAAAACCGTCATCGGCGAGGCGCATGTCGTAACCATAACTCGATGCTCCTGCCGAAATGATCTTATTGCCATTTGCTTCGCGCACTAGCTCAGGCAAAAACGGCGTGATCATCTGCTGCTCTTCGGCCATACGCCGCAACCAAATGTCTGATTTGATAGTCATAAAAAAGGCGATAAATCCCGATGTGTCGTATCGGGATTTTACCACCTTTTACTCGATGTTTTCGAATGCGCCGTCGTTATTCAGGCTTTGCGAGTGGCACGATTTTTAAGGTTCCTTCACCTAAGGTAAATTTCAGCTGCGGTCCGCCCACGCCCGCTTTTGCGGCGATCGCGCTTTGGGTGAACGGCAGTTTGCGGTTACGCGGCGCAAGTCCGACGAATTTGTTTTCAATGGCTCCGGTCTTCAAAATCGTGGCGTCGATCTCGGCACTTGCGTTGAGCGGAAGTTGCACGATCATTTCGCCGGTCGCCATCTGAACACTCGCAGGACGGGCACGCCAGGCGCGAGTTCCGAACATAACATTGACTTTGCCGGTGCCGATGATGGCGTCGAGATCACCGTTACTTTCGATCCTTGCGTTGGTGTCGACCAGTTTTATTTTGATTGCGCCCTCGATGTTTGATATTGACACATCGCCTTTTCCGCCGTCGATCTCGAGATTCGAGTACAACGGTATGCTGACGGTGTAATCAACTCTAAACGGCAATGCGGCAAGCTTTTGCGGAAACTTTTTCCAAAGCTTTTTGTCGGCGAGTTTGTTGTGTGTGCCGATAGTAATGATCGACGTTCTGCCCAAACGCTCGTCAACAACGAAGCCTGTGACATTTGCTAGCAATGCAAGATCGGCCTCGTTCGCGGCTTGGACTTCGATCTCTGCTGTGATCTCGATCTCGTTCTTGTTCGAGCCTTTTACTCGGATCGAGCCATTCGGCGCGCCGGTTATCGCGACCGTTCCGCCAGACGCAAAATCGAATTTTTCCGTCTTTGTCGTCGTGCGTTTAAGAAGTTGTGGCGTTTGGGCAACTGCTGACGCGGAAAATACACCGATGAACAGAAAGAAAAGGACAATCTTTAATTTTTTCATTTGAATCGGGGAAGTGTCTTCGCACTATCTTAGGTTTTACGACAGCCGCGGTCAATAAAAATCTATCGCCTGAGGAAGTTGATGTTCCCACGTTGATTCGTGACGGATAGCGATGCGCTTCCCGATCCGCAGCGACCAACAATTCGGCGGCCGTCGCCGAGGCGGTTTAGGTCGGCATTTGCGCACGAAGCGAACGAGATGTTTCGCGTTGACGGAGCAGTTGCGACGACTTTGAATGACGAATTAAACGGGATGCGAAGATTGATGTTGCCCTTCATCGACGAGAACCGATAATTGCCATTCTCCTGGATCTCACCATCAAAGAAAATATCACCGATAACATTTTCAGCCGACACGTTGCTTGCGCCGACGTTGGTCAGCGTGATATCGCCTTCGCTCGAAATGTGCGCGCGTACCAAGCCGCCGCGAACGTTGCTGACGTTGAGGTTGCCGATCTTCGTCTCGATGTCGACCATCGTGGTGTAAGGTACCCGGATAGTAAAATTTACATTGCCGACTTCGTTGCGGCCCTGATTATCGCGAACGAGATTGATGACGATGATGCCGCTCAGATTTTGCGGCGATATATTTGCGGCGGGTGCCTCGAAAATGGCGGAGATGCTGACCTCGGCGCGATTCCAGCCTTCGACCGTGACCGTACCCGTGCGATTCATCAACTGGATCTTCACGCTCTGACCGGCAGGATATGTGCGTGAAAACTTTTTCTGCGCGACCGCCTCGCCCGCAAACGCAAAAAGAAAAGTGAGGCTCAGTGTCGTTGTGAAAATAGTGGCTCTGAGACCCGAAAGATTTAGAATTCCGTTGATCATTAAAAAACTATAGGTCGGCAAAATCGCGGAGCAAGTTCATCTTTTCGCTCAACACGGAATCGAGCATTTCGCCCGAAAGATCATCCTCGGGATTCTGTTCGAGAATCAAAGTGTATTCACTTACCGAGTCATTGATAACTTGTAAATTTCGATCAAAGGCTTCGCGCGTTGAGCGGTCCCATTGAGCACGTCGCGTCTGAACTCGCGTGTTCCAATACTCGATCGCTGCATTTTGTTCCCGTAACCGCCGCTGACGAGACTGCTGCGGCGTGTCCATAAGGCCGACTCGGCTCAAAACCTTTTCAAAAGTAGTCTGCGTTGCCGCCGAACGCGTTTGTGAATCGTTCTCTGAAGGCTCGTTGTAATTTCGAAGCGCGACGACTGTCAACAACGAGCTGATGAGAGCGATGCACACAAGTGCTGCCGAAAGCTGTGCCCACGACAGTTGAAAAAATCTACCGCGTTGCGATTCTACCTTTAGCGGCCCGCCAGGCTTAACCTCGCTCTCGATGATGTTGTTAATACGACACCATAGTGCTTGCGAATTCGGCGGCAGCAGTTCGGTTGAAGTCCCGCTCGCGCTTGCATCCATGATCGCCGTAAACTCCTCGCACATACGCTGACAATCGGCGCAAAGGCCGAGATGTTCGCGCACCTCGACGGCTTGACGTTCATCAAGTTCGTTGTCGAGAAGTGAGCTGATCAAATTTTTACAATTTTCGCAATTCATTTGCCTGCATGATAGATTGCGCGTGCCGTCGATTAGTTGCCTCGTCGCACCTTATTTTTGCTAAATTACCAATAAAAATCGGCACAAAAAACACGAACAAGCAAACAGTGCCGTTCGTGTCTTAACAAAACTTGTGATAACTAATCCTGCTCGCGCAGTAAGAGTCCGCGCAGCTTTAATCTTGCTTTGTGAAGCTGTGATTTCGAAGTGCCGACTGAGATGCCCATCATTCGGGCGACCTCTTCGTGCTCGAACCCCTCGACATCGTGAAGGACAAAAACCTTGCGATAGCCATTTGGCAGTTGGCGAATCGCGTTCTTAAGTGCAATGCGATCGACAACGGCCATTTTGTTCGGGTTGGCCGAGCCTGTTACCGGCTTTTCTGGCATCTCGCCGTCTTCACTCGTGCGCTCGTTCTTTACGCTGCGACGCCGAAAGTGCATCAGCACCTGATTGACGGTAAGCCGATGCAGCCATGTCGAAAAAGCCGAATCGCCGCGAAAGCTGCCGATCTTACGAAATAGCTGAATAAAAACTTCCTGCGTCAGGTCCTCGGCCTCGGTTTGGCTGGCGGTCATTCGCAAGCATAAGCTGTATGTCCGCCGGTGATAACGCTCGTAAACAAGCTCGAACGCCGCAAGATTGCCGTCAGCCGCCAACTTACAAAGGTCAATGTCCTTCGAGTCCGCATCAAACGCAACTTCCTCAGTCGGCTGCTGCAAAACCGCAGGTGCCGATACATCAAACCCAAACGCGATATCCTGTTCGATCGCCGCCGAGTGTGGATCCATAGTCGCTCCTAAAGATACGCTGCCTGATTGTAAAACTTCTTCCTGGCCTATGATGTTATGCCTCCGATGTCGGTTGCTTGACCTTAACGCAAATTTTAAGCGTAAAATTTCCAAAGGTAAAGCTATTTATTCAACCTACGGCGATGCCGTAAAGTCCAGATCCGCGACGTTATCGTTTACCGTTACAATTCGCGGCTGGAATGTGTAACCCTTGCCCGCGACACTGATCACGTAATCGCGTCCCACCTCGACGCCGCTGAAGCTGTAGTTTCCAAACGAACTCGTGCGCGTGCTCCGCGTCACGCCCTGTGAATCCGTGATCGTTACTATCGCATTTCTTAAACCTCCGCCCTCGGCAAACACGCGGCCTGAGACCGTGACATTCGCCGCCGTCGGTGCCACAGGTTCGCCCGCCGTCCAGAAGTTATCAAACGTCTGCACGTTATTTGAAAAGATCGTGTTTGCGCCGCTGTCGACACACGGACTTCCAGCACCCGGGCACGGTGCGCCGTTCGGGAAGCGGATCGGCGGGCTGCCTGCTGCCGCACGGATCATGCGGTAGTTAGTCTCCAGGCCGTCGACGTCTGCCTGCAGGTAGTTGAACGTCAAACTTGCCGTAATGTCACCGGTCTCGGTCAACTGCCAGTAACGGTCGAGCGTGGTCGCGTCGCTGAGAGCGGGCGTTGACGGTGCCGTTCCGTCAAATGCCCTGACAGTCAGGCTGCCGGTACCGGAAAAATTTGCGGTCACCGGCGAAAAGCCTGTCGCAGTGC
Organism: Pyrinomonadaceae bacterium; assembly: GCA_049679945.1. GTDB lineage: Bacteria > Acidobacteriota > Blastocatellia > Pyrinomonadales > Pyrinomonadaceae > OLB17. Next base: position 101,327 of record JBAUGW010000091.1, on the reverse strand, counting down.
CCACAGGAAATGTGAATGTCGCGCTTGGCGATTGCTGTAGATTGCCCAATACAAGGTCCTTTCTTAAGTTGCCGATAACGTACCCTGTTGTGGAGCTCATGGTTCCGCCACTCGCAACGGTCAATGTGTTGAAGCCCGTCGCCAGAATACCGTTGGTCAGAATCAGACCGCCCGTCACCGATACGTTTCCGAGAAGCGTTGCGCCGGTGGCATTATTCAACGTCAGCCCGTTATAAGGAAAGACCGGGATCGTCTGCGCCGAAGTGCCGTTAAAGTTTATTGTATTTCCGGTAACGGTCGGTGTCCCTAATCCGGGTGTAAAGTTCCCGGCAATGCCGACAGTTCCGGCGGGCAGAGTCTTGTTGAAATTACTAAAGGCCAGATTGCCGTAATTTCCCGTCAGCACGTTTTGACCGTCGGAACCCTGATTGTAAAAAACCGTGCCCGTCGCTGCGCTGTTGAAGCTGCCGCCAGTTTGCGCCGCGGCCGCATTGAGTGTCAGGTTGTTTGTGCCGACGTTCAAAACGCCTGATGCCAATCCGAGCGAACCGTTGACAATCAAGGTGCCGCCCAAACTCGCTCCGGCGGCGTTTGCCAGCGTCAATCCGACGTACGGGAATACAGGAATCGTCTGCGCCGATGTGCCGTTAAAATTGATATTGCTTCCTGTTACCGTATGTCCAACAGCACTTCCCGGGGTAAATGTCCCGGCAATCCCAACAGTCATAAGCGGCAAAACCTTATTGAAATTGCTAAAGGTCAAATTGCCGTAATTTCCCGCTAGAACCGTTTGCCCGTTGCTTGTCTGACCGTAGTTCACGGTGCCTGTCGCCGCGCTGGTGATCGAACCGCCGGTCACAGAAGTCCCGTTGTTGATATTCAACGTGCCCGTTCCGGCGCTGAGCGCCCCTGCGGTAAGTATTAACGTGCCGTTGACGGTTGCCGTGCCGCTCAAAGTAACGCCGCTCGCATTATTGATCTCCAGATTGCCGTAAGTTGTTCCGCTCAACACCTGTGCGCCGGCGCCAACGTAATCTACCAGCAGGTTGGTCAGCGTCTTATTGGTAATCGTATATTGACTCAAAAAGTCAGCCGTTGCCGCTGTTCTCGTAACGAGGACCGCGCCGCTTCCAGTCAAAGTCCCTGTTCCGCCGATCACCGAGGCCGCCGCCGGATTTATTCCCGCGTTCGCATTTACTGTTAAATTGCCGTTTGCGTTCGCGTTGTTGTTGATCAAAAGCTGAGCCGCCGTATTCGCATCGGTCAGGTTATTAAATGTAGGAACCGCGCCGCCGTAGATCTTTTGGGCGCCAGATCCGTTGAAATTGAAACTGCTTGTTCCAGCCGTAAAGGTTCCGCTTGTAAAATGAAAATCCTCGCCGAGATTCACGGTTGATGAGCCTGCCGAAAGCGTTCCCCCCGCAATGCTCAATTCGCCCGGTATCCCTATCGTGCCGGAGAAATTGGTCGTTCCGCCCGTTAGGCGAACTTCCGCTGCATTAGCAGGAAAAGTATTTGCACTAAAGGTCACGCCGTTAACATTCACGATTCCGCCCGAAACAAACAAACCGCCGCCTTGCACGTCTGCATCGTTGCCCGAAACACCGGGTGAATTCAAAGTCAGCGTGCCATTTGAATGGTGAATTGCTCCGCCATTTTCAGTTGTTGTCGCACCGTTGCCGTTGCTGGTAAATGAAACCGTAGATGCGATCGCCGAGGTCCCGCCGGAGTTATTGTGGTAAAGTCCCCCACCATCACCGCTTGCGTTATTATCAGAATCGGCATCATTACCGGAAAATGTTGCTCTGGTGAGCGTATCAGTTACACCACCAGAAACGGCAAATCCACCCCCGTGAACCCTTGAATTATTTTCCGAAACGGAAACCGACGTAGTTGAGCCGACATTCAGCACGCTCGGAGTTCCAACATTCTGATTTGTCGCATTGATAAAGACGCCGCCGCCGTCGGTTGTCGCGTTATTTGCCGTGATCGAGCCATTATCTATATTGATGGTCGCCTGGTTTGACGGCGTTACAGCCGCCCGGAAGGCGTGCGCGATCCCGCCGCCGTTGACCGCCGCGTTCGGATTGCCAGCCGATCCGACGATGCAGTTTGTTACGTTAAGCGTTCCGCGGTCGCGAAAAACTCCGCCGCCATCACCGCCGCCGCTTGAATCGCTGTTAGCCGTATTGCCTTGGATCGTAACGCCGCTTAGAGTCATGAATCTGGCTGCACTGACCGTGTCATTGTCGCCTGCGGCAAAACCGCCGTCGTCGCGCGCGGTGTTTCCCGCCATTGTTCCGCCCGTAACGGTCGTCGCCCCGCTGGCGACGTATATTCCGCCGCCGTCATCCTGGCTAATATTGCTGTTGAAATTCGTGCTCGTGATCGTGGCGGTATTGCTATCGAGCGTGGCATAAATGCCTCCGCCGTCAACATCAATAGCAGTACCCATGAAAATTGGTCCCGTTCGTGCTTCGTTACCGGAAAATGTAGAACCCGAGACGCTCAGAGTTGCCGGTGTCGAAGCAGCAAACTGCAGACCGCCGCCGGGACCGGCTTTACCGATATTATTTGAAACGGTCGAACTCGAGATCGAAATGTTGGCAAATTGATTAAAGACGCCGCCTGTATTGTGATCGGCTTGGTTGAAAGTGATAATTACGCTCGTCAAGGTCAGTGTGCCGCGCGTTCCGGCTTGACCGAATCCGTCAAGCCGAATCGCACCGCCGCGGGCAAAGTTCCCAAAACCGCCGCCGCCAGCGTTAAAATCTTCGCGGACGTTTCCGCTTTGGATCGTTAAATTCGACATCGTAACTTGCAGTCCGGTTCCCGCACCGAATCCGCCGCCGAATAGTCCGTCGAACCCGATGTCAAAAACACGATCAGTCGTGCTGGTCAATGGGGCAAACGGGGCAAATGCTCCGACGGCGATCGTGTTTCCTCCCGCTGCTCCCGTAATTGTCAAATTGTTAACATTTGTAGCTAATGGCGCGTTGCACGTATCGCCGCCGGCATTGACGGCACAGGTAATATCCAAATCTCCGCCTCCCTCGAAATTAAAAACACCATTAGCGTCATTGTCGGGACTTCCGGTTGAAAGCGTGGTGTTTATGCCGGCGTTGATCGTGATTGAATCCGTTCCCGCCAGATGATTTGCTTCCATAATTGCGGCTCGAAGTGTACAAACCGCTCCCGCAGTGGCACAAACTCCGTTACCCGGATTTGCATCAACTTGATCGCCGGCATTATTAACTGTGAATGCTGCTTCCGGCGCGCTCATCAAAGTGGTCGGCGAGGATTTTCCTTCTTCGACTATGATCAGGTCTTTGTCGCCGTCAAAATTCAGGCGGTCAGCCGCGATCGAGATCGGAGCGCCATCAACTTCGAATCTGATTGCCTGCCTCTTTCCGGTGTAGTCAGTTCTAACACCCTTTTCGCCATCGTCGTTAACGATCAGCGGCATCGCAATAACGCTCTTATTTGACCTATCGATCAGTATCAGGTCGTCACCCGCGCGATTTGAAAGCCTCGCGCTCGTGAGCATCGCTCCCGACGAGAATGCTTCGCCGGGCGTCGCCCCAAAGAATGAATCCGCCTCGCTCCAATTAGCGGCCTCGCTTGAGTTGCTTTCCGGCTTTTCTCTGAGATCACTTTGACTAATCTGCTTCAAAATCCGTTGCGGGATTGGCATGCCTTCTTTTTGCATCCTAAAGGCTTCGATTGCCAACAATTCCTGCTTGCTTACCGGCCTGGTATCCAGATCGCCGCGCGAGAGTATGCGAACATAACCGTCGTCACCTAAAAGCGCGAATTCACTGCGGTAATCCCTGTCCGGAATAAAATCACCGGTGGCGATGCCTTTGATGCCATATCGTTGCGGCAAAATGAACGGAGTTGTCCTTTCACTGTCTTTTTCGTGCCCGCTAAAAATGATAAGTTGATTTCCGCTTGCGATGGCAATATCCGAGAAAGTGCTTTCATCGAATTGCCCTGTTAGAATCTGCTCGGCAGGCGATGAGAGTTCAAAGACCTCAGGCGCGACACTAAAAATGTCGCCCAACCCCTGGTAAATGGTAAGAGCGTAGGTGCCGTCGCTGTCGGTTGCGGTAATAATGTCCGGCAAGCCGTCCATGCGGTTTACGTCACCGCTTGCCAATGAAGTAATCCTTCCGCTAAGCGAGATTTCCCTGATGTTTCGATAGTTGCCTGCTCCATCGCCCGAGATCAAATAGATTACACTGCCGCCTTTTGAAGCGACGATAATATCTTTCAAGCCATCACGATCAAAATCCCCGGCAAGTAAAACCTCTGCCCTTAGCGGCAATTCAATTGACTTTGACTCACGTCTAAAAGGAGAGAGAAAGCGAAGATCCCGAATGGCCTCCCAAGCTTCTTGCGTCTTAGGCGCAAACGCATTGATATCACCCATCTGAATAGAGATTCCATTCTCACGGCCAGTGATAAGCTCGTTTATTCCATCGCCATTGAGATCGGAAATGATCATCGACGTGGCAGCGGATTTCCCAAGGCTTGCATCTGCAGGAATTTCGAAGCTTCCATTGAGTTTCAAAAATTCATTGCCCTGCGGCATGCTCTTCAAATCTTGCGCATTGAGCATTGTGCCGCAAATTAGCACCGTAACAACAAGGCCGAAAAATCTGTTCTTTGAAAGACTGGGGCTCTTTTTCATTTCTTTTCTCCTTTATGGACCAAAATCAAAAATTCTTCTTTTCTAGAATCAGCGCGATACAAATGAACCTAGTGCGTAGGACAATGCGCCCGTAGAAAATGCTTCGCTTGCTAGGACCGTGGTGGAAAAACGCCTTGCAGCGCAATACAAAAATTCAGCGTTAGGTACGGCATCAAATTATTATGCGGCTGGCCACCGCCTTGCAGCCCCACCGCGGTCGAGCCCATCGCGCCATTCGGCCCCGTCGAATTATACGGCCTCGAATTTGATCGCCCCCCGACATTGCCAACGGGCGTGTCAGCCGGCGGGATAAAGGCAGTCGGCCTGACGATTTCGCCATGGTTATGGGCCGGCATCTCCGTCGTAAGCAGAGTTACAGCTGTTGAGCCGCCCGTTTCCCCTATATCACGCAAACTCAGACCCGGCCCCTGGCCCCAAAACATCGGAGCGCTTCCCTGCAAATTCGGCAGGGCAAAATTGGATTTGCCGTTGCCGCCATAGGTCGTTCCAAGCAACGAAAAAAGCGCGGTGTTTTGCGAGAGCGGCAACAATTGCCCGTTGCAAAACGCCCAGCCCCGCGGGGCAAAGTTAAAACCAAAAACTCTTATTTCAGCTACAAATGGATCCGCCATGATCTATCTCCTTTTTAATTTTGTGAAGGGAATATTCCCTGGAGCGCGATGCAAAGATTTATCGTTAAAAAGGGCTGCCTGTTTTCATGCGGCTGGCTGCCCCCGGTATTGGTAATTGCCGCGGCACTCATCGCCGCATTCGCAGGGTTGGTATTGTATATTGTGGAATTATCCGCAACCTGCCCCCAAAATCCGTTGTTTCCAGTCGTCGTGGCACTGGCGATATCCGGGAAGGTTCCCTGCATCGGGTGGTTGTGGGTTGGCATTTCGGTCGTGGTGAGCGTATGCACCTCCTCTCCGCCGGCCTGCCCCAAAGTGAAACTATTTCCAAAATGAAGGGGAACCCGTCCCCGCAGATCAGGCAACGCGAAATTCGTCTGTCCATTGCCGCCGTAGGTCGTTCCGAGCAGCGCGAAGAGCGCCTGATTCTGATTGATCGGCAAAAGCTGCCCGTTGCAAAGCGCCCATCCACGCGGCGCAAATCCAAAACTCATTAACCTAATCTCTGCTAAAAATGGTTCTGCCATTTCAAATTTCTCCTATGTGTTTTTAACCCGAATACTCAATTTATCTATTTAGCCGCCCGCTATTCGGTTTAAGTCGGGCTCGGGAATATGCCAAAGAGCGAAATGATATAGCTGACGCATAAAAAGGGCTGAATATTATCGTGCGGCTGGCTTCCGCCGGTAGGCTGTATCGCCGCTGCATTCATATTCACCTGCGGCGGAGTCAGGGCGTATGCCAACGCCGTTGTATTTTGCGCCGGAACCGCATTCGCCGGACTCGCGCTATTGCCCGGGCCTGAATTGCAGCCGGCCGGATGGTTATGCGTAGGAATTTGATTCGTAGTAAGGGTTACCGTTTCAACGCCGCCCGTTTCCGCAAGGATGTAGTTTCCGCTTCCGCCGCCGCCCGTGAGTTGCCCCATATGGATCGGAACCCTGCTCCGTAGATCGGGCAATGCAAACGTTGATTGCCCGTCCCCGCCGTAGGTAGTGCCGATCAATTGAAACAAAGTCTCATTTTCAGAAATTGGTAATAGTTGGCCGGAACAAAACATCCAACCTGCGGGAGCAAAATTCCCGCCAAACATTCTAATTTCTCCAACATAAGGCTGTCCCATATTTATTCTCCTAAAAAACCATCTCGCCTGCTCTTAGGCTCTTATTTTCAAAAACCTTCTTCTCCCAAAGCTGGTAGATTCCCTCGTCGCTCACCGGCTCAAAACCCAACCGCTTAAAAAGATTCTGCGAAGGATTAAAGCTTTCGAGGTAAATCGTTACCGGTTTCGCTGCATTCCGTAGAATATCCGAAATGATCTTCCCGCCGACCCCCTTGCCTCGCTGTTCCGGCATGATCGAAATATCGATTATCCTGATTTCATCTTCAAGCTCGCTAATATAAAGCCTGCCAATATTTTCACTTTTCGATTTTATTATCTGAAAAGAACCGCTTGGATATTTGGTAATGTAATGTTGATGCTGCGCTTGAAACTGCGTTTGGAGAAAAGCGGCTTTTTGTTCTTCGGTCCAAGGGACGACCGCCATCTCGTTTTCGCGAGTAGTATTGTAGAGCGCAGAAAGAAAAGTTGAGTCAGATGAAGTAATGGGTGAAAAACTCAATTTCATTTCGCTATCAATAACCAACGGAAAGAAACAACTGATAATGTTTAGATTGCCCTTTACTTTTATCAAAAATTATTGCATTTTACAACCAAGTCAAATGAAATGCCGTCCATTGAGTCTTGTTGAAGTGCCGACTAATTTACCTTAGCTAAAGGAGTTTTGCAGTTATGAAATATTCAAGAAGAGACGTGATAAAACTTGGCAGTATGGCTGCCGTTTCGTCACTGGGGCTTTCGAGCACGATCATCGGCGGAGCGCAGCGGAGTCGGTCTGATCTTTTATCATCGTTGGGAGCACAATCCTTTCAGCCACTTGTCGGAACAAATTTCTATCTATCCGCAGGAAGGTTTTACGAAACGGTGACACTTGTCAACGTTAAGGAGCTTTCAAGCATAACGAAAAATGGAGAATGTTTTTTACTGGACTTTGAAATAGATTCGGTCGAAGCAAAACAGGCTGTCTATCAGATCTTTCATCCGCAACTGGGAAATTTTGAAATGTTGCTCGTCCCTGGAAAAGCCGCGGCAAGAAACATTATTACGGCGACGATAAATAGAATTTAAGTTGACAGTAGCCGATTAAAAGCAGCTTCATATCGATAGCCGTTTTCGTCCAGCCCAACCGGAACCAGAAAAAGTGTGACGCTGCCCAACGTGTCATGTGTCAGATCATATGTGCCTTGGCTAAGAGCCTCATCTTTTGCACCGCAAAACAAAAGGGAAAACATCTCGTGCACGCCTGTCACCTTTTTTTCACTAACCTCGACAAGTTCTAGCTGAATGTCGGAATCGGCCAGCCTAAATTCGCTGCCCTTCACGCCAAAGTAAATCTCATAATCTAGATTATCTGTCATTCTGCCACTCCATTTCGTACATGAGTTCATTGTCCGCACTGATAATAAACCCGAGCGTTTTATAGAGCTTTAACGCATTAGAATTAAGCTTGTCAACATGAAGCACTACCGGCCTACCCAATGCAGCGGCCACGTTCTGCAGCTGCCGGATAAGATGCTTGGCAATGCCATTCCTTTTATATTGCGGCAAAACTGCAATATCGATAAGGACGATCTTTTCGTCGGTTGATTCCGTAATCATGCTGCCCGCGTGCTCTGTTCCAAACATGATTATGCTGTATTCGGCCGCCGGAGATTGCATTCTGTATGCCCGCTCGCGCATATCGAACTGCATCCGAAGGAACGCCGAGTTTTGCACTTCGTCCCAACCGAATTGCGCGACTTCGCTGTGGCGGGTGCTGCAATAGACTTCGTAAAGAAATTCTCTATCTTCATCGGTCGCCGGTCGCAGCGTTATGTTTTGATTCGCAGTTTTCATCTCCGAAAATGTTCGACTGGAAGCCATTGCCGTCGAATAATTATAGTCCTAAGTGTCAGTAGCCCGCACGTAAGTAAGGGCGCCCGTTATCATTACGGCGCCCTTACTTACGTGCTGGCTACTGACACTGATGTCGTCTCTTTAGAAATTCTGGCTTGGTTCAAAGCTGAAAAGGATTGGGGCGAGTTCGCCTTTGACACCGACGTCATCGACGCCTTTTACTTCGTCGGCAAGGGAAGTGGCGAGCATCGTGATCTCAAATCCGTTTCGTGTGCCGGGCCGTGCTGCGGGCACAAAAAGACGGCGTCCCCATACGACAAGCTTTTGGCCATCTGCGGACATACCGCTGCCCTGAAATTTTACTTCGTATGCGCGCCATTCGCCGTTGAATTTTATCTCTCCTTGCGAAACCATTTGATAGCCCGGCAGAATTTTCTTCAGCGTGTCGTTAGTCTCTTTGAGGAGCTGCGGAAATTTCTCTGCATCAGCAATGAACGTGCCTTTGCTCGGGTAGTAACTGACGAGCATCTGTTCCTTCATCCGGCCGTCGTCGGTTTGTCGCGAGATGTCAACGAATTTGCCGCGGCTGTTAGACGCGGCGCCCGGTTGCGGTCCTGTTAGCGCCCAGTCTTTCGGATAATACATCGAGAAGCCAACAAAATTCAGCAGCAGATCGCCCTTGAGACTTTGCTTGGTTGTCTGAAAGAAGTTTGTATTAGGCGGCTGGGATAAGTTGCGCGGCAGCGGCGGCATCTCGGTATTCGAGGCGCTCGAAGACTGATTCGGTCCGTCGGGAACGCTGATTCCGTCCACCTGCGTCGCCGGGTCGCTCGGCTGATTATTTACCACGTAATACCAGGCAATCGGCAGCAGTGCCAGCAACGCGACCAATCCCGCAAATAACAACCAACTCGAGCGCGAATTCTCAACCTGCGGCGGCTCCGGCGAACGCCGCGTCCACATGGGCTCGTCGTTTAACGACGGACCCGGCGATTCGGTTTTTGCCGCCGTCGCAACGGCCGGCGTGATTTTTTTTGTAGGTTTCTCGGCGGTCGGAGCTGTGACCGGCGCGCCCGATGGCTTCGCGTGAACGTGCTGCACGGGTTCTGGACGGTCCAAAAGCGCGTGCGAAAACGCCTCGCCAAAATCGCGCGCCTTCGTGTAGCGATCTGCAGCGTCGAAGGCAAACGCTTTTGCAAGCACGTCGTCAAGTGTGGCGGGAAGGTCGGGACGAACGTCAGTCACCCTCGTGATGAGACCCTCGCTTTGCTGTTTGGCAATTTCACGCTCGCTGTTACCGGTGAATGGTCGACGGCCGGTCAACATTTCGTAGGCAACGGTGGCGAGCGAGAAAATATCGCTTGCCGATGTTGCAACGTAACCGTCCAGCACCTCGGGTGCCCTGTACGGAGCGTTCACAGCGTTCGGTTCGCCGCTCGACGAGCCGAAATTCACGAGCATGAGATGCTCGGTGTCGTTGTCGCTGTTGATAATTAAATTCTCGGGGCGGACGTCGCGATGCAAAATGCCCGCTTGATGCGCGTGATTGAGCGCGTCAGCTGCCTGACTGATCACGCGAGCGGCGCGTACATCGTCAAACCGGCCGTGAATGTCGATGATCTCCCGCACCGACAAAACGTCGACAAATTCGCTTACCAAAAACTCCGTCCCGTTTGTAAATTCGCCCGAGTCGATGAGGCGCGCGATATTCGGGTGACTGAGATGCGAAAGGGAAATGCGTTCCTCGGCGAGTATGCCCTCGGTGATCTCGTCGGACGCGTCGTCAAGCAAAATTCGCACGAGCACTTTTCGCTCGGCAACAAGCCGGTCGTCGCCCAGAAACGAAAGTCCCGATTCGTCGCCGCCGAGAAACTCGGTCACAAGATAGCGGCCCTTCACGGTTTGTCCGACAAAGCTCTCGGGACGAGTTTCGTCAAAGTCGCCGGTGAAAACATTACGGTCGGCGTCGGCGAGATTGACGCCGCCGTCGGATATCTCATAGGGGTTAACTTTGCGCGGCTCGGGCTTTGGCGCCTCTTGCGCCCTCTTGGCCGCCAGCGCAAAACTGGATTCGCTCATGATCTTTACTGGTTCGTCGTCGAGCTCAAAAAATATCTCGTCTTCATCTTCAACAGGCTTTGACTCTTGCATAACGGGGTGAGACTGCAGCGCGCCGGGTCGCGGAGTGTCGCGCAAGGTTTCTTCGAGGTCGCTGATGCCTTCCATCTTTGGGATGAGGTTGGCGAAAATCCCGCCTTCTCGTCGAGTGGGGCTCTCGGACACAAGGCGTGCGCCATCTGTCGGGCAGAATCTGCGCGAGCCCGGTTCAAAAGTCTGTTTACACTTAGGACAATACATTGATGCCACAATCGCCGTGATCGACATTTTGTTAGAAATACTGCCAATCCGGCCCGTGTTTCAGTTACGACGAAAAAGTTCAGGCGTTTATCTTTTGCCCGCCAGCTTGGCGGCGAGTCCCGATGCATCGGGATCGGGGTCGAGCTTTGCAGCCTGACGATAAACGCGCGCCGCAAGCTCACGTTTGCCCGATTTCGAATAACCGTCGCCGACCGCCTCGAACTGCTGGGCGAGCCGCTGATTTTCATACGACGGCACCGATCTCAATGCCTGCATCAGCGAGTTTTCAGCCATCTCGTAGTTTTTCTGCCGTGTGTAGAGAGTGGCCAAAAGACTGTGTGATGTAAAACCGTTTTGGCTTGGCGAAATGCTGCGTCTGAGAATCGACTCGGCCTCGTCAAATTTATTGAGCGCCAAAAGCGCACGACCGAGCATTATCAGTGCGGCCGGATTTCGAGGATCGGCGTTGACCGCCCGACGCAGCAACGCCGCCGACTCTTTGAAGCGCTGCTCAGATTGCATAACCTCGGCGACGACGAGAATCGTTCCGACATCGGACGCGCGTTCGATGGCTTTGTTATACGCGTCAGCAGATTCTTTATTCGAGCCGCGTCGTCTGAGCAGCCGCCCGAGATGCGCATACGCCGGAGCAAACGAGTCGTCTAACTGGAGAGCCTTGCGATACGCTGTCTCGGTCTGCTGTCCGATCTGGCCGCGAAGCTCCATCGAAACTCCAAGCTGGTCAAAACCGAGAGCGCTGCGCGGGCTGAGCTCGATAGATTTACGTGCAAGCATTTCGGCCTCTTCGTAACGGTCAGATAGATTTGGAGCCGCGATCGGCTGTGTCAAAACATAACTAAGAGCGATGTATGTAAAGCCGTTCGACGGACTCAACTGCAAGGCCGTGCGGTAGGCGTTCTCGGCCTCTTCCCAGCGTTGCTGATCGCTGTAAAGATTGCCGAGGCCGTAAGCGGCGCGATAGTCTTTCGGCTTTATCGCACGAGCGCCTTTGTACGCTGCTTCGGCGGCTGAGTAATTGCGGGCGTCGCGCGCCGCATTGCCATCGTCGATCAGATCCTCAAACTTCTCCTCAGCCGCTACATTCTTTGTAACAAGCGGCGACTCGGATTTTGCCGGCTCGATCTCGACCGTTAGCATTTCAACTTTTGTAGTTTCGCCTTTCGTGGTCGCGACAACTTTTTTTTCGGTTTTTGTTACGGCCCTGCTCTTCGAAGTATCCGTAGTCGTACTTTTTGCCGTAGTTTTTTCCGTCGTCGGTTTCGACTCTTTTTTCTTTGTCGGAGTCGTCGATTTTGCAGTGGCGGAGGATTTCTTTGCCGACGTGCTCGAGTTCGCAGTCATGGGTTTTCGCTTTGTTGCGAGTTTCGCGGTGGGTTTCTTTTTCGTTGTCGTGGAGGTTTCTTTCTTTTTGCCGCCAAACAGCAGGTTACTGCTGCCGAGATCTTGGGCAGCAGTTCCCGAAGCCAAAAATAGCGCCAAAGCGCTTGCTGTCACCAAAATTTTCATAAATCCTCTAATTAGCGGCCGCCGCTTGTGTAACGAGCCGGAACCCAAGCTCTTTATCGCGTTTTGAACCTTCGACATCGGCTCTGAAAGCCGAGTTGATCGCGAAAGGACCCGTCGATTTTGTCAGCGCCGCGCCGCCGCGAATCATGTATTTAGGCTCGGCCGTTGGAAGAATCGTGCCCTTGCTGCCAGGATAAAGACTCGCCCTTGAACTTGTCCACTCGTATAGGTTTCCAATCAGATCCGAAACGCCCCAATCGTTCGGGCACGAAGCCGTTCCGACGGCCTCGGGCTCGGTGTTGTCCTTGTCGGTGACCGCGCATTTGTCGTCGAATTTATCGCCCCATGGGTACAACGTCGCCTTTGCACCGTTGCGAGCCGCGAATTCCCACTCGGCTTCGGTCGGCAGACGATATGTGACGCCGTCACGCTTAGAACGCCATTCGGCAAACGCCTTTATGTCGTCCATATTTACAAATCTGACGGGCATCTTTTCCTCGCCGGCGATCGGTTTGTCGTTTACCCAATGAGCCGGCAACGGTTTGTAGCCGGTCGCTTTTGTAAACTCAAAATACTCTGAGTTCGTTACCTCGGTCTTGTCCATCTTGAACGCCTGCACGTTCACTGAATTCGCCGGTTTCTCGTTATCGAGACCGTCGTCGCGCCCCATTTTGAAAGTCCCGCCCGGTATCGACGCGAGATTGGCTGTGATCGAAGTCGTTGACGGCGTCGGCGTCGTGCCGTTCGAGATCGGCGGCCCGCCGCTGAAAACGCCGAGCATATACGCCGCTCCGAAACCGACTGCACCGATGACAAAGAGCGCCAATAATCCTACGATTCCCAAAATCAGGCCTGATCTGCTCGACTTCTTTTGCCCAACGGGTATAGGCGGCGGCTCGATATTTACATCAAACCGGCTTGCTGTATAACTTTGCTGCACGGTCTTTGCCATCGAATCGAGCGTGCTCGCGCCTTGCGGCGGAACGGTGAGAATCGTTTTTCCGCCCGGATCGTCAGGCTTCTGGATCGCTTCATCGCCGAGCGCTTTTTCACGCAATTCGGCGACGACCTCGACCGGTTTGCCGTCGCACGTCACGTCGCCGTGCCAGTCCTGAAAGCCGTGATGACTGACCCGAAAATGATGATTCCCGCTCTGTATTCCATCGAGCAGCAGTTCGCCGTTATCGCGCGATTCGCCGACCGAGACGTTATCGACGTAAATATTTGATTTTGCGGGTTTTGTCTTAACTTTTACCGAAGAGACGGGCAACGCGCCGCTGCCCGCCGTCGTGTGGATAAATCCCGACGTGGACGAGCCCGGAAAGATCGCTTCTCTGAGTTCGCTGACAAAATGCTCGACAGACGGCGTTCGCTGAGCCGGATCTTTTCGCAAACTGTGCGCGACCGCTAATTCAAACGCCGGCGAAGTCTGTAAACCACCGTCGGCGAGTGTCGGCGGCTGATCGCTGATGTGCTTTTTCATGATCGCCGGTATCGACGAGCCCTTGAATGGCACGTCGCCCGTCAGCACCTGATAAAGCATCACGCCAAGCGAATAAATATCGGCGGACGGCGTTGGTTCGTCATCGGCCCATTGCTCAGGCGCCATATAGTACGGCGAGCCCATCAGGCCCGTCGTCTGCGCCTGAATAAACGATCCCAACAACTCTCCCGACTTAATTTTCGCAAGTCCGAAGTCGAGGATCTTTACCGATTGCGACAACGTGGGTTTGTCACTGCAAATCATTATGTTCAATGGCTTTAAGTCGCGGTGAACGATGCCCTGATGATGCGCCGCGCCGACGCCTGCACAGATCGCGGCCATCAATTCGTATGCCCGCTCAGGTGGCAACGAGTTCTCGCGCGCGAGCAGATCATGAAGCGCTTCGCCCTCGACGTATTCCATGACGAGAAACGGCAGCGTGCCGTCGATCACACCGTAATCCGTAACGGAAACAACATTCTGATGGCGGATCGCGGCGGCGGCTAACGCCTCTTGACGAAACCGCGTGACGAGTTGAGGATCGTTTCCGACCAGATCGGGCAGAATGACCTTGATCGCGAGCTGAGTTTTGAGATAAGCGTGGCGTGCCTTATAGACAACGCCCATTCCGCCCTGGCCGATGCGAAGTTCGAGATGATACTTACCCTCGAGCACGCCGTCGCCGGGAATGGTGTGCATCGTCGGCATCCCGTCGTTTGGACAGGTCGTGACCGCATCCGCGAAGCAATTTTTACAAGTCTGACATTCCTTCATTGGAATTCTAAGAGCGTTAATTTATACGGCTTGTCGACCGGCGTTTGTTAGACGCGTCCAATAAGCTAAAAAGCAGTAATCTCACGTAAGATTTTAGTTTTTTTACATTTCGCAAGCAAGGAATAATGCGTTTTGTTGTGTTCACACCATCATTTGACCACAATATTCACCAATCGTTTTGGCACGACGACGATCTTGACGATCTCTTTGCCTCTCGTGTATTCGAGCACTTTTTCGTCAGCCAAAGCCATCTGCTCAAGCTCTTCGTTCGTGGCGTCGGGCGAAGCCATAAGCCGATGACGCAGCTTGCCGTTGATCTGCACCGGAATCTCGATCTCGTCAGCTTTTGCAAGCTCTTCGTTGTATTCCGGGAATCGAGCGCTGTTAGCCAGCATGCCGTTGTCCTTGGCCGTAAGCACCGAATAAAGCTCCTCAGCCGTGTGCGGCGCGAAAGGCGTCAGCATCAGCGTCAAAGCCGTCAACGCCTCTCGGACGGCGGCGACTTCATCGTCGGTTGCTCCATCCGGTTCTATGTCACCGATCTCATTCGACAATTCCATCAACGCCGCAACGGGCGTGTTGAACTGCAAAGTCTCAAACGCATCGCTGACACGCTTGATCGTCTGGTGAGTCTTTTGGCGGAGTTTCTTGGCCTGGTCAGCGGATAGTTCTGCGGTCGCGTTACGCCCTTGCTTACGCGCGGGCTTCTGCAACTTCGGTTCCCACTTATACACGAGCCGCCAGACTCGTTGCAAAAACCGCACCGCGCCTTCGATGCCGGCTTCGTTCCAGACAAGTTCGTTCTCGATGGGCGCTGCAAACATTATGAATAAACGCGTCGCGTCAGCGCCGTAGATCTCGACCATTTCGTCCGGATCGACGCCGTTGCCTTTTGACTTGGACATACGCTCGATGGCGTGTTTCAGTGATTTTGGCGACCCAGTGGCTACGGCTCCCGGTTCTGACACGCGTGCCGATGTGATTCGTCCCTTTGCATCGCGCTCGACGCCGACTTGATCCGCCGGAAAGTAAATTCGTTTGCCGGTGCTGTCGTCAAAAAACGTCTCGCCAACGACCATTCCCTGCGTGAGCAGCCGCTTGAACGGTTCGTTGAATTTGACGAGTCCCATATCTCGCATGACCTTCGTCCAAAACCGAGCGTAGATCAGGTGCATGACGGCGTGATCGTCGCCGCCGATGTACTGATCGACGGGTGTCCAGTAAGCCACTTCGTTCGGGTTGAATGGCAAAATCTCATTGTCCGGATCGACGTAGCGATAGTAATACCAGGATGAGTCGACAAACGTGTCCATCGTGTCAGTCTCGCGCCGCGCCGGACCATCGCATTTCGGGCAAGTCGTGTCGACGAACTCAGGCACCCTCGCGAGCGGCGATTCGCCCGCGCCCGAAAAATCGGCGGTTTCCGGAAGTTCAACCGGCAGATCGTCAAAATTCACCGGCACGGTTCCGCATTTGTCGCAATACACTATCGGTATCGGTGCTCCCCAAAATCGCTGACGCGAAATGCCCCAATCTCGCAACCGGTATGTTGTCGCGGTCTCACCAAAGCCGTGCTTTTCGGCGTACTCGGCCATTTCCGTTTTCGCCTGATCGCTGGTTTTGCCGTTCCAGTAATCCGAATGAACGAGCACACCGTATTCGGTAAACGCATCCTCGAGAGCAAAGGCGTGCATCGAGTGATGTTCGTGAACGAGATGCGGCTCAGAGATCACCTGACGAATCGGCAGGTCGAACTTCTTTGCAAATTCCCAATCACGCTCGTCGTGCGCTGGCACGCTCATCACGGCTCCGGTGCCATATTCCATCATCACGTAATTGCCGACCCAGACCGGCAGCTCCTCGCCGCTGAACGGGTTTATCGCCTTCAGACCGGTGTCGATGCCGTCTTTTTCGATCTCGATCTCGTGATCTTTTGGCTTTGCGTTCTCGGCACGGATGAAGGCGATCTTTTGCGCGACTTCCTCTGCGAAGTTATCGATGTTCGCCTGAATCACCGGGTGCTCGGCCGCGAGGACGATCGAGTTTGCACCATAAATTGTATCGATCCGCGTTGTAAAGATTCGAACACGATTTTTGCCGTGATCGCTTTTGCTCGTGATGCCATCGACGATCGGACACGAGAATAGCGACTCGCCGTGCGCGAGGATCTCAAAATCTACGTACGCGCCCGTCGAGCGGCCGATCCAATCGCTTTGTCGCTTGAGCACATTCTGCGGCCAGCCCGCTTCGATCTCGGCCATGTCGTCAAGCAGTTGATCTACATAATTCGTCGTGCGCAAAAACCACTGTTCGAGATCTTTTTTCGTCACCGGATTGCCGCAACGCCAGCACAAACCGCCGCTCGCCTGCTCGTTAGAGAGCGTCGCCTGATCGTGCGAACACCAGTTGACCTGCGTCATCCGCTTGTACGCGAGGCCCATCTCGTACATTTTCAAAAAGAACCACTGGTCGAATTTGTAATACTCAGGCCGGTGCGCCGCCATCTGACGCGACCAGTCGTAGCTAAAGCCCATGCGCTCAAGCTGGCCGCGCATAATCACAATGTTTTCCTCGGTCCACGTCCAAGGATTCACGCCGCGTTTTATCGCCGCATCTTCGGCCGGCTGGCCAAACGAATCCCAGCCAAATGGATGCAGCACGTTGAAGCCGCGAAGCCGCTTGTACCACGCCATTGCGTCGCCTGCCGAGTAATTTCGCACGTGCCCCATGTGCAGTGCTCCGGACGGATACGGCAGCATCTCGAGCTGGTAAAATTTCGGCCGCTCATCGCCCGCCTCGGCATGAAACGCGTTCGCGTCGGCCCACTTACGCTGCCATTTCTGCTCGATCTTTTTTGCAAAATACTTCTCGTCCATGTTTCTCGCGAATAAAAAGTATAAGTTTAGCGGATAAACGAAATTCTTTCACTTTTGCGGCCAATTTGATTTAATTGAGACAAATGCAGAGTACCGCCAAAAGCGAAGTCGAGACCTCGACGCTTCCAGATTCTTACAACCGCGTCCGCGCGCAAACCGATCAACTATGCGAGCCGCTCGAAACCGAAGATTACATTCCGCAGCCGATCGTCGACGTCTCGCCCGCAAAATGGAACATCGCTCACACGACGTGGTTTTTTGAGGAGATGATCCTCAAAAAATTCGTGCCCGACTACAAAGTTTTCGACCCGAATTTTGGCTTTCTTTTTAATAGTTATTACAACTCGATTGGTGAGCGAACGCTCCGTGATCACCGCGGCGATCTGAGCCGCCCGACCGTCGCACAAGTTTTTGCTTATCGTAAATATGTCGATGCGGAGATGTCTAAACTGCTTGATCACTCGAATCCGCAATCCGCAATCCGCAATCCGCAATTAAAGGATCTCGTCACGCTCGGTTTAAATCACGAGCAGCAGCACCAGGAACTTTTTATCACCGATTTGAAATACACATTCAGCGTCAATCCGCTTTTCCCGGCGTATCGCGAAGGTTATTCGCCCGAAGAAATGTCAGAACCGCCTCCGTCAGGGGGCGGCCAGTTTGTTGCGGTCGAAGGTGGCGTTCACGAGATCGGCTACTCGGGCGACGGGTTTTGCTTTGACAACGAACTCGTACGGCACAAAATTTGGCTCGACGATTTTCAGATCGCCGATCGGCTCGTCACGAATGCCGAACTCGCTGAATTTATCGAAGCGGGCGGTTATCGCGATCATCGTTTGTGGCACTCGGAGGGTTGGGATTGGCTGAGGCAAAACAACGTCTCGTCGCCACTGTACTGGCACTTTCGCGACGGCGAATGGCTGCAGTTCACGCTTGGCGGTCTCCGGCCGGTCACTATGAACGCACCGGTTTGTCACGTTTCGTTTTACGAGGCTGCTGCGTTTGCGGAATGGAAAGGTATGAGATTGCCGACCGAATTCGAGTGGGAAACCGCGAACTCAAAATTCGATTGGGGTAAACGCTGGGAGTGGACGAACTCAGCGTATTTGCCGTATCCCGGTTTCAAAAAAGCTACCGGCGCCCTCGGCGAATACAACGGCAAGTTCATGGTAAATCAGATGGTGCTGCGCGGTGCCTCGGTCGCCACGCCCGAGGGGCATAGTCGCCCAACATACAGAAACTTTTTTCACCCGCACTTAAGATGGCAATTTACGGGAATAAGACTCGCGAAATAGGGAATATTAGCCGCAGATAAACGCAGATGACGCGGATTAGAGAAAATTTGATTTCGGATTTATCTGCGTAATCGGCGGAAATCTGCGGCCAGACATTTTTATGCAAAGTTCGACGACACCTGAATTAACGCAATTTGCCGAAGATGTGCTCGCCGGACTGTCCGCGACGCCGAAACATCTCTCTTCAAAATATTTCTACGACGACGAAGGCTCGCGGCTTTTTCAAGAGATCATGAAGCTGCCGGAGTATTATTTGACCGGCTGCGAGCAGGAGATCTTTGAGACGCAGGCAACTCATATACTCAAAAGTTTTTTGAATGGAAGTGTCGATGCCGATTCTGAGAATCCGCAATCCGCAATCCGCAATCCGCATTCGTTTGATCTCGTCGAGCTGGGCGCCGGCGACGGAACTAAGACGGCCGTTTTGGTGGATCATTTTTTGAAAGCCGGAGCCGACATCTCATATTCCCCGATAGATATTTCGCAGGAAGCGCTCGACGCCCTGACCGAAAAATTCAACGCCAAATTTCCTGCTCTGAAAATGAGCCCGCGAAACGGCGATTACTTCAACATTCTTCGCTCTCTGAAAAATGGCGGCAGCCGCCGCAAGGTTTTGCTCTTTTTGGGCTCGAATATCGGCAACTTCACCCGTGACCAGTCGGTAGAATTTTTTCGCGCGTTAAGAGCGGTTATGAATGAGAACGACCTGCTGTTTATTGGCTTTGACCTGCAAAAGGACCCTCATGTGATCGGGAGCGCGTATGACGACGCGACGGGCATAACGGCGAAGTTCAATCTGAACCTTCTGTCGCGCATCAACCGCGAACTCGGCGCCAATTTTGATCTCGACAAATTTACACATTACGCAAATTACCGCCCAATCGAAGGCTCGGCCCGCTCTTATCTTATGAGCCGCGAAAAGCAAACTGTTCACATCGCCGCGCTTCGTAGCGATTTTGAATTCGATCAATGGGAAGCTGTCTTTATGGAGATCTCGCAAAAATACACGCTGAAGATGATCGAGAGCCTTGCGGCTGAAAGTGGTTTTGCGATAAAGCACAACTTTTTTGATGGTCGAAATTATTACTGTGACTCGTTATGGACTTGTCGAGGAATTGCGCGTTAAGCGAAGTCATTCGATAAAGATTCTTAGCCGCAGATTAACGCAGATGACACGGATTTGTTATTTCTTCTGATCAGCGTGATCTGCGTTAATCTGCGGCTAAGTATTTTTTTGTTTTTCCGACTATGAACATACAAATTCTGCGATTCGACACCATCGACTCGACAAACACCGAAGCCGCAAAGCAGGCGCGACAAGGCGCGGACGAAGGTTTGTGTGTAATTGCACGTCAACAGTCCGCAGGACGCGGACGACACGGACGAACTTGGATATCTGAAAAAGATTTTGGGCTGTATTTCAGCATTGTTCTTAGGCCGGAGTTTGATGCAAGGCATTTACCGCTTATTACATTGATGACGGGCGTTGCGGTTTCTGACACGTTGCAGGAGCTTGGTGTAAAACCTGATATCAAATGGGTCAACGATATTCTCGTAAACGAAAAAAAGATAAGCGGCATTCTCGCAGAAACTGTTGAGACTCCGACTGGACTTGCGGTTGTCGTCGGTATCGGTATAAATCTTACGCCGGGCAATTTCACGAACGAGATCGTGGAAACTACGACGTCGATCGAAAACGAGGCCGGAAAAAAGATATCATCTGATGAAATCGCTGAGATTCTGACGCGATACTTGATATATTTTTACGACTTGCTCAGCCAAGAAGAAGGAAGAGTGGGAATTTTGCGCGACTGGCAAAAGCGTTCCTCGTATTTTAGCGGTAAAAGCGTTCGCGTGACTCTCACCGATAACGTCATCGAAGGCATAACGGACGGCCTCGAAGGAAATGGCGCTCTGCGCGTGAAGACCGCCGACGGTTCGGTTAAAATCGTTCAGGCCGGCGACGTTACGCGGCTTAGAAGTAATTAGAATGAGGCTTTCCGAGATTCACCCCGTCATCTATCAAACACGCATTTGGCAAAAGCGCGCGTTTCGTACGCTTGCCGATCTGCCGGTGACGTTTGCGACGGGGAAGCGCGACGACAATCTTGAGTTCACCTGCAAAAAGCACCAGTCGCTCTTGCGCCGCAAACTCGGCATTTCAGATCCGCAGTTGCAGGAGAACAAAGTCGTAAACCTAAAACTCGCATGTCCGACCGTCGATGGCCTTGCGATAAAACCAGGCGAGACGTTTTCTTTTTGGCAGCAAATCGGCGAAGCAACGGCAGAGAAAGGTTATCTCGAAGGGATGCAGCTATCTCGCGGCGCGGTTGTCCGCGGCGTCGGCGGCGGGCTTTGTCAGCTGTCGAATTTGCTTTATTGGATGGCGCTGCACACGCCTTTAAAAGTTGTCGAGCGTCATCATCACAGCTTCGACCCGTTTCCCGACGAAAATCGCGTTCTACCGTTCGGTTCTGGCTGCGGTGTGTTTTTTAACTACATCGATCTTCGGTTTTACAATGCGACCGACATTACGTTTCAGATCAAGTTGTGGGTGACGGATGAACATCTTAAAGGAGCGATCCTGTCTGACATTGAGACGCCGCACAGCTACCACATCACGGAAAAGAATCATCGCTTTTTACCCGACGGCGACAGAACTTTTCGCGAAAATGAGATCTGGCGAGATGTTATTGATCGCCGCACCGGCGTGCGCATCCGCGAAGAACTAATCGTCAAAAACCGCGCCGAGGTGAAGTACGAATTGAATTTTGCAGGCGCAACGTGTAACGTTTAGGTAAGTTTTATGAGTAACGAATTTGACCACGAGCCTGACTGGGACTTGGGTGACCATTTAGAAGATTTTGACGAAGGGTTGGCCGAGTTCGACGAATTCGACGACGAGTTTGACAGCGTCGCCGTTCGTACAGCGGTGATGCAAAAAGACCAAATGATCGCGTTGCTCTGCATAAAAACAGCTACAATGGGAGCTGCGATCTGTCGAGTGGATCCTCGGGAAGATCGCCCTGCCGTGCAAATCTACGACGACCCGAACGCCGCCGTCGAGTGGTTTACAAAGAGCCTTCGCACGAGCCGTCGCAATGGCTGGTCAGTCGTGTACGACGGTCTGCCGCTACAGGGATAAGAGATTAAAAGTGAAAAAGTCGAAGGGTGAAAAAGTTAGTTGAACAAACAAATCTAGCTTTTTCACTTTTTCACTTTTAAACATTTTCACTTTAGTATGCTGCTCGCCATCGACATCGGGAACACAAACACCAAACTCGGTGTCTATGATCGCGAAAATCTGACCTCAAAAATCTCGATCCCGACTTCGCGTGAGATCACACCGGACGTCCTCGCAAAAATCCTCGCGGATAAAATCACGCAGCCGATAGATGCTGCGATCATTAGCTCGGTCGTCTGCGAAGTCGATAACGCCTTTCGGGAATTTATTACGAGTCGATTCAACGTCGCAGCGATCGTTGTCGGCCACGAACTCGATTTTGGTTTGAAAATAAATTATCAGCCGCCCGACGACGCAGGCTCCGACCGCCTCGTCAACGCGTTCGCGGCAGTCGAAAAATATGGAGTTCCGTGCATGATTTGCAGTTTTGGCACGGCAACGACGGTCGATGTTGTAAACAAAAATCGTGAATTCACCGGCGGCTTGATCGCTCCGGGCATGAAAACACTTGCCGCGGCACTAAAACTTACAACCTCGAAACTTCCTGAGGTCGAGATAGAAAGACCTGAAAACGTTATTCAAAACACGACGGCGGGAGCAATTCAATCGGGCATTGTTTACGGCTATTTCGGATTGGTCGAGGGTTTGATAGCCGCTGTAAAAAAAGAAGCCGGCGACGATATGAAAGTAATCGCCACCGGCGGTTTTGCCGAGATGATCGCCGAGAATACCGATGCGATCGATGTCGTTGACAAAGATCTCACGCTCGAGGGCTTACGTCGGCTACACGAGCGCCTTCACGCGTAAGTTTGTAAAAACTTTGGCTTGCGCCGTGCTTTTGTCGCCTGCTCAAACGAATACGCGATCTTTATCAATGTTGCTTCCGACCACGCCCGGCCAAAGAACGACACTCCGATCGGCAGCTCTTTTGCAAAACCTGCCGGCACAGTTATGTTCGGATAACCCGCGACCGCCGCCATCGACGAGCTGCTGACATAGCCGCTCCCGCAGTCGCCGTTAACCGTGTCGATCATCCACGTCGGCGAGTTCGACGGTCCCGTTATCGCGTCGAGTTTGTCTTTGTTCAGCGCTTCGTCGATACCCTCGTCACGCGAATATTTGCGACAGGTCGCAAGTGCGTCGGTGTATTCCTTCGAGTTGAGATCGCCTTTCTTCGCCGACGACTCGAAGATGCCCTGTTTGAAATACGGCATCTCGCGTGCTGCGTTGTCGTTATTGAATTTGATCAGTTCGTCGAGCGTTCGCAATCGCGAGCCGCGAGAGCGCAGATATTTTTCCAAACCGTCTTTGAATTCGTATTGGAGCACAAGAAACTCGGCATCGCCGAACTTGCGCAAATTCGGAAACTTTACATCGACGAGAATGGCGCCGGCCTTTTTCATCGTTGCGAGCGCAGCATCGAGGACAGCATCGACCACCGGATTACGGCCCCAATAATCGCGAGCAACGCCGATCCGCGCGCCACGCAAGCCATCTTCTTTAAGAAAAATTGTGTAATCGATCTTTTCGCGTTTACCTGTTGTCGCAGGATCACTGCCGTCAGCCGCATCGATCGCCGTCAGTACTGCCGCGGCATCGGCAACCGTTCTGCACATCGGCCCTGCTGTGTCCTGCGATTCGGCGATTGGAATAATGCCGCTGCGTGACGCGAGCCCGACTGTCGGTTTTATGCCAACGATACCGCAGATAGACGAAGGACAAATGATCGAGCCGTCGGTCTCTGTGCCAATGCCGACGGCAGCGAGGTTTGCTGCTATTGCAGCTCCCGTGCCGGACGAGGATCCGCAGGGATTGCGGTCGAGTATGTACGGATTGCGGGTCTGAAGCCCACGGCCCGACCAGCCGCTGATCGAATCGTTGTCGCGAAAATTTGCCCACTCGGATAAGTTTGTTTTGCCGAGAATAACGGCGCCGGCCTCGCGCAGTTTCTGAACAATAAACGCGTCCTGTTTTGGTTTCGGAGCATCGACGAGTGCGAGGCTGCCGGCGGTCGTTTTCATTTTGTCGGTGGTATCGATGTTGTCTTTGATCACAACCGGAACTCCGTGAAGCGGCCCGCGAACTTTGCCTGCACGCCGCTCGCGATCCATTTGTGCTGCGATCGCGAGGGCGTCGGGATTGACCTCGATGATCGAATTTATTTTCTTATCGACCATCGCGATACGTGTCAGATATTTTTGTGTAATCTCTCTCGAAGATATCTTGCCGGCTTTCATCGCATCCTGAAGCGCGGCCACGTTAGTTTCTTCGATCTCGAATCTCCCTGCGGCTGTCTGCGCCCAAGCGCCAACGGCATTGCTCGCGATAATGCTCGCTCCGCCAAATGCGCTCAAACTTAAAAACTTTCTACGTTTCATTTTTCTACTCTCGCTTTTTTTAGATTTTCTTTTGCCTCGCCAAAGTCAGGTTTTAATTTCAAGGCCTTTTCAAACTTATCTGCGGCGTCCGCCTTGCGGTTTTTCCCTAGTAGGATCAAACCGTAAATATTGTACGCCGCGGCATCGTTGGGATTAAGCTGAACAACAGTTTCAATAAGCTTTTGTGCCTCATCATAACGGTTTAGTTTACTTAACGCGAACGCCAGATTGCCGCGTGCGGGCAAGTTGTTTGGGTCGATCGCCAATATCCGCGCAAGATTCTCCGCCGCCTTTTGGTGATTATTTTTTTTCGTATAGGCGGTAGTAATGGCATTCAGCGTGTTTATCCAAGTCTCTGGCTGCACTGAATTGCCGGTCAAGTGCACGGCCTTTTCGAGATTTGATTCGGCTTCTTCCGGTTTGCCAAGAAGAGCTTGGGCAACTGCGATATTTGCATAGCCGAGCGTGTAATTTGGAGCGAGACGCAGCACTTCCTGAAAATTCTGTTCGCTTTTGTCATATTGACCGCGCTTCAATTCCAAAATCCCAAGCGTATTATAACCCTCAAAATAATCGGGTTTTACAAGAAGCGAGTCGTGGCAATAAGGCTCGGCTTCGTCAAGACGATCTTCAAAAGTCAGCGTGTAACAAAGGTTGTGCGAGATAAGATAATTGGGGTCCGTGACGGCGAGTGTGTGTTTGTAAAGGGTTTCATTGTCACGCCACAGCGAAGTTTGCCAAAAACTCAGAACGGCAAAAACTATCAATGCCGCCCCGCACAAAGCCCGCAAGATATTTATATTTAGAGCTAACTTTTCAAACAAATCGCCGATGCCCCAAACGAGCATTACAAAAAGCCCAAAGTATGGAACATACGTGTAGCGGTCAGCCATCGATTGTGAGCCGACCTGCACGATGCCGATTACGGGAACGAGCGTGCCGAGAAACCACAGCCAGCCCGTCAAAAGATATTTTCGCGTGCGCATTTGCCACACACATAGAGCGGTAATTGCTGAAAGTAAAACGATGCTTCCGACGACTTGTGTGTTTTGAAAATCGCGATCGTACGGATACCAAATTGCGAGATTCGCAGGATAAAAAAGAGTTGCGACATACTTCGCATATGAAACGAATGCATTGACAAAGCGCGACGTGAGTGGCAAATACTCAAGCGATTCGACGGCGCCCGCCGAACGCTGAGCCAAAATCGTGACGTAACACGACGCGGCGCTGAGAGCAAAGAGCGGTATTTTCTCAGCAACCAGTCGGCCGAGGCACTTCCAGTCAAATGACTTCAACCTATCAAGCGGCCAAAAATCGCACAACAATAAAACGAACGGCAGCGTGACGGGCATCGGTTTCGACATCAGCCCGAACGCAAATAGCAAAATCGTCGCAAGATAATAAGGAGATTCTAATCTTGAGCCTTCTTCATTCCAGCGAAGATACGCAAAGATCGTCAGAAACCAAAACATCGTTGAGAGAACGTCTTTGCGTTCCGATATCCATGCGACTGATTCGACGTGTGCCGGATGCACAACAAACAAAGCCGCAACTATAGCGCTGCGCCAGAAACAGCCCGTCATTTTACTAAAGACTGCAAACGCAAGAACCGAGTTTATTAGGTGAAAGATGATATTGACGGCATGGTGTCCGCCTGCGATGAGTCCGAACATTTTGACATCGAGCATATGCGAGAGCCAAGTCAGCGGATGCCAATTTGCCGAGTGAAACGCTACAAACGCCCACTTCGCCGTTTCCCAGCTCAGCCCGGTTTTGACCGCCGGATTATCGTAAACGTATAGATTGTCGTCGAGATTAATAAATTCGAAGCGGATTGCTTGTCCGTAAACGAAAAGCACCAAAATCGAGAAGGAAGCCGCTATGAAGAGCTCGCGATTCTCCTCGAAGAATTCTGGCCATCTCTTGATCATTTGACGGAAAGTGATTTTCGGTTCGACGGGGCAGGCATTTTTTCAATCTTGTTGTAGTAATCTTCCGCGATATTCCATCCGTTATTTACGAACAGCGGTGAGCTTAAGAACTTCATGCGCTGGAGACGAAATTTCAGCGAAGTTATCAAAACGCCGATGCCGTATTTGACCGAACGGGAGAAATTTATCGACGAGGCTTCGGCAAAATATCGCGTCGGGCATGAGATCTCGCCCATCCGGTAACCTGCAAATATAACCTGCGCAAGCATCTGGTTGTCGAATAAAAAGTCGTCGGAATTTGCTTCGAGCGGCAAATTCTCGATCACTTCGCGTCGAAATGCGCGAAAGCCGGTGTGATATTCCGAGAGTTTGTGTCCGACGAGCAGGTTTTGGACGAGAGTGAGAAAGCGGTTGGCGACATATTTGTATTTCGGCATACCGCCCTTTAGAGCGCCGACGCCTAAAATCCGCGAACCGATCACAACATCGTACTCTCCGTAAGCGATCATTCCGACCATCGGCACGATCAGATTCGGCGAATATTGATAGTCCGAATGAACCATCACGACGATCGCTGCGTCGCGCTCGAGTGCCTCGTGATAACAGGTCTTTTGATTCCGCCCGTAACCGAAATTGCGGTTGTGTTGAAACACCGTCAGCCCAAGCTCGCCTGCCAGTTTTACGGTCTCGTCAGAGCTCGCATCATCGACCAGCAGTATCTCGTCAACGATGTCGCGCGGTATGTCGGCGACAGTCTGCGCAATTGTTTTTGCAGAATTATACGCGGGCATCACCACGACTATCTTTTGACCGTTCAGCATTTTAGTCTGTTACTGTTACCTTGCGATTATATCGAGCGAACAGATTTTTACCAAGTGATTCGCTTGTGCGGGCCGAAGTAGTTTGAGCCTAGTAGGTTATAATTTTGCAGCATGGATCCACGCAAATCCGAAATTCCACAGCCAAAGCTGATAACGGCATTGCGCAATTTTAACTTGCTGCCCGCGATAGTATTTCTGCCGACGCGCCGCCGTTGTGACGAAGCTGCGAGCGAGGTCGCCGCCGACAAATCGCAACGCGCCGATCCCGAACGGCAAAAGCAGCGGCAGCAAATTTTTGACGAATTTGTTATCGAGAATCCCGAGATCGCCGATCACAAACATGCGAAGCTGATCGTCCGCTCGGGCGTCGCCGCGCATCACGCAGGGCACATTCCGGCATGGAAATTACTGATCGAAAAGATGATGAGCGCCGGGTTGCTAAACGCGCTGTTTGCAACATCCACGGTTGCGGCTGGCGTAGATTTCCCGGCACGAACGGTCGTAATATCGAATGCCGACACACGAGGCAACGAAGGTTGGCGGCCGCTCTCGGCGAGCGAGTTACAGCAGATGACGGGCCGGGCAGGCCGACGCGGCCGCGACAACGTCGGGTTTGTTGTCCTCGCGCCGGGACAATTTCAAAATCCGCGAAAGATCGCCGAGTTGCTGAAATCAAAACCCGACCCTCTGGAGAGCCAATTTCGTGCAAGCTATACGAGTTTGTTGAATCTGCTCGATGCGTTTGGGAATTTTGAGCAGGTGCGCAACATCGCAGAACGCAGCTACGCAGCGTTCCGCAACCCGCACTCTGCAATTCGTAATCAGGAGATCTGGCGTCAGTTTGAAAATCTCGCTCGTGTGCTCGATCATTTTGGATATTTGAATTTTGAGAGCGAATTAGTTACCGAGTCGGGCAAATGGCTTGCCGACCTGCGCATCGACCGTCCGCTGCTCGTCGGCGAAGCGCTAAAGAATGATGTATTCGACGAACTTACGATCTCCCAGGCGGCCGGTTTGATGGCTTCGGTCGCGGCCGACGCGACGCGCAGCTATGGCGAAATGCACGCATCGCGAAAGATGAACGACATACTTTCAAATTTCGATACCCTCGTCGTTGCTGTATCAAACGTCGAATTAAAAAACAGAGTCGAACCCGCTGAGGAGATAAATTATTCGGCCGCCGCTGCCGCCGAACGCTGGACCGCCGGGATGGAATGGGACGAACTTGTTGACCGTACCCGCGCCGAAGAAGGCGACCTCGTCCGGCTGCTCTCTCGCACCGGCGAAGCGCTGAGACAGCTCGCAAACTTACGCAGCTCAAATCCGAAAGCCGCTTCGATTGCGTCGGCGGCGTCAGACGCAATGCTGCGCGAACCGGTTCGATAACCTTGTAAACGTGTTTTCTGACAGGTACTTAGCATCCAAATGCTAACGCTTGATTTTTCTTCGCTGTCGGCGGAAACTAAGATTAGTGAACTTACAAATACTCAAACTTGCCCTCGTCGGACTCGCGATCGGAGCCGCTGTAGGAATTGGACTGTTCACGTTCGTTTATGCCAAAGGCTACTCGTACATGAGCAATGACGCGGTCGCCTGCGCAAATTGCCACATTATGAATGAACAATACGCCGGCTGGCAGAAGTCGAGCCACAGGGCGGTCGCGACATGCAACGACTGTCACACTCCGCACGATACAATCGGTAAATACGCAACTAAGGCGTCAAACGGCTTTTGGCATTCGTATTATTTTACGTTCAATAATTTTCACGAACCGATACAGATCTCGGGTAAGAATCTGCAGGTCGCAGAGGCTTCGTGTCGCCACTGTCACTCGGAACTAACGGCGTCGATTACGGCTCATCGAGCCGGTCGTGATGAGGAGATCTCGTGCATACGCTGTCATCGCTCTGTCGGTCACATGCACTAATAAAGACTATGGAAAACGAAAATTCTGCAAATACGGCTGCCCCAAAGAGTTCAAGGGCTTATAGTTTTAAGATTCTTGCGATTGTTGCGTTCGCGGCGGCTGGGGCAGCGATCCTCGGCGGAGCGCTGCTGACGAACATCTTCGAGCGCAAGCTGGAAGGTAAAAATCCTTTTTTCCGCGTCGTCGAACTGACGGATGACACTGTCGATCCTGAAATTTGGGGAAAGAACTTTCCGCTTCAGTACGATGGTTACAAACGCACCGTCGATCAAGTACGCACTCGTTACGGCGGCAGCGAGGCCGTGCACAAGACGCCGAAGGACAGCGACCCGCGATCGATCGTCGCGCAGTCACGTCTCGAAGAAGATCCGCGACTCAAGGCGATGTGGGATGGTTATGCATTTGCCGTGGATTTTCGCGAAGAGCGGGGACATGCATTCATGCTCGACGATCAGGCGTTTACCGAGCGTCAGGATGTCGTCAAGCAGCCGGG
Source organism: Pyrinomonadaceae bacterium (assembly GCA_049679945.1). GTDB lineage: Bacteria > Acidobacteriota > Blastocatellia > Pyrinomonadales > Pyrinomonadaceae > OLB17. Next base: position 71,996 of record JBAUGW010000091.1, on the reverse strand, counting down.
AAGCTGCGTAAATTGTCACGCGTCTGCCTACGCTGCATACAAAAAGCTCGGCGGCGGCGACATCTTCAAGGGCTTTGACGCGTTGAACGCGATGCCGTATTTCGAGGCACGTAAGGAAGTTTCGCATCCAGTGTCATGCATCGATTGTCACGACCCGCTGACGATGGCGCTCAGAATCACGCGGCCGGCTTTTATGACCGGTATCAAGGCGTTTAAGGCGTCACAGGGCGTGAAAGACTTTGATGTCAATCGCGACGCGACGCGCCAAGAGATGCGCTCATTCGTCTGCGGCCAATGCCACGTCGAGTATTACTTCAAAGGGCCGGAAAAGACGCTCACCTTCCCGTGGCAAAACGGCCTGAAGGTAGAAAACATCGTCGCCTATTACGACGAGGTGAAACACAAAGATTGGGTTCACAAGCGAACGGGCGCCGAGGTGCTCAAAGCACAGCATCCTGAGTTCGAAATGTTCAGTCAGGGCATTCACTCGCGCGCCGGCGTCGCGTGTGCTGACTGCCATATGCCTTACACGCGCGAGGGCGCAATGAAGATCAGCGACCATCACGTCCGCAGCCCTTTGCTGAACATAAACCAATCTTGTCAGACATGTCACAAAGCGGATGAGAACGAATTGAAGTTTAGAGCGGAAGCCATTCAAACGCGCACGTTCGAAATGCGCAACCTCGCAATGGATGCGCTGCTCGATCTGATAAACGAAATTCAAAAAGCTAAAGACGGTGGCCGGCCTGATGCCGAACTCGCCGCCGCGCGCGACTATCAGCGAAAGGCTCAGTTTTACCTCGATTTTGTTGAGGCAGAAAATTCTATGGGCTTTCATGCGCCGGCCGAAGCGGTTCGTATTCTGGGCGAATCGATCAACTTTACGCGAATGGGCCTGATGGCGTTGACGGGCGTGCAACCGACGCATACGGCCAAGCCCGGCGGCAATCCGGCCGCGCCCTAACTCGTGACTACAGGCGTTTTATCATCTCGAACTGGCTGACCAGCTCTGAGAAACCGCGATTTTCGAAGAAGTCCATCGCTCCGCCGACCGACTTATCGAGATTGACGATTTGCATTGGACGGTCGGACTTTCGTTTTGCCAGTGCAAACTTGAGCAGCGCTGTTGCGACACCAAGATTGCGGCGAGTTTTGTCGACCGCTAGCTGCGATACGCTACCCAGCGATTTTGAAAAGGTGACGTAACCGACACAGACTTCATCTGCAAATGCTCCGACGACACACCTTGTTTCGAGTACTCGATTGAGCGCATCGGGCATATTCTGCCACGATGGCTTTCCGTCCCAGAACAACTCGAATCGCGGCCAGTCCGGCGTATCCATCTCTCGAATTACGAATCTTTCGTGTGAAGACAATTCCGTCTCTTGAACCCTATCCCAACGAAGAAGCGCAAGCTCTCGAACCTTCTCGAATCCTAATTTTTCATACAAACGCACCGCCGCCGTGTTACTGGTGATCACCTCGAGCAGAAACTGCTCGATTCCGTCTTTACGGAGGATGGGCAGCATCATTTCAAACATCGCGTTGCTAACGCCTTGTCTGCGCCTGGCAGGAATCACCCCGGTGCCTGCATCATAAACCGTGCTAAGGCCATTCCACTCTCCAAACCCATTGAGTGAAAATCCGATCATCTCGTCGCCGTCAAAGCAACCGACACTGCGGCAAATGTCTACTGCATTGACGTCAAGATGATGACGAAACTGCGTCGAGGTGAGCTCGGAGGGCAAAACATAGTCCGAGAATGCTTCGTTGAACGTGTTGTGAAGTCGCTCGAGATCGTTCTCGCTCAGAAATCGACATTGCCAAGGGGCTGTTTCGTTTCGCATAGGCTGTTTGGTAATATTAGAAAGCGTGGAGTGAAAACGTAAATTTACGCAATTATATTATTGATAGATTGAAATGCAAGTTTTATTAGCAGATGAATACGGTTTTTGTTTTGGTGTGGAGCGCGCCGTCGAGATGGTCGAGGAGGCCGTTTCGGCAGGCGAAACCGTTCGCAGCCTTGGCCCGCTGATTCACAACAAACAAGAGATGCAGCGCCTCGCACACGAAGGCGTGACCGCAATCACCGAACCCGTGCAGATCGGCCGTGGCGAAACGGCGGTTATTCGCGCTCATGGCGTGACGCCTCAAGTTCAAAGGGAACTTGAGGAAAAAGCGACAAAAGTCGTCGATGCGACGTGTCCGTTTGTAACTCGCGTACAAAGACTCGCTGCCCGCGCCGCCGCTGAGGATCGCCACGTAATTGTCGTCGGCAGTCCCGATCATCCCGAGATGATCGGCGTCAAAGGCTACGCGCCGGACCACGCATTTATTATTCGCGACGAGACCGAGGTCAATACGTTGCCGCGACTTCGCAGACCGCTGGTTGTGTCGCAAACGACGATTAAATCAAAAACATTCTTCGACACCGCCGAGGCAATCAAATCAAAAACCGACGACGACGTTGAGATCGTAAACACGATCTGTTCCGCCACACGCGACCGCCAAGAGGCCGCACGCGCGCTCGCCGGCATGGTCGATGCCTTTTACATCATCGGTGGCCGTCATTCGTCAAACAGCGTCAAACTCCTCGCCGTCTGCAAAGAGCAGTGCGAAAAAAGTTTCTTGATCGAAACTGAAGACGAGATCAACGCGGGCGACCTCACCGGTGCCGAAAAAGTCGGCGTCACCGCGGGAGCGTCAACGCCCGAATGGCTGATACAAAAGATCGTGAAACACCTCGAAGCGATCGGACGCGAACAATCCGTCGGACTAAAACCATAAGAATATTAACCGCGAAATAAACTAAATGAACGAAAGGAAGGGTTTTCCTGTTCGCGTATTTCGTGTATTTCGCGGTTAATTATTTTCCGTCTTATTTCTTCAACCACCCAAACAGCGCGTCGACGGTGATGTCGCGGTTTGTTTCGTAGATCGCTTTTGTGAGCGGAACGTTCATCGGGCACACTTTTACGCAGTTCTGAGCGTTGCCGCAGTTTGTGATGCCGTCGTCACCGAGCAGGCCGTTTAGACGATCCTCTTTTGTGATCTCACCGACGGGATGCATGTTAAAAAGCCGCGCCTGTGTGATCGCCTGCGGACCAATGTAATTGTCGTCGCCGTATTGGGGACATGCCTCGAGACAGCAGCCGCATGTCATACAGCGTGAATAAGCATAACGCTCTTGCGCGACTTCGTTCGCGATCTGCGGCCCGGGGCCGAGATTGTAGCTACCGTCAAGCTCGATCCACGCTTCGACTTGCTTGAGGTGATCGAACATCTTCGTGCGATCGACTTTCAGGTCACGCACATTCGGAAACTTCGACATCGGCTGCAGCGTGACCGTGTCCGACTTTGATTCAAGCAGCAAATCGTCGATCAGGGCCGAGCACGATTGCCGCACCTTGCCGTCGATCACCATCGTGCAAATGCCGCAAACCTGTTCGAGACACGACATGTCCCAAACCGGCGGCGTGGTCTGTTTGCCCTCGATAGTTACAGGGTTTTTGCGAATCTCCATCAACGCCGAGATCACGTTCAGATTGCGTCGATACTCGATCTCAAAAGTCTCAAAGTTCGCAGGCGCACCTTCGCGCTCGCGCCGCTGGATCTTAAACTTAACGCGCGCCGGCGGATTGTCGAGGCGTTTCTTTTCGTGGTGTGTGGCCATCTTTAGTATCTAACTTCCCATCTTCCCGTAACGCTGATAATCGGAAAAGAACAAAACGATTTTTTTGCCGTCCTTAAATTATGGGAAAAATAGCTCATAGTTTCCATCAGAGGCCGTGAATCTTGTCTCACTAAATCCTTCGTCAAAGACGCGGTTCAAGTAATCCCGATCAGCTTTGGTCGTTCTCATCAAATAAGTTAACTTTTGTAGATGTAAGCTCTCGCCTTTTTCATTCCTTGTCGGCCGATCGTCCCTAAATGCCAGAAAAACGTCGGTACCATCAATTTGGTCTTTAACGATCACGGAAACATTTGGAAAGTTTTTTTCGGTCCGTTCAAAAAGATCGAGGGTTTCGCTCGTACGTTTCAACCAGTCATCGGTGAGTTCGTACAGTAAAATGTGATTCGTCTTTTCTGCGTTGGCCTCAACAATCGATCGCGCTGACTGAATCAACAAATTCTCCTTCTTTTTCGATGTTAAATAGTCACCTGTAAAAAGAAGTACAAAAAGTAAAGGAAAACTTAGCCCAAATATCCAATACCATTTCTTACTACCGCCAGCAGATTCGACTACGGGATCTTGGTTATGTTTCTGAGCGATTCGGGTTAGATTGAACATCACATTGATCATCAACGAACCGCCCATGAGAGCTAGAATTCCCAACACGCTCATGCCAAATGTCTGCGAAAGGTTCTCTCGGAAAATGCGAAAGCCAAAAACCTCAACTGAGACAAAGATAAATACCCAATAGATAAGTAGCAGGATCGAGATCGACGCCACAATATTGCTCAGTTTTACCAGTGTCTTCAAGTTCATCTTACTTACCTTTTCCTTTGGAATAGTCGCGCTTTCGCGGTTCTACCAACGAAACATCGACCGGCTCGTAGGTCAAAACCGGTGCTTCGGCTGAGTATTCGGCTATGGTCGTCTTCATAAAGTTTTCGTCGTCGCGTTCCGGAAAATCGGGTTTATAATGTGCTCCGCGTGACTCGTCGCGATTCAAAGCGCCCAGCGTGATCACGCGTGCGAGCTCGAGCATGTTTGCGAGCTGTCGCGCGTGCGGCACGGCCTGCGTCGCCCACAGATTTGAATCGTTGATCGAGATTTTTGTAAGACGCTCTTGCAGCTCCCGGATCTTGTCGTCGGTCGCCTGCAAGCGGTCGTTGTAGCGCACGACAGTGACGTTGTCGGTCATCACTTTGCCAAGCTCCTCGTGCAGCTTGTATTGATTCTCGCCGCCGGTCGAGCTGATGATTCCTGCGTTGACTTCCTGTTGACGCTTAAGTTCGCTGTCGTGAATACCGTTTGTTTCAGTGTTCCCACGTTCGACATTTTTTGCGTATTCGATTGCCGACGGAGCCGCGACGAAGCCGCCGTAAACGCACGAGAGAAGCGAGTTAGCCCCGAGCCGATTTGCTCCGTGGATCGAGTAATCGCATTCACCCGCCGCGAAAAGACCTGGAATATTTGTTCGCTGTTCGAAATCGACCCAGAGCCCGCCCATCGAATAATGCACGCCCGGGAAAATGCGCATTGGTACATACCGCGGATCGTCGCCGACGAACATCTCGTAAATTTCGAGGATCGCGCCGAGCTTGCGCGTGAGCGCCTCGGCATCGATGTGCGTGAGATCGAGATAAACCTGATTTTCGCCCGCGACGCCGTGGCCCTCGAGACAGACTTGGAAAATCTCACGCGTTGCGATGTCGCGCGGAACGAGATTGCCATAGGCCGGATATTTTTCCTCGAGAAAGTACGAACGCTCGCTTTCGGGGATGTCACGCGGATTGCGTGTATCGCCGTTAGCTTTGGGCACCCAAACGCGGCCACCTTCGCCGCGAGCCGACTCGGACATCAATCTCAATTTGTCTTCACCGGGAATCGACGTCGGATGCACCTGGATAAACTCGCCGTTCGCGTACCGCGCGCCTTGGGTGTAACAGGCAGCAACGGCACTGCCGGTGCAAGTCTGCGAATTGGTCGATTTACCAAAAACCAATCCCGGCCCGCCAGTCGCCATTATTACCGCGTCGGCTTTAAAAGTCTTTAATTCAAGGGTTTGCAGGTTCATCGCGACGAGGCCGCGACAGACCTGATGATCGTCGAGCACGAGCGAGAGCATCTCCCAGCCTTCGTACTTCGTTACTTTCCCGATGGTTTCGTAACGCCTGACTTGCTCGTCGAGAGCATAGAGAAGCTGCTGTCCGGTTGACGCACCTGCAAATGCCGTTCTGTGATGAAGCGTCCCGCCGAACCGGCGAAAATCCATCAGACCTTCTTTTGTGCGGGAAAACGGCACGCCCATTCGATCGAACAAATAGATGATCTCCGGCGCCATGTCGGTCATTCGCTTGACCGGCGGTTGGTTGGCGAGAAAATCGCCGCCATAAACCGTGTCGTCGAGATGCTTCGCGGGCGAATCGCCCTCGCCTTTTGTATTGACCGCGCCGTTAATTCCGCCCTGCGCGCAGACCGAATGCGAACGCTTGACCGGCACGACCGAGATGAGATCAACGTTGTGACCGGCCTCGGCGATCTTCATTGCCGCCGCAAGCCCCGCAAGACCGCCGCCAACGATCGCAATTTTTAATCCAGTTGCCATATATACTTGCTTGGAGTCCCTGCTTTAGCAGGTTCTCTTTTATGTTTCGGCCAACTAAAGTTGGTACTCCAAACTAAAACTTCGCTGCTCCCGCTGGTGCCGGTTTTTTCGGCTCTTCACACAACGCTTTTGGCATCAGGCCGCACGGACGTACAAACGCGAATGCCGCATTAATGCCAACGACCGACAACAACAACGCGAGGCCGATAGAAGCAGTGAGTGTAACTTTTTGAGCTTTTTCACCGATCACGATTCCCCAATCGACCGCGAACAAAAAGAACCCGTACGCCAGATGCCAAGCCGTCGCCAAGATACCAAGAATGTAGAGCACGAGAACCCAAGTAATCTGAAATTCGCCGGCGACGATCGCGTAAGCTCGGTCGGCGTTGCCCGCGACGGGCGTCATGTTCAAGCCTGGTATCAGCCCAAACCTAAAATTCAAGATATGAAAAAGTAAAAAGAAAAACAGAAAGATGCCGGTCACGCGCTGAAAAACGTAAAACCAGTTGCGTGCCGTCGAGTACGCAAGTGCGTTCGGCTTCGCCTCGGCTGAGATCAGAATGCCGTAAACCGAGTGAAACAGCAGCGGCAAAAATATGCCGAAAATCTCCAAAAACAAAAGATACGGAATGTCGTGAATGTCCTTGACCGCTTTATCAAAACTCGCGGCGCCGTTCATCGCCTTTGAGTTGGTGAACATGTGGACAAAGAAGAAGACGCCGAGCGGAACTACACCCGTGAGCTGATGAGCTTTGCGCAGCAGAAATGTTCTGGAGAATCTTATCGGCATCTCAACATCTAATTTTCTGATTCTTACGTATGGTACAGACCAACCGGCCCTTACGGCAATGCGACATATTGGTTTTTAGAATAGCCGAGTCATTAGATAAGATAAAATGAATAATCTTGCGGCTATTAAGCAGAGATTCTAATTATTGATTTATGCACATCGAGACCTTAAAAGTTTTTTGCGACCTCGTCGATCTCGAGAGTTTTTCGCTCGCCGCCGAGCGCAATTTTATTACGCAGTCGGCCGTGAGCCAGCAGATCCGGGCGCTTGAAGATAAGTTCAAACGGCGTCTGCTCGAGCGGATTCGCGGCCGCCGAGAAGTAAAATTGACCGCCGCAGGTGAAGTTTTTTACCGAGAGTCGCGACTCGTGCTCGACGCGTACGAACAGCTTCAGGAAAACCTTCGTGGCGTTGTCGGCAAGATCGGCGGCACGGTTAAGGTCGCGACGGTTTACAGTGTGGGCTTACACGAGCTGCCGCAAAAGGTGCGCGAATTTATGACGAAGTTTCCGTCCGCAAAGATCGACCTCGAATATCAACGCACGACGCGCGTCGTTCGCGACGTAATGAGCGGCACGGTCGAACTCGGCATCCTCGCCTTTCCCGAACCAAAACGCGGGCTTACGATAACGCCGATGCCTGACAATCGCCTCGTATTGATCGCGCCGCCCGATCACAAATTTGCGACGAGGAAAAAGATTAAAGTCTCCGATCTCAGCGGCCAGGACTTTGTTCATTTCGAGCGCGACGTTCCAACACGTAAAGCGATGGACAAAATTTTTAAGGCCGCCGGTGTTGAGGTTAAGAAAGTCGCGGAGTTCGACAATATCGAAACGATCAAGCGAGCCGTCGAGGTCGGCTTCGGCCTTGCCATCGTCCCCGAACCTGCGGTCAGCGAATCGCGAAAGGCGGGTACGCTCGCCGTAATTCCACTAGCAGAAAAATACTGGATCCGAAGCGTGGGCGTCATTCACCGCTCAGATCGTAACTTGTCGCTCGCCGCAAAGAAGTTTGTTCAGTTACTAGAAGGTGCTTGAAAACTTGATTTAGATAAGCATCTTCATCGATAATAGCGCCGTTAATTCGCCAGTTTTGCTTACCTTAGGAGGTTCTCGAGATGAGATGGTTTTTTCTCGCTTCACTCGCCGCTGTTACTTCATTTTTGTTGTTGACGGTATTTCCGTATCGCGCGCCGGTTACGGCGATCAGCGAACCGTCCCCTGTTAAAGGTTTCGAGAACTACGACATTCGCACTGACAGATCGGATTCAGCAATTGCGCGGTTACGCTCGATGCGCGTCATTGGTCGCACTTTAATGCGACGTGGCGACACTCGACTCAAGATCGAGTACAACGACGAACTCGATGTTGCGGAAATTATCTCGCCAACTGAATTGGAGAATTCACTCTCGCGTCGCGGCAGCAACCAATCTCGAGCCGACGTTCTAAAAAATTTTGTAGCTGACAATCAAGCGGTCTTCGGTGTTAGCGACATCGGCCAGTTGCGTTTGACGGCAGATTACAAAAATCCTGACGGCGATTTGTCATTTGTGCGATTTAGGCAGGAAGTCGCGGGCGTGCCCGTTTTCGGAGCCGAAGTGAAAGCAGGGTTTTCGCGTCGCGGCGAGATGTTTCGTGTCATAAACAGTCTCGCACATAGCATCGACGAAAGTTCCATTAGTAAAGACTTTGGCGAGCCTGAAACGGCGGTCGCCGCCGCCGCCGCGAATGTTGAGATCAACATCGGCGAACTTGCCCGAATTGTCTCTAAGCGTAAGGGCGAGAGCCGATTTTCCATCCCGTCATTAACGGACGAAATTGTCGCCGAGAAATACTACTTTCCCGTCGGCAACGGCGTCGTACGCCCCGCGTGGCAGGTGCTCTTATGGAAGCGCGATGCCGCATTTTACGTAGTGGTCGATGCGGCGGACGGCACGCTGCTCTGGCGAAAAAACATCGTCGAGCATCAGACGCTGCCTGCGACTTACAACGTTTACGGCAACCAAACCAGCCCGATGAAAACCGCCGACAGTCCTTCGCCGTTCACGCCGGGCTGTCTAGCTCCGACAGGTTGCGCTCAACCACCGGCGGTTGCGCGGACGACGTTCACATTAGTCGGCAACGAAGCTCCATACACATTTAACAACGTCGGCTGGATACCTGACACAGGCTTGCCGGTTCGCACGCCGGCCGACGCGAACATCACCGACGGCAACAATATCGAGACGGGAATCGACCGAATTTCGCCGCAGGGTGTCGATGACAACGGCTGGGCGTTCGGCAATCCGACGCGTGTTTTTAATTTTAATTACAATCCGGGACCGGGACTTCCGCCGCCCGGCGAAGAGCCGCTGCCCGGGACGCAGACGTATCCGCCGAGCGTGTTTCAGCAAGGAGCTATAACGCACGGTTTTTATCTCGTAAACCGCTGGCACGACGAGATGTATCGGTTCGGTTTTACCGAGCAGGCAGGGAACTTTCAGCACTTCAATTTCGGCCGCGGCGGCACCGAGGGTGACCGAATTTCTTTCGAAATTCAAGATGGGTCGGGAACCAACGGAGCAAATTTTGCAACGCCGACTGACGGCAACCGGCCGCGAATGCAGATGTTCATCTGGACAGGCCCAACACCGGACCGCGACGGTGCCCTCGATTCGCAAGTCGTCGTTCACGAACTGACGCACGGACTTTCGAATCGTCTGATCGGGAATACAACAGGTCTTGGATCAAACATGTCGCGCGGCATGGGCGAAGGCTGGTCAGATTTTTACGCACTCGCGCTTATGTCCGAGCCGACCGACGACCGCTTGGGCACTTACACGGTTGGCGGATACATTGCATATTTGATCACGCCAGACTATGAGTCAAATTACTATTACGGAATTCGCCGCTTTCCGGTCGCCGTTTGGGCGTCGCGTGGCCCGAACGGCCTACCGCACAATCCGCTGACATTTCGATATTTGAACAGCAACTGCAACACGTTGATCGGTTCATCGACGACAAATCCGAACAGCGCGTATCCGCGTGGATTCTTTGGGGCGACAAGCGCGTGCGATCAAGTCAACAACATGGGCGAGCTGTGGGCCGTCACGCTGTGGGAAGTTCGCGATCAACTAATACAGCGACACGGCGCGGCCGAAGGCAATCGGCGAATTCTGCAATACGTAACCGACGGCATGAAGCTCTCGCCGCTCAATCCGACATTCCTGCAAGAACGCGACGCGATACTTGCAGCCGCCGCGGTTTCTGATGCCGGCGACGTAGGTCCGATGTGGCGCGGATTCGCGATTCGCGGGCTCGGATTTAGCGCGTCGATTCAAAACGCGGGCACCGGCAACAACAACGCCGTCGTGACCGAGGCGTTTAATCTCCCGCCGCAATTTCGTCGTCCGACACGAGCCGATTTCGACGGTGACGGGCGAACGGATGTCTCTGTTTTTCGCCCGTCGGATCGAATCTGGTATCTCAATCGCTCTACCGCCGGTTTTGGCGCCGCGAACTGGGGTCTTTCTACTGACGTTCCTTTGACTGACGATTTCGACGGTGACGGCAAGGCGGACATTACTGTCTTTCGCGCGACGGCCGACGGTAGTCAGCCGGATTATTACATCTTGAACAGCGCCACTCTGACCGTCACATACGCATCATGGGGAACGATCGGCGACATTCCGCTCAGCGAAGATTTCGACGGCGATAACCGCGGCGACGTGTGCGTTTATCGTCCGACGACTGGCCAATTTTGGGTTCGCCGCAGCAGCGACGGCGGGTTCTTTTCGCCTGTGGGATTGCAAGGCGGAGTTTCGCTCGTCGGGGATTTCGACGGCGACGGGCGCGGTGATTTTGGAACATACAACAACGGCTTTTGGCGGTTACTTCGTTCAAGTGATAATTATTCAGTCGCAGCGATTGCGTTTTGGGGAGTGGCCGGCGACAAAGCTGTTCCGGCCGACTACGACGGAGACGGTCGAGATGATATCGCTGTTTATACTCCGTCAACCGGAACGTGGTTTATCCGAAACAGCTCCGGCGGCACCAGCATTGTAAATTTCGGTATCTCGACCGACATCCCCACGCCGGCCGACTACGATGGCGACAGCCGCTCTGACATCGCCATCTATCGCGACGGTTTTTGGTGGATCAACGGCTCGACGAGCGGAATATTTGTCACCAACTTCGGACTCACGGGCGACAAGCCGCTGCCTGCGACGTACATTCCGTAAACAAAGAAAGCCTGCTCAACGCATCGAGCAGGCTTTTCAAATTAATCACAAATCCGACTATTGTGGGATCTTCAGTTCCTGACCTGGATAGATTTTATCCGGGTGGTTGAGAATGTCGCGGTTGTGGTCCCAGATGGCTTTCCACTGGATACCGTATTTGCCCGCGATCTTGCTGAGGCTGTCGCCCGAGACGACGGTGTATGTGTTCATGCCGCCGCCGGCCAGGTCGCCGGTCGTGATATTGAGAATCAGATCACCCGCACGAAATTCGGGATCGAGACGCTCATATTCAGCCCACATAGCTTCTTTTGCTTCAGTGCTCGGGGCCGTTCCGTTGATGTGAAGAACTCCGTCGCCTTCGGTCAATTCATAGGTTGTGCCGTTTGAATTTGCGAGCTCGAGAAGTGAAACGTATTTTTCCTGTAATGACATAATTCCTCCTTTTGCCGCTTATTTAACGGTTAGTTTGTTTGTGACCTTCTTGGCGTTTCCTTTGGCCTCCATTGCTGCCTTCATGACCTTAGCAAGATTGTCTTTGGTCACGTCGCCGGTGAGTATTACTTCACCATCGGTTACCGTGACTGTAATGCCGGTTATTCCGAGTTTCTTGATGGCTTCGTTGACAGTGCCTTCAATCATCTTGTCAGGCGATGCTGGCGGCGGTGTTGGTGCCGGCTTGATGGTGCAATTGTTAGTCACCGACTTGATGCCTTCGACCGTCTTGACCGAAGCCTCAGCTTTTGTTTTAACCGCAGCGTCAGCGACTTCGCCTGTAAGCGTTGCAACGCCGTCTTTTATGGCGACGGTTACGCCCGTTACTTTATCGGCAGCGAGCTTATCCGTCGCCGCCTTTGTCAGATCTGCGTCACTCTTGCCGCAAGCGCTCATGAACAGCGCGAAGGCCAAAGTCAGAACTGTAATAAATTTAATTTTCATTTTTCCTCCGAAACATCCGATCTATTATTTTGAGTATGATCGCAACCAAAAAGATAGCGATACTAAGCAAACTCCTGCCCAAAAACCTCACGGGCGAAAGCGAATTTATTTAGTGAAAGTATTATGAATTGAATCTCGCAGATTTGGCAACAACGAAATGCCGTTTCATAAAAAAATCTCGTTTGCCATCTGGCGAGCCACATCGTACGAGGTATTTCCTGCTCTAATGACAAAGTGCCAGTCTGCGAGGCAGTAAACTTTTTGGCGCTCTTCGAACAGAGCCCGCGCCTTTTTTTTATCGCGTGCCAGAGGGCGATCTTTGCGTGAAAACGCGATGTTCAGCCAGGAATGCTCGAATGTCGCTTCGAGCCAGACGGTCGTAAAGTCGTGAGCTTTTATCAATTCACGATTACCCGCAATCGTCCACGTTCCGCCCCCAAGAGATAAGATCCGACTGTTGTTACTTGTCAGCAGCTTCTTCAAATTTTCAGTCTCAATCTCGCGATAGCGCTCGACGCCTTCGCGATCGATAATTTGCGCGATCTTGCGCTTTTCGTTCTGTTCAATAAAAGCGTCGAGATCAACGCGCTTTGCCCCGACCATTTTCGCGAGGTGCCGCGAGACGCTGGATTTGCCCACGCCCATAAAGCCAGTCAAAGCTATGCGAATGTCTTTTTTAGTCACTTAATAATCGCGGAAGAACTGCCACAGAGCACACCGAGAAAACAACATTTCACTATTAAGTTATTTAAAGTCTCTGTGTTCTCTGTGGCAAAATCTTTTGTTTACATTACGACAGAATCGAGCGTTTCGAAAAATCGGGGAAACGAAATGGCGACGCAATCGGCGTCCACGATCTCAGTCTCGCCAGCTGCAAGCAGAGCCGCGACCGCGAAGGCCATTGCAATCCTGTGATCGCCGTAAGTATTTATCTGTGAACCTTTTAGATCAGAGCGATAGACGCGAAAGCCATCCTCAAACTCGTCAACTTTGGCGTTCATCCGACGCAGGTTTTCGCAGACGGCAGCGACACGGTCCGATTCCTTTACGCGAAGTTCGGCTGCGTCGCGAACTTCGAGACCGGCGCCGAGCTGCGTTCCCAAGACTGCGAGTACGGGGATCTCGTCGATCAGATTTGCAATAGTTTTGCCGCGAATAATGAGCGTCTCGCTTGTTTGCGGCAAACCTCCGCGAACTCGTATCGTCGCTGTCGGTTCGTTGGAGATCTCACGCTCATCCGACAGTTCGATGTGTGCACCGATTTCGCACAGCACGTCGAGGAATGCTCGACGCGTCGGGCTCACGCCGACGTTTTTGAGGGTGAGATCGGAACTTTCGAGACAAACTGCCGCAGCGATAAAAAAAGCGGCCGCCGAAATGTCGCACGGAACAGCAAAATCACAAGCACTCAGGCCGGCATCACCTGCAACGGTAGTTTTGCTGCCTGATCTCAAGGTTTCTCTACGGACTCTTACGCCAAAACACTCGAGCATTCGTTCGGTATGATCGCGCGTCGGCGTTGTCTCGATCACGGCCGTTTCACCGCCGGCGTAGAGTCCGGCGAGCAAAACGCACGACTTGATCTGTGCGGAGGCGACGGGCAAATTATATTCGATTGCGCGTAGCGGTTTTGAGCCGGTAATTGTGAGCGGTGCTCTGCCGTCGTTTGACGCAACAGACGCCCCCATTTTCGTTAGCGGCTCGATTATCCGTCGCATCGGACGAACTTGCAGCGACGCGTCGCCGACGAGCGTTGCTGTAAAATCTTGTCCCGCGAGGATGCCGGCAAGAAGGCGCATCGTCGTGCCGCTGTTACCGCAATCGAGTTCGTGCGATGGTTTAACGAGGCCGTATTTACCTGAGCCGGTTATGGTTACGTTGGCATCATCGCGCTCGATCTCTACGCCGAGAGCGGCGAGGCAACCAAGCGTTGCCTTGCAATCGGCGCTTGTCGCAAAGTTCGAAATACACGTTTTGCCGTCAGCGATCGCCGCCAACATCGCCGCTCGATGCGATATGGATTTATCGCCGGGCAGTTCGATCACGCCCTTTAGCGAACTCGCTCGCGACAGTCTCATACACAACATCTTAACGGCTGACCGGCTCATTTGTCTTGACAGCGCAGGTCATTAACGGCTAACTTACCTCTCATACGTTGTGTCTGAAATAAGGGAAATCAGCTTACCGAGCCGTCTGGAATCGGTTGACGAGGCCGCGACGATCGCAGACGAATTCGCAAAACGCCAAAGTCTCGATGACGAATTTATTTCCGCCATCGACCTTGCGATCCGTGAGTCCGTTGCAAACGCCGTAAAGCATGGCAACAAACTCGACGAGTCGAAGAACGTAAATGTCACGCTGTCGGATTCGGCACAGCAGTTTGAGATCACCGTGCGAGATTTTGGCAGCGGGTTTGACGTCGAAACAATCGCCGACGCGACCGCTCCGGAAAACCTATTGAAAACTAATGGGCGCGGCATTTTGTTTATGCGTTCGTTTATGGATGAGGTTGAATGGTCAAATGCCGTAGACGGCGGCCTGATCGTCAGGATGAGCAAGTCGAAAGGTGAAAAAGGGTAAACTTAAAGAGTGAAAAAGTGGAAAAGTGAAAAAGCCAGTCTGAGAGTATTCAGGCCACTTTTCCCCCTTTTCACATTTTCACTTTTCACCTTTTTTGAGTTAAGATTTGCTATCGCAATAAATTACACAGCTTAAGAGGAGATAAAAATGTCTGATATTACAATTACCGAACGCCAGGCAGGCGATGTAACGATTCTCGATCTTGAAGGGAAGGTCACGATCGGCGAAGGCAGCGTCGCTCTGAGAACTGCGATCCGCCGTCTGCTCGGCGAAGGGAAGAACAAGATCCTGCTCAATTTGGGCGGCGTCGGCTACATCGATTCGAGCGGAATCGGCGAGCTTGTGTCGAGCTTCACGGCTGTCAAAAAAGAAGGCGGCACGTTGAAGCTGTTGAACCTGACGCAGAAGATTCAGGACCTGCTGGCGATCACAAAGTTACTGACCGTTTTCGACGTGTTCGAGGACGAGGGCGAGGCGCTGAGCAGCTTTAGCTAAACGATAATTTACGGGCAGAAACGCGAGTGTCAACGAGGGTGCACATCACGATGTTTTTATGCACGCTAATTAACATTCGCGTTTCTGCCTTTTGTTTTCCAATACATCTTTTGAACCGCTCAGAACATCTTTTCAAGTTGAAGAAACTGCCATTTGACCAGATGCTAAAGAAGATTTTCGCTGTATTGTTTTTATCGATCTCCTCGTTGAGCGTAGCCGCACAGAACGCGCCTACCGGATTTGATCTGTCGAATTACGGCGTACGCATCGAGCCTGATAAACGGCTGATCATGGTGCTTGCGACGCTCGAAATGGCTCGCAGCATCGACCCGCAAACGCCCAACCAAAAGCTGATCAATACGCCGTTATCGGAGAAAGGCGCCACCTTTCGCGAGAAGATTGAAGCTGATAACGCAAACGTCCCGGACGACCTTCGCCGACGCATCTCGATCTTTGTAACGCAGTATAAAAAGCGTTACGCTGCGAGAACCGACGCCGAGATCGTTTCGCCTTTCATAGCAATGGCCTATGCGTTGACACCCGCACCAGAGTTAGCCGATCCGGTTATTACGGGTGATTTGCCCGGCGATCTACTGGATGTGCTCGATTTTGCGCCGCTCGTGCGCGAGGTTTATCGCCGATCGACAATTTCTTCAAAGCTGGATCAATACGTAAAAGAATACCGCTCGGAATCCGACAACGCGCTTCGCGGTTCGGCACGCGAGATGGTGAGCGAATTGCTCGATTATCTTCACACGCGGCCGACGCTGATTTACAAGGAACGCATTAGCGTAGAGACGAAGAAGCCCGGCAGCAAAACCGTTATCAGAAAAATCGAAACCCGTGACAACGAGCGTCGGTTCTTTATCGTTCCTGAGAAACTCGCGCCGAAAGGGAACATCAACTTCTTAAACATCCGCGACGACTATTACGTGATCGTGCCGCCGGATACTGATGTGAGTTTTTCAGACGCCCGCCGTGCGTTTTTGCGGTTTGTCGTCGATCCGCTGATTCTCGGCTATCAGAAAGACCTGAGCCTGATGCGCGAATGGTCAAAATCGCAGATAGCCGATCTGCGAAAAAGCGACGCAAACGTCTCGCCAGATACTTTTTTGAGCGTTTCGCGGTCGCTGGTTTCTGCAATTGATGTGCGGCAAACGGAATTTGCGCAGATTCGCATCGCGACCGATCAGGCACGGCAAAAGATCGCCAACATGAAAACTGACGCTGAAAAGCGCGCCGTAACCGCGGATTTGGAAAAATTCAAACAGGAGCTATCAGACGAAGCGACGCTTCAGCTTTATGAGGACCATCAAAAAGGCTCGGTGTTGTCGTTTTACTTTGCCGAGCAACTGAAGGGCGTGGAGGATTCGGGCTTCGACATCGCCGCCTCGTTAAAGGAAATGGTTCTTTCGTTTGATCCGACAAAGGAGGCAAATCGCGTTGCCTCGACCGCCGATGCTCGCAAACGAGCACTGGCCTCTCGCGAAGATCGCAAAAAACACCCCGAAACTCGAACAGCAGCAAATCCTGTAACCGAAAAACTGATCGAGATCGATAAAATTGTTGCCACAAGAAATTATGCAAAGGCTGGTGCCGAGCTAAATCAACTAAAACAGCAATATCCCGGCGAACCCCGAATTTACTATCAGATCGGACGGGTTGCCGGTCTTACTGCTGCCTCGATGGTCGACTCCGACGCACAGGCCCAAAAGCTGCTCGAAGCAAAAACCGCGTTGACAAACGTCCTAAGCACCGCAACTGAGAGCACCGACAAAGCGCTGCTCTCTCTCACCTACGTCGCCCTCGGGCGCATCTACGAATCGCAAAGCGAGAACGGCATGGCTCTCAAGCTCTACGACAAAGCCATCGAGTTTGGCGACATTCCGAACAGCGGCTTTCGCGAGGCCATCGCCGCAAAGCAGCAGCTTCTCAAGCCGTAGCTTTTTGCTTTGAGCCGGCAATTGCGACGGGGCGATCAACGGAACAACAAAACTCGAACAGCCGCTGTTTATCAGCCTTCATCTCACTGTCGACTTCGATCATCTTCATCGCTGCGTCGAAGACTTCGCGGGCTATCGAGTCGGTCGGTTCATTCAGCCGATAGTGCATCCACTTGCCCTCGCGGCGTCCGGTGACAAGATTTGCGCGTTTAAGATAGGACAAATGACGGGAGATCTTTGGGTTGTTGGTGCCAAGCGTCTCTGCAAAAAAGCACACACAGACTTCGCCGTCACGCATCAGGTTTAACAATCTGAGCCTTGTTTTATCGGCTAAAGCCGAAAAAAAGAGTTCCGCGTTAAAGCTATTTTCGCCTTTCATAAAAAATATTCTAGCACATTATAATTATGGCTTGACATAATTGTTTTCAGCCGCTATTCTTGGAATACAATTATGGCTAGACGTAATTGTAGAATTAGATGGAGGCAGTTATGAACAATCAAATAAACACGCTTAAAGCTCATTTAGCGATCAACGTCAGTGATGTTGAGAAGAGCATCGACTTTTACCGCGACATGCTGGGCATCGAGCCGAGCAAGGTCCGGACGGGCTATGCGAAGTTCGACGTGCAGAATCCGCCCCTCAATCTGACGCTCAATCAGGGTGCGTTTACCGGCAAAGGAGCACTGTCGCATCTCGGTATCCAGGTCGCGACGACCGACGACGTTATCGCGATGAAGACCGCGTGGGAAACGAAAGGCTTGATTCCACGTGAAGAAATGCAGACGACTTGTTGTTACGCGCTTCAGGACAAGGCGTGGGTAAACGATCCTGACGGCAACGAGTGGGAAGTTTTCGTCGTCCTCGAAGACAATCTCGCCGAGGCAAAGAGTAACGATGCTACGTGCTGCGTACCGACGTTCACGAACATCGATGGCAAAAAACAGGAAGTCGCGACGGCTTGCTGCTAAGTTGAGGAGAAAGTAGTAATGAGTAACAGTGAGAAAACATGTTCGCTTCGCAGCGATTGTGGGGAAACGTCGAACAGCGAAAACCGTGACGAGCTGTTCAAGGATGATTGGGAAGTATTCGTTGTTCGACACGACAAAGCCACAGGCAAATTTAACTGGTTCACCGAATGCTGCGAGAGGATCGTGAACCGATTTGTAAATGGAAAGAAGCTTACCTCGACAAGCTGCCGCTGAGTTCATCGGAACGCCGATCTTGCTCGCTGCGAGCGCAGACTTCGGAATTATGGCCGAGCGACGGGTCGGCAGCGTATAAGTCAACAATAGGTGAATATGTCAGCAACCGAATGTAGCCCGACGCGACGTCTATCGTTCATCGACCGATTTCTGACTCTTTGGATCTTTCTGGCGATGGGCCTCGGCGTTGCGATCGGCTTTTTATTCCCCGGAGTCGAAGTTGAGATCAATAGATTTAATGTTGGGACAACGAATATTCCGATCGCGGTCGGGTTGATACTGATGATGTATCCACCGCTTGCAAAGGTGCGTTACGAGGAGCTTGGTGAGGTGTTCCGGAACACGCGCATTCTCGCCCTATCGCTCGTTCAAAACTGGGTTATCGGCCCTGTATTAATGTTCGCGCTTGCGATCGTGTTGCTTCGCGATCATCCCGACTACATGGTTGGCCTCATCATGATCGGCCTCGCGCGATGCATCGCGATGGTGATCGTTTGGAACGAACTCGCGGAAGGCGACAGCGAATACGCCGCAGGGTTAGTGGCCTTCAACAGCGTGTTCCAAGTCCTGTTCTACAGCCTATATGCCTGGGTTTTCATAACTGTCCTGCCGCCGCTGTTTGGTTTGAAGGGCGTAGCCATCGATATTAGCATCGGCCAGATCGCGTGGAGCGTTTTTGTTTACCTCGGCATACCGTTCATTGCCGGCTTGTTGACGCGCTTCGTGCTCGTTCGTGTCAAAGGTAAAGAGTGGTACCACGAGGTATTTATCCCGCGGATCAGCCCGTTGACGCTCGTCGCGCTTCTTTTCACGATCGTGGTGATGTTCAGCCTGAAGGGAAATTTGATCGTCCAATTACCGTTCGACGTAGTTCGGATCGCAATGCCCCTCTTTATTTACTTTGTGGTGATGTTCCTCATCAGCTTCTACATGGGCCGGAAAGTCGGCGCAGACTATTCTAAAACGGCGACGCTGTCATTCACCGCCGCGAGCAATAATTTTGAACTCGCAATCGCGGTCGCCGTTGCTGTTTTTGGTATTAATTCGGGCGCTGCCTTTGCGGCGGTTATCGGCCCACTCGTCGAAGTTCCGGTCCTGATCGGTCTCGTCAGTGTCGCAATGTTTTTTCAAAAACGATATTTTCCCCCCGTAACTGAAGCATGAAAAATAAACAGAGAGTTCTGATAGTTTGCACCGGCAACTCTGCACGCAGCCAGATGGCCGAAGGCATTCTACGTCACGTCGCCGGCGATAGATTTGACGTCGATAGCGCGGGCACGATAGCGAGCTTTGTCCGCCCGCAGGCAATCGCCGCAATGGATGAGATCGGCATCGATATCTCTGATCATCGTTCAAAGTGTCTGGACGAATTCCACGATACTGCTTTCGACTACGTGATCACCGTCTGCGACAACGCTAAAGAAACTTGTCCCGTTTTTCCCGGACCCGCAAAGCGCATTCACTGGTCGTTTGACGATCCAGCCAAAGCCGTCGGCAGCGACGAGCAGCAACTTGCCATGTTTCGACGGGTGCGTGACGAGATCGCGGATAGGCTCCGTGCGTTCGCAACTGTAACCTGACCTATTTCTTCTTCACAAAAAACTCTGTTAACGTCTAACTAATGTCAGATAAAGGCTTTCGCAGCGGTTACGTCGCGCTAATTGGCCGGCCGAACGCGGGCAAATCGACGTTGCTCAACAAACTCGTCGGCGAAAAAATTGCCGCCGTCTCGAACAAACCGCAGACGACGCGACACGGCATTCAGGGCATTGTCTCGCGCGACGATGGGCAGATCGTCTTTGTGGATACGCCCGGCGTTCACAAACCCGGCCATCTTCTTAATCGGAGAATGATGGCTGCCGTGAACGACGCACTGTTGAGCGTCGATCTGGTTGTGTTGATGCGCGACGCGAGCGTTTCGACCGGGAATGGCGACCGCTTTGTTCTCGATCTTGTAACGCAATCGGACAAGCCGGCAATACTCGTTCTTAATAAGATCGACAAGATCAAAGACAAGCCTGAGTTGCTCCCTTTGATCGAATTCTATGCAAAAGAGTTTAACTTTGCCGAGATCGTCCCGATTTCGGCGCTCAAAGGCGCCGCTCTCGACGACCTGCTTTCATCAATCGTCAAACACCTACCAGTCGGAGACGCGATCTTTGGCGAAGACGATCTGACAGATCAGCCGTCGCGGGCGATCGTCGCCGAGATGGTGCGTGAAAAAATTCTTGCGTCAACAGGCGAAGAGATTCCGTACGTCACGGCCGTCGTGACCGAACGCTTTGACGAATCCGACCCCAAAATTACAAATATTTATTGCGCGATCTATGTCGAGCGGCCTTCACAAAAGAAGATCGTCATCGGCAAACAAGGCGCGCGAATTAAGGACGTAGGCACAAAGGCTCGCCTCGACATCGAAAAGCTCTTGGCAAAAAAAGTCTTCCTAAAACTGTTTGTAAAAGTCGTCGAAGATTGGCGCAACAACCCACGTGAACTCGACGAACTGGGCGTTAGAGAATGAGTGGCGACAATTCAAAAACCTGGTACGCGGTCGATGTCGTTGTCGAAAAGGCCGCCGCTGAAGCAATCGAATTCGGTTTTGATCAGCTTGACGCACTCGGCACCGCGACCGATCAGCTTCGCAGATCAAACGCCGAAACTGTCACTGTCACGGGCTATTTCAATGCGCTGCCTGACGACAAAATTCTACAAAACGAGTTAAAAAACGCTCTCCGAATTTATGACTTTGACGACTCTGCGACCCACAGCATTACTCAAAGCGAGATCGAAGATACTGATTGGCTCGTCGAGTGGAAGAAACATTGGCAGCCTACAACGGTTGGACGCTTTATGATCGCTCCGCCGTGGTCGGATGTCGCCGACACGGAAAAAATCGTCATCCGCATCGAGCCGAATATGGCTTTCGGTACCGGAACCCACGAGACGACCCAGCTTTGTCTAAAGGCAATTGACGAAAACTACACGCCGGACATGTCGCTGCTCGACGTCGGAACCGGTACGGGAATTCTCGCGATCGCTGCTGCGAAGTTAGCCACTGAGCACAAAGAGAAAGAACAAAAAAATATCTCTGTGTCCTCTGTGGCTAAAATCTTCGCTTGCGATACCGACGAAGATTCCGTAAAGATCGCTCGCGAAAACGCAGACGCAAACCGCGTTGATTACAAAATAGAATTCTCCGTAGGATCAATAACCGGGGAAACTGCGGAGTTCGACTTCGTGTGTGCAAATCTTACGCTCGATGTCATCACGCCGCTGCTACCGTTGCTAATAGGAAAGTCGCGACAGCTGCTGTTGCTCTCCGGCATTCTCGTCGAGCAAGAAGACGCCGTCATTGCCGACTTGCTTAAATTACAAATTTCAAATTTTCAAATTGAAAACGCAGGGGAATGGATTTCAGTTCTAATCACCGACCACTGACCACTGACCACCGATCCTAAGGTTTCTTTTGCGGCACGGCGAGCGGAATGTCGCCGTCGTCTGTGACCGTCACGAGCGGCGTACGGGATTTTGGCTTTACGCGAGGCGTCGCTGATTTCAAGACCGGTTTTGTAAACGGCTGTGCTATGACGCGCGGGTTTAGCGGTTCGGTTCGTTTGAGCAGTGTGCCGCCGCGGCCTGCGACCCAGAGACGGTTGCCGCCGCGATAGACGATCGCTTGCAGCACTTTGCTTGTGACGCCCGGCTGCGCGGCCCAGGTTTTGCCAGCGTCTTCCGTGATGAGAACGGTGCCAAGCTCGCCGACGGCGATCGCGCCCGATGTGCCGAATGCCTGAACCGCGAATAGGTTCGCTTTCGTTGGCGACTCTTGATCTTGCCAGGTTGCACCGGCGTCAGTCGTGCGAAGCGTGATGCCACTGCCGCCGACAGCAAAGCCGTTTTTCTCGTTATAAAAACTAACCGCGTAAAGATTGTCCGCGACGCTTGCCTTGATCTTTTCCCACGTCACGCCGCCATCGGTCGTGCGCAAAATCGTTCCTTTGTCCCCGACGATCACGCCGTTTTTTGCATCCGCGAACTTTATGTCCTCGAGCCATGCGCGCGTGCCCGATGCGACTTGTTCCCAATACGCCCCGCCCGTATCTGTTCGCAAGATCAAGCCATTTGCTCCGACGGCGAAACCGACCTTGTCGGTCAGCAATGTTACGGCGAGCAAGTCTTCGGTGACATTCGACACGCCCTTGCCCCAGCTTGCGCCGCCGTTGTTAGTTCGCATGACTACTCCGCGGTCACCGACGATCAAGCCCTTTTCCCCGTCGTAAAATGAGATCGAATCAAGGTTCGCGTTCGTGTCGGTGAAAACCTGCAGCCATTCTCGGCCGGCGTTGTTGGTCAGCCACACGCGTCCGCGCGACCCGACGGCGAGGCCGATCTCGTCATTCAAAAAAGTGATGTCGTTGACGTCTTCGCGGCCACCTTCGCTAAGACGCTGCCAGCTAAAACCTCCGTCGTTTGTGCGCAGGATCAGACCGTTTTCACCAGCTGCCCAGCCGATGAATTTGTCCGCGAAATGCAGCGATACAAGCCGCGGGTTTGTGCGAACGTTGAACGGCAGCCAAGTCGTGCCTTCGTCCGACGTAAGCCAAACCATACCGTTTGCGTCGGTCATCGAACCGTTGCCTTCGGTTGTAAAGGCAATCGAAAGCATATCGGCGCGGCTGAAAGTTTCGATGCGGGTCCAATGTTCGCCTGCATCGACACTGCGCGCGACACAGCCGTTGTAGCCGGCAACCACGATCGTCGTCGCCGTGATAAAGGACGCGTCGGAGACGAGTGTTCCCGCGCACGGATCGGATTTTTTCCAGTTCTCGCCACCGTCCGAGGTCGTCAACACAACGCCACCCATGCCGACGGAAACGGCGTGAGCATCATCGAAAGCGTCGATATTCAATAGCTGGTCTTGCGTTCCGGATGTTTGTGATTTCCAAGTCGCTCCGCCGTCTGTCGTTTTTAAAACACGACCATATGTTCCGACAACCCAGCCTGTTTTGAGCTCGCTACCGGTGAATTTTATTCCGTAAAGGTGATCGCGGATGTCGATAGCAACCTGCCGCCATTCCTTTCCGGCGTTGGTTGTCGAGATGACCGTGCCGCGGGCTCCGACAGCGACGGCGTTGTTTTTGTCGCGGAGAAAGACGCCCGACAGGGTTACATCCGTCGGCGCGAACTGATTCTTCCAGGTAAAACCGCCGTCTTCGGTTTTTAGGATCGTGCCGTCGGAGCCCACGGTGAGACCGTGGTCTTTATCCGGGGCAAAGTGAATTGAATACAGTGGGTTGCCCTGTGGCAAAGGATTTTGCCAGACCCAGCCATCACTCACGCGCAACTGCGCCGCAACGGAAAGATAGCCGCAAAAAAGCGCAAAAGACGCAAAAGTAATTGTCCAAATTAAATGACATCGATTTGTCGTCATACAAATTATCTTTTTTGTGTCTTTTGCGCCTTTTTGCGGCTAAATTTCTTTAACTCCGATATCAACGACGGCGTCGTCGAGCATTTCCTGATCGACGCGGCCTTGCGATGCGATCGTGCGGGCCATCTCGTCGGCAACTTCTTGTATCTCATGGCCGTCGTGGCCCTTTACCCATTGCCAGGTTATTTGATGCCTAGCTGCAGCTTTTTCGAGCCGTTGCCACCACTCGTGATTAGTTTTACGTTTCCAGGTGCCGCCCATTGTCTCAACGACGTAGCGCGAGTCGGACATCAGCGTGACGATGCAAGGCTCTTTAAGATTTTCAAGACCGATCGAGGCGGCGGCGATCTCAGCCTGCTGATTTGTTGCGTTGCCAAGATACTCGCCAACTCCTTTCCACAAACCTTTGAAACCTAGCAACGCGACCGCAGCTGCGCGCGAATTTGCCTGCCCGTTGCCGAGACTCGAACCGTCGCAAACTATCGTTACTTTTTTCATGACGCAGCTTGCGCCGAAATGAGCGGCGACTTTTCTATGTGCAGAACATTATCGACGTAATTGTCAAAGGTTTCGTCGTGCGAGATGACAAAAAGCTGATCGAAATTTTTAATCCGGCCGACTTCCAGCGCAAAATTCTCTCGCCGTTCCTCGTCCATGTTTGTCGTCGGCTCGTCAAAGAACGCGATGCGAATATCGCTGAGTTGCTTGAGCAAAGCGAGCCTCACGGCAAGTGCCGCGGCCATCTGTTCGCCGCCCGACAGGCTTTGAAACGGCCGGTCAAAACCATCTTCTTCTAATGAGATCGCATAATCGTCGCCCCATTTTAAGGTGCGCTCTGCGCCACCCGTGATCTCGCGAAACATCATATTCGCCTCGATAGAGACGTGATAAACATAATTTCGCGCAACACGCGGAGCGGCTTCTTTCAACGTGTTGCGGATGAACGCGGTCGTCTCGCCGGTTTTCATGAGCCGTTCTTTTTCAAGGAACGTCTTGGCGAGGGTTTTTCGCAATTCGGCAAACTGTGCAATTTCCGCCGAAAGTTGGGCCTCGCGATTTCTTGCGGCGTCATGCGTGGCTCGTAATTCGGCGGATCGCCGCTCGGCGTTACGCAATTCCATGCGTTCGGCAGCGTGTTGCTTCGCATCGTACTCAATTCCTGCTGCGGCCAGGTCACGTTCGGCGGCTTCAACTGCTGTAACTGTTTCGTTCAATTTGCTTTCTGCTTTCGCAAGTTCTGCTTTGCGCTGTTCGAGAACGGCAGCCTCATTTTCGTTTGCAATAAACGCACGATGCGCGGCGACAGTTTTGTCGCGTTCGTCCGAAATTTGTTTCCACTCTTCATCGAAATTTGCGAAGTCCTCGAGCTGTTCGACGAATTGACGCCGCTCGGCTTCGAGCCGTTCGAGATTGCTCGCGACATCGCCCAGACTTGCGCGAGTCTCGGGTTCGCGCAACATCTCTTTTTCTAACACGCGAATCTGCGCTGCCGGATCGACGAGTTTGCTCAACTGCGTATGTGCCTTTGCGATCTTCTGCTCGAGACTTTCGAGTTCACCGAGGCGTTGCTCAAGCGATCTTTTCTTGTCGGCAAGCTCCTTTCCCTCGCCCTCGATCTCAGTTCGTCGGTCGCTATAACTCTTTACAAGCTCAGAATGCAACGTTTCGAGTTCGGCGATCTGCTTTTGCGGAGCTTGATCCTGAATCGAAAGGAGTTTGTCGCGATTGCTCGTGAATTTGGAACGAAGCCGTTTTAATTCTCGCTCAATACTATCGATCCGCTCATCCGCAGTTCGTGCGGCGGCCGCGTGATTTTTTAAATCGTCGATTTCTTTCTCGATAGCCCTCTGCTCGAGCGCCTTTGAACGCAAAGTTTCGATTTTCTGTCCTGCGGCTATCAATTTCTGCAGTTCGTGTTCGATTCGGCTTTGGTCGGCTTTGACATTAACAATCGCTGCGTCGGTCTTGGCGAGTTCTAACCTGATTCGGTCGCGTGCCGCGCGTTTACTCTCGAGGTCTTTTAGGCGTCCGAGTGTCTCTACGTGACGTTCGTGCCCGGCGCGGACGGCGTCGAGCTTGGCGAGCGCATCGTTCGAACGCGACAGAGCCTGTTCGGCTTGGCTCACTATCAACTCAGCCTTTTCGCGTGCTGTGATGCTGCGTTCGACGGCGGATTTCAGGCTCGAAACGCTACGTTCCTTTTCATCGAGCTGCTTCACACGCAGTGTGTGTTCTTTAACTTTGGTGGCGATTGTTTTAATTTCAGCGGCGAGCGATCTTGCGTGTTTCGCTATCGATTTGTATTCATCCCCGACAGTTTTAGAACGTGAAAGCTCGCCCTCGATGCGGGCGATAGTCTCCCGCGATTCGACGAGGCCATTATCGATAAAACGCGAAGTGTCCCGCAAGTTTTCGGCCGCTTGACGGTATTCTTCGACCTTTAAAAGTCGGTCGAAAGCAGTTTTGCGTTCGGTTGCCCCTTCGAGAAAAATTGCGGTGAATGTGCCTTGCGGGACGCCGATGGCTTGACGAAAAAGGACGCGCAGATCGGTTCCGGGTTCGAGGCCGAGGTGCTGCCAGAGAAATCGAAAGACCTCTTCTTTTTTGTCGGCGATACGTGTTTGCAAACGCGGATCGGTCACGTGGTAACCGGCGCCGCTGTCGCGGTAAACGACGTATTCGCGCTCGTCGATGCTGCTCTCGAAGGTGACGCGCACGACACCTTTCTTTGCACCGCGACGGACAAAATCCTCCTTTTTATACTCGAGCAGATCGAACAGCGCCCACGCGACGGCTTCGATGATCGAAGTCTTGCCGGCGCCGTTCTTGCCCGTGATCGCGGTCGTGCCGCGCTGAAAATTGTAGGTCGAGCGTACGTGAGATTTTATGTTCTCAAGCTCGATCTTAGAGATATGCATGTCGCCTCACCATCAAGTTTAAAGCAAAAGGCGGCAAAGTTTAAGTTACTGTTTTTTTATACCGATGAGGCCGGCGTTAGTTGTGAGTTTCAGGATCGCGTCGCCGCCGCCGCCGATGTTGGCGACTATGCTGCGGACAGGACCGTCCAAATCGTTTTCTGTGAGTATTTTGAAGGGCAGTTCGGATGCGAATTTGCCGAGGGCGTACGTTGCCGACAACTGAAACGACGAGTTTTGCGGCACTATCAGTCTAAGGGAACCGTTGTTCGTCCCGAAACTGTACGATCCGCCGTTCAAAATGTCGCCACTAAAAACCACTGAGCCCGAGGTCGACCAGACATCGATCTGCCGGTGAAGAAGTCGCTGCAACGAGATCGCGCCGCTATTTGTTTTGGCCTTGAAAACATCCCCGATCTCACTCGGGCCGGCTTCGAAGACGACGATATTGCCGTTCGTGCTTTCGAGCGTCAAAGCGCCTTTCGACTCTTCGACAGTGATGTCGCCCTCGTAGGTGAACGCGTTAACGCCGTTGCTCACATTTCGCACGGTGATGTCGCCACCGGCAGTTTTTACGCTAACCTTTTTTATCGTGTCTATGGTCGTGTCGATCGACTCGCCTTTGAGGTTGAGGGTCGCCCCGACCGGAAGATCGATCTCGACATCTTCACCGCGAATGCAGTCGGACGTACCTGTCTTTCCGCCTTTTGTGACTTGGCTGTAGGCCGAGATCCAAACTGGTTTCGAGTCTGTAGAACTTTTTTCTAAAACCTTAAATCCAAACTTAGTTCCGTGATGAACATAGATCCGCACTTCGTTGCGACGCCAGCCGTTGATCGCCAATTTGCCTTCGATGACGCAGAGCGAGACGTTGACGTTCGGCGAAACAGCGATCGCGCGTTCGTAATTTTCACCACCGAAATATTCGAACTCTGCAGTCACCGGCTCGGCGACCGGCATTTTCGGCAGCGAGTACTGTGCGACCGCGTCGCCGCTTAAACCGCCGATAATGGCCGCAAAAAATACGGCCGTCAAGATTGTTGAGATGAAACTTTTCATTAATTACGCTTAAGTTAACGACTTGCAATCAGCTCCTCTTTTTGCGCGACCGCATTCAAAAGGTCGATCTTGTTTTGGTAAGACGAGTAGAGAACTTGTTTAGCCGATTCGTTCTTCGGGTTGCGTTTAAGAGCAGCGCGCATTTTCGTGATCGTATCGTCAACGACGGCCATGTCGCGTTCATATGCCACCCGTTGCGATGGCCGCAAAACGCCACCCGCTTTTTGCTCCTCAACGGTTTTTGTGAGGTTGGAAATGGTTCTTACATAACTCTCTTCGCCGGCCATGTAGTCGGCTGTTGTAGCTGAAGCAGCTGATGTAGATTGCGGTCTATAATCCGCGGGCCGAAGATTTGGTCGGCGCTCTTCAGTCCTAAAAGAAGCTCGTTCGGTGCGAACTGAGGTCGTCGAACCCGATGAGCCTACCTTCTCGTCATTAAAATTCGGCGCGGCGTTTGTAGTTACGAATGTAGGCTGATCGAATTTCGGAGTCGTTTCAGTTACGCCAACGTTCGTTGGCACAGGCGAGCGATTTATCATCAGTATCGCAAAAACGCCTGCGACGATAAGCAATCCCGCCGCAATTGTGATCGAGGGAGAGGCAAAAGTTGTCACCAAAAACGCATATGCTTTTTCCCAAACAGAAGCTTGTTGTTTTTCGGTGGCGATGGATTCGTTTATTCGATTCCAAAGGCGTTGCGTCGGCACGAGCGTGTCGAATTCGCGCTCAAGTGCGGGAAAGACGATCGCTGATTCATCTTCGGCCTGTGCGAGCATTACAGCGCACAAATGGCATCCGGCGACGTGCGTCGAGACGCGTGTCATCTCGCCGCTTGCGAGTTCGCCGTCCAAAAAGGACTGAATCATGCCAATGTCTAAACAATCGTTTTTCATAACGTATCTTTACCCACCTTGCTGTAGATACGGGCGAATTCGCCCCGCGCGCGTGCGACAAACGTGCCGATGCTCGACTCGTTCAGGTCGAGGCTGCCCGCGATCTCTTTGTATGAGAGGCCCTGCTGTTTTAAGATCAGGCAGCTTCTCAGCGGCTCTTTTATTTTGCCGAGCGCGCGATAAATCTCGTTGACGCCGGCGTGCTCCTCGTAGTCGATCTCGACCGAACGAGTTGTGCTTTCACCCGACTCTTTGACGTAATTTTCATCGCGCGTGTTCGCCCTAACTGTAGCGCGAATCGTATTCTTTGCAACATTTATCGCTACGCGAATTAGCCACGGCCGGAGCATTTCGCCGTCTTTGATCGAGTCGAGGTGGTTATAAAGACGAAGGAACGTTTCCTGCGTGACATCCTCGGCCAAAGCGGCGTCATGCACGACCGAACGAGCCGCGCGAAAGACAGTTCGATGGTGAAGCGTGAACGCCTCCTCAAACTCGATCTTCTCATTCGCCGCTGCCGTCGCTGTATGTTCGGACATTATGTCCACAAAAATGTCGATACTCTCGTTCATTTTCAGCATCGAAAAACGCTCACGTGATGAATACACCACCGCATGCCTGAATATGACAAGAATTTAACCCTAAAACGCTATTATTTCAATGTTTTATGCGTAAAATACGCGTGCTTTGTTTGAGATACGCATCTCACCCGGGTCAAGTTCACGCTCGAGCGACAACTGTTTGATTGAATTTCGCGTCAAAACACACTAAACTTTTGAAACTTGAGGCATATGTATTCGTGTTGAGAACGGGACGGTGTGAGATTTTTATGAGCAATAATTTGAGAGTTCGCCTGCGTGACCAACGCGGGTTTAACTTGCTGGAACTGATGATCGTTATCGCAATCATCGGCCTTTTGATAGGCGTTGGCGCCATCGGTTGGCAAGCCGCGAACCGCGCCGGTAACGAAGCCGCCGCCGCGCAGCAGGTCGATAACATCCGTAAATTTCAGGCTCAGTACGCGGCGCGAAATCGAGGCAATTTTGCAAAATTCGACGATCTGATCGCGAAAGCAGGGCTCGACGAAAAGTTTGCGGGTGAGAATCCGGTTGTTAACGGTTATATTTACACTATGGTCGTCACTCCCTCATCGAACAGTCAGCCAGCGTCCTATTCAGTAAACGCAGATCCGCAGGTTCCCGATGGCGTGGCCGCGACCGGTTCGCGGCACTTCTATTTCGATTCGAGCCTGAGTTCGATCAAGGCAACCGACGAAAACCGGCCGGCAAAACCGGACGATCCGTCGATTTAAAATCAAGAATTTTGCCTTTTGACTTTTTGCTTTTGAATTCAGAAACGCCGTCTTAGCTCAGTGGTAGAGCACTCGCTTCACACGCGATAGGTCACAAGTTCAAGTCTTGTAGACGGCACCAATATCTTCAATAAGTTACGGGCATCTTGTGATGTCCGTTTTTGTATTTGCGTGTTGTTTGATTATTAAGCTTGGGTCGGAGAAGGACGGACTATTTCGACCGAGCAGTTTGCATGTGCTGCCAGCGAGGCCGAGACGCTGCCGATCAAAAATCTTTCGTAGGAATTTAGCGAACAATGTGGTCCGACGAAGATCGAGGTTGCGTTCCAACGTTCGGCCTCTTTTGCGATGATCTCTTTCGGGTGGCCAAAGGCGACTTGCAGAGAGGCCTGGATGTCTGCTTTTCCTAATTTCTCGAGCGCCACGTCGGCCAATGTTTCGGCCCACTGATGTGCCAATTTTTCTTCGATAACTGAGTCGGTCATTTGCGGGGCGAATCGGCCGATAGAGCCTAAAACCGACGAATCCGCGACCGCGAGGAGTTTTACTTCGGCATTCGCGTGCCAACTTCGGGAAACTGTCGATTCAACCGCCAGCATTGCAGCCGGTGAACCGTTAAAGCCGACGACTATCCGTTCGCGGTCGTCGTTCGCCGTGCTTTTGCGCGCAATCCGAACCGAGCAGGACGATTCGGTAAGGACGATCTGAGAAGTTTGGCCGAGGAACATCTTATTGTGATCAGCTTCCTGGGGCGGCTCGCCCACGACGATCAGATCGGGTCTGAAGTTTTCGGCTGCTGACAGAATTTCTCTCGGCGGGGAACCTTCGCTTGCGTAGGCCGACACTTTCCACTTTTTTTTGAAGCCGCTTACGATCTTCGCTCCTTCTTTAGATACTGATCGAGCTTCGTCCGATGTTTTGGGTGATAGCCACGACTCGGCAACTGTTATAAGTTGAATTTCCGTATCGTCCGGCAGACCGGCAAACTTCAAATCCTCAAGCGCATCCCGTGAAGCTCTGGATCCGTTGAAACCAATCAAAACTCTCATATCGATACTTCCTTAAACACTTGCTAACGTCGGTTACGCCTGTGAAAGACCTGTGCAAGCGTTATGCCATCGGCAACCTCATTATTTACAGGCTGTTTTCGCGATTCCCATGCGAAGTTTTCCACACTGTCTTGCGAAAAAGTCACAACCAACTACCACAACTCGCTATCGCCCGCGTGTGTTTACGGATATTTACGCCAATGCGGTGTTACGGTTTACTGGAATGATGATTGCGTTATTCGGTTGAGAGCGAAGGACTGTCAAAAGTATGAAACCGTCGGCTGCAGAACAAACGATAACTGTGGAATCCGTTACCGAACACGACCACCTGTCGGAAAATGAAGAAGGCGAACACGTCATCGGCGCGTATGTCGGCAATCAGGGCGGTCCGACGCTGATCGTGATCGGCAGTATTCACGGGAATGAGCCGGCGGGGTTTTTGGCGCTTTCGAACGTGTCGAGCGAGATCACGAAGTTGGAAGGTAAGCTGAAAGGACGTGTGTATTTTCTAGCGGGCAATACGCGCGCTTTACTAAAGGGCAAGAGGTTCATCGACGCCGATTTGAATCGCGGTTGGACGGCAAAAACAATGAGCGGTGACAAGGCCGAAGAGTTTCTTAACAGCTCGGAGGGGATGGAGCTGGCCGAGCTCGATCAAGTTCTCGACAGTCTCTTGATCACCGCGATGGACGAAGTATTTGTTGTCGATCTTCATTCGACATCGTCCGAGGGAATGCCCTTCGCGACCGTTGGGGACACTTTGCGGAACCGCAATTTTGCACAGAAGTTTCCGGTCCCTATACTGCTTGGAATCGAAGAGGAACTTGAGGGTACGCTGCTCGAATATCTTAACAACGCCGGCGCCGTCACGCTCGGGTTTGAAGGCGGTGAGCATCTTTCTACACAAACGGTGGAAAATCACAGGGCGCTCATCTGGCTTGCGCTCGCGAATTCGGGCCTTCTCGACAAAAAAGACGTGCCGGAATTCAAAGCTTCGCAATCGCGGCTGCTCGGCAAGACCTCAGGCGGCGCAATTTTCGAGATCGTCCATCGTCACGCGGTTCGTCCAAGTGATGAGTTTGAAATGAACCCGGGCTTTAATAACTTCGATCAGATCGAGCGTGGGCAGGTTCTCGCAAGAGACGCGGGCGGCGCGGTGTGTGCGCCACGGTCGGGACAGATCTTGATGCCGCTTTATCAAAAGCTGGGTGAGGACGGTTTCTTTATCGGTCACAGAATATCGCCGTTTTGGCTGTGGCTGTCAGGCGTTTTGCGGCGAATGAGAATCCAAAACATGATTCACATCCTGCCGGGAGTTAGGCGCAACTCGGTCGATCCGGCGACGCTGATAATTAACACGAACATCGCCCGTTTGTTTCCGCTGCAGATTTTTCACCTGCTCGGATTCCGGCGTCGTCGATGGGTGAACAATAAACTGATCGTCAGCCGTCGGCGACACGATACCAGCGGGCCGTTTAAATGGGAGGCGAGTGTCGATGGGCGATCATAAGGTAAGAACCGAATACGATGACGAGCAGATGCGTTCGTTCACGCTCGGCGTGCTGAACGATCTGCAGGCTCTGGAACAGATGCTCAAAGCAGATTTGTTTGAGGAAGATGTTAGGCGCATTGGTGCCGAGCAGGAGATGTTTCTCGTCGATTCGGCGATGCGCCCCGCGCCGATCGCGTGCGAGATCATCGAGGAGGCGCGCGACGGCCGCCTGACAACCGAGATCGGGCTGTTCAATCTCGAAGCCAATCTTACGCCGCTAAATTTTAACGGAGATTGTCTCTCGCTGATGGAGAAAGAGCTTCACGAGATCATCAATGTCGTTCGCGACGCGGCGGCAACATTAGATGCAGGAGTTGTTCTGGCCGGAATTTTGCCGACGATACAGCAATCGGATCTGACGCACGACAACATGACGCCGAATCCGAGATACGACGAGATCGACCGCGTCGTCACAAAGCTGCACGGCAAGGACCGGTTCATTCAAATAAAAGGTCTTGATGAACTGCAGCTGACTTTGCAGGATACGTTTATCGAATTCTGTAATACGAGCTTTCAGATCCACCTGCAGGTCGGGGCGAAGGACTTTGTCAGATATTACAACTGGGCGCAGGCGATCTCCGCGCCTGTACTTGCCTCGGCCGTCAACTCGCCGGTGCTCCTTAACCATCGCCTGTGGCACGAGACCCGGATCGCGCTGTTTCAGCACGCGATCGACACTCGTTCGCATGTGCATAAAGAGCGCAACCAGACGCCGCGTGTAAACTTCGGCGATCGCTGGGTCAACGACTCGATCATCGAGGTCCTACGCGAGGATGCGATCAGGTTTCGCATTTTGTTGACGCAGGCCGTCGAGGAAAATTCGCTCGAGACTTTGATGAGCGGCAAGATCCCAAAACTTGCCGCATGGCGGCTGCACAATGGCACGATCTGGCGTTGGAATCGTCCTTGTTACGGCATCCTGGGCGACCGGCCGAGTCTCAGGATCGAGGCGAGATATTTGCCCGCCGGCCCGTCGATCATTGACGAAATGGCGAACGCCGCGTTCTTTCTCGGGCTCATGACAGAGCTGCCGGAGGAGTTCGGCGACATAACAAAATACATGTCGTTCGATGATGCGAAGAACAACTTTTTCAATGTTGCGCGTTATGGTTTGAGCGGCCAGATTCGTGGTCTCGACGGTAAAAGCCGTCGCGTCGGGCGGCTGATTCTTGAAGAACTGCTTCCGCGGGCTAAACGCGGTCTCACTCGCGCCAAAATCGACGAGGCAGACATCGAACGCTTGCTTGGCATCATCGAGACGAGAGTGCAAAGCGAAACAACCGGAGCTCGCTGGATGATCGATTCGCTTGCTGCGATGGACAAGCGCGCCAAGCCAAACGTGCGAATGCGTACCTTGACGGCAGCGATTAAAACAAATCAGGAGAGCGGCGATCCGATACACGAATGGCCGCTTGCCGATATTCCGTCAAAATCCGAGTGGATCGACAACTACAAAACCGTCGAGCAGTTTATGGCGGTCGATCTCTTTACGGTGCGGCCCGAAGACATTCTTGATCTTGCCGCCAGCCTGATGCATTGGCGGCACGTGCGCCACGTTCCGGTCGAGGACGACGAAGGCCGCTTGATCGGCATAGTTTCGCATCGGGATCTAATCGAGTTACTGGCGACCGGAAAAGCCGGCACCTCCGTCCCAGTGCTGGTCAGCGACCTTATGAAAACAGATCTCGTTACGATCACGCCTGATACACCGACGCTCGACGCTCTCGAATTGATGCGCGAGCGTGATATCGGCTGTCTGCCCGTGGTAAAGGATGAGCGGCTTGTCGGGCTTGTGACGGCCCACGATTTCCTCACCGTATCGTCCAAACTGTTGGAAGAGAAACTTATCGGCCTGCTCCCGGGACGGGCGCGAGCAGCCTGAAAGGAGTTAGATATGAGTACCGCAAAACAGGAACACGAATGGAAGCGAGCTCTTCAGTTTTTCACCGAGGAAAATTCGCAACGACCGACACGCCTCGGCGTTTTTGAGCCGAACCGCGCTGCGGCTGACGATTATTGGATCGAGTGCGGGCTGCCGTTGGGCGGCGTCGACATCGAGGCCCATGATGGACAGCTGAATATGCAGTTGTTTGTCGGAACGCTTGATCACGCCGTTAAAAACGTCGTGAAGCTTTCGTGGCAAATGACCGCATCGGGCGACGAAGACGGCATCGACATTCTCGATGCCGATGGGCGAACGACTGTTCTAAGATTCGAGAAATAAATTCAGATATATTAACGGCGCCGAGTCGAGTCCTTTGAAAAAGAAAGGCGCGGGCGATAACGCAAATTCTCAGGCACAACACAAAGACCCT
The DNA here is from genome assembly GCA_049679945.1 of Pyrinomonadaceae bacterium. Lineage (GTDB taxonomy): Bacteria > Acidobacteriota > Blastocatellia > Pyrinomonadales > Pyrinomonadaceae > OLB17. The sequence continues at coordinate 37,029 of JBAUGW010000091.1, read as the reverse complement.
GCCGCTCTTGCGGCTTCAAAGAAAAGGACGACAAGGAAAATCCACTCGGAGCTGCCACTTAAGTCTTTTCACACATCGCTTTCGGCAATAAAAACAAAGGCGCGAAGTTTTTCGCGCCACATTACTTTTGGACACAATTCGGACGCCACATAAATACCTGAAAAACCTAGACTTGCTGGATTTTCGCTGTCGTGGGCCATGGTACAGGTCTTGCACATGGCATGAGTAATGATGCCACTAGATACATCGCAATGTTATTACGAGTCGAATGCTCGCGAATCAACCGAAAACACAGATCAGGAACCGGACTTCCGCACGCTTGAGGCTAACGACCTTCCTGACTCGATCAAACATGCAAAGTCATATGCGAAAGGTGCCTTGATATTTGTCCAAGGGCAGCCGTCAGGGAGCGTTTACTTGCTTACAAAGGGAAAAGTAAAGCTGTCGACATGCTCGCCCGTCGGTAAAGTGATGATCGTGCAGATTGCGGGGCAGGGCGACATTCTCGGCCTTAGTTCAGCATTGTGCGGAGCGGAACACGAGACGTCAGCCGAGGCGCTGGAAACGTGTCAGGTTGAGTGCGTAGAAACAACAGATTTTCTTAAATTTCTTCGGATGTCGCCTGAGGTTTGTCTTTCTGCAGCAAAACAGTTGGGCAGCAATTATCAAGAAGCTCATCGACAGATTTGCGCACTTGGGCTGTCTGATTCTGTTTTCGACCGCGTTGCGAAACTTTTTTTGAGCTGGAGCGGAGGCGAAAGCAATAACGGCTACGGAAACGGCCATAATAACGGCCACAATAACGGCCACAATAACGGCCATCGCGTGCAGATAGACAACTTTTTTACGCACGAAGAGATCGCCGGCATGATCGGTTCCTCACGGGAAACGGTCACCCGGACACTTAAGGCCCTTCGAGAACGCGATTTGATTACGATCAAAGGGCGCGAAGCGGTTATTCACGATCGCCGAAGGTTAATGGCCGCAATCGGTACGCATCGCGGCTATGTCGGACAGGCAGATTTTTGATGATCTAATTTGTGAGATTGCTCACATACTGCACGCCGCAAGCGCCGCTAGTCTTAATAATTGGAAGGAGTGTAGGCGTTTTTGACAAACAGAAAACGCCACAAAAATAACCATGGCCTCTTTAACAAAAATAAAACTCGGGCTGATTGGGATTTTTTCATTCATCATCTTGGCCTGGTCGATATCGTCCGCCACAAACACCGCGCATGGAGATTCGCCCGTCGAGCTCTCCGATTCGGTTGCCTATACGAACCCCGATGACTATGTCGGGAGCGAAACTTGTCAAGCGTGTCACGAAGATCAGTTCAAGGAATTTTCGCGCACCAAGCACGCAAAACTGAAGGACGTGGCCAGCTGGAAGAACAAGACCCAGGGTTGCGAGTCTTGCCACGGGCCCGGCAAAGCGCATGTCGAAGATGCGACCGTCCCAAACAAGATCATTTCATTTAAGAACCTGAACGCAAAACAGATCTCTGACACTTGCTTGGCTTGTCACTCAGGCAAAGAGAGTCACAATAATTATCGGCGGGGTGAACACTGGCGCAACAATGTCGCCTGCACCGATTGTCATACTGCTCACGGAGCGAACCATGGTCCATTCAAGGTCGGTTCAACGACATTGGTCAATAAGGCGTCAGATGTGAATCCTGCTCCGGCAATGCTTAAGGCCAATGAGCAGCAGCTTTGCATTGCGTGCCACAGCGAAGTGAAATCACACTTCAGCAAACCATTCCGGCACAAAGTTCTGGAAGGCACGATGAAATGCAGCGATTGTCATAACGCACATGGCGGCTTCGAATCAAAGCAAACCAAACTTGCCGTCGGAAGCGAAGCTTCGTGTGTGAGGTGCCACGCGGATAAGCAAGGTCCGTTTGTTTTTGAGCACGCGCCGCTCAAGGTCGAAGGATGTTCGGCGTGTCATACACCGCACGGTTCGGCAAATCCGAGACTGCTTAAACGGCATCAGGTGCGCCAGCTGTGTTTGGAATGTCACAGCGGAATTACCGAACAGCTTTCCGATGGTCCGACAGGTGGTCCGCATGACCAGAAAACACTTTTGCAGCGGAATTGCACAGCCTGTCATTCAATGATTCATGGCTCGAACTCGAGCAATGTTTTCTTTAGATAACGATGGATAAGAGGAGGATCTATGACATACGAACTTATTAGAAAAATTGGAGCAACAGTCATGAGAAACAATGTCTTATGTATCGTTTTTATGATGATCGGAGGGTTGCTCTTCACAACTGTAAACATAACGGCTCAAACACCGTCTCCGTCTCCATCCGAGAATCCGACCACGATTGGCGATTACCAGGTAACTTCGAGCTTGGAACTCGGAGTTCGCGGGCTTAGTTTTAAAGGTAGCGACGAAAAATTTCGAAGCGATCTTAATTACCGCCCCGGCTTTCGCATTTTTGACTCCAGTTTTTTAATGGAAACCAAGAACGGAAAGGGGAAACTTTTTGATTCATTATTGATTACTACGTCCGGCTGGAGCGCGGACCCCTCGGGTTTTGTCCGCGTAAATGCCGAAAAGAGTGGTGCATACAATTTCAACGCCAACGTCCGGCGTGTCAATCTGATCAATCGAGTCAGTAATTTGATTCTTGGACTCCATCCATCGGATACCAGGCGTTACTTTGGAGATTTTGACGTGACGATTTTTCCCGAAAGCGAAAAGCTGAGGCTTCGTTTCGGGACATCGTTCTACAATGCTCGTGGAGATCGCGGAGCCTCGCATCGAACGAGGGATGTCTTCCCAATTACTGAAAAGCTCAGATCCAACACACTGGACATGCGAGCCGGGGTCGATACAAAACTGGCGGGCTTTAATCTCTCTTTTACGGCGGGCATACGCGATTTTCTTGACAGCGGAAAATTTGTCGTTGAATCGCGACAGATCGGTGTTGCCGGAAGCTGCTTTTTTGGGGTTTGCATTTCCCCAACTGATGTCAACTTCCTCAATCGGCTTGAAAGACAGAACCCGACGAACGGAGGCACCAAATATGGGATGTTCAGTATGCAGCGAACATTCGCCAAAAAACTGGATTTAACCGGCCGTTTTATTTATTCGACAACCGATCGGGATTTTAACATTTTTGACAACATTAATTATGACGGACAACTCCGGTATACAAATGCTGCGGGGGCGGGCGTAACCTCGCCTAACCTTTTTGCTGATGCAGACACGTACGAGATCGGCGGTCGCTCCAAACGTCCGCAATCAAGGGGAGATATCGGTGTGACATATGCTGCAACCGACAGTTTCAGAATCTCCAATACATTTACTTTTGATCAGTACAACAGTTTTGGCGATTCTAATTACTATCAGAAGCTTACTGCCAGGTGTCAGGTCGTAAATGTCGCAGGCGGTTGCCCGGCAATCGGGGCTCCCTTCGTAGCCGGTCTGGCAGGTGTTTCGTTCCTTGATACGAGGACGCTGTACTGGTATTCGTATGGGTTCAAACGCTTTACCAACACCATTGAGGGCGATTATCAATTTAGTAACAAAGTCGGGATCAACATTGGGTATCGTTTTAATCACAGAAAAGTAAGTCTGGCCCACGTTAATAGGACAGTGGATGATCTGGTTAACCGTCCAATAACTGCTGCCTTTACATCGGCTGATGATGACGAGGAAGAAAATTCGGCTCATATCTTTCTGTTCGGAACCAAAATCAAACCAACCAAGAATTGGTCGATCTTTGCCGATGGTGAACACGGGCAGGCGGATAACGCTTTTATCAGATTGGGAAATTATGACTACACGAATTTCCGGGTGAGAAGCAACTGGAACTACAAAAAGTTCACCTTCAACGTCTCGGGAATTGTTAGAAACAATGAGAACCCATCGCGGACAGCGGATTATAGAAATAGCGCCGGGGCAATTATTCTCCCGGCATTTGATATCATCGCAAATGTCCGGAGCAGGATCTTTTCAGCGTATGTTGATTATGTCCCGGACCCGCGTTGGACACTAAGCACCGGCTACACGTACCAGTACCTGTCAAGTAAGACCGATTTGGTTGTTCCGTTGTCAATTTCTGCTACGGGACCACCTCCGTCTACGACGCCTAATCTAGGTTTCCTGAGGGGCTTCAGCGAGTTTTACACGAAGGATAACTATTTCTTTGTTGATGTTTCGGCAAATCCCGTCAACCGTCTTTCGTTTTTTGCGAGTTACCGATATAACAAGGATAACGGACAAGGGACAAGGGTTTCTGCACTTGCCGAGAGAATAATTAGTTCATATCCATTCCAGTCACATGTTCCCGAATTCAGAATAGCCATCAAGCTGACCAAGAATATCGATTGGAATGTGGGGTATCAATACAATGATTACAAGGAAAATCTCCGGATAGGTTACTACCAATACAATGAGTTGGCGAACACAAACGTCATTCCGCCAACGTCAGTTTACGCGCCAAATCAAAACTACAGGGCGCATCTGCCATATACGTCGCTGAGGATTTATTTTGGCGGCCGCGAACGGTAGTATTTAGGGGCAGTTAAAGGGCGTATCTGATTTCCGATACGTCCTTGTTATTTAGGGGACAACTTTCCTAAAGTAAGTCCGCCGGCGGACAGAGGATTTTAGCTACAGGCTTCGCTCGTGCTTGTGGCTAAATTCTATATCTGGTTCGCCGAAAACAGCTTATTTGGAAAGCTGTCCAGTGTTTTTGGCTAAAACAGGAGGACTGTTGTGAGTAAAGAAATTGAAGTCAAAACCGAGAAAAAAATCGGCAGGCGGCAATTATTGGATTATTTACTTGGAACCAGTGCCTTTGCCACACTGGCGGCTATCTTGTACCCGATCATGAGGTTCATGGTTCCGCCCGAGGTGGTCGAGGCTCAGCAGAATTCAGTCGTCGCCGGCAAAAGCGCCGAATTTGCGCCAAACTCAGGGAAAATTTTTAAATTCGGCAGCAAGCCCGGCCTGATAGTCAGAACCGAGGCGGGCGAGCTAAAGGCATTTTCGGCACAATGCACGCACCTCGATTGCATCGTGCAGTACGATCCGGCGTCGAAGTCCATCATCTGTGCGTGTCATAACGGAAAGTACGACCTTGCCGGAACGAACATTGCCGGCCCGCCGCCGCGACCGCTCGAGGAATTTACCGTAAACATCAAGGGAGAAGATGTCATTGTAACGAGGGCTTAAAGACGTGATCCAAGGCGAGAATGTGCTCAACTGGCTTGACGATAGGTTGGGGATCAGACCGATCCTCGCCCTCGCGTACAAAAAGGAGGTGCCGCTCCATCGCCATTCCGTCTGGTACTACTTCGGCGGGATGACGCTTTTTTTGTTCGGCGTTCAGGTCGTCACCGGCATTCTTCTGCTCTTGTATTATCGCCCGAGCGCCGACACGGCGTTTGAGAGTGTTCAATTCATAATTACCGAGGTCCAGTTCGGATGGCTGATTCGCTCGGTTCATAGCTGGTCGGCGAATCTGCTGATACTCACGCTGTTCATTCACATGTTCAGCGTTTACTTCATGAGCGCGTATCGCGGCCCGCGTGAGATCACGTGGGTGAGCGGCGTTCTGCTGCTTTTTATCAGTATAGGATTTGGTTTTAGCGGGTACCTTTTGCCCTGGAACGAACTCGCATTCTTTGCGACAAAGGTCGGCACCGACATTGCGGGTGTCGTGCCCATTGTCGGCCACTTCATGGTTCGCTTTCTTCGTGGCGGCGATGACGTGACGGGGGCGACACTAACACGCTTTTTTGGTTTTCATGTGGCGGTGCTCCCGGCGATCGCGACGGTGCTGATTGCTTTGCACGTCCTCCTCGTGCAAAAGCATGGCATGAGCGTCCCGCCGGGCGTTGACGAGAAGAATACTAAGAAGATGAAGTTCGTCCCCAACTTTCTGCTTCGCGATCTGATCGGCTGGATACTCGCGATCGGCGTGCTTGCGGCGCTGGCGGCGATATCGCCGTGGGAACTCGGCACGAAGGCCGACGCCTTTGCGTCCGCGCCCGAGGGGATCAAACCCGAGTGGTACTTTTTGTTTATGTTCCAGACGCTCAAATATCTGCCTGCGAAGATCCTCTTTATCGAGGGCGAGGTTGTTGGTATCTTGGCGTTCTCTCTCGGCGGGTTATTTTTGCTGCTCGTGCCGTTTCTAAATCGAACGCCCGGTCACGGCACGCGAAAGTTGGCATTCAATATCATCGGCGTCGGTATGGTCGCGTTTATCGTCGTCATGACGATCGTCGGATATTTTAGCTGAGTTATGAATGGGTTGAGGAAAAACCGTAGTCGCCTGTTTTTTCGTCTGACGATAGTGTTTTGCGCGCTGCCGGCGATACTCCTTGTCTCATTATATTTCGTAACATCGCGTACTTCTGCACAACAAAATTCATGCGTCGCCTGCCACTCGACGCTCGAAGGCGTTTTGGGCGAGCCGGCGAGAGCATTCGAGAACGATATCCACCGCGCAAAAGGATTGTCCTGCAACGACTGTCACGGCGGCAATCCGGCTCGCGCCGACAAGGAAGGAGCGAAGGATCGCATGTGGGGCTACGTCGCCAAACCGACGGCGCAGCAGATACCGGCATTCTGCGGAAAATGTCACAGCGACGCGGCGTTGATGAAAAAATTCAACCCGTCGTTGCGCGTCGATCAGGTTCAGGAATACGCGACCAGCGTCCACGGCCGGCGGCTGCAGGGCGGCGATCAGAAGGTCGCGACATGCGTGAGCTGTCACGGCGTGCATGGCATCCGCGCGCCAAACGATCCGCTATCGTCCGTTTATGCAGCCAACGTCGCAGAAACGTGCTCGAAGTGCCACAGCGACCCTGAGCGAATGGGCGGCTACGGCATTGCACACGATCAGTACTCAAGGTACAAATCGAGCGTCCACGCAAAGGCGCTTTACGAGAAGCGCGACCTTTCGGCACCGACCTGCAACGACTGTCACGGCAATCACGGCGCCGTGCCGCCCGGCATCGAAACAGTGGCGAACGTTTGCGGCCAATGCCACGGCCGGCAAGCCGAGCTGTTTCAAAAAAGCCCGCACAAAGCGCCGTTCGAAAAACTCCAGCGCGGCGAATGTCTCAAATGTCACAACAACCACGACATCATGCCGCCGACCGACGCGATGGCCGGCGTCGGCGAAGGCTCGGCGTGCACTTCGTGTCACAGCGGTGATGCCGGTTTTGCGGCCGCAGAAAAAATTGGCAGCGGTCTCGGTGGACTGAGTGCAAAGATCGATGAAGCAAAAGAAATTCTTGAGCGCGCCGAACGCGCGGGCATGGAAGTCAGCCGTCCGAAATTCGAGCTGCAGGACGCCATCGACGGATTGACGCAAGCTCGCGTTCTCATCCACTCAGCATCGGCCGATGAAGTCGGCACCGCGATCGCACCCGCAATGGACGTTGCCGCAAAAAGCTACACCGCCGGCGAAGGAGCGTTCGCAGAGCTCAGCTATCGCCGCAAGGGCCTGGCCGTGTCGCTCGTATTCATCCTTTTCCTTGCTCTGTTGGTTTATCTCAAAATCCGCCAGATCGAAAGCGAACCGGAGCCGGAAACTTCCTAATTCGGAAACTTCACTTTTTCATAACTTCCCGAGTGGCAATCTGCGCATTGGAATCGCGAGATGTCGCCTAAATTCAACGGGTGTTTGAATGGGCGGTCGGCCTTGTGACACGCGGCGCATTGCCAGGTGTTGCGGTCGCCGAGATCGATCGGGTGTTGAAACTTGCCGTCTTTTATCGCGACAGGTTTGCCCTCGAACGTCTGCTCGGTCGTTACGTGACAGACGTTGCATTCATTGCGGATAACCTGGCCGTCGCGGCTTACGTGCTGGCCGTCATGACAACGGAAACAACCTTGAGCGTTGAAGTGGCCGATGTTGTTCGCATGCGAGCTCCAGTCCGTTTTCATCTCTGGGAAGAAGTATGTTTGATACACGCGTTGGACCTCGGCGACGGCGGCCGAGATCATGTCAGGTTTGCCCGAATAAATTTGAGGATGCGCAGTTTTGTAATAGTCGTTAATCGAGTCCGAGATCGCGGCAACTGCCTCATCAGTGCTGGTATACGGCTTTGCCAGAGCCTCGACGGCTTTTGCTTTTATGAACGGCAACTCGACCGCCAGTTTTCCGGCGTCGAGCGATCTGTCGACCGCATCGTTTGGTGAAAGATAAACGTGCGCCGGACGATTGTGACAGTCCGTGCAGTCCATCGTCCTTTTCGGAGTGTCGCCTATTTGGCTCGCGGTTAAACCGGAATTTTTTGCAGCGTATTCGACGACGCGGCCGTTCGCGTTTTTCATCTGAACCCACGGAATTACTTGTCGTTTTTCATCCGAAGCGATAAACGTCACCTCGTTTGCGACATTCATATGCCAGTGAATGCCGCCGACCAGCCCGGCGTTTGGATTTCCTCCGCCGACTTTTATCAACAGGCGTGTGCGGTTGAGCGTGTTCTGTTCGTCATAGGAATAGTGATTAAAAATTTTCAGCTTTTCGCCGTGATATTTTTCGGACCAGTGACATTTTTGGCAAGTCTCGGTCGCCGAGCGCATATTGGTAACCGGCGTGTTGATCGGACGATTGTAATGCCCCGTGACAACACCGTAAAGCTGACGCATGCCGGTGAATTTTGATCGAACATATGCCCCGGCGCCGCCACCGACGTGACATTCGACGCAGCGGACGCTTGCGTGCGGCGATGCGTTGTAAGCGACGTATTCGGGCTTCATAACCGAATGACATGCCATGCCGCAAAAGGCGACCGACTCGGTGTATTCGAACGCGCGATAGCTGCCGAACGCGCTCATAAACAAGAAGGCGAAAGACAACGTCACAAAGGTCAGGAACTTGCGGCGACCGAGACGGTCGTTCAGATCTAAGATCGGGTACGGCGTGATCGCGGTGCCGGGCGTTCTTCGCCTTCGACGTCGCTCGAGAAGCGCGCCGACCAACATGACGAACAACCCGAAGACTAGCACGCTCGGTACGAAAATATAGGTAATGAGATCGGTGTACGGATTCTGTGTTTCGCTCGAGTACTCGATCAGAATGAGCAGGACGAAACTCGTTAAGCTCGCGGCGACAATAGCGAGGCCTACAAAGCTAACATAATTTCGCAGCAGGCTCGGTTGTTTTTGACTCGCAGGATTCTCCTCAGAAGGCTCAGGCGTCAGTTCTTTTTCATCGTTCATAGCTGTGTCTCAAAGATGCAGAGCGACCGCAGCAGTCACTCTCCCGCCCCTGGCCCACTCAGGGCTTGACGAGATGTGACATCTGCGGTCGCATTTCGGCGCCGGGCTCGGACCGGTTCGCCTAATTTGCAGCAGCTCGCAACCCTTTCATGTAGGCGGTCAATGCCTTTGCTCCATCGGCCGTCATACCCTTTGCCTCGAACCCCGGCATGTAAGGCGGCTTTTCGCCTTTTCTGCCCTTCAAGATCGTTTCGACATGAACTTCCTCGGTTTTGGCCGGGTCAAAAAACTTCGACGCGTTAGGCGTATGGCACGCCGCGCACTTTGCCTTATATTCAACTGCAGGGTCATCGACGCTATTGGCCAGCGCCTTTGTCGGAGCTACGTTTATCATCGAAATCGCTGCAAAAATCATTACAAAAAATATGATCGCAATAAATTTAATTCTATGAACGTTCATTCTCAATCTCCTCAACGGACTGGCCGGCATCGAGCCGGCGTCCTTCCGTGTAGTGAAAAGCAACGTTCGTGCCAGCAAAAGATCGCGAGAAGTTGCAGAAAAGCCTGTAAAATCGGGCTTTGCGAGAGCTCTCGGCAATTAGCGCCGAGTCAAACTCCGCATTGATGCGGAATAATCCACAGCCGCTTTTAGAACTTAAACGTGTTCCCAACATGGCATCGTTTGCAGTTTGCGAAATCGTCAGCCCCAAACGCCCGCTTGCCGTTGTGACAGCCGCCGCAGCTCATGCTCCGCGCCGAAGCAAAGTGCATCGCCGCCGCCGGCGCTGAAACTTGTTGACCGCGAGCCGATCCGGCTCTGACCGTGTGACAAGCCGTACAGCTCGTCTTTTGGCCGCCGTGTTTTGCGTGGCTGAAACGAAAACGAAAAGACTTTGCCCACTCAGGCGTGCGCACGAGCCGACCCGGCTGGTGACAAGTGCTGCAGGACGCCATGGCGTTAGATGAATTTGCGCTGTGACAGCTAAAACATGTCGTGTGAGCCGACGCTCCGGACGGAATCGACTTAGCCACGCCGCCGCGGGTCGGAGCGTGACATGTCATGCACGAAGTCCGCAGGTGCTTCGCGTGGTTGAATTTGGCGCCAAAACTCCGCAGGCCCGGGAAGCGTTTCATCGCGCCCGTCTGCGGATTCGTATGGCAGATTGTACAGATCGGACTCGACTGGTCGTTGAACTGCAACGCATGACAGCCGGCGCACGGAAGATGGCTGCTTCTCCCCGGAAAACCGACACGCGCCGAGTTACTCGCCCTCGTATGGCAGATCAGACACGGCAGCCGCGAGTGAAATTGATTGTAGTGAGTAAATCGCGAGTAATCGGCCGATTGGTTTTCCGCCATGACTGGAGTGATTTCGGATTCAGACACGATCACATTTGCTCGTTCGTTCTCCTCGCTGCGCGCGACGCCGAATGAATATCCAAAGAACGATATCGCCGCGACAACAACCGCCAACTGAACAATCCTCACAATCGCCATCCGCGATCCGCGAGCCTTTTGATTATTTGCATGTTCTGCCGACATTCTCGTGTTTACTTACCAGTGGCCGCGCTGAGCGCGTCCAGATGCGATTTAGGTATCGCGAGTTTTCCAAAAGTAATGTGGCACTTTGTGCAATCGAATTTAGGATTTTTCTGTCGCGAATCGGCCTCGAAATTCAGCGCGCCACCGTCGTCCGATGTTGGCGTCGCATGGCAGGTTGCGCAGGCTGACATACTCACCTTCTTCGTCAGCGGGTCGGCGGTGTTCATCGTCAACACGTTGTGACACGTCGAGCAACTTGCTTCGGCGTGGCTAAACCACTCGTGCCGAAACGTCCCAGACGAATCGCGCCGCCGCCAGCGATCAAGCATCGCCTTTTCAGTCACGCCCATCGGAGCCGCAAGCTTGTCGTCGTAGTCGGCAACCGGCTGCGGCGGCTTTAATTTGTGGCAAGCGGCGCACATTTCACCCGTCGGCAAAATGCCCGTGTCGGCCGAATGACACGTAAAACAAGTTGCGTGGCCGATCGGCGTCGATTTGAACGTGCCGCGCTTTAGCCAAAACGCATCGCCGCTTCTTTCTGGCTTTTTCACCAAGTATTCGTCCGGCAGATCGCCCTGCGGCGACATTGTCTTGTGACAGACTGAGCAGCTTTCTTCCGCGCGGGCTGTCTCACGAACAAAAGCGGCGTTGACAAAACCGGTCCTTGGTCGCCGATGCGCCGCCACAATATCGACATGCTTGTCGTGCGGAAAACCGATCACAAAATCGGACGTCGCTTTCTTTCCCTTTGCTGAAAGGTCAAAGATCTCGCGCGGGTTTGGAAACGGATGCCGCGTGCTGATGAGCGGGCCCGGATTCGTATGACAGATTGAGCAGATCGCCGGCGGCGTGCCTCTGTAGAACTGCTGCCTGTGACATTTAATGCACGAATCGTGTTGCGGGTATTCGGTGACGTCTGCAAACGCGTCGGCGCCCGTACGAACCTTGTTCCAGTTCGACGAAGGAAATTTGTGGCAGGTGCCGCATTCCTGCTGATGGGCGAGGGTTTTGTGCTCAAACTGATTGTATTTTGGCTTTTGAAGATATGCCTGCGGCTCGGTATCGGGAACTGCATTGACCTTGGCAAAGGGAGGGCAGGATAGCGCTGAGATGACGGCGGCCACAAAAACAACAGATAACTTAAGCCTTTTTGTCATGAGCATCTCTTACGTAAATCATTTACTAGTCTAGGGTTAACTCAATTTCATCGATGTGACATCGGTCACAATCATCTGGCTGTCGTTCGCATTAAATAGGGGACAAGTGCGAAATTTTTCGCAGCACGACTTTGTTACCGCGAATATGCGTTGTTAAATGTAAACAGCAATATTCTACCAAATCAGATGTCTTCAGCTGCTGGAAAAATTTTGATCGTCGATGACGACCGCTTTGTGCGCATGGCGCTCGGCGAGGCGTTGAGGTCTTGGGATTACGAGGTTCTCGAGGCCGACAGCATCAAGTCAGCGACCAAGGTGTTCGACGATGAAGAGCCACCCATCGTACTGCTTGACATCGACCTGCCCGACGGCTCCGGAATCGACCTTCTCGCGCGGCTTAAGAATGAAAAACCCGACACGATTGTCGTTATGATCACGGGTAACGTCGACGTGGAGAATAGCGTTGCAGCATTGCGCGGAGGGGCCCACGATTTTATCGGCAAGCCCGTTCGCTTAGAGGAATTACGCGTTACGCTCAGGAACTCATCCGAGACCCGCGAACTCCGGCGTGAAGTGAAACGAACACGGAGCGAGAGAAAACGCAGATTTAGTTTTTCCGAAATCATCGGCGAGTCACCAGCTATGAAAAAAGCGATCGATCTCGCTCGACGCGTCGCCGAATCGGATGTCGGTTCTATATTGCTCGACGGCGAGACTGGCACAGGCAAGGACATTTTTGCCCGCGCAATACATTTTGCATCCGAGCGTGCGAATGCGCCTTACCTCGCAATAAACTGCGCCGCGCTGCCTGCTAACCTGATCGAGTCTGAACTATTCGGTTATGAAAAGGGAGCATTCACCGACGCAAAAGCACGCAAGGAAGGCCTTTTTGAACAGGCATATGGCGGCACGATTTTCCTCGACGAGATTGGCGAAATGGAACTTTCGCTTCAGGCAAAATTGCTTCGCGTACTTGAAGAAGGCGCTTTTCGCAGGGTCGGCGGGCTTAAAGACATTAAGCTCGATGCGAGAATTATTGCTGCGTCAAACCGCAATGTGAAACGTGAAGCCGAGAGCGGTAATTTTCGTCTTGACTTGTACTTTCGTTTATCGATCGTTCAGGTAGATATTCCACCGCTGCGCGAACGCGGCAATGACGTCATTCTGCTCGCGCAACATTACATCGAAAAAGTTAACCAAAAACGGCGCTCGAAACCGCTATCGGGCCTGACGCCGGAAGTTGAGCGAATCTTCAAAACCTATCGCTGGAGCGGCAACGTCCGCGAGTTGCGAAACGTGATCGAACGAGCCTCTATTCTCGAAGACAGCGACATGGTAACGGCGGAGCATCTTCCGGCTGATATGCTCGGAGTTTCGTCTGATGGCGAAGCGTCCTCAATTGGCATTTCGTTACCGGCAGCCGGCTTGTCGCTTGAAAGCGTTGAGATCGAGCTTGCGAAACAAGCGTTCGAGCGTTCTGGCGGTAACCTGACGCGAGCGGCAGAACTTCTCGACATATCGCGCGACCAGCTTCGATACAAATTGCGAAAGGCCGGTTTTGAATTCAAAAAAAGCGATTCGCGTTAAAATAAGTGGCTGCTTCAAACAAAAGATCTAAACCCGACGATAACGGAAAGAACCCGATTAGGAAACTTTCGGATCTCAAGTTTGCGATCGATCAATCGGCAATCGTTGCCATTACTGACCAAACCGGCAAAATCACCTTCGTCAACGACAAGTTTTGCGAGATCTCAAAATACAGCCTTGAAGAATTACTCGGCCAGGACCATCGAATCATAAATTCCGGCTATCACACCAAGGAGTTCATACGGAATATCTGGACGACGATCGCGAACGGGAGCGTTTGGCGCGGCGAACTGCGAAACAAAGCGAAAGACGGCTCGATCTATTGGGTAGATACGACGATCGTTCCGTTTCTCGATGACGCAAAAAAACCATTCCAGTACGTCGCCATTCGGTACGAAATTACCGAGCGAAAGCTCGCCGAGGAACGCATACGCCAACAGGCTTCGCTCCTCGATAAGGCACAGGACGCGATCATTGTCTGCGACTTAAATCATCAGGTGATTTACTGGAACAAAGGAGCGGAAAGGATTTACGGCTGGACGGCGTCCGAGGCGTTTGGTCGACATTTGGCGGATCTTTTGTCGGCCGGGGACCGCACGAAAATTAACCAGGCAAGCGCCGCGCTCGAAAAAGCGGACGAGTGGAAAAACGAATCGCGTCACACAACGCATTCCGGCGAGAGGTTGATTGTCGAAGAGCGGTGGACGCTCGTGCGGAATGAGTCGAATCTGCCCGATTACTATCTGATAATAAACACCGACATCACCGATAAAAAAAGAACGGAGGAACACCTTTTCCGCTCACAGCGTATGGAATCGATCGGCACACTCGCCGGCGGCATCGCTCACGATCTTAATAATATTCTTTCGCCGATAATGATGGCAGTTGATATGCTGCGGCTAAAAACCTCGGACGCTGACTCAGCGCGCTGGCTCGAAATGATAAAAGAGAATACTGAGCGCGGCGCCGATCTGGTCAAGCAGGTTTTGACGTTTGCACGCGGTATGGCTGGCGACCGAATGCCGGTTCAGCTAAAACACATCGTCAAAGAGATCGTAGGTGTGCTAAAAGAAACACTTCCTAAATCTATCGTTCTGGATTTTAACATTGAGCCTGATCTGTGGACCATCTCGGCCGACCCGACGCAAATTCATCAGGTTTTAATGAACGTCTGCATCAATGCTCGTGACGCAATGCTTGCGGGCGGCCGGCTGGGCATCAGTGCAACGAACACTATCGTCGATGAAAGCTATGCTCGCATGAACATCGACGCCGAACCAGGCAGCTATGTCATACTCTCGGTCAGCGACACGGGAAGCGGGATGTCACCGGACGTGGTCGAACGCATTTTTGATCCGTTTTTTACGACAAAGGATATAGGTAAAGGCACGGGACTCGGTCTTGCGATCGCCATGACCATTGTTAAGAGTCATGGCGGATTTATTAACGTCTACAGCGAGGTCGAAAAAGGCTCACGTTTTTCGATATATTTTCCGTCGACTGAAGTTGCTCGTCAAAAAGGTCGCGTCGAAGTTGGTTCTTCGTTGCCAAAAGGAAATGGCGAGTTGATACTGATCGTCGATGACGAAGAAAATATACGCGACGCAACCGAAGCGACTCTCCGACAGTTCGGTTACACAACTTTAACTGCGGGCGACGGAGCGGAAGCGTTGGCAATTTTTTCCGACCGACCTAAAAACATATGCGCGGTGATCACCGACATAGCAATGCCGAATATGGACGGCCCCGCGCTTGTTGGCAGCCTGCGAGAACTCGATCCGCAAATAAATATTATCGCGATGAGCGGCCTTCTCAACGAGGAACAAATTACCGAATTACAGGATCTAGGCGTTCGCAACTTTTTGTTGAAGCCTTTTACCGCCGAGACTCTGCTCAAAACTCTCTCGGCAGTTATCACCTGAGTTACACTTCTTTGCGAACTACCAACACCGAACAAGGTGCGTGATGAACCACGCCATCCGACACCGAACCGAGAAGCCGTCCCCAGAATCCCCTTCCGTGCGAACCGACAACGATAAGATCGGCGTTCCACTCTTTGGCCCTCTCAATGATCTGCTGATCGGGTGCTCCGTGCAGTATTTCCGTTGTTAGTTTCGCTTTTGGAAATTTTTCGGAGATAGTCTTTTGCACTTCCTCAACATAACCGGCGGCGATTTTGCGCACGGTTTCGTCAAGTTTTTCGTAATATTCCTGCGACATGGCAAATGGCTCGGCCGTTATCGGATAAGCATTTTCGTAAACGGATACGACCTGAACTTCGTCACGCTCGGGATTCAAGATCATTCGACAACATCCCTCAACCGCCGCCTTGCTGTATTTCGAACCATCTGTTGCGATCAATATTTTCATCTTCATTGCCTCCACAGTTGTGATAACGCAATTCACATTCCCGTTGTCCGCTAGTGTTTTGCTAGCGGCAGGCGACGAGGTGACGGAAAAAGTTCACACTTGCCGCGAATTTTCGCGTAGGCGTCGTTCGCGGCTACTAGATTTTTACTGCACTTTGTTAAGGCAGAGAGGTTGTTGAGTTGGTAAACCGGCGGGCGAATTTTGCTCATGTAAGGAGGTTATTTATGTCACCAGGATTTTATCGCTGTCTCTGGATGGTATTCGCAGTCTCGGCCGGGTTGTTTTGGCTGTCCGGAGCTTTGTCCACCGGCGATGAACTTGTGCTTAGTTTCGCCACGTAATGAAGGCGCATCCCAAGGAGCGGTACGCGCCCGCAGCCGCAATAACCGCTTATGTCATTATCCAAATAAAAAAGACAGCGACTTTGAGGTCGCTGCCCTTTTTTTTATCAAACTTTCTTAAGCTGTCTCGCCAGCTTCGCTTCGCCAAACAGAATATGACGTGTTCGGTTTTGGCTTTTTTGGCTCGGGCGTCGGTGCCGGTTTTGGCTGCGGGTTGACGACCGGCGGTTTTTCCTTTGGCGGCCGTTTGTCTTTGTCATCGCCTTGCGCAGAGGCAATTACCGACAAGCTAACGACCAGCGCGCACGTAACTACAAATTTCTGTAACATCTTCATCATTCTTCACTTCCTCTTTCCGTTTATTCAACGCCTCGGGGAAAGAGGGGAAAGTCGCGTTTCCGCTTAAATCTTTGGCAATCTCGATGCCAAAGACGCACTTTTGACGTGTCGCCCATGTATTTGGTTGGAAATAATATTTACGTCCATAGTTCAATGTTTACAAAACTTCACGATTTGGGCAATTTTCATACGAAATAGTGAATCTGGCAGGTATTTTCAGGCTGTTTCGAGTCTGTGAGATAATGGTGCTCACATGCAAGAAAGAAGAAATCTCGACAGATCAATGTCGATACTCGTTGTAATCGCGACGATTGTCACTATTGTTTTCAACTCGCTCGCTGCGGCCGGCTACGTGAACGATGTGCGGCCGAGCGACATTTCAGATCGCTATTCAACCGTCGTCACGCCCGCCGGATACGCGTTTTCGATCTGGAGTCTGATCTATCTCGGCATAATTGCTTTTAGCATTTTTCAGGCTTTGCCGTCTCAGCTCGAACGTTTTCGTAAAGTTCGCACGCTCTATATCGCAAGCTGTCTGTTAAATTGCGCATGGATATTTTTTTGGCATAACGGCCAAATTGCGGTCTGTTTTGTGATAATCCTGCTCCTTTTGGCCACGCTGATCTTTATGCTTATCAGACTCGGTGGCTGCATGACAATCGCCGAAACATGGCTCGTGCAGGCTCCGTTTGGAATTTACGCCGGCTGGGTGACCGTGGCGACGATCGCAAATCTCGCCATAATGCTTGCTTTTCTGGATGTACGAACGTCACCGGCAACACGGAACATTTTTGCGGTGATTTTGATTTTGCTTGCCGCCCTCGTCGCGGTCGCCGTACGCGTTAAGCTGCAAAACTTTTTCTACCCACTCGCAGTCGCTTGGGGCGTGACGGCGATCGCGGTAAAGCAGAGCGGCAATACACCGATCGTCGTCGCTGCGGCTCTTGCGGCCGTAATTTGCCTAGTCACAGCGGGAAGTTTCGTTGTAAATCTGAGGGATTCGACCGGTGAATAACGGCAAGATCTGCATCTCAGTCTGCGCCCAAACGGCGGGCGAAATGATCGCAAAAATAGGACGCGCCGAGCAGTTCGCCGACGTAATCGAAGTGCGGTTTGATTGCTTGCAGCCTGAACAGATCGATGTTCTGTCATCTCAAATTGAACATTCCGAATTTGCAAAACCTTTGCTCGCAACATTTCGCTCACCGGAACAAGGTGGCAAAAATACTCTGTCACAAGATGAACGAGTCGCATTTTGGCGTAAACCGCAGACGAAATTTTGGGCGGCAGATGTCGAAGAAGATGTTTTTGACGCGGCTGCTGATTGGCCGAATCGAATAGTGTCGTTTCATGATTTCGACAAAGCTCCGAAGGATTTAGCGAGTATTTGTGAGCGGTTGTTCTCGCACGATAGCGGCATTGTGAAAATCGCCGTGCGTGCCGACGACATCACTGATTCGATATCGGTTTGGAATCTCATCGAAAATGCCGCCGGTGCAAACAAGTTGATAATTCCAGTCGCCATAGGCGAAGGGGGAAAATGGACACGTGTTCTCGGCCTCGCGCACGACGCGTGTATGACGTATGCGTCGCTTGACGAAGGCGAGAAAACGGCCGACGGCCAGATCGCGGTGAGAGATTTGATCGAGGTTTACCGCGTCAAAGAACTTGATAAGAACACAGCGGTTTACGGCATTATCGGCGATCCTGTTTTGTCGTCATTGTCGCCGTACATGCACAATCCGGCGTTTACGGCGAGTGGTATAAACGCTGTCTTTCTTCCGCTGCTCGTAAAAAATCTCGACGAATTCATCCGCCGCATGGTCGCGCCCGCGATGCGTGAGGTTGAGTTAAATTTTGCGGGTTTCTCGGTTACGATGCCGCACAAGCAGACGATTATGAAGCACCTCGACGAGATCGATGCGGTCGCGGCGAAGATCGGCGCCGTGAATACTGTAAAGATCGCTGACGGCAAGCTCATCGGGTACAACACTGATGCGCATGGCTTTATCACGCCGCTGAAAACAAAATTCGGCGATCTAAAAAATGCTCGCGTCGCCGTTTTCGGTGCCGGCGGCGCGGCTCGCGCTTGTGTTTACGCGCTTACACTTGAAGGCGCTGAGGTCACGGTCCTTGCACGCGATCTGCAAAGGGCGAATTCGTTTGCCGACGAATTCAATGTCAAAGTTGCGCAACTGACCACCGACCACCGACCACTGACTACTGACATCGTCGTCAACGCGACGCCACTTGGGATGAAGGGTGCGTTTGAGAATGAATCTCCGCTCACGGCAGAGCAACTGGAAGGTGTAAGATTTGTGTACGATCTTGTGACGCGTGCCGACGACACGCCACTTGTGCGCGAAGCAAATAAAGCCGGCATTCCGGCAATCGGCGGTCTCGAAATGCTGATCGCGCAAGGCGTAAAGCAGTTTGAGATTTGGACAGGCCGCAACGCGCCGGTGGAATTGATGCGGCTAAGCGTAACGGCGCGTCTCTCGAAATAATTTATGAAAGTCGAAGCATTAAATTGCCCAAACTGCGGAGCCGGTGTCGAAAGCGACCGTTCTCAGTGTCAGTTTTGCCAGACGCGGCTCAAAACTGTTGCTTGTCCGAAATGTTTCGGTCTAATGTTCGAGGGAAACAGATTCTGCGCCTCTTGCGGCGCGATTGCTGCGCCTGTCGAGGTTTCGCTTAAAGACGAAACCGCAGATTGCCCGCGTTGTGCAAGCAATCTCGAAAAGTTGCAGATCGGCGAAACGAATCTTCTCGGTTGCGGCAAGTGCGACGGACTTTGGATAGCGACAACGACATTCGAGGACATCTGCTCCGATGCTGAAAAGCGTTCGGCTGTGCTCGGATTTTTTGATAAGCGAGAAAAAAGGCCGCAGACGTTTACAAAAGTAAATTACGTGCCGTGTCCCGAATGCGGCCAGCTGATGCACCGCAATAACTTTGCCCGCGCGTCGGGCGTCATCGTGGATATCTGCAAGCAGCACGGCGTTTGGTTCGACGCGGACGAACTGCCTGCGATAGTCGAATTCATACAAAAGGGCGGTATGGAACTCGCTCGTCAGCGTCAGAAGAACGAGATAGAACAAGAACGTGTGAAATTGCGAGCCGATCAGTTTCAGCAGACGATTCGCGATAGTCGCTTTGATGCCGGCGGCGTGTTTGACGAACAAGCGTCGGGCATCCGGCGTTTCGTGCGGATACTTTTTGATTGAATTGACGCCAATGAACGAACGCTACAGTCGTCAAATCTTATTCCGCGAGATCGGCCGCGAAGGGCAACAGAAGCTGCTGAATTCGCGTGTTTTGCTGGTCGGTTGCGGTGCGCTTGGTGCGTCGCATGCCGAGATGCTCGCGCGTGCTGGCGTCGGACATTTGCGAATTGTTGATCGCGATTTTGTCGAGTTTACAAATCTTCAGCGACAAACCTTATTCAGAGAATCTGACGCCGCCGAGCGCCTTCCGAAAGCCGTCGCGGCCAAGGTGCGCATCGCCGAGATCAATTCTGAAATCGAGGTATCGGGACACATCGCCGACGTCAGTAACTCAAATGTCGAATCGCTGATCGCAGACTGTGATCTTGTCATCGACGGTACGGACAATTTTCAAGTTCGGTATTTGCTGAACGACGCGTGTGTGAAGAATAAAATGACGTGGATTTACGGCGCGGCCGTGTCAAGTTACGGTACAACGATGACCATTCGCCCCGGCAAGACGCCGTGTCTGCGTTGCATTTTCGACGAGATGCCCGACGCCGGTTCGTCGCCAACGTGCGACACGGCTGGCGTGATCATGCCGATCATCGCGACGGTCGCCGCGACGCAAGTTAGCGAGGCTTTGAAAATACTCGTCGGCGATCTGAACGCTTTACATGGTTCGCTGATGCAGTTTGACGTGTGGGCAAACGATCGTCAGCGGATAAAGCTCGGCGAACCGAACGCCGATTGCAAATGCTGCGGCAAACTCGTTTTCGAGTTTCTCGACGCCGAAACGCAGGAATTCGCAGCTGTTCTGTGCGGGCGCAACGCGGTGCAGATCGCGCCGCCCAGCACGACTAACCTGAATCTCACGCGGCTTGCAGAAAAGTTACGGAATATAGCGGACGTGAAACGTAATGAATATCTGGTGCGGTTTTCTATTGATGAAAAAGAAGTGACGGTTTTTAGGGACGGCCGTGCGATAGTGAAGGGAACTGACGACCCGACAGTCGCGCGCGTCTTGTATGCGAGGTTTGTTGGCACTTGATTGCAGAAGCCCGCGCGTAAGCAAGGGCGGTGGCGAATCGCAGACCAAATTCGATTCTCGACATCCATCCCGGTAATTTAATGTCGAGTGTATTGCCCTTGCTTACGCGCGGGCTTTTGCAGCACATGGCCGCCTATTTTTTGAAAGAAATGGACAAAAACCCAAGAGTTGTGATCATCGGCGGCGGCTTCGGCGGTCTTTGGGCAGCCAAGGCACTGGCCAACAAGCCTGTCGAGATCACGCTGATCGACCGCAAAAATCATCACGTCTTTCAGCCGCTGTTATATCAGGTCGCGACCGCCGTGCTCTCGCCGGGTGAGATCGCACAGCCGATCAGGCGGATTCTCCATAAAGCCAAAAATATCGAAGTCATCCTTGGCGAGGTCACGGCGTTTAACAAAGCGAACAGTGCGGTCGAGCTGGCCGACGGGTCACAGATCAATTACGACTATTTGATCGTCGCCGCCGGCGCGCGCCACTCGTACTTTGGCAACGACCGCTGGGAAACATGCGCCCCAGGTTTAAAGACGCTCGAAGACGCGGTCGAGATTCGTCGCCGGGTGCTGCTTGCGTTCGAACTGGCCGAAAAAGATGCCTATCTTACAGGCGAACAGCGACAACTTAATTTCGTCGTTGTAGGCGGCGGTCCGACGGGCGTCGAGCTTGCCGGTGCGATTGCCGACATTGCGCGACAAGCGCTCGCGAAAGACTTCAAAGTGATCGACACGCGAAAGGCGCGCGTCCAGCTGTATGAAGGCTCGGACAAGATACTCGGCACGTTTGCCGCTGATCTCTCGGACAGTGCGAAGAAACAGCTCGAATCCCTCGGCGTAGAGGTCTTGCTCGAGAGCTTTGTAACCGGTATCGCTCCGGGCCGCGTGCAGGTCGGCGATAAATGGATAACCTGCGACGTGGTCGTCTGGGCAACCGGCGTTGCGGCGTCACCGTTGGGAAAAGCTCTAGGCGTCGAGACCGACAAAGCCGGGCGCGTTTTCGTCGAAAACGATCTCTCGATCAAAGACCATCCGAATGTGTTCGTTATCGGCGATATGGCTATGATCATGCAGGAAAGCGGTGAACCGGTACCTGGTGTGAGCCCGGCCGCGATGCAGATGGGCGATGCGACGGCCGAGAACATTCTCCGCGACCTAAAAGGCGAGCCGCGCCAAAATTTTGCATACCGCGACAAAGGCACGATGGCGACGATCGGCCGTAAAAAGGCCATCGCACAACTGGCAGGAATGAAATTTAAGGGTTTTATCGCGTGGATGATGTGGCTATTCCTGCACGTGTTCTTCCTGATCGGTTTCCGCAATCGCCTGGCCGTGATGTTCGACTGGTTTTGGGCCTACTTAACACGCGAACGCAGCGCGCGACTCATCACGGGTGACGCGGACGAGTTGCGCGATGCAATAAAGTTTATCGAGGCAACGTCTGTTGAGGTGAAAGCTAGTCGCAAGAAAACGACGTCCAGTTAGAAGTGACAGTCAGGAACGCGGTCGCGCCCGTTACGCAATATCTTAAGGAATGATTTGCGGCTTTGCCGCCGCCGAAGGTTTGGGCAGCGGCATAGCCGCAAGCCATCTCCAGCCGTTCTCGGAAAAGCAGAGCTTTTCCGCAAATGGACGGGCAAAGCCCGCTGTAAGTATTTACCTTTCTTTTGTTATCCTAAACGTCACTTATGAAAACGCTATTGCTTTTGCTAGTTTTCTCTCTCGGCAGCTACGCCGCCGAGCCGCAGGTTTGGTCGGTGTCGTCACGTGCAGATGTGCTTAAAGGCGATGCTCGCGGCGTATCTATCGACCAAAATGGCACGATCACGCTCGCTCCGAAATTGAGCGAAATCTATAAAACCGGCGAGCAATACGTCTGGTCGAGCGCTGTCGATGGCACGGGAAATATTTATCTCGGCACAGGCGGCGAGGGGAAAGTTTTTAAGGTCGCAGCGAGCGGTGCGGGAACGCTTTTTTGCGATCTTGGTGAGATAAATGTCACGGCTCTCGCGATCGGCAAAAACGGCGAGTTGTTTGCGGGCACTTCGCCGGACGGCAAGGTTTATCGTATCGACGCGAGCGGCAAGGCGACGGTCTATTTTGAACCAAAAGAAAAATATATCTGGGCGATCGCTGTTCTGAATGACGGTCTCGCGGTTGCGACGGGCGATGGTGGCAAAATCTACAAAGTTAGATCTGCGAACGCATCGCCCGAAAGCTCGATCCTTTTTGATACGAGTGAGACGCATGTCATTTCGCTTGCCGTCGACTCACGAGGCAATCTTTACGCCGGAACGGACTCGAACGGCATCGTGATGAAGTTTGACGCAAGTACCGATCATAAATCGGTATTTGGCCTGCTCGATTCGCCTCTTCGTGAAATTCACGAACTCACGGTCGGGCCGGACGGCTCGGTTTACGCGCTTGCGCTCGGCGAATCTGCTTCGGCGCCAAAATCCGCGGACGCGCCTGCGACGCCTGCTGCGCCCGAAAACAAAACCGTCACTGCCGAGAAGCCAAATCCACTCAATCCCGAACCGCCCGCAAAGAGCCGCTACGATCTCAAAGAAGCAAAATCCGCCGTCTATCGCCTAATGCCCGACGGCGCGAGCGACTTGCTCTGGGCGAGCAGCACGGTCACGGGTTTTTCGCTTTACGCACATCAGAATGGCAACGGCGTTCTCGTCGGCACGTCGGACAAAGGCAGAATTTACAGCGTCAGCAACGACAGTAGCGAAACGCTCGCGCTTCAAACTGATGCTAATCAGATCTCGACGATTCGTGCTGCGGGCAGTTCACTGATCGCGACATCGAGCAACCAAGGCTCGCTGTTCAAATTTGGCCCCGAACCGAACGCTGAGGGAACTTACGATTCCGCCGTGCTCGATGCTCGAGGAACTGCGACGTGGGGACGCATCTGGTGGCGTTCACCCGGTAATGTGACGATACAAACACGCACCGGCAACACCGAGAAACCTGACGAAACATGGAGCTCGTGGAGCGCATCGTCGTCTGATCCAAAAGGCATGGGCGTCACTAGCCCGAAGGCACGGTACTTCCAGTGGCGTGCGACATTGCGCACAGCAACAGCAAGTTTGAGCGAAGTCAATCTCGCATTCATCGCTCGCAACATCGCGCCCGAAGTTTTGTCGATAAACGTCCTGCCGACAAACGTCGGTCTATTGGCGAATCCGCCGCAGCAGATCGACCCGAATATCGAGCTCTCGGGAATGGATCCGATCACGTTTGGCATTCCATTAGTTGCCGTGCCGCCGCGTCGTGTCTATCAACGCGGTGCGACCTCGCTGCAATGGACGACCGAAGATCGCAACGGCGACAAACTCGTGTATGACGTGTATTACAAGGAAGTTGCAGACTCGAACTTCAAACTTTTACGCGGTGATATGACCGACGCCTTTCTCGCCATCGACGGCCAATCGCTCGCCGACGGACGCTATGTTTTTAAAATCGTCGCTCGCGACACGCCGTCGAATCCGCTCCCGCTCGCGCTCGCTGGCGAACGCACGACCGAACCAATCGACATCGACAACGCGCCGCCCGTCGTCACAGCATTTGGCCAGCCGCAGATCACCGGCGATAAAGCGCGCGTCACTTTCGAAGCAACTGACGCCGCTAGCTACCTGACCCGCGCCGAATACAGCTTGGGCGGCGGCGAATGGCGCACAGTTTACGCCGACGACGGCATCTCTGACAGCCCGCGTGAGCGTTACACGATCGAAATTCCGGTCACATCCGCAGGCGAATACGCCGTCACATTGCGCGTCTATGACGTAAACGCAAACTCCGGCAACGCCCGAATTATTGTTAAGAAATAATTAGCCACAGATAAACACAGATAACTCCGATCTGCTTTATCTGCGTTAATCTGTGGCAAAATTTCTGCTTTTCACTTCTTTGGCAGCGTCATTGTCTGGCCTTCGCTGTCGATTTCGAGATGGCGGGTTGTCGAGTCGGTGACGCTCGGCGGGACAAGGTCGCCGGTTTTGTAGCTTGAATCGGGCGACACGAATTGGGTTTGCTGCGGCGGCAGGGCGGAAGGCTGTGCGCTGTTCTCGATAGTCACAGACGCGGCAGTGGAACTTGCGGTATTCGATTGTTCGAGTTTTTTCAGCTGAACATATTTCGCGATGCCGCTGCCGAGCATCATAAACCCTGGAATCAGCATCCAGAACCACCAGCCGCGTCCCATTCCTGACACGCCGAGTATGATCGATACAATGAGAAACGCGAGTCCCATAAACATGCCGGTGATCGCGCGATCCCAGCTTATAGGTCTTCCGCGTCGATCGACGAGCGGCTGCGTCTTTTTCGCGTCGGTCAACGCTTGAGTCACATTACCCAGATCGGTGCCGCAGGCGCGGCAAAATTTGCCGTTATCAGGATTTTGTTGTCCGCATTTTTGGCAAAACATAAAACAGTGGTCAGTTGTCAGTTGTCAGTGGCCAGTAATCGCTGGCGTTTAGCTTCAAATAAGATAACGCCGGCGGCGACCGAGACGTTCAGTGAATCTATTTTTCCATACATCGGTATTTTTACCAACACGTCGCAGTTTTCGGCGACCAGCCGGTGAAGCCCGCTGCCTTCGCCGCCGAGCACGAGCGCTGTTGGGCGTGTCCAATCCCAGGCGGCGTAATTTGTCGCGGCGTCGGCGCTCGTGCCGACGACCCAGATGTTTCGCTCCTTCAACTCTTCGATAAAGCGATTGAGATTCGTGGTCTTTGCAACGCGGACATACTCAATCGCGCCGGCTGACGACTTAGCGACTGTGTCAGTCAGGCCGACGGCGCGGCGTTCGGGAATGACGACGCCATCGATAGCGGCACATTCGGCGACGCGAAGTATCGCTCCAAGATTTCGCGGATCTTCGACGCCGTCGAGCAGAACGATCAGCGGCGGATCGGCCGCGTTATCGAGTATTTCATCCGTCGAAACATAATCCCGAGCGGCGGTGAACGCGATCACTCCCTGATGATTTTCGCCCGACGCGAGATGCTTTGCAAACTGTTCGCTCGGGACGCGATTGAACGCGATTCTACGCGATTTACAAATCTCCATGATCTCACTGAGACGCGCTTCGCGAGAGCCGTCGGCGATCAAAACTTTATCAACGCGTCGGGTGTTGGCACGCAATGCCTCGAGCACAGGCAAAACGCCGTAAATTAGTTGAGAGTTATGAGTTGAGAGCGGAGAGTTTTTTGGCCGTCGTGATTCGCCGCGACTGTCATCTCGACTTACGGGTTTTGCCTTTTTACTTTTTACTTTTGACTTCATCGAAGATGCCATTGCAACCGGGAAAATTTATTGAACTGCACCAAGTTACTCGTCGAAGCAACGGTGGCTGATTCGACCTTTCCAACTCCCGAACGCTGCAGGCCGTGAAAGTCTTTCCGCGATTCGATCTCCCAAACATCATTGAGCAAATGTCGCAATTGGCCATAACTGTTAACATATTTGGCATTAGGAGCACGCTGCTTTAGCTCGACGATCAGCAGCCGCATGTTCTCACTGGCGAGTAAGCCCTTGTTGTTGCCAAGACACGAAAAATCGAAACCCGCCTGATGAACACGAAAACCGGTCGCGTCGTCGCGAGTGTAAAGATCAAAAATCTCTTCGTCTGACGAAGTAGCAGTTTCGTCGATAAGTTTTGTTTTGCCGTGGCGGCGTTTTTTCTCGATTGAATCGACACGGCCTTTTGTCAAAATTCCGCTGACGATAGGGGCCATATCGTTCCATGCGATCTTAATTCTTTCTTTCGTATTAAAACTCACGACGTCGAGCGTCTCGTCAGTGAGTTCCATGGCCGACAACCTAACGTGCGGTTTATTGGCTGCGAGTTCGTCGTCAGATACAACTGAGCAGATAAAACCTATTTCTTCTAAACGAGTGCGAATAAGAGCTGCTTCTTTTTCGCTCTCGACGCGAGCGACCGGCAGTGGGGGTTCAGTTTGAACAATTTCGTTGAGGGTTGCAATTTCGACTCGGAGTAGATCGGCGGCCGGTCGACAGTTGCCCCCCGCATCGAGATGCCTCACCAAAATAAGGTTAAAGCCCCGTTCCCACGTTTCAAGTTTGCGACTCGTGAATCTGGTGGCTGCTGTGTCTCTGGTCGATATTTCCAGCTCGTGCGCGCAATAGATGCAGTTGAACCGATTCGGCGGATTTGCACGACCACAGCCATTGCACGCGATCAGCTCGTCGCGGTCGAACGCAATGTCCTCGGACTGAATGTTCGGATCGAAGGTGTTTGCGTTGTCCGTGATTTCGGGCATAACAAAAATGACGACCGGCGCAATGTTAGCACTTTTCATTACCAAATTGTTTGACCGTTTTACGGGCGGAGGGCAAACTGATGTTGACGTAAGTCAGGATTTTTTTAGAATCTTGTTATACACGATCTGTTTGATTACTATCACGAGAGAATGAAAACATTTACCGTTGACGAGGCGAATGCGCTTCTTCCGACCGTCATTCCAACCTTGGAAAAAATACAGCGACTGTATGCGACTGTCGATGCATTGCGCGATGATGCCCGGGCCGCTGCGGGCGCATCGGATTTTGGCGGCGGCATGGCGGGCGGCACGGCCTACGTAAACACGCTCTATAAAATCGGCAAACTGACGACTGATCTGCATGAGCTTGGCGTCGAATTAAAAGACTACACGCGCGGGCTCATCGATTTTCCGAGTCTGCGTGGCGAGCGCGTTATTTATCTTTGCTGGCAGATCGGCGATGGTGACGAGATCGGCTGGTGGCACGAGACCGACGCTGGATTTGCCGGTCGGCAGCCGCTCTGAACTTTTCCACAGACCCCACCTCTCTTTTCCACAGCTACGCAGAATGTCCAATTGACACGAAAAGTATAAAGTTTTCTGCGCTTTAGTCTTGACGGCTTAAAGTAAATTCTGATACGCTTCTCTCGTTTTTAATAAACGCGCAACGACGCTTTCTTCTGACACAAAGACCTTACAAAAGCCTATGAACTGTCCAGTTTGTGACCGGATATTGGCACCGACGCTCTCGATTTGTCCGTCCTGCGGCGCGATGATGAATGACACCGTCCGCGAGGAATTGCAGACGAAGATCACCACCGGTGCGATACAAAAAATTCAACCGAGCGAATCATTGCAAGCTGCAAAATTGCTCGTGGAAAAACCTGTCATTAAAGCGGCTCCGCCTATCAGACGCGCAGAAACTGTCGAACTGACAACGGCGAAGACAAGTCCTACGCTCATCGAATTTCAAAACAAAACTAACGTGATTCCCGAGTGGCGCTTGCAAATGCAAAACGCAGTTCAGCAGCGCATGGGCACCACGGCAACGGCTGCTAAGATGGCGCCGGTAAATGACTTTCCAGTTAATGGCTCGGCTTCATTAAAGGTTCAGCCGGCTAAATCGGCGAATCCGATTCCCGCGGCTGAGATTTCCGATCCGCGGGTTGCGAGTGCGTTGAAGCGCATTAATGATTCACGAAAGACTTACCTGCCGCCGGCGAAAGCGTGGAAAAAATCATCGCACCCTATTCATGTGCCGATGAAACCTTATCGTGTTGCTCCAACTCAGGCACACGTGACGCAGGTTCCGTCGCCAACAGATACTACAAAAGCCACTCTGCCAAAAATGAACGTTTTGGCAATGCCGGTTGCTGCGCCAAGACGGGAAACGAACGAACTGCCGAAACTCGATCCCGCGATTGAACGAGCATTTAAGGCGAACCCCGAGCCGCTTGTCGTTGAAACTCTGCAACCGATTGCATCTCGGATAGAATCGCCGATTGCGTTGAAGACAGAAGATCGACAACCTGAATTCGGAGATTTACGAAGCATCCGCATCAAGGCTGAGGCAATCGAGATCGAAGCTGTTGCATTGGAAGAAACCACTGACGGGATCGAAGATCTCGCACCGTTCTCGATGCGTTTCGGTGCTGGTTTGTTCGATTTGATAATTGGCGGTTTCGCCGCGTTGCTGCTACTTTCGCCGCTTGCTTTCACGGGCGGGAATTGGTGGTCGACCGGCGGCTTTCTGACATTTGTAGCAGTGTGGGCGATCGTGTCGTTTTTGTACATGACGATTACACTTGGCTTTTACGGCAAAACGTTTGGCATGACATTGTTTTCGCTTGAACTCGTCGATGCCGTCGAAAACGAATATCCAACGTTGCAACAAGCCGCTGTGAATTCAGGTCTCTTCATCCTCTCGCTGCCCTTTGCCGGCGCCGGATTTCTTATGGTTTTCTTCAACGAAGAAAATCGCGCGCTGCACGATTTGGCGTCGGGGACGATCTTGGTCCGCGAGTTTTAAATTGTTGTGCTGACCTTTGTGTCAGTAGCCCGCACGTAAGTGAGGGCGCCCTTGAATTTCATAGGCGCCCTTACTTCCGTGCGCGTCTTCTGACACTTTCGCATTCACGACAAATACCGTTATCTATCTTACGAGTATGTCTGATGAGCTTGACGACAAACGAGAAGGTCGATTTGAGCAACTCGCTGCGAGTGTGCGCAGAAAAGCTCTTGCTGAGGTCAGAAAGCGCAAAAAGCTCATCGACAATCTTCGCGGCGATCTCGAAAAGCACGGCGAACCTGAGCTTTGGAAGCGCAATGGCGATTTGTTGCTAGCTAACGCGAGCAGTGCAAGGCGGGATGGTGACAAGATTTTTGTTACAGATTATTTTGCAGATGGAGCTCCGCAGATCGAGATCGAGGGCGAGTCGAATAGGTCGATCAGCGAAGTTGCCGGAGAATATTTTCGTCGGTACACAAAGGCGCGTAACGGCAGGAAAGTTATCCTGCAGAGATTGTCGGTGACGGAATCCGCACTTCAAGCAGCGAATGAAAAGCTGCGTTTAATTGATGAGGCCATTGAGGCTCGCAACGAAGATTATCTTGCTTCTCTAGCAACGCCCGTAGCAAAACAAGCTCCGCAATCGAAGAAGAAAAAGGCTGAAGCGGCATTTAAGGGTGCTCGCCGGTTTGTTTCGTCGGATGGTTTTGAGATTCTCGTTGGTAAAAAGGCTAAGGACAACGACTATCTGACGTTTCGAATTGCCCGGTCGCTCGACCTGTGGCTACACGCGGCGGATTATCCGGGCTCGCACGTCATTGTGCGTAATCAAAACAAAAAAGAGATTCCGAATCGCACGCTTGTCGAGGCGGCCCAGCTCGCGGCATTTTACAGCGACGCACGCGACCAGCCAAAGGCGGCGGTGCATTACACCCAGCGAAAGTTTGTGAATAAGCCGCGTCGTGCGGTGGCGGGACTTGTGGGTTTGGCGAGTTTTAAGACGATACTTGTTGAGCCTAAAGTTTCTGTCACTCAGCCATAACTTTCTCGACGTTTTGTTTCATTGAACTGAAGATACGCGGTCCGCCGCCCACAAAGACGCCCCGGAGTTTACCCGCGCGATCGACAAGGATGGTTTGCGGCACAACTTGCTGCTTTGTGATCAGATAAAATTGGTTTGTAACGGCGTTCGATGCGATCGCGATCGTGTAGTTGAGTTTCTGTTTTGCCACAAACTCTTTAATGTCATTGAGCGGTTCCGGCGAACCGCCGCCGTCGCCGATATTGAGACCGATCACTTCAAAACCTTGCTCTCCGTGTTCGTTCTGAAGAGCAATAAGATGCGGCATCTCTGCGATGCACGGCCCGCACCACGTTCCCCAGATATTGATGAGCAGAACCTTGCCTTTTTTATCCGAGATCTTAATTTTTGTGCCGTCGAGCATTTCGACCTCGGCGTCAGCCAA
Source organism: Pyrinomonadaceae bacterium (assembly GCA_049679945.1). Classification (GTDB taxonomy): domain Bacteria; phylum Acidobacteriota; class Blastocatellia; order Pyrinomonadales; family Pyrinomonadaceae; genus OLB17. Next base: position 6,477 of record JBAUGW010000091.1, on the reverse strand, counting down.
ACCCGAGGCGAGCGGCGGATAATCGGACGAACCCGGTTGCTTTTGAGCACTGGCATTTGTGGCCGTGTTGTTAGCGTTTGTGTTTGAACTTTGGACGCCACCGCAGCCCGTCATCGCAGAGAAAACAACGGCAAGCGCCGCAAACGCCATCAGTTTGGAAAATAATTGCTTCATTGCAATACATTATCTATAAAACGGCGCGGAAACGCGAGTTGCACCATGTCGACAGTGCGTTCGCATTTATCTGAAGTTTTTTATCAGCACGGCTTTCTTAACCTGATACCCGCGTGCGAGATAAATACTCTTGCCGTCAGTCGAGAAGGCAAAATTGTAAATGTCGCCGTTCTTAAAGTCCGTCAGCGCCCTTGTCGCTTCGCCGTTGATCGGCTGCAGGAGAATATTGCCGACGAGATTGGACGACGAAATATACGCGAGAGCTTGGCCGTCGGGCGTCCAACGAGCACCGACGTTTAAGATCGGGCGTTCATCAGTTTTGAATGTCCGAGTAATTTTGCCGCTAGCGACCGAAATTATCGAGATCGTTTTCCAGTCGGGAGAAACGCATGATATGTTGGCGGCGTCTGGCGAGAAGTGCGGATTAATGCATTGAGCGTCGGTTAATTTTTCGGGAACGCAGCCGTCAGATGAGATCTTCCACAATGATGTTTTAGAGGTGCCATCTGTGTAAGTTCGAGAGTCGTAAACCACCCACTTGCCGTCGGGCGATACGGTCGAATCGACTTCAATGCTTTCGCCAAACGTAAGTTGCCGCAGATCGCCGCCGTCTGCGTCCACGCGATACAGATGGCTCCAACCTTCTTGCTTACCGGAAAAAACAAAAAAGCTGCCGTCGTACGGCGAACGCAATTCCTCGATCGCCGGCGGATCGGTGAGAAGTTGTTTGCGATCTGTGCCGTCGGAGTTCATAGTCCAGATGCTAAAACCGTCTCCGTGGCGGGTCAGGTACGCAACGCGGCCGTCATTTAACGCAGCTATGCCGCCGCGCCCGTCTGCGTGGCCCTGTGTTATCTGAACCGCGCTGCGCGAATCACCGCTCGTTTCCATTGCCCATATCTGTGATATTCGATTAAACGGAACCGCGAGTATCTCGTCCTTGTCGGTCACGCCGAGACTGAGATAATCATGACGGGCGCCGTCTGTCGTTAGCCGTCGCGCGACGCCATCGGGTATCGAGAGAAAATAAACTTGATCGCGTCGGGTCGAATATGCTTCGTCCGCCTTTGTGCCGATAAAAACGAGGCCTTGCGAATCAGACGTCCATTCCATGCGATAACATGTGTCCCATTTCTCTGGCGAGAGCGGTTTTGTTTCATTGGTAATAGCGTCAATGCCCATGATCGTGCAGCCGCCGCTGTGCGGCCGTTTGAGATCTAAAACGCCGTATGCAATAGTTTTGCCGTCGGGCGACCAGGCGGCGCTGCCGTAAACGCCAGCGTAATCTTGCTTTGTTAAGCTCAGCAGCTTTCTTTCATGCGAACCGTCGCTTGCCGCAACTATTATCATCGACCCTTCGCTGTTGCCACGAAAAAAAACCATCTCGCCGCCATCAGGCGAAAACGAAGGCATGTCTGCGATATCCGATAATATCTTTGTCCGGGCACCGCCGAATGTCGGGATGCGATAAAGCGTGCCGACCGAATTCTCAAAATTAACAAAATAAATAAACTGCGAATCTGGGGTAAAACTGATGCCACTCAAGCTGCCCTCGAACGGGTCGGTTACATCACGTGCGCTGGGCTGGCCTGTTTGCTGCAGCTTGAGCCGGGATTTATCGCCCTCGATCGACGCGTAAACAAAATAGTCGCCGTTTGGCGCAATCGTCGCAAAATTGACGTCCTCGCCATTTGTCAGATTCGTAAAAACCAAATCGCCCTTCGCCGTCGTATTTGCGGAGTTTGAGCGAAATAAAAAGTAAGTCAACGTTCCAAGCAGGAGAATCGAAATAATAATCGTCACCGCGAAAGAGCGTTTATTCGGCAGTTTTGAGTCAGAACCTGATACCGAACGAACAATTTCGCGATCCGCAACGGACTGCGTTTCGGCAACCGGCTCTTTCCAATCGGCAAGTGCTAGAACATTGCCATGCCGCTCGACGCGAAGCGCACGATGTGACTGTGACGTCCGATTTACAGTGGCAGCTTCGTTCTCCGCAGGTTGATGTTGGGATATTCAGGCCTTCGGTTGGAGAGTGGTGGTATCAACGCTCGAGTAATAGTCAGGTGGCTGCGCTTCAGTTTGGCACTTCGACTGACAAGATCACGCCGGGTGATTTCACTGGAGATGGTAAGACCGACATAGCGTTCTGGCGGCCTACGAGTGGCGAGTGGTTTGTGTTGAGGAGTGAGGACAGCACGTTCTTTGCGTTTCCGTTTGGCTCTAATGGCGACATACCTGCACCGGCTGATTACGATGCGGACGGACGCACCGATCCGGCCGTGTTCAGACCGTCGACGACGACTTGGTTCATCTCGAACTCGGGCGGCAGCGGGACGTCGATCCTGAACTTTGGCCTCAATGGCGACAAGCCCGTTGTGGCTGATTACGACGGAGATGCAAAGGCCGATATCGCGATCTGGCGAGCGGGGCCTGGTGAATGGTGGGGTCTGCGCAGTACGAACGGCTCTGTGTTCGCAGTGCAGTTTGGCACAACGTCTGACCGTCCCGTACAGGGCGATTACACAGGCGACGGCAAGGCCGACATTGCGTTCTGGCGCCCCGCGGACGGCAACTGGTTCATCATCCGCAGCGAAGACTCCTCATACTTCGCATTCCCGTTCGGCTCATCGGGCGACATACCCGTCCCCGGCGACTACGACGGCGACGGCCGTCAAGACGCCGCCGTTTGGCGCCCATCTTCCGCCACATGGTTCCTAAACCGTTCGACCGCTGGCGTCGCTATTCAACAATTCGGCCTCACCTCAGACACGCCGATCCCAAGTGCGTTCGTGCCGTGATTTTGAATTGGGACCAGTGCTTGTCTTGAATCTGCGATCATGATCTCCCACCTCAAGTAGACACTGCGTTTTCTGTTCTTCCGCAAATACGCTACACTACAGCTACTTTTTAGACGCGGGTTATGCTCTTCCTCACACAGTCGGCCGCTGTTTACGGCATTGACGCTCTCATTGTGGACATCGAGGTTAATCTGCGCCCCGCAGCGGAGAACGACCAATCGCCGAACGTGACGATCGTCGGACTGCCCGACACAGCCGTTCGCGAGAGCCGCGAACGCATCCGCGCCGCGATAAACAACAGCAAATACTTTTTTCCTATTCAAAAGATTACGGTGAATCTCGCGCCGGCGGACGTGCGAAAAGAGGGCGCGAGTTTTGACCTACCCGTAGCGCTCGCGATACTCGGTGCGAACGGCGATCTCGTAAACGGTCAAAAAGTCGAGCGAACGATGAGCGTTGGCGAACTTTCGCTCGACGGCCGCGTGCGCCCCGTCCGTGGAACGCTGTCGATCGCATTGGCGGCGCGCGAGAACGGGGTCACGAATCTCCTCGTGCCCGAGGAAAACGCGCAAGAGGCGGCGGTCGTGCAGGGCGTAAATGTTTTTCCGATCAGCGATCTTCGGCAGGCTGCCGACTTGATTCAAGACATCGATCTAGGCCGCGAATCGCGTGTGAAACCATTTAAGTTAGACATCGCAGATTTGAGATCACAACCGAGCAAATACAGCGTCGATTTTAGCGAAGTTCGCGGCCAGCAGACAGCAAAACGCGCGCTCGAGATCGCAAGCGCCGGCGGGCACAATATTCTGTTTATCGGCCCGCCCGGTTCGGGTAAGACGATGCTCGCAAAACGCCTGCCGACGATCTTGCCGCCGCTCGAGTTCGAAGAAGCTCTCGAGATCACAAAGATTCACTCGGTCGCCGGACTTACGGGCAAGTCCGGCCTCGTCGTCGAGCGGCCATTCAAATCGCCGCATCACACCGTCTCACAAGCCGGGCTGATCGGCGGCGGCTCGATCCCAAAGCCCGGCGAAGTCTCGCTCGCGCATCTCGGCGTGCTGTTTCTCGACGAGCTGCCCGAATTCGACCGCAGCGTTTTGGAAGTGTTACGTCAACCGATGGAGGACAAAACCGTAACGATCTCGCGTGCGGCTTCGTCGCTGACGTTTCCGGCGAATTTTACTTTAGTTGCGTCGATGAATCCGTGCCCGTGCGGTTACTTTGGCTCGTCGCGGACGTGTAACTGCTCGCCGATGCAGATCGGGCGCTACGTCGGCAAGATCTCAGGCCCGCTGATGGATCGCATCGACATTCACATCGACGTTCCGGCGGTGAAATTTAAAGAGCTTCGCGGAAAGAACACCGCGCCAGCAGAGGATTCTGCGACCGTTCGAGGGCGCGTCATGCATGCACGCGAGATACAACTAAAACGATTTGCAGAGAACGCCGACACGCACGTCTGCAGAGGCGAGACAGTCTTTTCAAACTCCGCGATGACGCCGAAGCAAATTCGCACACACTGCGCACTCAACGAAGAGAGCGAAGCCCTGCTCGAGCACGCAATGCACCGCCAAGGCCTCTCCGCCCGCGCACACGACCGAATTCTAAAAGTCTCCCGCACAATCGCCGACCTCGCTGCAGCCGCAAATATTGACTCGACCCACATCAGCGAAGCCATCAACTACCGCTCGCTCGACCGCAACTATTGGACTTAGGTAAGGTCATTTGTGAAAATTACATACCGATGACGCTTGCGAATCTAAAAGGTTTTGACGCATTGCCGCAGACGCTTCCCGCTTATTGTTTTGAGTCGTTCAGGCGGCACAATAAGCACGATGCGCTTGCCGTTAAGAATGGTGCTGGCTGGAACTACATAAACGGCGAGGAGGTGATCGAGCGTGTGAAGCGGATCGCGTTTGGCCTCGCGGCATTGGGCGTGAAGACCGGTGATCGCATCGCGATCATTTCGGAGAATCGTCCGGAATGGTCGCTCGTCGATCTTGCGATTCTAAGTATGCGAGCCGTTAACGTGCCGATCTACACGACGCAGGCCGTCGAGCAGATCAGGTTCATTCTCGAAAATTCCGGCGCACGGATGTTGTTCATCTCAGGCAAGAAACTTTGGAAACATGCCGAATCTGCGATCCAAAGCGTCGAGCAGCTTGAAAAAATAATTTTCTTTGATGCTGACGAAAGAGAGGAAGACGACAGTCGTGCGATCACGTTGTCGGATGTCGAGAACGCGGGCGACGAACATCGTAAGATCGACTCGGAGATAATCGAACGCTCGTTGAGTGAAATTAAATCTGACGACCTTGCGACGATCATTTACACGTCGGGCACGACCGGCGAGCCGAAGGGCGTAATGCTGACGCACGAGAATTTCACGTCGAACATCGTCGCGATCTCAAAAGGTTTGCCGATCAGATCGACGGATCGCTCGCTCGCAGTTTTACCACTCTCGCACATTTTCGAGCGGACGGTTTTTTACGTGCTTTGCGCGAACGGCGTTTCGATCCACTACTGCGCGGCATTCGATCAGATCGCATCGCATCTCGCCGAGGTCAAACCGACGATCATGACCGCCGTGCCGCGACTGTTCGAGCAGGTTTATCACAAGATCGTGAAGAAAGGTAAGTCGGCCGGCGGTTTGAAAACGAAACTTTTTGATTGGGCTCTCGTTGTCGGTCAAGATTATTGGGCGGCGAAAGATAATCACCAACCGGTTTCGCCAGCTCTCGCCGCAAAACATGCGCTTGCAAATCGACTTGTCTTTTCTAAATGGCGCACGGGCGTCGGCGGAAGTTTGAGATTCTTCGTATCCGGCGGTGCACCACTTAGCAAAAAACTGAGCTACGCATTTTGGGCGGCTGGCATTCCGATCTTGCAGGGCTACGGTATGACCGAGGCGTGCGTTGCGTGTGTAAATCGTCCCGAAGACAGCAAAGTCGGCTCGATCGGCACGCCGTTCGAAGGCATCGAGATGAAGATCGCCGAAAAGGACGGCGAAGTGTTGATTCGCGGCAAAAACGTGATGCGTGGTTACTACAACAACGCGGACGCGACCGCCGCCGCGATCGACACCGACGGTTTTTATCACACCGGCGACGTCGGTTATGTCGATACAGACGGCCATTTTTTCATCACCGATCGTCTTAAAGATCTGTTCAAATTGTCGAATGGTAAGTACGTCGCGCCGTTGCAAGTCGAAAGTCTTTTGAAGCAAAGCCCGCTGGTTGCGCAAGCAGTCGTCGTCGGCTCGGGTCGCAAACAGACGGGCGCTCTGATCGTGCCCGACTGGGACGCTCTCAAAGAAGAGATGAAAGCCGCAGGCGAATCTGTCGAAGGCAGCCGCGAGGAACTCTGCGAAAATCCGTTGTTCATTAAACGCGTTCAGAACGACGCGGTCGCTTTAACACGCGAGCTTTCAGACTACGAACGCGTCAAACGCGTTTACCTTCTTCCGCGCGAATTCTCAATCGACAAAGCCGAGATGACACCC
>JBAUGW010000090.1:0-2793 GCA_049679945.1 Pyrinomonadaceae bacterium | reverse complement strand
TTGCCGCAAAAAGGCGCAAAACTCGCAAAATTATAGCTCTTATTTTTGTGCCTTTTGCGCATTTTTGCGGCCATTCTATTTCTTTGCTTCCGCAGCCTTTTTATTCAGCCACTTTGCCCAGCGTTCGAGAACGGGGCGGAACGGTTTGAAGATCCACGCGCGCCAACTGCCTTCGGCTTGCTTTTCACTCCACGCTTTTAGATTTTTCTCCGCGTATTGGCGAATCTGCGGTTCGAGGCTTCCCTTTTTCACCGAATGCCGCAGCGTCAGATAGTAATGTTGCCCGGCGAGCGAAAAGATCAGCCCGGCGATGTTGCCCTTGAACGAACTCTTCGCCATAAACTTCTTGATAAAACTCTCGGTCGGCTGCAACAGCGCGCCCATCGACATCTCAAACCACGGAGCGGAATTCTGCACACGCGGATGATAGAGCCCGGGCAGATCGCCCTTCATCGGAATGTCCATGTTCTTGAGCCGCGGGTCGTTGATGTAATCGACGAGCTTTAGGCGCTCGACGCCGCGAATCTGCTCTATCGGCAAAAAGTCGAGCACCTTGTTGATCATCTCTTCGTAATTTTTCGGCAAGGGGAACGAAGCGGTGTTCTCGATGCGTATCTTTGTGGTCTTCGCAGACTTCTGACCGGCGGTTTCGATTGCCATAAATAAAGATTAATTGTAAATCGTGAATCGTTAATAGTAAATTCAGCCACATCGTTGTGGCGAATGCGCAACAAACGGATTGTCGTATCGAATGATCTGAACGGTTATCAACCGCAGATGACGCAGACAGGAAAAACAAATAAATAGCTTTCTATCTGCGTTATCTGCTTCATCTGCGGTTAAGTTACTTAACTATCACATCACTCTACGGTCACGGCACGATGTTTGCGGTAAATCACCGAGGATGAACCAAACCACACTAGCAAAATCTGTGTCGGCCGGGGGCGTTGGCCTTCACACCGGCGTCGAAGTCAACATGACACTCAAACCGGCGCCGGAGAATACGGGTTATATTTTTGTCCGCACCGATCTCGATAATTTCGAGATACCGGCGTCGGTCGAATACATCTCGCACTGCAGCTATGCGACGACATTGATGCGACGCGGCGTAGTGCTTTCGACGTGCGAGCATCTGCTCTCTGCCTTGCGTGGCTCGGGCGTGGACAACTGTTTTATTGAGATCGACAATATCGAGATCCCGATCATGGACGGCTCGAGCGAGAATTTTATCGCATTGATCGAAAAGGCCGGCGTGATCTCGCAATCGGCGCCTCGACACGTCTTTCGTGTGCTCGAGAAAGTCGCGATCGATCAAAATGGGCGCAAGATGTCGATCGAGCCCGCGGATAACTTCGAGATCGAATGTGTTATCGACTTTCCGCATCCGATGATCGGCAGACAATCGTTGAGATATGTGGAAGGAGGCAACGGAACTGGCCGCCCGCTTACGCAGGCGGTTCTGACATACGGCCGCGAGATCGCGTCTGCACGCACATTCGGTTTTACGCATGAGATCGATATGCTGCGTAAGGCAAATCTCGCGCTCGGTGGCTCACTCGACAACGCCATCGTCCTCACCGGTGACGGAATGCTAAACAAAACGCCGCTTCGCTTCGACGACGAATTCGTCCGTCACAAGATCCTCGACATCATCGGCGACCTCGCGCTTCTGGGAATGCCGCTCCAAGCCAAGATCACCGCCGAAAAATCCGGCCACAGCATCCACGCTTCGCTGATGAGTAAATTATTAAAAGCCGAACACGCTTGGGAGATTGATTAGAATCCCATCAACTGCTCATTCAGTACCAAAAAACAACAATTATGACCGCTGCGCTAGCCCAACCGGCAATAAAAATTCCAATGAATGATGCAATCCCAATCGCTGCATTAATACCTCGTGTCTTAAACAAATAATAAGGCAAGATGAAGATCCAGCCGATATAGAGAAACATTCCGAGGTCCATCGGCCAAGTCACGCCTGTTAGCTTGCAGTCAGTCACCAGCCACCACCAGACTAACCAAAGAAAAGCGATACGATACAAGACTTCGAAAACTACCGGTGCCTCTAGTTGCCAAGCAGCATAAATCGTTGCTAGAAACTGTGTTGAGAATACAAATAAGAACAGAACTTTTGTCGGAGGTGCCAAGTACTTTCTTCGAGTATTCATGCTCACATCTCCCAATCCTGCGTGTGGAATGTGCCTTCTTTGTCTATCCGCTGATACGTGTGTGCGCCGAAGAAGTCGCGCTGGGCCTGGATCAGGTTTGCCGGCAGGCGCTCGGTGCGGAACGCGTCGAAGTAATTCAGCGCCGATGCAAAGCACATCGACGGTATGCCGTTTTCGTTGAACGCGACGACGGCTTTTCGAAGTGAGTTGACGCGTGAATTCAACAGATCGTCAAAGGTCTTATCGAGCAACATGCTTTCGAGTCCCGATGCATCGGGATTCGAATATGCTTTGCGCATCGATTCGAGCAATTTGGAACGAATGATGCAGCCGCCACGCCAGATGCGAGCTATCTCGGCGAGATCGAGGCCGTAATTCTTCTCAGTTGACGCAGCTTGGAGCAGCGACATTCCCTGAGCGTAAGTGAGGATAAACGCACAAAAAAGCGCGTCTTCGAGTTCGCCGACCGAGGTTCGCGAATGGCTCTGATCCGCCGATGTGCTCATGCCGAAGTATTTCGCCGCGACGGTCGTTCTCACAGTCTTTTGCGACGATATCTGACGCATTGTCACGGCCGAATCAATCGTCGGAATCGGCACGCCAAAATCCATCGCGGCCTGCGACG
>JBAUGW010000089.1:0-26700 GCA_049679945.1 Pyrinomonadaceae bacterium | reverse complement strand
TTACATACTTGCTTGCAAGCTCTGCCGTGACATTGCGTGCGGCTTGCGGATCGCGGTCACGATATCTGAGTCTGAAAGCCGCGACTTTTTGATCGCCGGTTTCTTCGAGTTCGACCTTGATGTTTTTGTACATCTTTTCGATGATCAGCTCCATCGGCACGCCCGAACCGCGTTCTGATTTATAGAGATCGTATTTTTGTACCATCGGTTCGAGCGACGAACGGCTCAGGACTTCCTGGTTGATCGTCGAAAGCCGCTGCGAAAGATCTTCGCTAGAGAGAGCTTGCACCAAATTCGATGAGATCGTCGGCGGTTTTACAGTGAGCAGCGTGCTTGATTCGTAAATGCTCGGCAGACGATAAACGACGTAACCGATCGCAGTCGTCAACGTGATCATCGGCAGCAGAATCAGCCACTTTTCGCGCTTTAACATCGCGACAATTTCACCGGGTTTTCTTTGTCTGAATTCAACACTCATCGTTATCCGACCTCAGCTTTCTTCCGTATTTCCTCTTTTTCTTTCACTTCTTCGCCGCGTGCGAGCAGCCAGCGACCCATCACAGCAACCGCTACAAGGGCGACGCCAAACGCCAGCAAACCCAACGATTCAGGTATCGAGACGAGCATCATCTCAACTGCGGCTAGGTCGGCAAATGTGAAGAAAATAAACATCTTTCTACTTAGAGGCTCGCGAGAACGTTCTTTGCCTCAGTAACTTCTCTTTGCGACAGCGCATTTGCGAATTTTAACGACAACTCGACTTCACGACGCGCCGATGCTTTGTCGCCGGCCTTCGCCAGTGCAGCACCGAGCCGCACGCGATAACCTGCGTTCGGAGCCGTGCCGTTTTTCTTCGCAATCGATTCGTCGAGTGCGACCGCCTTTTTCGATTGCTCGACGGCGGGCGAGATCAAGCCTTTCTTCAAATAAACGTAAGCAAGCGTGTCGTAGAAACCGGCGACGTTCTGATTTTTGCCGACGGCCATCGTCGCAAGCTGCAGGGCTTCGTCGAGATTGCCGCTATTGTCAACGATCAGCCACGCGAGATTATTCGCCGCGATAGTCGACTCAGGCGTAATTTCGAGAGCCTTGCGATACGCTGCTTCGGCGGCGGCGATGTTACCGCGACCATCTTCTAAAATTCCCAGCATCGTATAAACTTGCGCCGATGCGCGTTTTTCTAGAACTTTGCCGTACTGAGCTACCGCCTCGTCGATTCGATTTTGTTCCGCGAGCAAACTGGCATACGCCGAATAAGCCGGCAGATAGCTTTCGTCCAATGCGATCGCCGTCGTCAGTTCTTTTTCCGCCGCCGCCGAATTTTTTTCGGCCAAGAAAACCGTTGAACTCAAATAACGAAGAGCGGCGATAACGTCGGCGCGACCTGCGTTTGCCGCGATGAGATTTTCGAGACGCGAGTGAGCATTCGCAGTCTGCTGAAGGCGAATCGACGACTGGACGATACCGCTGATCGCATCGAAATTACGAGCATCCGCGACGAGAGCGCTTTCATAAAGTGTGATTGCGGCGGCGTTATCTTGTTCTGCGACAGAGACCTTTGCGAGATTGACCATCGCAGCCGAAGAACGCGGCGACATTCGCATAACTTCGGTCAGATCGATCTTTGCATCAAGCATTTTCCCGAGGTCGAGATTCGCCAACCCACGCGACGACAACGCACGAATTCGCACATCCTGTAGCTCGTCCGGGCTAGCGTTCTGATTCGGAACGGCGGAAGCAACCTTGCCGAGCAAATCGTTCGCTGTGCGAAGCGCATTCTGCGAATCGCCCGTTGCAAACGCGGCTTCGATCTTTAGCAGACCTGTTTTGAGATAGGTCGGATGATATTTTTCGAGATCGCCGATGAAGGCATTGGCCTGATCGGTCTGGCCGAGTGAGATGCGAGCTTGCGCGATCGAGAAAAGAGCGTCGCGGCGGCTCGGAAACTTTTTAAGAACTTCTTCGATATCTTTCACCGCCTCATCAGCGTTGTTCTCCTGCATTCGAACGCGCGCACGCAGCATAAGAGCCTCGGTGTCGGCGTCGTTGATCTCAAACAACGCATTCAGGTGCTCTTCGACTTTTGCGGTTTCACGAAGTTCAAGATAGATTTCGCTCGCCGTGTAACGCGCAAGCACGTATGTCGGAGCCTCAGCGAGAATTTGTTCGAGCGTCGCGATGGCGTCTGTTGTTCGCGTCGCTTTGTGATAAAAGCGTGCGAGCACCAGACGGCTTTCGGGACTGTTCTCCTGAACTGTGACGAGATCGAGATAAGCGCGTTCGGCTTTTTCGAGCTGGCTACTTGTTACAAAAAACTCAGCGATTGCCTCTCGAGCCTCGATGCTCGCCTCATCGATTGCAACGGCCTTCTGAAATTGCTCTTCAGCCTCTGCGTCACGGTCAGCGTAGGTCAGAAAGCGGCCGTATTCCGCGTAACCTGCTACGGCAGCAGGATTCGCAGAGACGCCGCGTTTGATGGCTTCTTCCGCCTCGACCGGCTTTTCGCGAGTCATGTAGAGGCGTTCGAGGCTGATATAGGAATCGATCCGAGTCGGGTCGAGACCGATGGCTTTGTTGACCTGATTGACCACGTCGGCATCGGGCTTGCCCTGAGCAGCCATGATCGAGGCGGTCAGAATGTGGCCTTCGATAAAGTTAGCATCAGCTTCGAGGATCTCGTTGCGAAGTTTTTCGGCCTCGGAGACCATTGGCGGCTGCATCAATAAAAAGTAGCTGCCGAGTTTAGCCTTCGCCGCGAGATTTGCATCGTCGTACTCAACCGTTTTACGCAGTTCGTCGAGCACGTCATTAAATTGACCGAGATGTTCATAGGTGCGCGCCAGGCCCCAGTGCGCCGCCGAAGAATCACTATCCGACTCAGCCGCCGAGCGAAACTGCATCAGCGCGTCGTGAAATTTACGTTTTTTGAGATATTCTTCGCCCTTTGCCAAAAACGTCGCTGTCGAGTGACCGCACGCCGTAATAATGAGGCTAAGACAGAGGAACAGAGCAAGGTGGGCGAATCGAAACGCAAGATTTTGGCACTCTCGGTTATACATATCGTTAGAATTACTTTGCGTTTTTGAGCATTTGTCACCGGCCGGAGCACGAACCTATGTGACTTTTGATCCTAAAAACGCTGATAAAACCGAAGTTTTATCGACCTTTGGGAAAAAGAGTCAATCGGAGCGGGATTTCAGAAAATTTTGCTCGAAAACTCCGGTTTCTTCAGGGCAGGAAATTGCTGGTTCGAAAACGTATATTGTGGTAATTTTTGACTATCAGTTATGAAAGTCGCGCGCCTTCTCTTGCTCGCTTTGTTTTTTACCGGCGTTGGTCTGGGAACGGTCCGCCAGGTCGCTGCGAAGGATGAATGGATACAGGTTCGTTCTAAGAACTTTTTTCTGATAGGCAATGCTTCGGAAAAAGATATCCGAAAGGTCGGAACGCGGCTCGAGCAGTTTCGCGAGACATTTCGGCTATTGCTCAAAAATGCAAATCTTACATCGCCGATACCGACCAACGTCGTAGTCTTTAAGAGCGATGCTTCGTATAAAAACTTCAAACCGAAGCGCTCCGACGGTAAGATCGACACGTTTATCGCCGGTTATTTTCAACCCGGCGAAGACGTTAATTATATAACGCTCTCGACCGAGGGCGAGGACGCCCGGACATACGAGACGATCTTTCATGAGTATATTCACTTCATTGTCGATACGAATTTTGGCAAATCCGAAGTCCCGGCTTGGTTCAACGAGGGTTTGGCCGAGTATTACTCGACATTCGAGATCGAAGAAAATCAAGAAGTAAAACTCGGCTTGCCGCAAAATAATCATCTTGATCTTCTGCAGCAAAACAAACTGATGCCGCTCGACCAATTGTTTGGGGTTAGTAATTACCAGCTGCATCAGACCGGCAACCACTCGCGAAATATTTTTTATGCGCAAAGTTGGGCTTTGATTCATTATATGATGCAGAGCGGCAAGAGCGATGGGCTTGGTAGATTCTTAGGGTTTTTGCTTAAGAACGTGCCGGCTGATAAGGCGTTTCAAGACGCGTTCCAGACCAATTACAGCAACATGGAAAATGAGCTGCGAAAATATGTCGGCAAGAGCAGCTTTCGATACAACATTTTGACGTTAAGTAAGAAGATGACCTTCGACGCCGACATGCAGACGTCGCCGCTCACTGAAGCCGCGAGCAACGCGTATCTCGGCGACCTGCTTTATCACACTAATCGCGCTGACGATGCCGAGCCTTTTTTGATCAAATCGCTCAATCTCGATGCTACGTCAAGCATGGCGAACACCGCTCTCGGCATGGTGAAGATAAAACAGCGGAAGTTTGACGAAGCAAAAACGTTTCTCGAAAAAGCGATCGTCGTCGACCAAAGAAACCACAATGCTTTTTATCAGTACGCGTATTTGCTAAGTCGCCAAGGCCGCGACGAGTTCGGCTTTGTCCAGCGTTTTGAGCAAGCAAACGCTGCAAAGATGCGCGAGGCGCTTCGCAAAGCAATCGCTATCAATCCTGCGTTCACCGAGAGTTATGAGCTGCTCGCATTCGTTGCTCTTGTTAATAACGAGGAACTAGACGACGCGGTAACGCAGCTAAAGACAGCATTAAGGTATCAACCCGGCAATCAGCGGTATGCTCTTCGTATCGCCGAAATTCTTCTTCGGCAGAAAAACTATGCGGAAGCGCTAGCAATCGCCGAAAAGATCGCACGCACGTCGGACGACTCGGAAACTAAAAGACGCGCAGACGAGTTGTTATCGCAGATTACGACGCACAAAGAATACGAAGACCGCAACTCGGCGGAGATCAAACGGCTGGAAGCTCTCGCCGCAAACAGCGGTTCGACCTTTAGGCGATTCGAGTCGCCAAGACCTCTGACCGAAGCTGAAGTCGCACGCCAACAGGAGATTGTCCGCCTTCGCTCGATCAGCGAGGCATTGTATAAAAATGCCGAAGCCGAACAGCGCGCGATCGGTCGTCTGCTAAAGATCGAATGTAAATCGAAGCAGATCTTTTACACCGTCAAAACCGACAGCGAGACCTTTGTCGTGACAAGCAAAGATTTTGACAGTTTGGTGCTCAAGGCTCTCGATCCTGCCGCTGTAGATATTTCGGTCGGCTGTGACGCGAAACTTGCTGACTTTACTGCAGTGCTGACATATAAGAATGTTTCATCCGCCAAAAGCGGTGTTCGCGGCGAGCTGGTGGCAGTTGATTTTGTCCCGACGGATTTTCGATTTTTGACTGCGGAAGAAATGAAAGGAGCAACATATATTGTTTACGAACAATCCAGCGAAGGTCAGCGTCCGCCTGGCGACGCGCAGCGTCCGCCGACCATTGTTGAAAACATGCCAACCGATCTCGACGCTCGCCGGCCAAACGCGATCATGCAAGCTCTAAGAGACGCCGTTCGCAAACCGCTCGCGGATGAGAAACGCGACATCGGCTATCTCGAAAAACTTGAATGCAGCAACAAGAAAACTTTCTTTCAGCTTCGCACCGCAAACGGCGTCGTTAAATTGCTAGGCTCATCGCCCGAATCGGTCAAGATCACTTTTTACACGCCTGACCTCGGCGGACTGCAGATAGGTTGCGGCATGAAGGCGGTCGAGTTTCCGGCCGTGTTTACCTACACCGACAAACCAGACTCAAAAACTAAAGCAGCGGGCGAGATCATCTCGCTTGAATTTATGCCAAGAACATTTACATTGGAACCGTGAGTGATTCAAGGAGGTAAGTATGAGTAATTCACAAACAGGCGTGCAGACCGACATGATCGGTGACGCCGATTTTCTAAAGTACCCGACATACAAAGTCGTCAGCGTTTTTTCAGATCATAACAAAGTTGAAGCCGCGGTCAGTGAGCTCCGTTCCGCCGGTTTTACGGAGAATGACATCGAGGCGTTTTGCGGTATCGAGGAAGCGCAGAAGGTCGACTTCGAAGACACGAAGCACGGCGTTTGGGAAAATTTGATTCGATCATTCCAACACGTCGCCGATCACACTTTTCTCGAACCGTACGAGCGTCACCTCAAGGCCGGGCATTGCATGATAATGGTAAAAGTCACGAATAACGCGCGAAAAACAAAGGTCGCCGAGATACTACATCATCACACGGGCGAAAAGGTTAACTATTTCGGTCTTTTGACCGTTGGCGAGATAAAGTGAACGAAATTAGCCACGAATCCACGAATAAGATTCTTTATTCGTGCATTCGTGCCGACTTGCCTTCTGACTTGCACAACAGTCGACACTCTTCTAAAATCCTCACAATCAATAAAATTATGCGAATCAGTATTTTTCTGTCGTTAGTACTCGGTCTCTCGATTTCTGTGCTTGCACAAACACCGTCACCTTCACCGACGCAGGCGCCGCGTCCGGCGGCGACGCCCGATAGGGAAGAGCCGCCCGTTGTGACGAAACACACGATCCGTGCAGGCAGCCGGATACTGAATTACACGACGACGACGGGCTTTATGCCGATAAAGAATGCGGTGAGCGGTGAAACGGAGGCGCGCATCTTTTTCATGGCTTACACGCTGGACAGCGCGCCAGCTGGAAGGCCGCTGATGTTTTCGTTCAACGGCGGTCCGGGCTCTGCAAGCGTGTGGCTGCATCTCGGAGCGCTCGGGCCACGTCGCGTGAAGATGCTCGACGACGGCCTGATGCCGCCACCGCCATACGAGATGGAGGACAACGCGTCGACGTGGCTGACTGAAACTGATCTTGTTTTTATCGATCCCGTCGGAACCGGTTATTCGCGCGCAACGAGACCCGAGCTCGCAAGTAAATTCTTCGGCCTTAACGGCGACATCGAATCGGTCGGCGAATTCATACGGATGTACTTAGGGCGCAACGAACGCTGGTCGTCGCCGCTCTTTTTAGTTGGTGAAAGTTACGGGACGACGCGCGCCAGCGGCTTGTCGAACTGGCTTTTCGAGCACGGCATCGCTTTGAATGGCATTTGCCTTGTCTCGACGGTCATGAACTTTCAGACGCTGCGATTCGCCGACAACAACGACATGCCGCTCGTGTTGATCTTGCCGAGCTATGCCGTGACTGCTTGGTATCACAAGCGGCTTTCGCCAGCTATGCAAGGCAAATCCGTCGAGCAAGTCGCTCAGGACGCGCGAAACTTCGCAGCAAACGAATACATGCCGGCGATGCTGCGTATCGATCGTCTTACGCCGGCGGAGCGTTCGGCCTTGTCGGCAAAGTTCTCTTCTTTTACAGGATTGTCGGCAGATTTTATCGAACGAAATAATTTCCGTGTCGATCTCGGCGAGTTTAATAAGGAACTTCTGCGCAGCGAACGCCGCACGACCGGCCGTCTTGACAGCCGTTTCAAAGGCATCGACCGCGACGCCGCTAACGACGGACCCGACAGCGATCCTTCGATGAATGCGATTCGCCCTCCATACACCGCGGCGTTCAATGCTTACGTTCGCGGCGAACTTGGTTACAAATCGGACGTGGAATATTACATTCTCGGCGGCGGCATCACCAGCCCGTGGAACTTCGGCCAGACCAACGGTTACGCCGACACGAGCAATGCGATGAAGGACGCGATGGCGAAAAATCCGTATATGAAAGTGATGCTGGCACAAGGCTACTACGACATGGCGACGCCGTTTTACGCGGCTGAATATACGATCTCGGCGCTCAATCTCGACCCGTCATTACGGAAAAACGTCAGCTTCGAATACTACGAGGCCGGTCACATGATGTATATCGAGGTGCGAAGTCTGCGAAAACTCCACGGCGACATTTCGGCGTTCATTGCCAATGCGGTGAAAAAATAATTTACTTCGCGAACATATTGCATGCACCTGCGTCGATACGCGTGATGTATTCGCGAGCAAAGAGATATCCGACTCTAACGCTGGCCATGTTTACATTCTCGATCTTGTCGTTCGCGGTGTGCATGTATTTTTTCCGGTCGCTAGAGATAGAGCTGAGCGTGAATGCGGGAATGCCCTTTTTTCTAAAAGAGGACGAGTCGGAATCCACACCGCCGATCCTAATCGGCGTGACCGACACCGTTAGCTCTTTCCCCAGCTCTTGTGCAAACTTGACCATCTTTGAGCTTGATGCGTTCTCCAATATAACTGGATGGCTTAATAAGCCGAAGTTGTCGAGATTGACCATCGAGCAATAATTCGAACGACTCTCTTTTGGGATGGCCTTCGCCATAACCTTCGAACCCTTTAAGCCTTCTTCTTCGCGGTCGAACGCAGCGAAGACGTAAGTTTTTTGCATTTCGGCATCGCTTATAGTTCTGAGAAGATGCGCAAGGATCACGATGCCCGACCAGTTGTCGATAATGCCGCAGCCGCTGTTAACTTTGTCAAAATGGCCACCGATAATAACTGTTTCGTTTGTCTTGCCCTTCTTTGTAAAAATCACATTTTGGACATCGTTTGTTTTCTCGGCTTTGATCTCGCTCTCGGGCGCTCCCATTTTTACAAAAAGTTTTTTGACGGCATCGAGCCGCTCGTCGTTTTTGCACGGGCCGTTTAGATCTTCTTTAAGCTCGGCTTCCGTGGAAATTCGCGGACTGGTTTGCTGAGCGACAACATTCGTCGCGACAAGCATGAGCAAAAATAAACCTGCAAAAAACTTAACTTTCATGTCTCGTATCTCCATCGATCAATTGAATAGCGTGAGCTAAAACCGGACGAATAACTTCGAAGCATTCTTCGACGCCTTTTGGCGAGCCGGGCAGATTTATTATCAAGGTCTTTTCGCGAATGCCGCAAAGTCCGCGTGAGAGCATCGACATCGGCGTCTTCGAAGCGGTTTCGCGTCGCATTGCTTCAGCCAAACCCGGAGCTTCGCGATCTATAACAGCACGCGTCGCCTCGGGCGTATTGTCACGCGGCCCAAACCCCGTGCCGCCTGTCGTGATGATCAAATTGACATCTTCTCTTTCTGTTAGCGTGTGAATCGTTTTACGTAAATTCTCAAGATCGTCGGTCGTGACAATTCGCTCGATTATCTCGGCATCGGCAGATCTCAATAACGCGACGAGTTTGTCGCCGGACACATCGTTGTCAACGGTTCGCGTGTCGCTGACTGTTATGATTGCTGCTTTTATCAATGTATTCGCCATTTTAACGCAGAGATCGCAAAGTACGCAGAGATAAACCAAATATTTATTTCTCTCGTTCGATCAGGCCTTTGTTACCTCTGCGGTCTCTGCGATCTCTGCGTTTAATTCCTATCCAGCGGTTGTTTCAATCGTCTCAAGACGGCTGCTGACGACGACGATAGATCACGCTGAGCAGCACGCCGAGAACGACAAGCAGCATCCCGACGATAGCAAGTGAACCTTGTGCTTCGCCGAAAACGATCCAACCGACACTGATCGCGTAGATCAAGCCAGTGTAATTAATGACCGCAACGCTTGCGACCCGTTCGCTCTGCAAAGCACGTGTCAAAAATACCTGCCCGATCTGAGAAAACACACCGACGAACAGCAGCCACATCCAATCAAAACCCTGCGGCGTTTTCCAATCAAAAAACAAACTCACAAAACCGACAGCCGCGCCGACTAGCTGAAAATGCAGCACGACGGTCAACGGATGTTCGCGCCCGCGTAAGGACCGTACGAGATTGTAAGCCATAGCGGAGCAAAACGCAGAGAATACTCCAAGCCCGAGATAGAACGGCGAAATGCGTTCATCGACACGTTCGATAAGGAGCACGCCGCCAAACGCGATCGCGTAAAACAGCCACTGTGCCGGCACGACACGTTCTTTTAAGACGAAGATCGCGATCGTCGCCGTAAAGATCGGCGAGAGATATTGTATCGTCTGCGCCGAGGCAAGCGGCATGTTTTGCAGTGTCAGAAAAAAACAGAACAACGCCGTTGTCCCAAATAGTCCACGAAGCAGCAACCGCAAATGGTTTTCACCGATGATGCCACCTTTCTCACCACGCAATCCGTAAAAACAAATCGATGACGCAATTATGCAGCGAAAAAAAACCGTCTCCATCGCCGGAATGTGCGCAACTTGCTTTACGCAGACATTCGCCAAGAAAAAAGCGAGCGTCGATAAAAACATCGCACGCACGCCGACAGTGAAAAATGTTGGTTTCGCGTCCAAACTACGAATTTAATTTTTTTGAGCCGCCGCTGCAAGCGCAATCGTCGCCGCAGCTTTGTTTTGTAGAAAATGCACGGCGTTTACGAAGTAGCGAGATTAACGTATATGCAATTGCGGCCGTTATTATGAGTGCGACAATTAGATATTGGACTGACATATTCGCTCGATGGCCGGCGTCTTTAGTTGACGGTGACGATTAACAAAAATTTCGGGCTTAGCCCAATAATTTTGGCTAAAGCCGATTTCTTAACAATCCTGCGATCCGTTGGCTAAAGCCCACGGCAATTCAACCAAACCCGAGCGCTTTGCCGCCTTGATATGTAATTAGTGCGGCAATATAAGCAAGGCCGGTCATGTATGCGAGCATGAAAAGCGGCCACGTCCATGAGTTTGTCTCGCGGCGCACCACGGCGAGCGTGGACATGCACTGCATCGCGAGGACGAAGAAAACCATCAGCGTCAGCGCCGTGAGCGGCGTCCATGCAGGCCGCCCGTCGTCGGTTTTAGCATCGCGGACGGCGGCGAGGAGCGTTTCGCTCTCTTCGTTTTCGTCTTTGCCAACGCTGTAAATGATACTCAAAGTCGAAACGAGGACCTCGCGTGCGGCAAAGCTAGCGATCAGCGCGACGCCGATCTTCCAGTCGAATCCGAGCGGCTCAATCACGGGCTCGATTGCATGGCCAAGCTTTCCTGCAAAACTATGTTTGAGCTGTTCGGATTCCGGCAACTCTGACCCAGTCGCTACCGCTCCCGGTTCTGACATCTTCGTCTGCTGACTGCTGACTGCTGACTGCTGACTGCTTCTTGGGAAATACATAAGCGCCCAGAGAATGATCGATATTGCGAGAATGACCGTTCCGGCGCGCTTTAGGAAAAGCCGCGCTCGCGTCAGCATGTTTTGTAAAACCGTGCGAAGGTTTGGCAATCGATACGGCGGCAGCTCCATGAGGAAAGGCGGCGGCGGCGCTTTCAGGACCGTTCGCTTTAATATAAATGCGACGATGATCGCGACTACGATTCCTAACGCATACATGGCCAGCATCAAAACCGCCCCGAGTGAGATGAATCCCAGCACGGTTTGTCCCGCAAAAAACGTCGCGATCATTAATGTGTAAACCGGCAGGCGTGCGGAGCACGACATGAACGGCGCGATCATGATCGTCGCAAAGCGGTCGCGGCGGCTTTCGATCGTGCGCGTCGCCATAATCCCGGGAATCGCGCATGCAAAGCTCGAAACAAGCGGCAAAAACGCTTTGCCGTGAAGGCCCACGCGGCTCATAAGCTTGTCGAGCAGAAACGCCGCACGCGCCATGTAGCCGCTGTCTTCGAGAAGTGAGATGAACAAAAAGAGCAGCAAAATCTGCGGTAGAAAAACTACAACGCCGCCGACGCCGGCGATTATGCCATCGGCCAGTAGATCGGCGAAAATGCCCGGCGGCATCTGTGTTCGCACAAAATCGCCGAGCGCGTGAAAACCTTGTTCGAGCAGATCCATCGGCAAGCTTGCCCACGAAAAGATCGTTTGAAAAACGAGAAGTAAAATTGCGACCAGTATAACCAGCCCAAAAAATTTGTGCGTTAACACACGGTCGATCTTTTCCGAAAGCCGGTGCTTTTCGTGATCGCTGTGCCAGACGGATTCCTGAACGACATTCGAAATAAAATTGTAACGCGTGAAAATTTTTCCGTGGGCGCCATTTTCGCTCGTTTCTTCAAACGTATAGGGAACAACCGGCGTCGTGCCGATGACCTCTTTTACTTTTTCAGCAAGCTCGTCAATACCGCGGCTTGTTTTCGAATTGACGGCGACGACCGGCGTCTTAAGCAGCGCAGCGAGCATTTCGATATCGATCTCGTGCTTCTGTTTTTCAAAAACATCGATCATCGTCAATGCAACGACGACCGGCACGCCGAATTCAAACATCTGCGTGACGAGATACAAATTACGTTCGAGATTTGTCGCATCAACGACGGCGATGATCGCGTCGGGTTTCGGCACACCGCTTTGCTCGCCGGTGATAATGTCGCGGGCAATCTGTTCGTCGAGCGACGTCGCATCGAGACTGTAAAGACCAGGGAGATCGATGAGATTCGCCGCGTTGCCATTCAGCGTCCACGAGCCGGTTTTACGTTCAACCGTAACGCCCGGATAGTTTGCAACTTTTTGTCTTAGGCCGGTGAGGGAGTTAAACAGCGTCGTCTTGCCGGCGTTTGGATTGCCTGCAAGTGCGATCGTAAGATGTCGTTCAACACTCGTGTCGTTCATTCATCGCGAGGATTAGATAGCGACTTCGATAGCGTCGGCTTCGCTGCGACGCATTGCGAGGCTGTATCCGCGAAGGCGGACTTCGATTGGGTCGCCAAAGGGAGCGCTCTTTACAACTTGCAGCTCAACGCCGGGAACCACGCCAAGCTCCATCAATCTTTTTGAAACGCGGCTCGAACCATGAACACTTTTGACGCGCGCGCCTGTACCGTGAGGCAGATCGGTGAGCGTTAATTTATCTTTAGTTTTTCTTTTCATCTTTTTTTGGTTTTGTTTCCCAGAGAACGTTGATGATGACCCATTTGCCGCCGAATTTGCCAACGTGAAGATAGTCGATCCAATCGCGCATCTCGAGTTTGACCGTTGCTGCACCGCCGAACACGTCGAGAATCGTCACGTCCTTTTGTTGTTCGTCTTTCGGAGTGCTTTTACCAAAACCGGTGCGCGTGCCTTGCACCAACGACATCGCAGTCATCTGACCAAGATTGCTTTGGCCCTTGTCGTTTGTGCGGACGATGCGTTTTGCGAGGTCGGGACTCAGAGCACTTTCCATCTTGTCCGCGTTACCTTCGTACCAACCTTCGGCGTAATTGAGCGCGGCGCGTTTTATGCCTTCTCGATCGGCTTCCGTTTGAGCAAAACCGCCGATAGAACACACGGCGAGGAGAACGCCAACCAATATCAGATTCACTTTCATCTTTTTGCCCTCCACTTGAAAATTGTATCTTAAATGAAAACCATTTTCAATTTCAATTAGAAATTATTATTCGATCAGAGAAAGATTCCAGATAAAGCCTTATTTCTGAATGAGATCGGCCTGAAGCGTACCTATTGAGAAACGAACCGGAGATCGTCCATTAGTCAACCTCAGCCATAGTTTGGGGGCGAGGTTGTCAAGCTGCGGGTTGCCGGTCGAGATCGAGATCATCTGAGCTTGCATTTTCACTCCATTGATCGTGACGTCTTCCGGTCTTGATGGACGAAGGGTGAAAACATAGGTCCGCGATTCCCAAAACACGGCAACGCGAGTGTCATTCACTGGGCTGCTTGCATCGCGGCTCGGCGTTAGGTTGAACGAGCGCATCGCGTAGATAAGCGAGAGAATGCTGTGCGTCCCAACCGGAGATTCGAATTGGGGCAACACACCTGCTTTGATCCCGCCGGTTCTACTATCGAATGTCGCGGTTCCATTCAAACCGGGAATCGCGTTCTTAAAAATAACTTCCATCGAGCGCGGAGCAAGTGTTTCGGGGTCAACCAGAGTTTGAATGTGGTCACTTTGGGCAAACAGGTTGCCGCCCGGTTCGATGGCTGTGACCTCGGCGCTTAGAACGAGGTTGTCTTCGCCATTGATAAACTTTCGCTCTTTTGCGCTGAGCGTAATCGTTCCAACAGGAACGCCAGCCGCGACAACTCGATAATCGAGCGTCTCGCCAAGTTTGAATCCAAGCTCCGACGCGAGCGGTTGGTTATCGATGTACGGCGTCGGACTTGGAGTTGGTCGCGGAGTAATCTGCGGCAAAGGTGTTTTGATCGGTTCGGGCGTCGGTGAGGTCGACGGTTCGGGTCTGTTGACGCCGGCAAGAGCAATGCGAAACTCGTTCTTGCCCATTTTAAATCGGAACAAAACCGGCATGCGATCTTCGTCGTTTGAAAAATTTATTCTGAGATCTCGCAGCCCATGAGCCGTCAGATATTCGCTCGTTACGGTCGACATTGTTGTGTCGAACTCACCCGCATCGCTTCTAACTTTCTCAGCACCGCTTGAGAGAAAATTGATGACGTGCTGCTGCCCGTCCTCGAACAGTGGAAAGCTGCCGCTGCCACCGTTTGCACGAGCTTTATAAATTGCAGAGACGATATCGTAATTCGCCGTCGGAGTCGTCAGATAATTTTTAATCGTCTCTTTTGGCACCGGTCCGTAGTTGTCGATGTTGCTGATGTAAAGCGGCAGACCTGTGTCTGGCGAGACGTAAACTGTGCGGCTCTCGTCGATGAGAAAAAAGGCGGCGCTTACAAAGTCGAAGGTTTTTGCTTTAGCTCGGAGTTCAACGGCGTCGCGGCCACTCAGTTTGCCTGTCGATGCGATGTGCAGCTCAGCGTAGCCGATATTTGAAAATCTATCGAACGAAATTTGGTACGTCAGTTTCTCGCCATCGCGAAACTGCATAGTCGATTGTGCAGTCAAAGCTGTCGCCAGACTCGCAACAAAAACTGTTGCGACGACAAGTCTGATGATTTTTAAGAAAAGCGATTGCATCGGTTAGTGTTCCGCCTCCGCGAGCATTGCTTCGAGAGCGTCAATTCGATTCTCAGCTTGGGTGATCGGGCGGCCGATGACGACATAATCGGAGCCGTTCGCGATCGCCTCGCGGAGGGTGTTTACACGCTTTTGATCGTCGGTTGTTGCGGCGATAGGGCGAATTCCGGGCGTGACCGTAATAAAACTCGTATCTTCAATAGCCTGTCGTATCGCGGTAACTTCTCGCGGTGACGCGACAACGCCGTCGAGTCCGCTTAGATGTGCAAGCCGGGCTAGATTAGCAACTTGCTGCTCGATCTCGCCTTCGAAGCCAGTTTCTTTAAGCGTGTCGGTGTTTGAGCTGGTAAGAACGGTAACGCCGATGACGAGCGGTTTTACGATGCCCTGTGTGCTGCAAAACTCAGAGACATCGTTGGCCGTGCGTCTCATCATCTCGCTGCCGCCAGCGGCGTGGACATTGAACATCCACACGCCGAGTTTAGCAACCTCGATGCCGGCTTTTGCAACCGTATTAGGAATGTCGTGAAACTTCAGATCGAGAAAAACCTTCACACCCGAAGTAGCAATCGCTCTCACAAACTCAGGCCCGGCGGTAGTAAAAAGCTGCAACCCGATCTTGAACGCACCGACTTTATCCCCGAGATCTTTAATAATTTCGCGCGCATCTGATGCTGAATCGACATCGAGAGCCACGATGATTTTGTCTTGGGGTTTCAAACTTTGGTTTGTGGCCTTTGCAGCTTCGATCATTTCTAATCGCTTGTGGTAACTACGCGGAACTTACTTTTGTTCCAGATGTAGGAGACGCCGGCTTTTTCAAAGAAACCGTCAAAAATTGAATCTGTCTTAAAGTGAAAGAATTTCCCTGAATCGTAATTATAGCCCTTTGAACCCTTTTTATTTACGGAAATGTATTCGGAACCTTCAAAAACAAAGTGACGAACGCCCTTGGAAGTATGAATAAAAGGGATTAGTAATCGGCGGTTTCCAATTACTTCACCCATGTGATTCCTTAACTTTCCGTATTCAATAAGGACGGCATAATCCGTCTTTCCATCACCGTTCCAGTCACCAGACAATAAATTTGGCTTATCCTTGGAATGTATCTCTTTGAAATACTTCTCAATGTCGCTCTGGATTTCGGCAAATTTCCATCCGCGAAATTTATTGTCCAGTATCTTTCGACAATTTTTTGGAAATTTTGCGCTCTGAGCCTGAACAAATGTTGTCGAAAACATGAGAAATAGAAGTGTCAAAAATGTTTGGCTTTTCATCATGTTTTAATCGAGATCGAGTGGATTTTTGAATGGCGTTCCGTCGTCGGTGTCGGCGCGTTTCATGGCTTCTTTAAATTTTTCTTCGAGAATACGTTCGCGGTCTTTCATCGACGACATTTCCTGTGCAAATATCTGCTCCCGGAGTTCTTTTTGTTTACTAAGTTCGCCTTGTAGATCCTCAAACGAGCCGAGAATTTTCTTTTTCTCTTCGTGTGCGAGCAATGCGCCTGTGCCGGCGTCGATGGTCAGCGTCGCTTCGCAGCACGGACAAATTATCGAGTACTTTTCCATAACCAGACAAATTATAACAATATACAGAAATAATTTTAATTTTAGGTAACAAAAAAAGGCCATGGCGATCGGGCCATGGCCATTGAGTATTCAGGAGGAAGAGCGGTCTATCTGCCGTCGGGGATGATCTCGACCTTAACGCTGTATGAGCCGGTGTTGTCATCGAGATAGCCTTCGTTAATACCGAGGAACAGGGCACCGTCGCGGGTGGCGGTGAACTCACGCTCGGAGCCGATGTAGATAAATTCGTTGTTGTCGTCGCCGATGACTGCGATTAGCGCGCCGGTCGCGACATTCTTCAGCAACTTTTGGCCGTCTTCGATATCAGGCTCGCCCGACGGTGATGACGATTTATTTTTACCGAGCGAGACCTTGCCGTCGCCCGTTATGCGAATTCGCTGGCCTTTTTTTACGACCCAGCCGGTGTTTGTCCAGCCGTTCGCCGTGTTGTCGGCGAGAACTTTCACGCTCCAACCAACCGGTTTCATTGTCGCGGCGGGCGGCGTAGTTTGCGAGGGCGAAGGGCCGCGTGTTCCGCTGGTCAAAACGACCCGAGCAGGCTGCGGATCAGGAGTTTGCTCTGGCTGTTTGGAAACGGTCGTCCGAGTTGGCGTCGTGAGCTGCGGCTTTGCGTCTTGCGAATCAAAAATGATCGACTCAATCTCGTTTGCAAAAAAAGTAAGTTCCTTACGTCGCGAGCCTTCGCCCATAACGACGGTGAATTTACCGCCGCCAAAAGCTGTGATCTTTCCCTTGATAATGCTGCCGTCCTTGAGCCGAATCGTGTCGGCAAAGGCGACGACCGCGAGCGAGATCATTAAAAGCGAAGCCGCGATGAAACGTAAAAATTTATAACTAAACGACATATTTCCTCCAACAAACCACTCACGGCCACGGTCAAACTACAAACAGATTGATTATTATCGACCTGAAATCCGGCCGCAGAAGTGATGATTTTTACGGGTTTTGAGTTGCTAGATTTGCTAGTCAGGCAAATTCAAGGCTAAGACTACACAATTTTGTTCAAGTTGTAAACGTATTTTTTCCTGCCAGGCAGGCCAAATCAGGCGGCTTGAACAATGAAGCGGGTGAAGGGACTCAGCGGGTACGAACACTCCACATATTCGCTTGTACGAACTGTGGAGTATGTGTAACGAACCCATCGGTGAGTGCCCGGGTTATTTTGCAATTTGGTTCAGCTCGTTACCTCGAATCTCCGTTGACCTCGCAATAGACTTTTATCGCATTCTTTGCGGTAGAAAGTGTTTCGAATAAGGTGGAATAGTTTTCCAGTCCGTTGACTGGGTGCGTAAGAAGCCGTGAAAGCCAGTCTCCGTATTCGAGCACGGCCTGCGAGAGGTCTTTGACGCCGGTTTCGAAATACTCGCGGTTTGCGTTGACGGTGCCGACCATGACCTTGTTGCCGAGAACGAAATCGAGATTGATCTTGTCCGCAGGAACTTCGACCATTCGATCGCCGCCGGTGACGCTCGAGAGCACGAGGACGCCGTTTTTCGCAAGCGCTTGCATTGCGTCGAAGACGATCGGCGAAAAACCCGTCGCTTCGAAAATAATGTCGAAACCGCCGTTTTGTTTTGCGTATTCCGGCACCGAGATGTCGGCTGTCGAGACGTAAGCAGCGTCGAGTTCCTCGATTAGATCTGAGTTGAGATACGGCTTCGGCGTGCGGCCGAATGTGACGACTTCCATGCCGCGCAGTTTGAGTACTAGGGTTGTCAGCAAGCCGATCGTGCCAGCACCCATTACAGCGGCACGACGCGGTTTCCAAACTTTAAGGCGCCGTTGGATTTCGAAAGCCTGCGTAACGCCTTTCTGAACGACCGTCATCGGTTCGAGCAAGACGCCGACGTCTTTCAAACCCCGCGACACTTTTACGATAAACTCGGCGTCATCAACGTAATATTCTGACAAGTAGCCGTGCCGCAGATTTATGCCGCGTTCATAATAAGTGTCATCGGTCGTCATGTCGTTCGTTCCGATCAGGTCGTAGATACTCGAGCCCGGTCGACGAACCGTGGCGACAACGTAATCGCCTTTTTTCAGCTCTTGTACATTCGCACCCGTTTCCTCGACGACACCGAATCCCTCGTGACCGATCACAAGGAAATCGTCGCCGGGCGGCGGAGCGCCGTATTCGGCGTTGTTGATCTCCTTGTCGGTACCATCGACGCCGACGCGCAAAACTTTGACCAGCACACCGCGGCCGTCCGCGATCTCGTCGATCGACGGCTTTGGCATTTCGACAAGATGAACGGAATTCGCTATTCCCGGTTTTACTGCAATTGCTTTCATATTTTTTACGCGGCGAGCGCCTGCATCCATTGGGGCTGAAGGCCGAGATTGTTGAGTGTTCCGACGACGCGTTCGGGCTCACCCCAGTCGCACCAGCCGACTTCGCCGACGCGCATCACCATTAATTTATCTGCCGACTTTTCAAGAACCTCGCTCGAAAAGTTTGTGTCTTCGAGCCATGAATAGATCGAGCGAATGACCGCAAATTCCTGATTAGTCCCGAACAGTCTTGATGCTGCGGCGAACATTCGATACATCTCAGGCAGATGCTGCCGAAACATTTTTAAGAACGTCTCGACGCGACCGACCATGACAAAACTGTTCCACAAGCAACCTGCTTTCATCAGCCGTTTTGCAACACCTGCGGTCGGTTTTTCCCAAAACCGTGCGACGCGACTGACGCTCTTTGGTTCGCCGCCGAAAAGCGACTCGACCGGTTCGACCCAACCGTAGGATGTTTCTGCTTTTTCGGGTTCAATGCCGAGAAGTACGACCGACTCCGGATTAACGTCAACCGAGTCAAACGCCAAATCAACGTGGTCCATAAACTCCTCGTCGTCCGAAAAATAATGATCCGACGGAAAGAACGCAACCGTCGCGTCCGGCGCTTGTTTTGCGAGCCGCATCAGGCTGTAAAGGATCGCCGGTGCAGTTCCGCGGTTATCGGGCTGAACGGCCATTTGTTTCTCCGGCACATTCCATAGCGGCCGCTCGTAATATCTTTCGTGCTTTGCGGTCAGGCTGAAGTGGGTATTTTCAGCGGCAATACTCAAAGCGGTCCGGTCACGCGTTTTGTCGAGCAGCGTCTCGTCGCCTAGGATCGGACAGAACTGTTTTGGCCGTTCGTCGCCGGCAATTACGCGGGTCAATGTCCGAAGCCGCGTTCCGTCGCCGCCGGCGAGAATCACAGCGTGACGATTTGCCCGGCGTAAGTTGAATCTATCGAGATACGTGACGTTGTTTTTGGTCTGCATAATCAGCTCGCTCCACGAGTTTCAGTCTGCAATGACTAAAGCATCCAAGCTGGCAAGAGTATTCCAAAAAAAGTTAGAAACGCCTGCGTAAGCGGGCGGCCAGCAACTTGGCCTCAGGTCAACACACGTAAATACAGGTACGAAAAGAAATTTGTCTTTTTGTCTTTGTCATCTGCGTTTATCTGCGGCGAGTAGTCTCCTGCTTGAGCCCTTACTTACGTGCGGGTTACTGACACAACCGCCCGCCCGCTTACGCAGTCGGTTCTGACATTACGCGCAATAGCTCGGCGACACTCCAAGCCTGGGCCGCGCATCCGCGGGCGGCGTGAGGCGGATCGGCGTCAAAAATTTCGCTGACCTGGCCGACCATTGCTTCGGTGAGGTGAGTTTTGAAACTGCTGAGAATTTCGTCGATGCGCTTTTTCGCTCGAGCGTCTTTTGAGTGAGTTTTGCGATACGCATCGACAAATGCGCCGATCAGCCACGCCCAAACTGTTCCCTGATGATATGCCGCGTCTCTATCAAGCGGCGAGCCGATGTAAATCGGTACATAACTTTCATCGGTAGGTGCAAGCGACCTCAGACCGACGGGCGTGAGCAATTCCGCCTCTACCTTCTTAACAACCTTGCGTGCTTTCGCCGAGGCTAACATCGTGTGCGGCAGGCTGACGGCGAAGATCTGGTTTGGCCGCAGGCTGGCGTCGCTCTCGTCGGCGTTAATAACATCGAACAAACAATCGTCGTCGTGATTCCAAAACTGCGCGTTGAATGACTTTTTAGCTTTTGCGGCCATTGCTGCGTAATTCTTTTTGCCCTTGGCGTCGCCAAATCGCGCCGCAAGATCTGCCATGCTGCACAGGGCGTTGTACCACAATGCTTGAATCTCGACGGCCTTACCGGTTCGCGGCGTGACGACCCAGTCGCCGATCTTTGCGTCCATCCAAGTAAGCTGTACGCCCGGCTCGCCCGCGAAAAGCAACCCGTCTGCATCGACGCCGATTTGATAGCGTGTCCCGCGAACATGCCAGTCGACGATCTCGGCAAGCTTGTCGTAAAGCTCATCCTTTATAAATTTGTAGTCACCTGTCTTTTCGCCGTAAGCGCGGATCGCCTCAAAAAACCACAGCGTCGCGTCAACCGTGTTGTATTCGGGCATTTCACCCTGATCGGGGAAGCGGTTCGGCAGCATGCCGTCGGAGATATGTTTTGAAAACTCTCGAAGCACACTTTTTGCGATATCCGCGCGGTTCGTCGCGAGCGTCAGCCCATTGAGTGCGATCATCGTGTCACGGCCCCAGTCCGAAAACCAGTGATAGCCGGCGATCACCGTCTTGCCGGTCCCGCGTGCGACGATAAATTGATCGGCTGCGAGGACGAGCTGTCGAGCGAAGTCGTCCTTGGCACCGGATTTGGCAATCAGCGCCGCCCGGCGTTTCATCTCACTTTTTTTGAGCTTGGCCGCGTCTTTGGCGTCTCGCGGCTCGGTCGATGCGACCACGGTCGCCTCTGTCGAAAGATCGAATCTCAGAGAAAACGGCTGGTACAGATCTTCGCGATAGTCGAAGCCACGCTCCTGCTCGACAGCGTATTCAAAATCGCGATACCAGTGACCTTGATCTTCGATTTCCACTGCGTTGTGACCAAAGCATAGCCGCGGCATCCCGGCGTAAGGTTCGATCGAGATCAGGTTTTCGTTCCCCTCGTAATGCCCGCCAAAACCTTCGTCTTCATGCCGAAGATGATGGTGGTCTCGGAAAGCTAATAGCGGCTTTAACTCGAGAACTGACGGCGAAGCGCTGACAGCCGACTGCGTTATTTTCCACTGAATCACGGTCGTATTTTCGCCGTGAGCCATGAAGAGCGACTTTTCAACCTCGACGCCGTTCACCTCAAACGTCCACACCGGGAAGGGGTCAAGGCGGAACTGTGTCAGATATTTGTAGCCGTCGGGATGAACACTGTCAGGATACTGATTGCATGAGATTTCGTGTCGCTCGCCGTCGACGACAATGATTTCTTCAAACTTCGACAGCAAAACCATTCGGCCGAGCGGCGGTCGCGTCGCTGCAACAAGCAGGCCGTGATAGCGACGCGTGTTAGCGCCAGAAATGCTTGACGAAGCGTAACCGCCGATGCCGTTCGTCTCAAGCCACTCGCGCGACGCCGAGGTTTCGAAGTTGTTACAAATTTCTGTGCCAAGTTCAATCATCAAAACATCACAGAGGAAGAATTTAGCGCAAAGATGCCAAGTCGCAAAGACGCAAAGTTGTTATGATCTTGGCCATGAATAATTATCTCCTTCACGTCTTTGTACCTTTGCGACTTTGCGTTAAAAACCCTTCGTTTTTATTCACCACTTTGCTGCAACAGTTTTGCGACGAGGCCCGTCCAGCCAGTTTGATGGCTGGCACCGACGCCCGAGCCGTTGTCGCCATGAAAATACTCGTAAAAAAGCAAGTGATCGCGAAAATGCGGATCGGTCTGGTATTTTTCCGAGTCGCCAAAGACCGGCCGCCGGCCTTCGCCGTTACGCAAAAATATGTGCGACATGCGCCGCGACAATTCTTGCGAGACCTGCCACAAATTCATCATCGTGCCCGAACCGGTCGGACATTCGATCTTAAAATCGTCGCCGTAATAGTGGTGAAACTTTTGCAGCGATTCGATCAAAAGATAATTTACCGGAAACCAAATGGGGCCGCGCCAATTCGAGTTGCCGCCAAAAAGACCGCTTGAAGATTCCGCCGGCTCGTAATCGACGCGATGCTCGTTGCCGTTGACGCTCAGAACGTACGGCGCGTATTTGTGATAACGCGACACGGCGCGAACGCCGTGCGGCGAGAGAAACTCGTCCTCATCGAGCATGAATTTTAGAACGCTCATCAAGCGATCGCGATATGCGACAGCGAGCAGGCGGCGCTCGCCTTCACCCGGCGTTCGCGCGCAGTTGATATTGCCGGTCAGATCGGGGCGATTGTCGATAAACCACTGCAGCCGCCGCTTAAAATTGGGTAACGCCTCCAGAATGTCGGGCTCGATAGTCGCAACCGCAAACAGCGGAATCAGACCGACCATCGAGCGCACCTTCAGCGGCATACTGTAGTGCTTTTCGTGCATGTGAAGGACGTCGTAATAAAAACCGTCCGCATCGTCCCAGAGCGACAAGTTGTCGTCGCCGAGGTTATTCATCGCGTCGGATATGTAAATGAAATGTTCGAAGAACTTACTCGCGAGGTCCTCGTAGCTGTCGTCTTCGCGTGACAACTCGAGAGCGATGGCCAACATGTTAAGGCAATACATCGCCATCCAACTGGTGCCGTCGGACTGAACAAGTTTGCCGCCGATGGGCAGCGGCTGCGACCGGTCAAAAACGCCGATGTTGTCGAGACCGAGAAAGCCGCCTTCGAAAACATTTTTGCCCTCTGCGTCCTTGCGATTTACCCACCACGTAAAATTCAGCAGCAGCTTTTGATAAACGCGGGCGAGGAATTTCCGGTCACCGCGGCCGTTGAGCTTTTTATCTATCTGGTAAACACGAAGCGCAGCCCAAGCATGAACCGGCGGATTTACATCGCCGTAAGCCCATTCATAGGCTGGAATCTGGCCGTTCGGATGCATGTACCATTCGCGCAGCATCAGCATCAACTGCTCTTTGGCAAACTGGGGATCGACGATGGCGAGCGGTAGTGTATGAAACGCCAGGTCCCACGCCGCGTACCACGGGTATTCCCACTTGTCCGGCATCGAGATCACATCAGAGTTGTAAAGATGCTTCCAGTCTTTGTTGCGGCCACGACGCCGCGATTCTGCCGGCTCGCCAAACGCCGGATCGCCGTCGAGCCAATCTTTGATGACGTAATGGTAAAACTGTTTTGACCACAACAGCCCCGCAAAAGCCTGTCTTTGCACGCTCTTAGCGTCATCCGAAAGATTGCTCGGCGCAATCGCATTGTAGAATTCATCAGCCTCGGCGATGCGCTGTTTGAAGATCGAGTCAAAGTCCGAGCCGCCTGCGTGAGCGGGCAACCAGTTCGTGCCGCCAGACTGACCGCCCACTAACGCTGGCGGTTCTGACTTCTTTGCGTCTTTGCGGGAAATCTTCTTATCCGTCAGCCGCAGGCGGATCGTCGCCTCGTCGCCTGCCGGAATCTCCAATCTGTAAAGCCCGGCCGCCTTCGTCCCGGTTCTCGCAGGATTTACGGCATCAGTTTCGCCGTTGATCAAGTGCCGATGAAACGCATCCTTAACGTACGGCGTGCGGTTAGGCGCACCAAAAAGCCGTTCGTTATTTGTCTCGTTCTCGGTAAAAAGTAACTCGGGAGAACCGTCGAAATAGAGCAACCGCTTGCCCGGCGTCTCACAATCGATTTCGATAACATTTGCTTCAGAGCTGTGAAGAGAGCAATCTGCCTCTTGGCCATCCCACGTCCACGTGTTGCGAAACCAAACCGTCGGCAGCAGGTAGATCGCCGCCGCCTCGGGGCCGCGATTTGCCGCCGTGATCTTTATCAAAACGTCCTCGACATCGGCTTTGGCATACTCGATCGACACATCGAAGTAACGGTCTTCGTCGAAAATACCCGTGTCCATCAGCTCGAATTCGCGCTCAAGTTTGCTGCGCCTTCGGTTCTCGACGATCAGTCGCTCGTAAGGAAATTCGCTCTGCGGATACTTGTAGAGGTATTTCATGTAGGAGTGGGTCGGCGTCGAATCGAGATAATAATACAGCTCCTTGACGTCCTCGCCGTGATTGCCTTCGCTGCCGGTCAGGCCGAAGAGGCGCTCTTTGAGAATCGCGTCTTTGCCGTTCCACATCGCGACGGCAAAACAAATATTCTGCTGGCGGTTGCTAACGCCGGCAATCCCGTCCTCGTTCCAGCGGTACGCACGTGAGCGTGCATGATCGTGCGGAAAATAATCCCACGCCGCGCCATCAGCCGAATAATCTTCGCGCACCGTTCCCCAGGCACGTTCACTCAAATACGGGCCCCAGCGTTTCCAGTGTTTCTTTCTCGCATCCGATTCGGCGAGTCGTTTTTGTTCGGCGTTCATACTATTCACATCCAGAACATGTTACTTGGCCTGAATCTCGGCCCAGAACTTTTCCGCCTTTTTGATCAAGTCGTCTTCACTGCCTTCCCAAGCCTCTTTTGCCTCGGCGTTGTTGCAGAAATATAGTTTGCCGTCAATGACCTTGTAGTGTTCGGGGTTGCCTTCGACAAGCTTGCCTTGAGCCGCCGAGTAAACGCAATAGCCGCCAAACTGCGGTGAATACGCATCAGGGTTGGCTTTGAACTTCTCGAGGTTTTCCTCCGAAGAAAAAAACCATTTAGCGCCGTTCCATGCGTATTCGAAAGCAGGATTTCCCCTGACCGCGGCGTTTTTTGCAAAGAACGCGACGGTGTCATAGCCCTTCGCAGCCTGTCCGCCCGGATCAGTGTTGATCCGAGCGACGCTGGGAGCAAGGTTACATCCGGCCATAAGAGCGGCTACTGCGATGACGCCTACAATAAATATTTTCATTACGTTCATATATGTTCTCTCAGCGTTCGGTCAGCCGGACAGCATGGCCGTCCGGATCGCGGATCATCGCTGCCTTACGAAACCCAAGTCTCGGCTCGGCGAAGTTAACTACACCGGTCGATACAAAATCAGGCCTAAACGATACAAACAGATTATCAACTTTTTGGGTCAAAAAGCTCGTTTCCCAATGCCACAGATCGCTCGCTCGCGTATCACGCGGAAACGGCCGCCCGTCAGACGGAGCAAGGTACTCGAGAAATTCAACCGCGATGCCG
This sequence comes from Pyrinomonadaceae bacterium, assembly GCA_049679945.1. Lineage (GTDB taxonomy): Bacteria > Acidobacteriota > Blastocatellia > Pyrinomonadales > Pyrinomonadaceae > OLB17. The sequence goes on along the minus strand of JBAUGW010000089.1, from coordinate 1,391 downwards.
GCCTCCGTAGAGCGCAGGCCCGTAATGTGCAGCTTTGCGCCAAAGACATTGTTCAGATGCTCCTGCTCAGGGCCGTAGTTATCGCTCGTCCCGGCGACTGTCAAGCCAAGCGCGTCGCGATAAAATCTGAGGCTCGCATCGCTGTCGCCGACTACGATCGCCGTATGGTCAATGCCTAAGAACAGCTTTCCGGTTTTTGCCAGCTCGTGCCATTTTGCCGAGCCTTTATCCGGCGGGAACGACAGGATCTCGAGCACGTGGTTGTCGAAGTCCTTAAAATAAAACGCTTTGATCCCGGCCGCTGCCGTAATGTATGCCGGCAGCGTCTGCGGTCCGGTCGAAGCGTGACGAACCTTGTTTGTCCGCAGATGCGCGTACGCCTTGTCCATGTCCGACACGATGATGGCGATGTGCTGAAACCATCGGTCGTTACTGCGCGTATCGACCGGGATGGGTCGTCCGTGCGGCGTCAGATACTCGGTTAATTGCAGCGTTTCGTCGCCCAGCTTCATGTTTACTATCCGCGCCCGCGCGCCAAAAACGCCCGACAGGTGCTCGAATTCCGTTCCCCAAACTTCGGTGTCAGAAATTTTGTCAAAAGGCAAAACTCGCGAATAATAATCGATTGCCTTGTCCATGTCGGAAACGGTAAAACCGACCGTCTCGACACGTTGCACGGCTTGGCCGTGCGCCGACGAAATGAACGCGACGCCGGTCAGAAGCCCGACGATCACCCAGCCGAGCGGAATACCCTTATTCTCGAATCTTGTTGGTTGCATATGTTTAGTACATCCTCTCAAGCAGATGCCGCCCGACCCGAAGTGCATTCGCCATGATTGTGAGCGCCGGATTTACGGCCGAACTCGACGGGAAAAAGCTGCCGTCGACGACATACAGGTTGTCGAGATCGTGAGCTTTGCAATTGCGGTCAAGCACCGAGGTTTTCGGGTTGTCGCCAAACCTCAGCGTACCATTCTGATGCGCGACGCCGGCGAGCGGTATCTGCTGGCCGAGGTACAAGTTGCGCGAAAATAACCCTTGATGACATTCGCCGCCGTGGACGTCGCACTTTCGCTGGTTGTTCATCAACTCCTTCAGCTTGTCCTGGAGCCGCTTGTGGGCTTCGACGTTATTTGGCGTGTAAGAGAGCACAATTTCGCCGTTTTTATCCAGCGTCACGCGATTTTCGGGCCGCGGCAGATCTTCGGTAGTGAGCCAAAAATCTAAGCTGTGCTTTGCCATCTGGTCGAGTGCAAAGCCCGGTGCGATCGCGGGTGCACCTGCGGACAAAGTCGCACCGTCGAGCTTGCCGACAAACGAAATATGTCCCATCGGATACGGAAACTCGTCGCTGCCAAAGTAAAAATCATTGACGGCGAGCGTCTTCTGAA
>JBAUGW010000088.1:0-34493 GCA_049679945.1 Pyrinomonadaceae bacterium | reverse complement strand
ACCTTACGTAGATTGACAATCGTTGATTTGTGAACCCGGACAAACGCCAGTTTATCTAACTTTTCACTAATTGATTTTAGAGTTTCGGTGTGTAAATAGCGCTTGCCTTCGAGTTGGATAGCGACATAAGGCGTTGCGGCCCTAATGTAGAGAATCGAACTTACTTCTATTGGAGTGTAGTTTCTGCCGTTTGAGATGACGATCGATTCGAGGGCGCCTGTGTAGGGTTTTGGCTCGTTTCCAACCTTCGATGGCCCTGTGATCGTGTCCGTTTCCTTGCCTTCAGATTGCGCTCTTGTAAAGAAAAATTGAAACAAAAACGGGAAGAGGCTGTAGATCAGCAGCAATTTATATATGTCATCGGCAACAGTGTAAGTCAGTGTTGGATAATAGCGATAGGTGTGTGAATAAAAGATCGCCGAAACAACCAACACAACTAAAGGCATTAATAAAAGATGGGCTAAGACTGGAATTAAGACCACCACCAATCTCCATAAGACGCCTTGTGTATTTGTCTTCCTAAGATTCTGCCATTGAAAAAATAGAAGTGGAAAGAAAAGAAACCAAAATGTTTTGAACAATATTGACTCAGAAAAATAGAAGGAATAATTGTGTAACCGCGAATGAATCAGATCCTGGACAACTGTAATGGCCGTTATGACACACAAGCTGCAGGCTATCAGTTGCAACAGGCTTTTCGTCTTTGGTATTTGTTGCCAACTGTATCGTGGGCTAATAATTTGGTGTTCAAAATAGTTGTCCATAATGGAATCACTTTAAGGGTCAGGGATAGTTACAAGCGTATTGTTGATGTTAGATGAAACGAGCCGCTTTATTGTGTTCTCCAAAGTCATCTTCCGTTTGAGCGCGGCGTTTGGCGTTGCCGATTCGGTGTTTGAATATCAAAGCGACGAGCAATATACGAGTGTCCGGTTACCAGTCCGCAAGTGTGCCGACTTGTGTTGCGAAATGCCACCGGCAGTGTTTGACCGCACGGTAGCTGATTGTAATTAGGCGGCAAATTTAGACCACACGCTTGAACGTCAAAATGTAAATGCGGCACGGGACTTTGCCCGAAGTTTCCGTTTCGCGCAATCACTTCGCCCTGTCGTAAAAACTTTCGCGCGGGAGTCGGTGGGAGGACAGTCGGGCGGACACCATGTAGCACAGTCAAATAATCATTTGTCCTTTTTGCAGACCACGCGCCTGTTCACGCCCGTTACTGGGTCGGGGTCCACTCCCATCGGGGAGTATCCCTTGTAACAGCAACCAGATCCTAGCGGCCCGGCGCCCTGCACCTTAGCACCCTTGTATCTAGGGTCGGAGAAATAAAATTCGCATTCACCATGCGCGGGATCCAAGTCCTTGGGTTCGATTTTACCCCATGGTAATTCGTCTGGCAGAGCAGGAAAACTCCTTTCCGGAGGATCGTCAATCTTGCCTTTTATGCCCAACCATTTCAAAACAAACCATGAAATCCGTTCGATGTATGCCCTAATGGCCTTCCAATTCGATTCGATGGTGGGTCTGGGCATAGTCGTCTCCTTTATTGATTGCGGTTCGTTGCTCTTGTGTTTGCCTGTTCTGGAATTGCGTCTCGCGTTAAATTGCCCCATGGCGTGTCGTGGTTGGCCGAACTACTTATTAACACCGGTACCGTTGATAATACGGCAAATCGCGGCGGGTTATCAACGAGTGTTTTTCAAAATGGGGTACTTACGAGATAAAAAGCGGGGGCCGGAGTTAATTCGCTCCGGCCTTTTTATGCGAACGTTTACAAAACTTCGTCCCGCCGCTCGTGTCCAATGATCTGTTGGGTTGCCGGCATTACAATGGAGCTCCGACGGGATTGTGTCGCACCAATTCAAGAGCGTTTTCGATCTTATAGGAAACGATAATGCCGGTATTGTATTTGAACGTGAGTTCAGTTTCGTTTCCGCCGTCATAAATTGGTTCGGGAACAAATTTGTATCCAGATATAATTGCACCGACGTTTGTCGGAGCTGCTCCGCCCGCACCGAATATAACCGGCCCCCCCCGAGAAGCCAGGATTGTTGTGCCCGTCGAGCAAATACCCTCTGGTCGCAAAACATGAAAACGTCGCACGTTTGACGAAGGGTAAGGGATATCCGTCGTCAGTGAAACTTACGTTGCCCAAGAAATGATAGGGGAAACCGAGAAAAAAGACTTCCTGGCCGTAAGCCAGACCATCGCTACTCACCTGAATCGGCAAGCCACGCGGTGAGAGAGCGGAACTAGGTGCCAGCACCGACACATCGATATCATCGGCACCATGACCAACGAGTTGTGTTGGCACTGGAATCCACCCATCGTTACCGAACACTTCGATTCCGACCGAAGGATCCATTTGTTCAACGACGTGTCGCGCAGTTACCAAGTACTGTCGAGAATCAATGTCGATTGTGAATGCAGTACCGATCAATCCGGCCGACCGTATGCGAAAGGTTCTGTGAATGAAGTTCGAAGTAATCAATGCTGATACATTTGAGAAGACAACCTAACTACCTATTAACAACGGCACGTTGATAATACGGCAGATCGCGGCGTGTTATCAACAACACGTTTTCACTAATGGAATTTGTCTATTTTCAAGTCTTTGCCGTCGGTCGAGACCGAGATCATTCCGCTCGTGCCGTCTGTTTCACCGTGCGGCGCGGGCCGATTGAGTGGGAACCCCCGGCTTTGCCAGCAGGACTATGCCAAAGATGCCGGCGACAACAAGCCCAAGATCGGCTTGCACGCCAAGAAGGAATGCGGCCTGAGCGCCGACGAAACACCATAGCACCGGAACAACGAGCGGACTGCGCGGATACGGCGCGGTGACAAAAGCGAACAAACCTAAGGTGAACAACGTGGTTGGGCACGGCAGCCCGAATGTAGGCAATGCAGGATAGCCATGTCCAGACAGAGTGGACCACGCGGGATACACGACCAGCGCGAACAGCACGAGAACGAGCCCGACTATCGAGCGAGCATTTACGGTCCAATTGAACTCAAGCCGGCGCCGGATGACGCCCTGCCAGGCAAAGACGACTGCTCCTGCGACCGAGACAGCGGCAAACGCGTAGGCAAGCGGATTGATGGGCGCGAAGAAGCCAAGGTGGTAGACCAAACCAAGCCAGACCCAGAGGCACGCGAGGATCGCCGAAATGGCCGCACCTGACCAGCGCCGCGGAACGCCCACAAGGACGATTGCCGCTACGGCGAGCGCCAGCAGGAGAACCTGGGCGGGCCATACTGTTGTGTTGTAGGCGTCGAAGACGCCGAAGAACTGCTCGGCGGTGAATGGTAGTTGCATGTGCGCTTCAGACGGCTAACGCCGGAGTAAGGCGACGCGTGTAGCTCGGTCGCCTCGAACGACGTGTTAGCAGAATTTAATCACCACGGAACTTTGAAACAATTAACAGAGAAAAAGCCAAAATAATCATGCCAAAAAGCATAAAACCACCTTGGGCTAAATCATAATCTGCAATTATCCTTTGCACGCTAAAACCAAGCGACAACCCGAGCAAAACCTCGAAGGCAAAAGTTAAGGCACACCAAAGAAGGCCAATAGCTATTTTTGATTTGAATGAATATGCATGAAGCCAATCAACGAATAGCCAAGTAATTGCAAGTATTAGAACAGAACCTACAAAAACACCAATTTGTCTTGCCAACAAATCACCCAATGCAGGAGTTATGAATTTTTGTCTGACTATTCCATGAATGGTCTCGACAACAATGATAACTATCCAAACCACTAACGCACGAAGAATCATTGTTTTCAAATTCTGCTAACTACTTATTAACACCGGTACCGTTGATAATACGGCAAATCGCGGCGTGTTATCAACGATTGGTTTCTAAAATGAGGTACTTAAAGGAAAAAGTGAGGGGCGCGACGCCCACGGCCTAATCGCGGGGTTGCCGCGGTGTAGGGTCAAACCATTGCTTACGCGTCGATACGCTTTGGTTTGCTACGAGGATAAGCGATGCCCCGTTCAAACTGAAGCAAAACGGGCCACTCAACATCCTTTATGCGAAACAGTATCGCCTGATTGTCGCCCTCGGTCGGCGTCCAACCGATAGGAATGAACTCAAACCGCCAATTAGACACGTCGTCCGCCGGCACCGTCGCATGATATGTGGGTGAATCGGACCATTCAGTAATCGTGACAACTACATTTCCATCTGATTTGTAACCGGCGTCTAGGGCCCTGGCCGCATTGAGAACATGAGGCGACGTTTGCCAGCTTGACCAGGCAACGACTGCGACGAACGCTGCAACGGCAAACCAAACCGGTTGTCCTGTCCAAAAGCCCGCAACGACAAAGGCAAATGCAGCGACGCCACAGCCGCGCGCCAACCAAGCCATTCGGCGGCCACCGGCCATCTTACGCAGCGTTTCGATTTGTTCGTTAGGGGTCATGCAGGAACGCCCGTTGTTACCATAAGCTGCCCGCTCGTCACTGTGCGAACAGGTCGTGGAGAGCGCCGAGAAACATCACATTCTGCTGGATTTGCGCGGGCTGCGAAGGGGTTCGCGATTGATAAAGGAACAGATGATTTCCACGGCCAAAAACACAAAGGTTCGGGGTCCGCTCAAAAAAATCCAGTTTCGCAGCCGTAAAGAGATGGCGAATCGCGTTCTCGTCCTTTCCGTAAAGCATGAATCTGCCCGAAAAGCCGGGCCGCTCGGCAAAGTCTATGTCCACGCGGTCGAGGGTGTTCAAAACCCGCTCCATCACGCCTTCGGGCCGCAGATAGATTTCCGGCAGATTTAGGCGCGTCGATTCGATCGCGTACATTGTCTGCCGCGAGGTCGTTGTCCCGCCTCGGCCGCCGCTGCCGACATTTCGATAAGCGAGATCGAATACGGCAGCCCTGTGCCCTCCGATCGAGCCTTGCATCAGGTTTTCAAACTTGAGCGCATAGCCCTCGAACAGCTCGAAGCTCGCGAAAAAAGGAATTGCCGAAAGTTCGGCTTGGGACGTGAACGAAAAGGAAATCTGCGCGGCGATCGCCCGCATTTCACTCCCACGCCCTGTGTCATAAGCTCGCCTTTTCGCCGCCCGGGAAATGAGAGAAATAAAAAAGGCGATCATCCCCAAAAAGAGCACAAACCCAACGATCAGGAAAAGTGCCAGTATGATCGGGGCCACCGGGATGTTGCCATTCTCCATATTTGCGTCAAACCGCTGAAAAGGTGCGATTGGGCACTAAGATTAGACCACACAAAGAGCCAAAAGGCGACGAAACTGACTGGTGCTCAAGGCGGGACCGTTGCATTATCAACCACCCTGTCTCACTGCTGGAAGGTAGCTATTTTCAGGTCTTTGCCGTCGGTCGAGACCGAGATCATTCCGTTCGTGCCGGTCGTCATCACATTCGCACCGGCGGTTTGCCAGCGTGAGGCGACATCCGCGTGCGGGTGGCCGAAGGGCGAATGTCGTCCGACAGAGATGATGGCGTATTGAGCAAGCGTTGCGTTGATAAATTGTTGTGTAGATGAAGTCCGGCTGCCGTGATGCGCGACTTTGACGATATCTGCTCTCAGTGTGCCGCCGCCGGCCACGAGCGCCGCTTCGGCAGCTCGCTCAATATCACCGGTTAGCAAAACGGCTCGCGAGCCGTAAACGACGCGCAAGACAACCGAGTTATTATTGTCGGACGCCGCGTTTTCGTCACTCGATTGCAATGGGTAAAGGACTTCGACGCGGGCATCGCCGAGTGTCAGGATTTCGCCGCGACTAATGGTTTCTGTTGTGATGCCGCGCCGCTGCAAAACTTGCGTTAGCTCGACAAAGTCAGGATCATTCATCGGCATTCGCCCGAAAACGGCGGAGCCGATCTGAAAGTTCTTCGCGACATCCGTCAGCCCTTGAATATGATCTGCATCGGCATGCGTCGCTAAAATGTGGTCTATGCTCGAATAGCCTTTTGCCCACAAAACTTCGCTGACAACCGCTTCGCCGATGCCCCGCGTATCCGGCTCAAACGCCTCGGCTGCGTTGTCCGTTTTTCTATAATCAAATCTCCCACCGCCATCGACAAGCATCGTTTTTCCGTTTGGAAAAGTCACAAATATCGAGTCACCCTGACCGACATCGAGAAAATCGATATGCAGCCGTCCGTCCGGACGCGGTGCCGAAAACGGATGCAAGACAATTACGGCGATCAATAAACTCCCCGCCGAAAACATCGACGTGATCGCGCGTCTGCTATTCGGAAAAGAAGCCTTTCGAAGCTCAAATGGTCTCCAGCGATTGAGTGCGAAAACCAGCAAGATGACCGGAATAAAGTAGATTGCGTAGATCGCACTGCCATTCTCTGAGTAAGCAGGAAGCCGAAAGCTCGCCCAGCCATTATCTGAAAAAAGTGCGGGCACGGTCAGAAGCAGCCAGTTCAAAACGTCAGCTATCGCATAAAATCCCGTCGCGAGCAGTTCGCTAAAATTGCCTGCAATCGCAGCTGCGACGGCTGTAAAACTCTCGAACGCAATGAGGACGCCGACCCACAGATTAAGCAAAACCGACGCAAGCGAAACGCGATGAAAATACACAACCGTGAGCGGCAGCATCCACAGTTGGACAATGAACGAGACAAGCAGTCCTTCGAAAATGTATCGAACCGCCCTTTGCGACAGCTCTCTGATCTTGCCATTGAAATACGGAGCCTTAGCAATCCCGGCCGTCCAGATTTGGCGCTTCTGTTCGATCGCCCACGCTGCGTCACGCCAGTAGAGCGTTTCGCAAAACCTCTTTAACCACACCGAAACATCCGGCGGAAACGGCGCGGCAGCGGACGGCGTCCATTCGCCGATCTCACGCAGCCTTGTGATCAGCGGATACGCACACGCGATGATCGCGGCGACGCTTACAAACGTGAGTTGAAACGACGGATTAAAAAGATCCGAGGGGCGCCAAACGAGCAAGATAAAACAACTTAGCCCGAACGAATTCAACAAACTACTTTGCCGATAGATCACGAGCGAGAACGAGATCACCGTGAACATCATCGCCGCACGAACGACGGGCACATCAGCACCAACTGACAGTGTGTATGCCCATAAAACCAGATTCGTAACAGCGAACTGAATTATGCGTCGTCGCGTGATGCACGAGACGATCCAATAGAGCAGGCCACCGATAAATGTAATGTGCAGACCCGATATCACGAGTATGTGAAACGTGCCGCCGTCGCGAAATAGTTCGGCAGTACCTTCATCAAGAAAATTTTTATTACCGAGCAGGCTCGCGATCATCACACCCGCGGCTCGCGGAGTAAGGTAAGCTCGGAATTCGTCGATCAGTTTTGCGCGTCGATCATAAACCCAAGCAAGCGGGACAAACACGCTTTCGTCCGACAAATGCTCGATCAGCAGCGGACTTTTTACCGAGCACGTAGCATCGATATCGAGGCGGTCGAGAAGTTCGCGGCGCGTGACGACGCCGGGATTTAGGTATTCGTCTTCACGCTCTAGTGCGCACGCAACGCGAATACGCGAACGGTATTTCAAATTTGAAATTTCAAATTTCGAGTCGGGGCTCGACGAGTTGCGCGTTGGAACGAATAATCTGACATTTCCCGCGACGACGAGTTCGTCGTTTTTGTAACGCAAACCCTCACTCCGCAACGTGAGAAACGCACGGTCGAACGCGGCTTCGGGCCGCGAGTTGAGAACACCTTCGAGCTCGACGGGCGTGCCGGACGCGATCACCCCGCTGTCATAGAGAGTTTTGAGGCGTTCGGGTGACGAGTTTATTTGTTGTTCACTTTGGAAAACAACTGCTCCTGCGCCCACAAATGCAAGCGAGATGAAGAGCGTGGCGATTGCTCTTTTGCGAAACACGAACGCAAGTGCCGCGAGCGCGCAGTTCACCGCGAACGTGATGCTAAATTCGACGGTAACGACTTTAGCGAGCAAGACGCCGAGCGCAAAACAAACGGCGAGCCAAAACACGGGATTACGATTGAAGGAAGTTTTGTGGGAAGAATTTTGCATGTCGCGAGATCATTCTATTCGGATCAGATTGCGTATCTCTTTAAAACGCGCTTCGCTCACGCCGCGTATGAGCATCACGTGTTCGATGCGGCGGAACGGGCCGTTTGCAGTGCGAAATTCGACAATTGCTTCCGCAGTCTTACGGCCGATGTGCGGCAGCTTTTCGAGTTCATCGGCGATTGCGGTGTTGATGTTTATTGCGTCAGGTGAAGTTACTGCAACTTGTGACGGTTCGTAAACGACTCGTGACGAGCACGCAGAAATCGTCAATACAAGCAAAAGCATCAGGGAGGTTTGTCGCATCGCTTTCTTTTTGCGTTCTTTGCGGCTTTGCGCGCAATCTTAAACGTTAACATCGAGTTGCACAAGCCCGCGCGTTAGCAAGGGCGATACATTCAATACAGAACTACGGATTCGATCCCGGGGATAGACTTTATTTTTGCGGTTCGCTATCGCCCTTGCTAACGCGCGGGCTTTTGCAATTTGGTTGCTCTCGCCTACGTTCGTAGCTGCGGATACACACTGCCTACTGCCGCTGCCGACGGTCTACTGCTCATTCTGCATTTCCTCGATGTCCTGCAGGTCTTCGTAGGCTTTTGTGAGGATCGCTCGTGCGCGGGTCGAGCCGTCCATCTCGCCGATGTAGCCTTCGCGGACCATTGCGTCGAGGATTGCGGCGGCGCGGCCGTAGCCGATGCGAAGATGTCGTTGTAGCAACGAGGTCGATGCGCGTTTTGCCTGCACGACCGAGCGAAGCGCGTCATTAAAGAGCGGATCGCGACGGCCCGGCAGCTCACCGCCGTCGTCGAGTTCCTCGGGCGAAACGGTGATCGTCTGGTCGTATTCTGGTTTGCCCTGAGCTTTGATAAACTCGACGACCTTTTTGATCTCGGCTTCGTTGACGAACGCGCCGTGTACGCGCGTGACGTTCGAGTTACCCGGCGGCAGAAACAGCATATCGCCTTGCCCAAGCAAACTTTCGGCGCCGTTGCCGTCGATGATCGTTCGTGAATCCACTTTGCTCGACACACGAAAAGAAATTCGCGCCGGGAAATTCGCCTTTATCAACCCGGTGATGACATCGACGCTCGGCCGCTGCGTCGCAAGCACGAGATGTATGCCGACGGCACGCGCCATTTGAGCCAGACGCGTGATCGACTCTTCGACGTCTTTGCCGCTAACCATCATCAGATCGGCGAGTTCGTCGATGATGATGACGATGTATGGCAAGATGCGATGCGGCTCGCCGTTGTCATCCCACATCTCGAGCGAATTGCGACGCGTGATCTCGGTGTTGTAGCCGTCGATGTTTCGCACGCCAAAGCCGGCGAGGTCTTTGTAACGGCGTTCCATCTCGGTCACGGCCCACTTGAGAGAGATCGCGGCACGCTTTGGATCGGTAATTATCGGCGTCGCGAGATGCGGAATGTCGGCGTAAAGCCCAAGTTCCAAACGCTTAGGATCGACCATGATGAACTTCACCTGATCGGGACGAGCTTTATAAAGTATCGACATCACGAGCGTGTTGACGCCGACGGATTTGCCCGCACCGGTCGCGCCCGCGATCAGCAGATGCGGCATCTTCGCGAGATCGGCGATGTAGTTGACGCCGTCGATCGTCTTGCCGAGCGCGAGCGTGAGCAGGCTGGTTGCCTCGTTGAATTTTGGCGACTCGATTCCCTCTCGCAAGAAAATCGTCTCGCGTTTTTTGTTCGGCACCTCGATGCCGACGTAGGCTTTGCCGGGAATGCGGTCGATGCGAATCGACTCGGCCTTTAGCGCGAGACAAAGATCATCGACGAGGCCCGTAACGCGCGAATACTTCACGCCCGCGTCTGGTTTGAACTCGTAAGTGGTAACGATCGGGCCTTTTAGAATATTGACGACGTGGCCGCCGACATTGAACTCAGCCGTCTTCACGGCGAGGTCTTTTGCGATCGAGCGCAACTCTTCCTCGTCATGCTGAATGCGCGCCTGCGGCGGCGTGAGCATGTCCGAAGTCGGCAGTTTGTAATCGTCGAAATTTTGTTTTGACAAGCGCTGCGAATCGTCGGTCTCAACTTGTGGGGTCGGCGGCGGTTTGCGTTTCGACGCTTTGTTCTTTGCAAAAATCTCATCGAACTCGGGTGGCTCTTCGACCTTGACGGTTTCGTACGGATTGTCACTCGATTCTATCGTCGGTATCGACGGCTCGCCGTCAAACAACGGCGTTGCGCGGCCAGCCGCGGCAGCGGCGGCTTTCGCTTGCGTCTCGCCGACTGAGATCGTCGGCGGAATTGTTACAGGTTCGCCTTCGCGTTTCGCACGACGTTTGTCGGCGCGTTTCTTAGCGGCGTTAAGCTCATCGACTCGCATCGGGCCGCCCTTATCACGCCATTCGTCGAAACGAATCTTCAAATTGCTCCACGCGACATCGAAGTGGCTCGCAAAACCGGCGAGCGTAACATTGGTGATCAACAGCAGTGACGAAATAAATATCGCGATCAGCAGAATGCCCGTGCCGACGCTGCCTATAAACGCAAGCGCGGCGACAACGCCGTTGCCGACGATCGCGCCGTAACCGCCAAACAGCGATGTCAAACCGGCGAGCGAGAGCACAAAACCGACAAAGCCCGCGACGCGAAAGGGCCTCGGCATCAGAGTATCCGCACGATAAACCCGCCATGCAACCAACGCGATCAACAGCGGAAAAAGATAAGCCGTCCAGCCGAGAGTGTTAAAAAGAACGGACGCGATATTCGCACCCAATGTGCCGACAAGATTGCGCGTCGGAGATCCGTTTCCTGTCGCTCCAAACGCACGATCACTCGAGCTGCTCGTCATCAAACTCAACAAAAGCAGCACGGCAAACGCAGCAATGATGACAGCGACGACATCATTCCAATGCGAGTGCGGCGTCTGCTTGCTCTTCCTTTTTTTCAGCAACGTCGTCCCGTCGGCGAGACAAAAATTGATCTCGTCGTCGTTATAAACCTTGTCGCATGTCGGGCAAATCTTCATGAATGAATTCGTGTCAGTAGCCCGCACGTAAGTAAGGGCTCAAGTCGAATAATAGTCACCTCAGTCAAACGTCGGCAGCTCATCACCTTGACCATTGACGACATAATCAACCGCAATGACTATGTGTTCCTCAGTCCAAAGGTATCGAGTACTTCCATGTCTGCTCCATGGCTTTCGGTCATTATCAATGAGGCCAGCGCCCCTAAGAGCTTTCGTCGAATAGGCCTTGAAACTGTCCATCATCCTCTCAGGTTTTCCAGAATTGCTCACAACCACATGCGCGTGGTTTGTTCTCACATTCAGGCCAAATAAAACATAATTACGAATTTGGCAAACTTCCCTTATCGCCGTTTCAACAACTTTCCTTCCTTTTGCGTCGAGAACAAAAGGATCGGCTTTAAGCTGCCCAGCTTTTCGCTGTTCGTTCTCGGCATCAGACTTCATCTTGGGTGCTCCGTATCTGTTGTAAAATCGTCAATCAACGGAACCACGTTCATCGCCAAGTAGCCAAGTGCCGTAACAGCGGAACGTAATGAGAAATGCTTTGGCGACTGATCTATCTTGGAATTCTATGTAATCGCGTTTTGGCATTTCTTAGCTTGAACCATCGCTGCCTTGAGCCCTTACTTACGTGCGGGCTACTGACACTCCTTTCTTAAACACCAAAAACGTCTTAATAAACTCGTCTATTTCCCCGTCGAGCACGGTGTCGACTGCCGCTGTCTCGTGTTTCGTGCGCGTGTCTTTGACCAGTTTATACGGGTGCAAAACGTAGTTGCGAATTTGCGAACCGAACGCAATGTCCTGCTTTGTAGCTTCGAGTACGGCGGCGCCCTCGCGGCGTTTTTCGAGCTCGAGCTCGTAAAGTTTTGATCGCAGAACCTGCATCGCAACGGCGCGATTTTGTATCTGCGAACGCTGATTCTGACATGTTACAACAATATTGGTCGGAATATGCGTAATTCTTACCGCCGAATCGGTCACATTTACATGCTGGCCGCCCGCACCGGATGAGCGATATGTATCGACACGAAGATCTTTGTCCTCGATATTTACCTCTATATTTTCGTCGATTTCCGGTGAAACAAACATGGATGCAAACGAGGTTTCCCTACTTCCGCCCGAATTAAACGGCGAAATTCGCACTAGCCGATGGACACCGGCCTCGGCAGAGAGGAGTCCGTATGCGTAATCGCCTTCGACGCGGAATGTCGCGCTCTTTATGCCAGCCTCGCTGCCCGATTGCTCATCGAGAATCTCGGTTTTGAAACCGCGTTTTTCCGCCCAGCGAAGATACATCCTGAGCAGCATCTGAGCAAAATCTTGCGCGTCCGTGCCGCCCGCACCGGCCTGTATCGAGCAGATCGCGTTATTCGCGTCGGTCTCACCCGATAACAAACTCGTCGTCTCAGCTGCGCCGACATCCTTTTCGAGCTTATTTATCAGCGTTTCAAGCTCGGTTGCCGAGTCTTTGTCGGTTTGGGCGAACTCGAATAAAACCTCAGCGTCCGAAACGCCGGTCTCAAACATCCTCTGTCGCTCTAACGCCTTCTCAATACGGCTGCGATGCTGAACGACTTTTTGCGCGGCGTCAGAATCGTCCCAAAATCTCGGCGACGAAATCTGCTGCTCTAATTTGTCTAGCTCTATTTGCTTTGCCGGCGCGTCAAAGAAACCTCCCAAGCTGGGAAACTTTTTCTTTGATCTCTTCGTGTTTTGTTTGCAGGTCTGTGAGTTCCATGATTGTCTCTGCGTGCTTTGCAGGCTCTGCGTTAAGTTTACTATTAAACGCAGAGATCGCTAAGATCGCTGAGTTAGTTTGAATCAGCTACTAGTAAACTTAGCTCGAAAATACTTGTGATCGATTGCCATTAACGGTGTGTAGATCGTCCAAAGACCATTTTGTGGAATATCCACCCTCTCATACGAACAGCCGTCTTCCTCACAAGGTGAAGTGTTTCGCGCCCGAATAACAACATAACTGCCCAAGTACAAAACGATGGCCAACAGCAATACGCCGATCGTCCACTCAAATTGTCTGTTGTCTTCGTCGAAAAACCGCATAACTGATCAATCCCAATGTTATCACTGTACACAACCACGCAAACCGATCGGCGGTCGCATCAAGTTGCCATAAGCCCGCGCCTAAGCAAGGGCGATAGCGAACCGCAGCCACAATCAATCCTCGGGAACATCGGTCACTATCTCGAACGGAACATCACCCTTCCCGTAAATCACATACTCAACCGCCGCTTCGACGTGCCTCGGTTTCCAAAGGTAACGGGTGCTCGCTCCACGCGACCAAATCTTGTCACTTGCAGAAAACTCGCCTTCCTCTCGCAAACGTCGTGTCGCGTACGATTTTAGATCGTTAACGAGCTTTTCCGGTTTAATCATAGCGGAAGCGACGACGTGAGCGTGATTCGTCCTGACGTTGATGGCGCGATTCATGTAACCGCGAAAGTCGCAGGTTTCCATCATTGCGGCTTCGACGATCTTCCGCTGAGTCGGTGAAAATATCGTAGGAGATTCGTTGAGTTCTCCTCGCATGGATTCTTCTAGTGGCACATTGGGAGCGAGTCGGCTCGTTCGCTGTCGACCGTCATGCTCTCGCTGAATCGAGGTTCGCTCGTCTCCGTGAAGCCAAGTGCCAAACGTCCTAAACGTCAGCAGATACGCGAGTGGAACGGTGTTTTCTTCGTATATCTCGAAGCCGTATTCGTCTAATCGTGTTCCGTACTGATTACCCATAAGTAATTTTTTCAAGAACGATCATTCTTTGCAAAAACCCGCGCGTAAGCAAGGGCGATAGCGAACCGAGGTGCCAACTCAGTTCTCGGCGCATGGCTTTGTAGTTCTATGTTGATTGTATCGCCCTTGCTCACGCGCGGGCTTCGGCAACTCCGGGTCGACGTCGTCTAGCAATCGCAAAACCAACTAGTCCAACCGTCACGATCGTACACAACCATGCAAACCAGTCACCGTATTTCACATAAAACGTCTGCGAGCCGTCGGATTTTGAAACTGTCCAAACGCGCGTGGCTTCGGTGTATGGCTCGGCCGCGTCATGCACGTTGCCGCGTTCGTCGATGTAGGCCGTGATGCCTACGTTTGTGACACGAAGAACAGGACGATTTGTCTCGACGGCGCGAAAGACGGCGTTTGCAAGATGTTGTCGCAGCACCGGCGTCGGGCCAAGATAGCCGTCGTTTGTCATCTCGATGATCGCGTCCGCGCCATTGCGAACGTATTCACGCGAAAGCTGGCCGAAGTGCGATTCGAAGCAGATCATCACACCCGCTTTTGCGTCACCGAGCGGCAAAAGATCGTATTCGCGGCCGTACGAGAAATTGCCGACAAACGCCGGAACAAGCGATTCGAACGGCACGGGAACCGCCTCGCCAAACGGCAAAAGGTAAATCTTGTCATACTGCGCGATCTCGCGGCCGTCCGCACCAACCATCACCGCCGAGTTAAAATACTTCCCGTTCGTCGCATCAGGCTCGGCGGAATTAAACAGCAGACTCACATTATTCCGTGTCGTAAAATCGCGGACAAACTGCTGAAACTCGCGGTCGTCGTTGTACATGAAGTTCATCGGCGACTCGGGAAGGATGACAGTGGTCGGTGGTCGGTTGTGAGGCGTCAGTTTTTTTATCTCAGCCTCGGCGAGGTCGAATTGACGCTGTCGAAGTTGCTGCCATTTGGTGTAATCGACACCGCTCATCGGGACGTTGGGTTGAATCGCGATGACTGTCGACTTGATACCGTAGGTGCCGTAGTAAACCGGAGACGTGATCCAGGCAATGATAACAAAAACCGCTAGAGCGGCGATCATATGAAACGGATTAAGGTCGTCGTCGGAACCATCGTTAATAGGTTTGAACATCGTCTGCTCGTCTTCAGCTGGCGAATCTTGCCGTAGTTCGGTGCTACCAGTTGCTCTGCTAATTGCTCTGGTAAATAATGCTTTCGTTACGGCGATACAGGTTAAAACGATTCCGCGCACGATTACGTTGTAAAACAACACGGCAAACGAAACAGAGAGAACTCCGCCTACCGACGCCCACTCAGTGAGGCTCCGAGTGAATTGCGAATATCCAATCGCATTCCAGTTATTTCCCGCGATGCAATAGCGCGCAAACTCGGTGAAAACCCAAACAAACGGAGCGGCCAGGAACGCCCAACTTCCAAAACGGCGAAGCAAGACAGCGAGGATCGCGGCGAAGATGCCGGTAAAGATGCCGGAGATCAGGCAGGGAATAAAGATAAGAAAATACGCCAGCGGCCAAGGGATCGACGCGTAGTGAATCGGCGCGTAGGCGAGCCACCAGCAGGTGCCGAAAAAGAACGTGGTGCCAAACAAGCAGCCGAGAATGAAAGAACGGAGAACGCCTTTTTCACGTTCGACCGCCCACATAAGCGGTACGAGCGCGAACCACGCGAGAAACCAGTATTCGAAATCAGGGAACGCGAGTATCAGCAGGCCTGCAGAAGCAAGCGCGAGAGCGGCGTTCTTCCATGAGGGCAGAAATTTCACGTCGATAGATTAACATGCACAAGCCCGCGCGTGAGCAAGGGCATACTCAACGTGGCCCATAGACAACAAAGGACGGAAGCGAAAGTTTAGCGTTCCATGTTCCGCCCTTGCTCACGCGCGGGCTTGTGCAATTCAATTTGAACGGTTGACCGGTCAAAGCGACAAAATTTGTCACAAGTTTGATGACGCAAATTGTAATTGTCCCAGCGAATGGCGCAGGGTCTGGTCAAATTGACGACGCATCAATAGCTCACACAAATCCACGTTATTCAATCTGAATGAAATTAGAGCAGAATGGCTGAAAGCGAGTAAACATGGCATTTAAAAGAAGGAAAGCCTGACCTTTCGGTCAGGCTTTGTAATGGTAGGACAACTGATGGAACGCTCGGAAGGTAATAGAGCACAGTGGCAAACCGCGCTCGGAGTAGAGGTGGCGGCGGGGTCTTGATCAATATCATCAAGCTAGCCGTGATTGTATTAAGCACGTGGCGTGCCAAAGAATGAGTCTAGAGTCAGATTGTCCCAAGTCCAAAGTTAACGTAACGAGCAGAAGCCCGTGTTTACGGGCTGACTTGCCAAAAAGATATTTGGAAAAGGTGGAATTTTAGAACTTGGGGCGTTGGGCGTTGGGCTCGGGACTCGCCGCTTTTACGCTATTTCGAGCAGCGTTCTGACAGTCTTTGTAACGCCACTACATCCTGATTTTCAGCGTCGATCTCGCGAGCCTGTGCGGCGTAGGTTTTGGCTTGCTGGCAGTCGCCTTTTTCGACGTAGATCTTGCCCAAGCTGACGTGAGCGTCAACGAGCCGATTGTCCCAAAAGATTGAGGTTTTGAAAGAGCTGATCGCCTGATCGATGTCGCCGCGGCGAAGGTGAATCTTGCCGAGCAGCAGATAGCTCTCGGCGCTCATCGGTTCGCTCGCAAGGACGCGACGCAGCACGGTCATCGCTTCGTCATCGTTGCCATTTTTTACGTGCGTGCGGGCCTGCGCGAGCAGAGTCTCGGTCTCGCTGACCGGCGTCGCGGTGTTTGTTACCGGCTTTCGACTCAGAACGACGGCGACGAAGTCTTTTCGCGCCGGCTGTTGCACGCGAAGCGCGATGTCAGTGACGGCTTGCGACTTTAGCCACTCGGTTTCGAGCTTTGCGTAGCGGTTGCCATCGGTCAAAAACCGTTTTGCCTGATTATCCATATCGGCGGCGGCGGCGTCTTTTAGCGAATCGAGCGCCTTTGCAAGCAGATAATAAGCCTCGCCGTCACGCGGGCTGGCGGCGATCGTCGAACGCAGCTGCGACGCGGCCTCGGTCATATTACCGTCGAGAAACAGGGCAAAAGCATAGTTGAATCGCGCTCCCGTGTCCCTTGTGTCGTCAGCCGCAGAGTCGCTGGCTTTTTTCAAAAGGTCGATGCCTTCTTTTAACAACGCCGCGGCCTTCGCCTGATTTTTCTTCTCCGCACGCGAAGCCTGCACAGCGATCGCGCCGAGCGCATTATAAACGGTCGTCAACTTTAGGTCCTCGGTCAGTGGGCGGAGAGTCGCGAGAGCCGTCTCGTAATTTCCCTGCTGCCAGAAAATCAGGCCGATGTAGAACGAAGCCTCGGCAAAGCCTTCGTCGCCGCACTGAGCAGGTTTTTTGTCGGCGGCGGCTTTGTCACGGCAGCGTTGATTCGCGCTAATGACGCGTTCGAACGCATCGACGGCCTCGCCGAATTTGCGTTGGCCCATGTAGAGATGGCCAAGCTCAAGAGCGGCTTCGGAGTACGTACCGCCGGGAACAACCTTGGCGTAGCGGATCAACGCGTTCTTGAAAAAGTTTTCGCGGGCCGCCGGCTCATTCGTCAAGAGCCCCTTAATATAGGCCTCAAACGCGTCACCCGGAATCTTCGTCGCAGCGACGACACGGTCATTCTGCGAAAACGCCAGCGAGCTTTTGTCGTGATAAAAAAGAATTTTATATGCAATCTGTCCCTGAATCGTCTGCAGATTGCCGAGCGCGTCGGTCAGATCAAGCGGTGGGATGCTCTGACTGCCGTTCGGAAGCGATTCGCTCATGAACCGTCCCTCGCTCACCTTGATGATCCGCGCCGAGACCGTAATTTTCGCCGCCGACTCTTCGTCAGCGGGTACGATGTTGTAGCGACCGGCAATCAGCAACGTGGCCTTGCTCTCGCCTGCGAGTTTGAGCGAAGTCGCGAGGCTCGGGAGCGTCGTCAGCGGAATCTTGAGCCGCTGCTGGATGATCTTGCGCTCTTCGTTTGAGATCACATTGAGCGTCGGCACACGCAGCAGATCTGACAGCGAATCTGCAAAACTCTCGCCAATCCAATTGAATTCAGCTTTGCCCGACGTGTTCTCAAACGGCAACACCATCACGACATCGGTCGCTTTTGCCGAGCTTTGCGCAAAAACGCCCGCAACCGCGAACAGCAAAATGGCTATGATTGTCAGACCTCTAGTGTGCATTACTTACCAAAAAACAAAATTCGCTTGAGCAACCCAAGCGAATTAACGTAAAAGCAACCTTATGATGCAAACTCTGCGATAAAAGTGGTATCCGGTACGGGATTTGAACCCGTGTTGCCGCCGTGAAAGGGCGGTGTCCTAACCCCTAGACGAACCGGACACATGTATATTCTCCAAGCCGCCCGAAGGCGAACAGTAAGAATATCGAACGAGTGATTTTGTGTCAAACCATTGCCGAAAATGGACGCTCGCTTGTATAGCTAACTGCCATTATCTATCATTTCAATAACCGAATGAAACGAGTATTCCTCATCGATGCGATGTCACATGTTTATCGTGCGTTTTTTGCGCCGATGGGTATGAGGCAAGAGCCGCTTCGCAACAGCAAGGGGCAAGTCACGCAGGCGGTTTTTGTGTTTACAAACATGCTGCGCAAGCTGCTAAAGGATGAACGGCCGGAGTATATCGCAGCGGTTTTCGATACCGATGTTCCGACGTTCAGGCATGATTCTTACGCGGATTACAAGGCAAATCGCGAAGCGATGCCCGACGATTTGTCATCACAATTGCCATATATCGTAAGGGTTTGCGAGGCCTTTAGCGTTCCGATCTTAGAGGTTGACGGCTTCGAAGCGGACGACGTTATCGGCACGCTTGCGCAAAAGATCACTGCAAAAGACATGCGGACGATCATCGTCTCAAACGACAAGGACCTCTGCCAGCTTGTGCGCGATCCGTACGTCGTCGCGATGAGGCAAAATTCGACGAACATCAAACGCAAGGTGCCCGTGCCGCCGATCGAGTGGTGCGACGAAGCTTGGGTAAAAAATAAATTCGGCGTGCCGCCGGACAAGATCATCGATCTGCTCGGGCTGATGGGCGATTCGGTAGATAACATTCCCGGCGCGCCCGGCATCGGCGAAAAAGGCGCGCTAAAGCTCGTTCTCGAATACGGCTCCGCGCTCGGCGCGATGGAGAATGCAGAAAAAATTTCGCACAAAACATATCGCGAAAGCCTGCAAAATAATCAGGACATCATAAAACAATCGCTCGAACTCGCCACGATTCACATATCGGTGCCGATCGAGCTCGATCTAAAGGCTCTCGAACACCTCGAACCGAACCGCGAACTTGCTTACGAACTTTTTCGCGAACTCGAGTTTAAGTCGCTGATAAAAGAATTCGGTGACGACAGTGCTGCGGTTGCTGCTACTCAGTCGGCGTCCCGACACATCGGGATCGGCGGCGGAGGTTTGTTTGACAATCTGCCGACGCACACCGGCACATCAACTATTGGGACTAATGCGACGGCTAAAAAATCACATTACACGGTCATCACGACTCGCGCCGATCTCGACAAATTGATTCGCCGCCTGTTCGAGGTCGAGCAATTTAGTTTTCACGTCAACGACGCGAACTCAAACGAAAAATCGAGCGGCTACGACAAGCTGCCGCCGCTTGGTGTGGCCATCGGCCTCGGCAACGGCGAGGCGAGCTATGTCGATCTCGAAAACTTCGACGGAGGCCGCGATGAAGCGATCCCGCCTCTGAAGGACGTTTTTACAAACATCTATCTCGACAAATGCGCTCATGACGCTAAACGAAACTTCGGCGCGCTGCTGAAGCTCGGCATCAAACCCGAACCGGTAAAGGATGACGTTATGATCGCCGCGTATTTGCTCGATCCGGGCAGAGCGAATTACCCGATCGACTTTCTCGCACAGGCGTATCTCGACACGGACATCGCGCGCAGCGTGCCCGAAGGTTTTGACGAAGTTACATTTAGAATTTTAGAAACCGCAGATCTGACATCGAGGCTCGCACCGGTTTTGCGTGGGCTTATTCGCTCTAACAAACTCGAAAAGATTTACGCTGATATCGAGATGCCGACCATCGATGTGCTGACGGAAATCGAGCTCGTCGGCATGAAGGTCGATGGCGACAACCTTGTTAAGTTTTCGAACAAGATCGGCGACGATCTTGCCGAACTTAGCAAAAAGATTTACGCGATCGCCGGTCGCGAGTTCAACATCGGCTCGCCAAAGCAAGTCGGCGAAGTTTTCAGCGAACTCAATATCGAGACCGGCAAAAAGACCGCGACCGGCCAGATATCGACAAGTCACGACGTCCTCGTCGAACTAGCCGTAAATTATGAAATAGCACAACTTATCATCGATTACCGCGAGATGGACAAACTTAAGGCGACGTACGCCGACGCTCTGCCGCGCCTCATCCGCGATGACGGACGCGTGCATGGCTGTCTCAATCAAACTGTCGCCGCGACCGGTCGTTTAAGTTCGACAGAACCGAATTTACAGAACATTCCGGTGCGCACCGAGCTCGGGCAGCAGATTCGCAAAGCGTTTATTCCGGAAAATGGATGCAAGCTTATCTCGGCGGATTACTCGCAGCTCGAACTGCGCATCCTAGCCCACATTACGCAGGACGCTCGCATGCTCGAGGCGTTTAAAAATAACGAAGACATTCACGCGCAGACGGCGCGACTCGTGTTTGGAGCAAAGGACGAAAAAGATCTGAAAGAAAAGCGTCGTCTCGCAAAAATTGTAAACTTCGGCATCGCGTACGCGGTCGAGGCATTCGGGCTCTCGACCCGTGTCGGCATTTCGCGTGCAGAGGCGCGGAAGGTGATCGACGACTATTTCGCGACGTACAAAGGCATTCGCAAATACATGGACAACATTCCAGAGGAGGCTCGCAAAAGTGGTTTCGTGACTTCGCTCTTTGGACGTCGAAGATATTTTCCGTCGATCAACGATCGCAATTTTAACGTGCGTTCGCGCGCCGAACGCGAGGCGATCAACATGCCGATCCAAGGAACGGCCAGCGACATCGTCAAAATAGCGATGATCCGCGTTGCCGATGCATTAAAACGTGAGAATCTCGCGACAAAAATGATAATGCAGGTTCACGACGAACTTCTTTTCGAAGCGCCAAAGGACGAGGTCGCACGTGCAACCGAGATCATAAAATACGAAATGGAATCCGCCGCGACGCTCGACGTACCCGTAATTGTCGAGGTCGGCGTCGGCGACAACTGGATGGACGCAAAATAGTTCATAAGGTGTTAAAATTGCATCGTGAAATGCTCAGAGGCACATAAAGTATTTGCGATTGGCTTTCTGCTAATAGGATCCGCTATCACATGTTTTGGTCAAGAGCCTAGCGTTCTCATTACAACTGACTACCTAAACGGTAAAGTCAGATCAGTAACCGAGCAACGGACTTATTTTGTAGTCAAAGGAAATAAAGTTAGTCCCTTTGTGGAGATAATAGGAACGGATTATTATTCCGAACACGGCAATCTGATTCAGAGTTCTGTCTTCGGAAACGGTGAGCAACGGATGAGTTATGTTTGGACTGGCGACACGTTCACAGCGTCAGTAAACTACTTTGATCAAAAAGGTGTTCAGGCTCCCGAACTCTCGAACCGATTTACCCCACTTGCCGGTGACATCCCTGAATCCGACCTTTGTAACGAATACAGCGTGCGAAAAGAAAAGGATGTTTCCGCGAACATCTATCGAGTATTTGAGATCTGCAGAGATAAGTCACTTCGTCGGTCGACAGTTTATGAAATGACCGCAAATAATAATCTCCTTCGAAAGTTTGCTCAAGATGCCAAGGGAAGGACTTATGAGCATAGAAATAACTATGGCGTCAATTTTTCGTTGTTAGGATTCAAAGTTACCGTCGACGATCTTACCCGGTCCCAATACTGGCAAGAAGTGATCTACAGTAATGAACAAAGAGATGGTAAGAAAAATATCATAAGGCGAACATGCACTTCGACTAATTCGGCTTATCCAGGTCAAGTAAGATCTGAATATCTCGAGGAGTATAAGATTGTTTATTACGATTAATCTTGTCTTTGCCAATTTTGAATGTCTGAAAGACTAAGTCCAACCAAGAAAACACGTGTTCGCCGCATTCCCAAACGTGGTGATTATGACCGCGAGACCATCAATGCAATCCTTGACGAAGCATTTATTTGTCACGTCGGTTTCGTCGTGGATGGCCAGCCGTATGTGATTCCGACGGGCTTTGGCCGCGTCGAAAATGATCTGTATGTTCACGGTTCGTCGGCGAGCAGAATGCTGCGTGAATTGTCAAAAGGTGTCGATGTTTGCGTGACGGTCACTTTGATCGACGGCCTCGTCATTGCGCGTTCGGCGTTTCATCATTCCGTAAATTACCGTTCGGTCGTTGTTCTCGGCAAAGCCGAATTAATTACAGACGCTGATGAAAAGAATCTTGCGCTCGAGACTATAACAAACCATTTCGTGCCCGGCCGCTGGGCCGATTGCCGCTGGCCGAACGAACTTGAACTAAAAGCAACGAGCGTTTTAAAACTTGCAATCGACGAAGCCTCGGCAAAGATTCGGACCGGCGACCCCGTCAATGATGACGAAGATTATTCTCTCGACTTTTGGGCGGGCGTTTTGCCTTTAGATTTGTCGCCGGGCAACCCGCAGAACGACGCAAAACTTAGTCCGGGCATCGCACCACCCGCTTACATCACAAATTACAAACGTAATGGACAAAAATGAACGTCACCGCTGGCTGAACTTAGGAACAAGAGCGATCTCGGCGGCGCGGTGTTTTTTGTAGTGCCGTAACAACAAACGCGGTGCGTGCTGTGCGAGCCATGTGATGACGCTGAGCTTAAACGAATTGCGCTGGCGATTTGCGACGCGAAACGCAATGGCGGCTTCGCAGTAATCGCCGGCGAGCAAAAATGCCTTTCCTTGCTCTACAGCAAGATCGGCTTCAAGAGAGGCGAGTCTGTGAGCGATGATTTGCTTCTGCTCTTCGTCAAGCTCGATCGTGAAGCGAACGCGATGGAAAGCCTCGATCTCGCGCTCGACGCGGCTGATCGAGTCGCCCGACAAGCTGTTTAGATGCACGCGGTATTTCAGCAGCTGGTCTCGCTGATAACCGATCTTCGCTCCGTTCTTCGCCATCCGAAGCCACAGCATAAAGTCGTGCGCGCGCACGCGTTCAGTCTCAAACATTCCCGCGTCGATGATCATTTGCTTTCTGGCCATCGTTCCCGACGTGATCACGTTGCAACGCAGATCGAGAATCGCATTAAAGTCCGCGTAGCCGTTAGATGGCGCGGTTTCCATAAACGTTCGGCGATACGGCGAATTCAAACCCGTAAGAAACGCGTCACAATAGACCAAGTCGTAGTTGCCATTTATGAGAAAAAGATATTGCGACGACAAAAAGTCGGGCAGCCAGATATCGTCACCGTCGAGAAACGCAATCACCTCGCCGCGAGCGTGTTTGATCGCAGTGTTGCGCGCTTCGCCTGCACCGGCGTTCGGCTGACGAATGTAAACGATGTCGTCGATCATGAAACGAATCATCCGCTCAAAGACTTCGGTGTCGGGCGAACCGTCGTTGATGAGGATCACTTCGAACTCACGGAACTTCTGGTCGGCCACTGATCTGAGCGTTTCGACGATATACTCCGCGACGTTATACGCGGGAATCACAATAGAAATTTTCGGCAGCGAGGTCAAAACGTTGCGGCCGACTTGTTTGCTAAATTTTGTGATTTCGTTTTTCGACATTAACGTGTGTGTCTGATGGGCTCCCAGCGCGCGTACTTTTCGCCGCGCAAGAATTTATAAAATCCGACAGCCGAAGCAAAATTTGCGAGAGTAAAGTAAAGCGGCATCGCGAGCAAACCTGAGGGCCGCCCGCTCCGTTCGATGAGCCATCCCCCAAAAGCCAGCACGTAAAAACTGGATTGTAGAATAAGCGTTGCGAGATAGAACGGCGATGCAGCAGCGAGCAACATATTTGCAATGAGCAAAGTCACTAAGATCAGCGGCACCGTATATCGAAGCAGTTTGTGGGAAACCAATTCGATCGCGTAAAAGCCACTGCGGAAGGGATTTAGCATGTCACGATTGCGCCAAAGATCAGTAAAGGTCTGTGAGATAACACGCACCCGCATCTTTAGCTCGTCGCCGGCGTGACGGTTTGTGTATTCGTAACAAACTGCGTCCGGAGCGAAGACGCTGCGTAAACCTTTGCGGTAGAGTATCGTGCAGATCAAAAAGTCGGAACATGCCTCGGCATACATCGGTTCGTAAGCTTCGCGGCGAACTGCGTAGAGACAACCCGACGCGCCGATCAGCGAACATGCCCGAGATTCGGCTGTCTTCAAAAAGGTTTCATAGCTCCAGTAATTTTGCGCGCCCTTGCTGACATTTGTGCTTTCATCGTTGAGATAAACGAGCCGCCCGGCAACACAGCCGACAGTCTCATCCGCAAACGGAGGCAGCACGCGGGACAGAACATCTTTGCCGTATTCTGTTGTCGCATCAGAAAATAAAATAATATCGCCCGTCGCTTCAAAGACAGCATTGTTTTGTGTTTCAGTTTTGCCGACCCGACCCTCCTGTCTAAAGAGTCTCACCCCGCTTGATGTAAATTCTTTGACGATCTCGTCCGTCTTATCTGTCGAACCGTCCGACGCGACAATGATCTCGAGCTTCTCGGTCGGATAATCGATCTCAAGCGTGTTTTCGAGCTTCTGTCTGATCGCGGCTTCTTCATTGAACGCTGTTATAAGGATTGTGACTTTTAAATTGATGATGTCGCGATGAACTTGTCGGGGAAGAAATCGGCTAACTAGAAAAACGAGCAGCGGATACCCGACGTAAACATACGCAAGCACCCCCGTACATGTCCAGAAAACAATTTGTGCGACATTCAAGGTCATTTTGCTTCGGCATGCTGCAGGCCCCAGCTTGCACGCATAGTCTCAGATTCCTTTGCTTCGGTTTCGAGGTTGTAGATTCTGCGAAACGCGACCGCGTAGGCGATCAGGTAATAGATAAACCAGTTGTAGGCCACGGACGCAAAAAAGCTCGACACCCAGTACCCGACGATGCTCGCTTGCAAGCCGATCGAGACATAATAGAACCAGTTGTGCTCGTTCGCGTCAGAACATTTTCGCTCTATCGCACGCAGCTTGCGAAACGGGCTGATCATAAACACAAGATAAGCGGCAAGACCGAGCAAACCGAGCTCGGACGAAACCTGAGTAAACGCGTTGTGCGAAACG
Source organism: Pyrinomonadaceae bacterium (assembly GCA_049679945.1). Taxonomy (GTDB): domain Bacteria; phylum Acidobacteriota; class Blastocatellia; order Pyrinomonadales; family Pyrinomonadaceae; genus OLB17. Next base: position 9,378 of record JBAUGW010000088.1, on the reverse strand, counting down.
TGATTGTGAATGCCGACGATCGGAAAGTTACCGATGCCGATGCCCCAAGGATTTCTCGCCGTTATGATCAGTGAGCGCTCTAACATCTCACGACGAGCGTCGCTCGAACCGACGGGATCGAGTCCGGGAATGAAGATCGAGAGCATTCTGAGGCCGTAATTACCGGGAGCCGCCACCATCAGCAACCCGCCGCCGAGAACCGTTGCAATCGTAACGTTCAGTCTGTATTTGCGTCCAAGCTTCCACGCGAGAACCATTACCGTCGCCAGCAGCCCAAGAAAACCGCCGCGCGAATACGTGACGGTGTTCGCCGCAATAAAAAGTATCGTCGTCACAATATAAACGACTCGCATTAATTTGTTTTTTGATGCGAGCGCGAGCGCCAACGTTATCGGCGCCATCGTCACAAGGTGCAGAGCCATCTCGTTTGGATTGCCAAACATTCCCTCAATCTCGGAAATGCCGACGCGATATGATTCGACGGAAAACGTGCCTTCTTGATAAAGCTGCAACGCCCGCACGCTCAGATATCCGCCGATACCGAACGACAGCCACAACATCGCCATCAGTCGCTTGCGCGTGCGAACGACATTGATCAAAACTACGAAGATAATGACCGCTTTGATATAAGTATCGTTAAAGGATTCCCACGCCAGCGCAGGACTTCTCGCGATCGGCATCGTGATCAGCGTAATCGCCGTCAGAGCTAAAATTGCTTTGACCTCGGTCGAGAGCATCGTCAGATTGTTCTCGATCGCGAGCTGGCTCGGCGCATAGATCAGCATCGTCGCCATCGCAAAATAAAAGGCTGTAAACGCCAAAAATCCTAAACCCGGAACAATTTCGTACGGGCGAAAAAGCACCATTATCGAGAACAAATACAGCCCGATAAACGTCACAAAATGGCCGTTGCGTACGAGCCATCGGTCACGCCCAAGGAGCTCGTTGTCTTTCTTAACTTGCTTAGACTCGCTATCAGCTTCTATTACACTCGCAGCAGACGAAATGTCTGTCGGCGCGGATGGAGCGGCATGAAACGCGCCGGTGCTCTTTTCGGCATCGAGAGCATTATTTATGAAATTGTAAGAATCAGTTGGCGGCGTCTGTGCGGATTTGCTTGAAGGGCGTATTGACAACCCTTCATCGTTCGCTTTATCGTCAGTTCGCGAAAAACCTTGCAACGACTTGTAATCTTTTGATCTCCCGATGGACATTTGCGAGCGTGGTGAGCATAAAAGTCTTAGACGGCAACGCTTTCCGTTTCTACCGAGATCATTTCGCGAACGCGGCGCTTGAGAGCTTTTTCGAAATGCCGCGCCTCGTTGACACCGCTGAACGAAAGCTGCTGAAGATTCGCCTCGATGCGCTTGCGATAATCCGACACAAGCGAGTCCGATACGCCTAGCATATCTGCAACTTCGAGCTGCGTTCCGCTGTCTGAGATCAGATAGCAGTGCCACAGCACATTTATCATGCGGTCGTATTGTTTTGCTTTGCCGCGAACCGATTTATTCAATGTATGTAAGAAATTGTCGACAAAACCGGCCGCCGCCTTTTCGGCTTCGTTACGCAGCAGATCTTCCTCAGGCGTTTCGCGCGTGTCCAAGAACTCGAACGGCATTCGGTCGTCGTCGTCGCTATCACCGCCGCTGCTAACCGGCACCAGGTGAATATCCATGATCGGTAGCCGCGACATCACAAACGAACGAAGCGAGCGAACATCGACAGGCGAATCGATCGCCTTGAAAACACGGATGATCAATTTTTCGAGCTCGGGATTGCTGATGACGATCTGAGCGTCGCCGGTACAGCCGACCATTCGCGTGTCTCGTCCGTAAAAGGACACAGCCTTGACGCGCTCGTCCATCTCCTGCACGTCGCGGCGCGTCTTTCGATCTTGCCAAACTGCGAGACCGTAAAGACGATCGGCGAGCCGCCGGTGAATTTCGGGATTACCGATGTTGTCAAATCTCTTAAAAGTTGCGCTTGTCTGAATCAGCGTCGAAATTCGTCGTGCCAAACGGTAGGATTCGGGATAGCGTTTGCGAAGCTCGGCCGTGAGCATGTTCGTCAGCTCGATCTGGCTGATCTCGGCCTCGATCTCGGCATCCAACATTTCAGTGTCTATATAATGCTGAAAACGATCTTTGCCGAGCAGTGCTACAAAAAGCTCTTGTGTTAGATCAGTGTAGGCGTTGTATTTACCCTCTTCGACGAGAAAGCCCGCCCGCTTCGATGCCCTTACAAGCGGATGTGACGAAACAATGCGGTGAAGCTCGATCCAAATTTGATTGACGTCCGAAGTCTTTAAACTCTCATTCCATTTCCCAACTTTGACCTGCTTGTTTTGAATTGAGCGTGGCAGACGTTCCTTTGTTTTCACTTCGTTCATATGTGTCAGAACCTTCTTTGAAAGTCAGTTGTCTTACTTGCCTCTTTGCAGGGTCGGCGAGCCGAATCGAAGTAACACTGCCTACAGAAAATCAACTTCGAAGTTAGCGAGGGGCTTAAATTTTTTTAGTAGTTTTTTGGTAAGATCAACTGCCGAGCAGCAACGTCGATCTGGTTACGTGCCTTGTGAGAACTTGCCTCTCACGACCCACATTTAAGATGTTAGCAATTTAGAACAATTTGAGCAACATTTTTTTGTGCCGTTGTATAGTGTTTATACATTTTTCGTAAATATTGTATAAATATGAGTTACGTGACCGCACATTTGCTTTCTAGTTGCAAATTTTGAGACTTTTTTCAAAATCGTCCAAACAGTTTTGGAAGCATTCAGCCATTATGGCTTTAATTGAATGTAACAAAACTAAAACCGCGTTTGCCCTGTCTGTGTAGGTTTGCGCCGTGCTGAAAAGTATTCGACCTTTATGATTCCATCAACGACAACCGGCTTTCGTAAAAACGAAGATTGCCCTTCGTCACAAGAATTGCTTGCCTATGAAACCGGCGAGCTTGCACACGCACACGAGTTTGCTATCGGCGAACATCTGTCCGCGTGCGAATTCTGCGAGGCGGAGGTCGAATTCTACTCACGCTTTCCACAAGAAGATTTTTTGAACGAAACATCAGCCTCTACAGACATTCCCGCACCGCTCTTCCAGCTCGCCGAAGCCTTGCTAAAAAAACACCACACCGACGCCAAGTCGCTAAACTCGCTGTTAAATGGTAAAAAAGGCCTCGCCATCGACAAGGCCTAAGAACATTAAACCCAAGTCGCTCTTCCCACTAGGGCACGAAGGCAGCAGTGAAAAAGAGTTGACGCCTAACGACTACCCTCCTTAAAATTAAATACCTCATAACCAACCGCTCTGATTCTGCGCTCTGAGCAGAGAAACTCCAATTCGCCGCTCTTATTCACATGTACGGTAGCTGAACTGCGATGATGGCAATCGGCACTATCCTGGGACTGCTTCATGATGGAAATGTGTTTCAATCGAGGGCTGTCCGGGTCGCTCTCCACTCTTGACAGCCGCCAGTAGCCGTCAGCCTTATCTCTATATTGTCCTGTGGTATGGATCGTGTAGAGGTGACCCGTCCCGCATTCCGTTACCAGGGACAGATTTTCGGAATATGCCATTGGAGTTTCAGGTGACTTGCTGAGATGGCCATGCTCATACTCTCCAAGAAACTCAACAGGTTTGTCGGGATGTCCAGCATCGCGGCCAGTGATTCGGTAAAAACGGGTGTATCTGGCCCTCATGTTATCGTCTGCTGCTCCAATACTTCCTAAACCTACCCTCTCCCGAAAGCCATCTCCCGGAGCGGTGACTACAAGTAGATACGTTCCGTCAGCCAGCTTGGCCAAGCCTATACCTCCACCTCCTGACGCCAAGCCCCTAGGATCTTTGTCGCTAGTTGGAATTATGAAGGAATTGGTCAGGTTAAAGCCGGAGCGACTCACCGCGTCAATGGAATACCAGTTAAGAGTCTTGCCATCGGGCACAAACAGACCATCGCCCAGCACATGGACGCCACCAGGATGATCTCCCATGGAATTGTAAAGTGAATGCAGCTTGTTTTTGCCATCCTTGTTCGTAATGAAAAAGATGGCCCCCTTTCCCTTGTGGCTGTGGCTCCCTGCATAGGGGTAGATGGATGAGTTGGTCCGTACAAAACCCTGTATGTGTTTACTCAAATCACTGGAAATGAAGGCACCTTCCGGTGTCAAATTATTGGGTGGATACTTCCTGTTTTCGCCGAAATTCCAGGAGCCCCCCTTGAACGATAGCCGGTGTCCTTTTTCGAAGGCCAGTTTGAACTGCGTAGGCACATCCGTTGCACATCGATTGCAGTCCGCGTCGCCGTACTTACACTTGAGGTCCCCGCGCAGGATAGTTGAGGGGTTCGCGATTGAAATATCGACAAGCGTGTGCGTTGTTTTCAGGTCCTGCCATTTATCGAGGAATTGTGTTGCTGACAGCGGTCGAAAAGTGTTGCTGACACTGCTCACGTGCAGGGGACCGGATTGCTGCTCTGAGAATCGCCAAACTCCGAGAAAGTTCCATTCCCCCTGGTCATTTTGAAACATCTCGAAGTCGAGCATTTCCTCGGTGGCGTTGAGACTTCGCTTGAGTTTGTTGAACTCATCCCAGTCGTTCATCAAATAAAGCGCTCCATTGCCTTTACCGACGCGCCAGACGCCGGCAAATAAGCGCTTCCCATTGACGACGTAGGTTTCGACTTCAGAGAGGTACTGAGTTTTTTCTAGTTCCTTCCGGCGGGCGACTAGCTCCTCCCAAGTGAGACCGACATACAGGGCGCCGGCGATGCTGGCCGCTCCTCTTTTGGGACCGGATTTTTGACGCCAGACTCCGAGAAACTTCAGGGTACCATTGGTATTGATGACCTCGATGTCGATGAGCTCCTGTGTCTCCGAGAGTTCCGTCCTTTGTTTTACAAAGTCTTCCCATTCCATAAGGAAGAGAGCTCCATTGCCTGTACCTACCCGCCACACTGCCGCATAACGGAACTTTCCGTTGCGGCGGTAGACTTCAACATCGGCGAGGTATTGATTCGAGCCAAGTTGCTTCCATGTTGACACCAGTTCGTCCCAACTCAGATCCGTGAACATACCTCCGACGCCGCCCTCTTTCTGTGACCAGACCCCCGCAAAGATCGGATCAGACTGGGCGACTGCTGTCATCGAAGACAACAGCATGGCGATAACCATAATGATCGTGCGTGATATTTTCATGTTGAATACCTCTTCTTTACGCAATTGTTTTTGCAACTCGGTTTTACTTGATCCTGGCTGGCAATGCCGAATATTCCTCTACCTTCAACAAAGTGTGACTGGCCTTCAGTTCGTTCCTCTTGGCAAAGAGTTCGGTCAAGGTCATCCGTTGATGAAGCGGCCCGCCGGATTTTCCGACGTGCCAAAGCCCAAGGTAATTCCACTTGCCATCAGCGGAATTGAACTTCTCGAAATCTATCAGTTGCTGGGTCGGGTTAAGTTGTTTTTTGAGGTTCACAAAATCGTCGTCGCCCAGTCGGGTTTGTCTTCCGCCAGCGAAAGCGATTTGGTCTGGCCGTAGTATTTGTCCTTTGCCTGAAGTCCTCCGTGGAGATCCGTGACGTATTTTCCATCAACCGACAACCAGTGAAATATCTCGTGCGTCAGCATGCGAGCGGACAAATCCAACCTCTCGTCGGGAAACCGGAAATTGTTGTTTGCGGTATCCCAGAAAGGCGGACAGGTAACGATGACTCCGACAGGAGCGTGATAACCGCCCGGAGGTCCTTCGGCTCCAATGTTCGAGCCGGGGCAGACATCCGTGTGTTGGTCGGCAGCGGGGGCGATAGCCTGGCCGCAGCGAATGATTCTGATTCCCTTGACGATCTCTCCCTTTTGCTCAAATCGTTTTCGCGCCTTGTCAATGGCGTCACGAACCTTAATCGCGCGGTCTCGGTTGGACACGCCAAACCACCTCCGTGGCGATGGCACAATGGTGTTCCCCTCGACAAAATCTCTGTTCCACAGATCGTCGCGCTGCGATTGGTCGTGCGAGATTATGTAATTCATCAGCTTGTCCGCGCGCCAGGTGTAATAATGCGCCTGTCTCCAGGCCTTTTTCAGGTAAGCTTCCTGATTTGGCGAACAACCCTTGAGTTCGGGAAACGGTGTGTTGGGCATATCGGGCGGAAATTCATCCGCTACGATTGCGGCGTTACCGGCTTCGACCGTCGGGATCGTCGAAAAAGGCGCGGTATTCATCAGCAACCCACACAACACAATACTGGCGACAATTAGTTTGAACAGGTTTCTCAGTTTCATTTTTTTCCTTCCTTTCGATTGGCAATCGTTGTGTTCGATCTATTCGGATAGGGCCGTTGAGCCTGTCGAACGCGACCAGGAATCACTTAACGGTTGATTCGTCGGCTGCCAACTGCAAACTTTGTTTGCAAAGTTCCGCCGCCTTCTTTCTTATGTCTGCGGGAATCGTGCTGTCAGCGGCCAATTTGCTACAGTCCTTGTAATATCGAGTCGAGACAATTTTCCCATTCGGGTCGAGCCTGTTGAAACTTATCCCGACGCCCGCAACGAACCTATTCTTGAAATTGGTACTGCCGCATATCGACCATCTACCACTTACCCTAACGCAACTTTTTTGTTCGCTCGGCGCGGTGGATAGCTGCTGAGTTGAAGAAATTTCAGGCTTCGCATCCGATTCGTCGCCATCGTTGGCAAATCCGCCAATAGCCTGACCAATTGCCGCTGTGGCGAGAAGGCCATGCCAGACTTCGTTGTTGGATTCGTTCGACTCGGCGACGATCTTAGTTGCGTCGACGCTGAGCTTGAAGGTTGTAGACTGTAGCGAAACGTTGTTAGGCAGGATGCTCTTGGCGTCAATGTGAAGCCAGTCATCCGCGCCTGCCGCCAGAATTGGTACGTTGACGTGAGTTCGCCGGCCGACCGCGACGCCGTTGATCGCCCGTACTGTCAAAACCAGACGGCACGCCTTGGAAAGCTCCTGGCCTGTATTGACCACATGCACTCGCAGTGCCTTGTCATTAGTGGGCGGGAAGAGAAATTGTTTGATACTCAAATCAGGCTTCACCACTTTGGCTTGTTGAGCCAATGCCGCCGAGTCGGAACTCATCAGCGCCAATAGACCGATGCACAGCGAGAGAGCAATTGATAATGTTATTCTGCGTTTCATAGTTTTCTCCTTAATTTAGATTGTTACCTTGCGTTTCCAGGTCGGAACTCTGCCAGCACCACTTCGCCGGGAAATCCAATTAACATCACGATAATCGCGTCGAACCTGCTAAAATGTCCTAAAAGAAAGGCTCAAATTTTCTAAAATGTGGCCGATATGCCGTCCGAAACGATTTACACGTTCGAAGACTTCCAGCTTGACCCCGCAAGAAAGCTGCTTTTACGTCTCGGAAACGGCGAATCTGTTCAGCTTACGAGCAAGGCGTTTCAAGTGCTTTCGCTGTTGGTCGAAAACAGCGGCGAGCTTGTAACAAAAGACGAGTTGATGAAGACGGTCTGGCACGACAGTTTTGTCGAGGATGCGAATCTGACTCAGACGATCTCTGTTTTGCGAAAAATCCTCGGCGAGACGCCGGATCAACATCGATTCATCGTCACTGAACCGGGAAAAGGGTATCGCTTTGTAGCGCCGGTGAGCGAGTCCGAAACTTTTGAAGAAAGATCAGCAATCGAAGATCAAAGATCGGATACGCGAAGACCGTTCCTATTTGCGTTCGGCGCGATCGTGGCAGTTGCATTGCTTATCGGCGGTTATTATTTCTGGAACAGCTCGGAAACGCAGGTTTCCTCACCGTCGTGGACAAAAGGGGTCAAATCGATCGCGGTTTTGCCGTTCAAAAACGTCGAGCCGGACAAAGACAATCAGCTTCTCGGGATCGGGATGGCTGACGCGGTTATTGCAAAATTGAGCCACGTCAAGAGCATCGTTGTGCGTCAGACAAAAAGCGTGATGCGCTATGCGGCCACAACGCCGGAGGCGGTAACGGTCGGGCGCGAGATAAATGTCGATGCGGTTCTCGAAGGAAATATTCAGGAAGCGGGCGGACGCATCCGCGTTTCCGTTCGCCTTTTTCGCGTAAGCGACGGAGCATTACTATGGGCGGAACATTTTGACGAACGCGCCACGGATATTTTCGCGCTTCAGGATTCGATCTCCGAAAAAGTCGCTATTTCTCTTTCGCTGGAATTGAATGCGGAGATGCGCGAAAACTTCAGACGCCGCTACACGGAAAATATCGAGGCTTATCGGCTCTACAACAAGGGACGTTTTTTCTGGAACAACCGAACGGGCGACGATCTGCGCAAGAGCATCGGGCTGTTCGAACAGGCGATCGCACTCGACGAGAATTACGCGCTCGCGTATTCAGGTTTGGCAGACAGCTACGTTTTGCTTCAATTCTTCAGCCACACAGCGAAAAATGATTTTTTCCAGAAGGCCAGAAACGCAGCGGAGAAAGCGCTGACCCTCGACAAAAATCTCGCCGAACCGCACGCGGCACTCGCGATGTATAAACAATTGTATGAGTGGGATTGGGAAGGCGCGCAAAGCGAATTCAGACTTGCGATCGCCGCTAATCCGAACTATGCGACGGCACATCAATGGTACGGCGAATTTTTGTCGTCGATGGGCAGATATGACGAGAGCATCGCCGAACTCGAAAAAGCGGTCAACCTTGATCCGTTATCGATCTCGACAAATACGGCGCTCGCTCAACCGTACTTAGCGGCGGGAAGATACGCCGAGGCGATTGGAAAACTGAAGCCGGCTTTAGAATTGGATCCGCATTTTTCGTTGGCGGTGTTGTACATGGGCAGGGCATACGACGGTCTCGGCGACCACAAAGAGGCGATCGCTCAGTACCGAAAACTCGCTCCCAATCGCGGCAGCGGCGGACCTTATTTCACAAGCTCCTTGATCAATTCGTATGCAAAGGACGGACAGAGACGAGAAGCCGGAGGAGAACTCAACGGACTATTAGAACTCGCTGAAAAAACGCCGGTGTCGAACTACGTTTTGGCGCGTGCCTTTGCACCCTTGGGCCATAAAGAAAAGGCCTTGGAAAACCTCAAAAAAGCCGTCGAGCAACGTGACGGCTTATTGATAATCTTGAGAACCGACCGAAACTTCGACGACCTGCGTGGCGAGCCGCGTTTTCAGAAAATTCTAGCCGATATGAAATTGAATAATTGATGATCACGAGCCGCAGATCTCGTCGATGGCTTCGCCGTATTTTTCATCGATGACGCTGCGTTTTATTTTTAAGGTGGGCGTCATTTCGCCTTTGTCGATTGAGAATTCGCGCGGAAGAAGGTAAACGCGTTTGACGCGTTCGTAGTCTGAAAGCTCGCGTGTGAGTTCGATAGCGTCAGTT
>JBAUGW010000087.1:0-12630 GCA_049679945.1 Pyrinomonadaceae bacterium | reverse complement strand
CTACACGAGAGGCGAAATGAACAACACAATAAACAATAACACTAGATTTGGCTACGATTTTACGGGATTTGGGATCGACACGCTTTTTGTGCTCTTCTTTTTGGCGTTGGAATACGGACGCGCGGTGCAGTTGTTTTCGATCGATGCGGCGCTAATGCTGACGACAATGGCTATGGTGTTGATCTTGCCGTATTTTCTTCCCTCAAAAAGCGCGAGGCCAACGCTTGGCCGTTGGTTGAAGCTACGCAGTTTGGTAGCCGTAGCCGGACTGACATTCGGCGTCTTGTATAGCCGAAGCGTCGGTATCGTCCTGCCCGAATCGCTAAAATTCGTGCCGATGACGTTCCTAATTTTGACCGCGATGGTCAGTTGTTACGTCCAATTTTACGGTTTAATGCGACTCCGCTTGGCAAAATAGGCAAAAGGCGTCAGGCGAGAGCAAACAAAAGTCCGCGCGTGTTGCCCACCAGCACGCACGGATTTTTTAGTTGAAAGTCTGATCAATTAGATTCCGCTAACATCAATGCCGGCTCGGTAAAAAGCTCATGCAAAGCACGTATTTGGGTTGCCAATTCAACGTATTGTGCAAGCGTAAGGGCTTGTGCGCCATCGCACATTGCGGCTTCAGGATGCGGGTGAACTTCGATTATAAGGCCGTCTGCACCGACCGCAACTCCGGCACGAGCGAGCGGCGCGACCATGTAATTGTGTCCGGTTCCGTGCGAAGGATCGACAATTATCGGCAAATGGGTCAGTCGATGAACAGCCGGAACTATCGACAGATCAAGCGTGTTACGGGCGTGGTTGGCGAATGTTCGAATGCCGCGTTCGCACAAGATCACGTCGTAATTTCCTTCGGCCATTATGTATTCGGCGGCGAGCAGCAGCTCATCGAGCGTCGCCGAAAGCCCGCGTTTTAGTAAGATCGGCGTGCGAGTTTGACCTGCGTATTTTAGCAGCGAAAAATTCTGCATATTACGCGCGCCGATCTGAATGCAGTCGCCGTACTTTACGACAGCGTCGATACCGCGTTCGTCCATAGCTTCAGTGACGATGTTGAGTCCGAATTGCTCGCGAACCTCGGCGAGCATCTTCAAACCTTCTTCGCCAAGTCCTTGAAAAGCATACGGTGAAGTGCGCGGCTTAAACGCGCCTCCGCGAAAGAATTTCGCACCGCTTTTTGCTACCGTTTCGGCAGTGGTAAAAACCTGATCGCGATTCTCAAGAGCACACGGACCGGCGATTACGGCAAGTTCTTCGCCGCCGATTGTTGCGGTGCCGATTTTTACAACCGATTTTTCAGGCCGTAAGTCTTTTGAGATCAGCTTGTACGGCTGAGTAACGCGAATTGCATCGGCGACGCCGGGCAGATTTTCGAAATGCGCGGGGTCGATCGAGCCTGGATTTCCCGTAACGCCGATTGCCGTGCGGTTTTCGCCCGGCATCGCGTGGCCACGAAAACCAAGTGCCTCGATCGTTTGGAGAACTTGTTCAATATCAGACGAGGTGGCGTCCGATTTCATCACGATAAGCATAAGTGTTTATATCGTTTTTTTTAGCAAAACTACAACTTTAAGTATCGCCGTCGCCTTTTGCAAACTTAGGAAGCAGCTCAGCGACAAATCGCTCGACATGTTTTACGGCGTCGACCTTGGCATTTTCAATTTCGGCAACGATTGCCGAGCCGACGACCACAGCATCGGCATATTTCCAAACCTCTTCGATTTGTTGACGTGTCGAAATCCCGAATCCGACTGCGATCGGCAAATCTGTGAATTGCCTCGCACGTTTCACGAGTTTTTCTGCGTCGTAACTTGTTGCCTCGCTTGCACCCGTCACGCCTGCACGCGAGACCGCATAAATGAAGGCGCGTGCATTTGAGCAAATTGTTTTAAGTCGTTGATCCGTAGTTGTAGGTGCGATCAGCGAGATCAGATCAATGTTTTTAGCCGCGAGGAGAGCCGATAATTCGGCAGCTTCGTCATCAATCACGTCGGTCAACAAAAGTCCGTCGATGTCTGCATCAGCTACGGCGTCAATGAAATTATCAATGCCAAAACTCATTATCGGATTGAAATAGCTGAACAAAACAAGTGGTACGTCAGACTGCTGTCTTAATCTGTGTCCTATGTCGATCACAGTTTCGAGCGTGACGCCATTATTCAGCGCTCTTTGCGAAGAACGTTGGATCGTCGGCCCGTCAGCCATCGGATCGCTGAACGGAATGCCGAGTTCGATCACGTCGGCGCCGAGTTCCGCCAGTTTCAGACATATCGACAGCGACGTTTCAGCATCCGGATCGCCTGCCGTTACGAACGGAATAAAGCCGCCGCCGCGTTTTCGTGATTCGTTCAGTCTGGCTGCGATACGACTCATCGTTTTTCTAAGTGCTCCTGCACTGAGTGCACATCTTTATCGCCACGACCTGAGAGATTGACTATGATTACCTGGTCACGGCTCATCCCCGGTGCGATCTTGGCGACGTGAGCGATCGCGTGAGCCGACTCGAGGGCGGGCATAATACCCTCGGTTTCCGAAAGCAACTTAAAAGCGGTGACTGCGTCGTCGTCCGAGGCCGTGACGTATTCGACACGACCCGCGTCATGCAGAAAGGCATGTTCGGGGCCGATCGATGCATAATCTAAACCGGCAGATACTGAGTGCGTCCGTGCGATCTGACCGTTCTCGTCCTGCAAGATGTAACTCTTCGTACCCTGCAGCACGCCAACGTCGCCGCTGTTCATAAAACGTGAAGCGTGATCGCCGAGTGACTCACCGCGGCCGCCGGCTTCGACGGCAATCATTTTTACATCATCACTTAAAAAAGCGTGAAACAACCCAATGGCGTTCGATCCGCCGCCCACACACGCGACAAGAACATCAGGCAGACGACCTACTTTTTCGCTGATTTGTTCGCGAGCCTCACGGCCGATGACGCTTTGAAAATCGCGCACCATTAGCGGATACGGATGGGGACCCAACGCCGATCCGAGCAGATAATACGTTGTCGCAATATTCGTAGCCCAATCGCGCATCGCTTCGTTGATCGCGTCTTTTAGAGTGCGCGAGCCAGCATCGACGCCGCGAACCTCGGCGCCGAGTAGCCGCATTCGAAAAACATTCAGCTCTTGCCGCCGCATGTCTTCAGTGCCCATGTAAATGACGCATCCGAGACCGAACAGAGCGCAGACGGTCGCGGTCCCAACACCGTGTTGCCCTGCACCGGTTTCGGCGATGATGCGAGTCTTGCCCATCTTACGTGCGAGCAAAATCTGCCCGAGACAGTTGTTAATCTTATGCGCACCAGTGTGATTGAGGTCCTCGCGTTTGAGATAGATCCGCGCTCCACCAAGTTTCTCACTCAGACGCTTTGCAAAATAGAGTGGCGTCGGACGGCCTGAATAATTTTTCAGAAGATCATCAAGTTCGCCGCGAAACGCCGCATCGTCATGCAAAGCTAAATAGCTTTCAGTCAATTTGTCGAGCGGCGCAACGAGAGTCTCGGGCACAAACCGACCACCGTATTCGCCCCAGTACCCTTTGTCATTCGGCTCGAAATTCATAGAGTTCCTTTTATCGTTGTAATAAAGCGCGCAACCTTGTCACGATCTTTCTTGCCCGGTTCGCTCTCGAGCAAACTACATGCATCCACAGCGTATGGCTTTACGATCCTAATTGCATCGGCTACATTTTCAGCCGACAGGCCGCCGGCAAGATAAGTTTTTGGGACGATGTTTGTTACCATCCTCGCGATCTCCCAATCAAACGTTTCGCCCGTTCCGCCGCGATCCTTTGTAGAATGTGCATCGAGCAACACGCCCTCGACTCGATACCTGGCGATTTCATCGCCAACCTGTTTGCACGAAACGCGAAACGCCTTAATGATCGGCAGGCCCAAATTCAACCTAAGCTCATCGACAAACTCCGGCGACTCTTCGCCATGCAGCTGAATGTAATCGAGCTTTGTTTCGGCGGCAATTTTTGCGATCTGCTCGATTCTTTCGTTTACAAACACACCTATCTTTACGACACTCTGCGGCAAATCTGTTACGATCTCACGAACCGATTCGGGAGTTACAAAACGCTGGCTCTGTCGATAGAAATTAAAACCGAGGGCGTCCGCCCCGCAATCGACCGCATGAATCGCATCGCTGAGATTTGTAATCCCGCAGATTTTTACCTTCGCCGTCATTTCACCCCATTTAGTCGTTTCAACTCGCCTACTATGTCGTCGGCTCGCATCAACGTTTCGCCGATCAAAAAGGCGTCATAACCTAAATGTCGCAGTTCATCGATCTCTTTGCGATTTGTAATTCCGCTCTCCGCAATCATCAGCGCTTCGGGCGGGCGATGCTTTATGAGATCACGCGATGGACGAAGCGAAACGTCTAGCGAATGCAGATCGCGATTGTTTACGCCGATGATGTCGGCGCCGACGTTTACCGCACGTGAAAGTTCGGCGGCGTTATGCACTTCGACGATCACATCCATTTCTAGCTCGTCGCGAGCGACGAGCAGAAAGTTTCTCAACTCAACATCGGTTAGAGCCGCCACTATCAGCAAGATTGCATCGGCCCCGAACGCCGCCGACTCGTAGATCTGAAATTCATCGACAATAAAATCCTTTCGCAATATCGGCAGTTCAACAGCCGCACGAACTTCCCGAAGATCATCGAGTGACCCTTTGAAATATTCTGTCTCCGTAAGAACCGAGATCGCCGCCGCACCGCCGGCCGAATATGCTCTTGCGACGTCGACGACGTCAATAATGTCCTTAATAGCACCTTTCGACGGCGACGCGCGTTTGATCTCAGAAATGATCTTTATGTGTTCAGAGGGGCCAAGAGCTATGCGAAAACGATGAGCTTCCATCGTCCGTCGACCTTGTATCGCTTTTTGTCGCATCACTTGAAGATCGTACCCGCGGAGTTGGCGAGCTACCCTTTCGCGCCTTTCGGCAATCATTTTGTCGAGAAAGGTCATTGTTTCGTCAACTCCACCAGCTTTGTCAGCGTCTCCATCGCGGCGCCGGAACGAAGGCTTTCTTCAGCGATCGAATACGCACTTCGCAGGCTGCTCGCCCTCGTCGCAATGTAAATGGCGGCGGCAGCATTGATGAGCGCGAGTTTTTCATCGTCCTCGCCTTTGTGCATGTTGTTCAGAATCTCTTTGATCAAATTCGCGCTCTCGGTAGCGGTGCAATTAGATAGATTGCCCGCGAAGTAATCAATGCCAAAATCTTTCGCCGTAATTGTGAACGTCTGAATACTTTGTTCGCAAATCTCGGCAACTAGCGTTTCTCCAATTAGCGCGATCTCGTCGAGACCGCCGTCGCCATGTACGATCCACGAACGTTTTGTGCCTAGGCGGGCGAGAGCGCCTGCCGTTTTGCCTATTAAGTCGGTGTTCCAAACACCGATCACTTGATGCGGCGCCGATGCCGGATTGCACAGCGGACCAAGGTTATTGAAAACGCTCGGCGCCCGAAGCGAGCGACGCGCCTCAGCGAGTGTCAACGAAAGGGCGTGAAATCGCGGCGCGAACATAAAGCAAATTCTAAGTTCGTCAAAGCATTGCTGCGTGATGCTCGGATCAACGTCGGCGTTGACGCCGAGCAGCGACAAGCAATCGAAGCTGCCGGATTTGCTCGTTGCGGCGCGATTGCCGTGCTTTGCAACCGGCACGCCGGCGCCGCTGATAACAAGCGCTGCGGCGGTCGAAACATTAAAAGTCTTTGCTCCGCTGCCGCCGGTGCCGACAATGTCAACGCACGAATTACTGCGCAAATCGATGCGTTTCATTCGCCGCCGCATGATCGAGGCAAAGAGAAAGAGTTCGTCGTCGGATGTGCCTTTGTCGTTCCACGCTAACAGAAGTTCGGCAATGAGTTTCACGTCATCGCTCGTGACTAGAGAGCCAAACAAATCTTCAGAGTCCTCGGGCGATAGGTCGTTGCCCGATCGAAACTCGTTTCTGTATTTGTGCAAAAGAAGATCGTTCATTGAATTAAAATTCACCGCTCTCCGCGATGTCGACTGCTCGCATCAGCACTTTCGCCTTGTTAACCGTTTCATCGAATTCATTTACAGGAACTGAGTCAGCGACAATTCCGGCACCGGCCTGAATTTTTGCGACGCCGTTTTCGAGTACAAGGGTGCGGATCGCAATGCACGTATCCATATTGCCCGTGTAATCAAAATAACCGACCGCGCCGGCATAAACACCACGCGAAGTTGGCTCGATGTCGCGTATTGTCTCGATCGCGCGGACTTTCGGCGCGCCCGAGACCGTCCCCGCAGGAAAGCACGCGGCGAGAGCGTCGAAACGATCTTTGCCTGTCGCAAGTTTTGCCGTGAGCGAGCTGACCAGGTGCTGCACGTGCGAGTATTTTTCGACCGCCATCAATGTCTCGACTTTCACGCTGCCGAATTCGGCGATGCGTCCGAGGTCGTTGCGGCCAAGATCGACAAGCATCATGTGTTCGGCGATTTCTTTTTTATCGTTGCACATTTCCTCCGCGAGAGATTCGTCTTCTTCGCTCGTTCTGCCTCGCGGACGCGTTCCCGCTATCGGGCGATACTCAAGTTTATCTCCTTTGCATCGCACTAACATCTCAGGCGAAGCTCCGACGATCGCCTTATGCTCGAACTGAAGCAGAAACATATATGGCGAGGGATTTAGCGAGCGAAGCGCGCGATAAATTGCGATCGGCGTAGCATCTGTGCGACGTGTAAAACATTGTGATAGAACGGCTTGATAACATTCGCCGGCATTGATGAGGTCTTTGATCGACCCGACGGCTGATTCAAAATCGTCTCGCTTCCAATTTGAGACAGCTTCGCACTTTTCTTTAACGAGGTTTGTCGGGAGCACAATCGAATCGTTTTCAAGGTTTTTTCTAATCTCCGCATTACGAACTTTAGCTTCTTCAATGAGGGTGTTTCTTTGACTACTCGTTCCGTCGCCAATAGCCAATGAGATGATCTTCACCAACTGACGCGCGTGGTCAAACGCAACGATCGATCTGAAAAACATAAACCCGCATTCGCCCGCGTCACTATTTGTTTTTAGTGATGGCTCAAGCCATTCGCAACACTCGAAACTCAGATAACCGATCGCTCCACCGATAAAAGACGGGAGCTCAGCGTCTGGCGTGGCTATATACTCGCAGAAGTGTGTTCGCAAGTTTTCAAACTCATCTTTGCCGCCAATTGTAATTTTGTACGGATCGGCGCCGATAAATGAATAACGCGCGAGGCTCGTGCCGCCCTCGACAGATTCGAGCAAGAATGAGTTCTGTGAGTTCGCAGAGAGCTTCAAGTAGACGGCAAGCGGCGTCAACATATCGGCCTGCAAGGTTTCGACGACCGGAATTACAGTCACGATGTTCTTAGGTTGACTAACTGTCATGCTCACAAAAAATAAGACGCCGCCTGAGTTTTGTTTCTCAAGCGGCGTTAGGGTAAAGAAAAAAGTTTGAAATAGAAAACTATTTAACTCGAGATCTTACACGCGCCATAAACTGCCACCACCAAAGGTTGCTGTTGCCTACTGCGTTTGAGATCGTCGAAAATCTATTCACTAAGATCATTAAAACTAAAAGATCGCGCGGTTGTCAAATTACATCTTCCCCGGCACTTCGATCCCAAGCGTGTCGAGCGCAGCTGTCAAAGATCGACGCGCCATGTCAGCGACCACGACAAGCACAGCGCGTTTTGTGTCGTCGGGTTCGGCGATGATTTTGTGATTGTGATAGAAAAGGTTAAACGCCTTTGCAAGATTAAACGTGTATTTCGCTAGAATTGCGGGCTCGTTCGCGGACGCTGCTTGTGCGACGGTTTCGTCCAGTCGCGAAGCGAGGGTCGCCATGGACCAGATTTCGTTGCCCATTTCGGTCGAAAAGATCGTCTCGACAGCAGCGTGATCTGTGATGCGTCGACGACATTCGTCTAGACTGTCTTTGTTGGCGAGTTTGCGAAATATAGAATTCGCCCGAACCGCCGAGTACTGACAAAAACAGCCAGTCTCGCCTTCGAACGAGAGAGCTTCCTTAAAATCAAAAACGATCACCGTGTTCCGCGTAAACTTAAGCAAAAAGTAACGAAGCGCTCCGACAGCGATCTGGTGAGCGATGTGTTTCTTTTCATCTTCGCTTGCGTCGGGGTGTCGCGATTCGACTTCGGCAAGAGCATTGGCCTCGAGACGGTCGATCAGATCATCGGCCTTAACGCCGAGGCCTTTGCGGCCGCTCATTTCGATAAATGTTTTACTGCGATCCTCGTCAGAAAGCTTGAAACCGAGTTCTTCCGCTGCCGCCGGCGAAAGCGCGACCATTTCGTAAGCAAGGTGAACGCTCGCCTGCTCACCGCGTTCCGGCGAAATCGCTGCAACGCCCTTTTTTACAACGTCTTGTGTATAGGATTGACGCGTGTCGATTACGTTATAGATAGTTTCGCCGCCGCCAAACGGATTTTTGCGGACAGGAGTGTCCGCGTTCCGCCCGGTCGTTATCCAAACTTCGCGGCCGTCGACGTAAGTGTGAAATAGGCGATAATTAAAATCGAGACCGAGAATGCCGAGCTTCCACATCTGATAAGCGATGTCTTTGCCGGTGTATGTCACGGTTCCGTTTGAACGGACAAGAATTTTGTCGGCTTCGTGCTCGTCGCTGCCCGCGTGCGATTCGAACGGCATCACCCAACAACCTTTGTGCGCGCCGTCGGATTCGAAATGGATAACGCCGAGACGCTTCATTTCCTCGAAAGCCTTGTCCCAAAAATGCAGATGAAGAATTTCGGACTCGCGCGGCAGCAGATCGTAGCGGATCGACAGCCGCTCCATAGTGGTTAAAATGCATT
This sequence comes from Pyrinomonadaceae bacterium, assembly GCA_049679945.1. GTDB lineage: Bacteria > Acidobacteriota > Blastocatellia > Pyrinomonadales > Pyrinomonadaceae > OLB17. The sequence continues at coordinate 3,772 of JBAUGW010000087.1, read as the reverse complement.
GGACATTGCGCGTCGCAACAAAATCGGCGAGTTCGGCAGTTGAATTGCCGTCTTCCTCGATCAATCGGAGAACCTCGGCGCGCTTTTCTTTTAGCTCTTCGTTTGTTTGATACTCCTGTCCGACTTTCGCGTAGAGGTCCCAGCAATAGTAATCAAAACTCTTTCCCGCAGCGATGAGTTCCGCATCAAGGGCCTTTATAGTCGTGAGATCCTTGTGTTCGAGGTACATAAAGCCGACGACCACATCGGCGACCTGCACGCCCGTGTTGTCGATGTAATTCTGAACCTCAACGCGTTTGCCCGTTGCTCGCAAGATTCGTTGAAAAGTGTCGCCAAGCACGGAATTGCGGACGTGGCCGATATGCGCGGCTTTGTTTGGATTGACCGAAGTGTGTTCGACACAGACTTTTATCGCATTGGATGACGCGGACAAGGCAGCCTGCGGAAGCGGCTCGGCGGCAGAGTTCGCTGCTAAAAACTGTGTACGACCAAGAAATACATTTAAATAACCGGCGCCGGCGACCTCGACGCGTGAGACAAAGTCGAGTGATTCGAGTTCGCTCTTTAAAACTTCGGCGATCTCACGCGGATTCTTCTTTTCACCGGTCGATTGCTTGATCGTTTTTGCAAGTTCGAACGCAACCGGAAACGCAACATCGCCGAGTTCGGTTTTCGGCGGCGTCTCGGTCGCGATTGTGTCCGGCACAACGCCGAAGTGTTTGCTCGACGCAGCTTCGACCGCCTTAACCAAAGCGCCTTGTATTTCGATGATCGTCATTAGCCCTAAAATAAACGGTAATTATAGACTTCCTATATTGGCATTGGCAAAACACATTGTAAGGTTAGGCAATCGGGATGTCTTTGCGGCTTTGCGGGAAACAAGCTATTTATCCCGCAAAGACGCAAAGGCCGCAAAGTTCGGTTGAGAGCGTGCATCGCTTTTCATTTCGTGCTCAAAGACGCTAAACTCTAAATTCATCGAAATGGCTAAAAAGCTTAAGAAAAAGATCGATTTGAAGAAGATCGCCGACGGTGTGAGGCTGGTGCTTGAGGGCATCGGCGAAGATCCGACGCGCGACGGTTTGAAGAAAACGCCTGAGCGCGTCGCGGATTTTTACGCCGAGCTAACCGCCGGAATGTGGATCGATGCGAGCGAGCACATCGTGCCGCTGCCGGGCGACAGTCACGACGAGATGGTGATCGTCAAGGACATCTCGATCGCTTCGGTGTGCGAACATCACCTCGCGCCTTTCGTTGGTAAATGCCACATCGCATATATTCCAAAAAACGGCCGCATCGTCGGTTTATCTAAATTGGCGCGCATCGCCGAGACGTTTTCGCAGCGACTTCAAGTTCAGGAACGTCTTACGCAGCAGATCGCCCAGACGCTTTTCGACAATCTAGAGCCGATCGGCGTTATGGTCGTCGTCGAGGCCGAACACACATGCATGACGCTTCGCGGCGTGAAAAAGCCCGGAGCGGTTACTATCACGTCGACCGTGCTCGGCGGTTTTAGAAAAGACCCGCGCACACGCGCCGAAGCGATGTCGCTTATAAAGGGATAAAGCACCGAAGGAGCAAAGTTGTTTAGCCAGCGGCAACGCCGCTGGAAACGTCTAATATGTTTAGATCGCGATTACGTCGCCGCGTTGCGGCTTGCGGCTCGTTTCCCAAACCTCCAGCGACGTTGCCGTTGGCTGGATTACCATGCACCTTCGGTGCTTGAAAATGGCAGGAATAAGTTTATGAAAAAAGTAATAAGTATTTCCCTTATCGTTACCTTCACGTTTTCAAGCGTGTTCTCACAAGATATGGCGTCAAAATTCGACGGCGGTAAGATGCGAGAACGGGTCATTCGCCTCTCGGCAGATGATTTCGAGGGCCGCGGCCCCGGGAACGAGGGCGGTAAACGCGCTGCACAGTACATCGCCGATCAGATGAAAGCTAGCGGCGTAAAGCCTGCGAATAAAGGCACCTATTTCCAAAACGTAAAGCTCGTCGGCGTTAAAGCCGATCCGAATACAAAGCTGATGGTCGGTGACCAGTCTTACAAGTTCGGTGACGACTTTGTATCTACGACGGGAGCACAGACGGCGAACGTCGCCGTCTGTGCCGAACTTGTGTTCGTGGGCTACGGCATCGAATCCTCGCTTTATAAGTGGAACGACTACAAAGGCCCGGCGGACGACTATAAAGGCAAAGTGTTGATGATCCTTGTCAACGATCCACCTGCGACCGGGGCCGAGCCGAACTTGTTCGGCGGCAAGGCGCTGACATATAACGGCCGTTGGACATACAAGTACGAGGAAGCTGCTCGTCGCGGCGCCGCTGGCGTGATACTCGTCCACACAACTGAATCCGCGGGCTACGGCTGGAACGTCGTTCGCACGTCGAACGGCAACTGGCGATACGAGATCGCACGCGTCCCAGCCGACAAAACACCTTTTCTGCAATATCGGGCGTGGGCGACATACGATGCGTCAAGCAAAATTCTCAAACAAGCAAATCTCGACATTAATAAGCTGCGCGAAGCCGCAAAATCGCGCGACTTCAATCCGGTAAAGACAGGTTTGAAGGTCAAACTCAATCTCAACAGCGAGATGAAGACGTTTGATTCACCGAATGTGGTCGGCAAGATCGAGGGCAGCGACTCGAAGTTGAAAAAAGAATTTGTCGTTTTCAGCGGTCACTGGGATCATCTCGGCGTTGGCGAGGCTGACGCTCGCGGCGACAAGATTTATAACGGTGCTTATGACAACGCTTCAGGCGTGGCGGCGATACTCGGCATCGCCGACATTCTGGCAAAGACGCCGAAAAAGCAGCGGCCAAAACGCTCGTTCCTGTTTTTATTTCCGACGGCTGAAGAGCAAGGCTTGCTCGGAGCGGAATATTACTCACGGTTTCCGCTCGTTCCGCTAAACAAAACTGCGGGGAACGTCAATATCGACGGCGTGAATTTCTTTGGCAAAGCGAGAGATTTTGCCGGTCTCGGGGCCGAGCGTTCGTCGCTCGACGCGATTGTCGGCGAAGTCGCAAAGGAACGTAATCTCACGCTCGAGGGCGATACGCGTCCCGAGCAAGGCTTTTTCTTCCGCTCCGATCATTTTCCGTTTGCGAAGGTCGGCGTTCCGGCTGTCTCGCTTCGTCACGGTGATGATTTTGTAACGCCTTTGAGTGGCGAAGCTCTTACATTCTTCCGAGATTACACGGCAAAGTACTATCACCAGCCTTCGGACGAGTACAAAAGCTGGTGGAGCACCGAGGCGATGATTCAAAACGCCGAGCTTGGTCTCGCCATTGCGATGAAGATAGCAAATTCGCGGGCGATGCCGAGATATAAAGACACGGATGAGTTTGCGGCGGCGGATAAGAAGAGATTTCAAAAATAGTAACTTACTAAAAAACTGTAAAGTGCAGCGTGTGGATAAAATCTGTCGCACAGGCTACACTTTTATTTTTGCCGATGGCCGAAACTTTTTACATAACAACTCCGATCTATTACGCGAACAGCCTGCCGCATCTGGGTCATCTGTACACGACGATTGTGGCGGATACAGTTGCGCGTTATAAGCGGCAGCGTGGATTTGACACATATTTTCTCACCGGAACTGACGAACACGGCATCAACATTCAACGCGCGGCCGAGAAAGAAGGCCGCACACCGAAGGAGCAAGTAGATTACATTTCGGGCGAGCTGACGCGGATGTTCACCGACTTTGGCCTCGACACCGGGCACGGCGGTTACGACATTTTTATTCGCACGACCGAGCCG
>JBAUGW010000086.1:0-90404 GCA_049679945.1 Pyrinomonadaceae bacterium | reverse complement strand
GACGACGACGAGCATTCGTTCAAATACGACAGAAGCAGCTAACTCAGCATCGCAGCCGAAAACCGCCGCGAGCAAGGAGTTCCTTTCTTCGTCTCTGCACCACAGAAATATTGCGACTCTTGCGTTTCGGGTTTTGCCTTCGGTGGCTGAGCGACAAGCGGTAAGGCCGCGGCGGTTTTCGGCTGCGATGCTGAGTTAGCTGCTTCTGTCGTATTTGAACGAATGCTCGTCGTCGTCGTCGACGACGCCGCAACGACCGGTGGCTGTGACTTCGCAACTCGGTTCTCGGTCGCCGAACCGCTTTTCAAATAACTCCCAAACCCAAATACGCCGGCGATCACACCAATTCCAACTATCGCACGCGGTATCAAATCCTGCCCCTTAAATTCCGACTCACAAACCTGACAAAACCGCCGGCTCGTCAACAGCCGCCAATCGACACGCTCTATCTTTTCCCCGCAATTCGCACAAAATTTCGGTCGGAAGAACATGGTGTCGCTGAAAATGTGAGTATAACCCATAAACTGCGATCTGTTAAGGCAAACGCTGCAAATAGGCCATGCAACCGCATTTCGCCAAGCGGCGTCAAATTGCTAACATTTCACTATGAACTTTTTGAAGGTTTTGTTCCTTTTCACGATCTTGATGACAGCATTTATTGGCGTCGCCGCGCAGGATGACGATCCGATCCGAGTCGATTCGTCAATTGTGAGGCTCAATGTCGGCGTGGTCGACAAACGTGGGCGTCCGATCACCGATCTCGTGCAGGGAAGTTTTGAAATTTACGAAGACGGCGTCAAGCAGCAAATTTCGCGGTTCGAACCGAGCGCCGCGCCGTTCAGCGTCGTGATAATGCTCGACATGAGCGGTTCGACGCTTGGGTTTCGGCAGGTCTTGAAGCAATCGGCATTTCGCTTTATTGATGCTCTTTCACCGAGTGATCGCGTCGCCGTTGTTGAATTTTACGATAAGATAAATTTGCGAAACGATTTTACAAGCGACCGCTCGACGATCGCGCATTCTATCGACGTCTCGAACGGCCGGGGCAAAACTTATCTATACAAGGCCCTTGAATTTGCGCTCGAAAAGCTCTCGAAAGAAAAAAGCCGCCGCAAAGCCATTATCGTCCTCACCGACGGCGTCGATACCGCGATAAAAGATCAGGATCGTGCGATCCTCGCACCCGTCACCGACGACAAAGTCCTGACGACGCTAAAGCCCGAGACAAACGACATCCTCAATCGCATCCTCAACCGCTCCGACGCACAGGGCGTGACGATCTATCCGCTCGCATTACCGACAGGCGATCCGGATAGGCTTGCCGACCCGACAAATCGGCAGATCGCGATGTTTCGGGCGGCACGTGCCAGACTACAGATCGTTGCGAATCGCACCGGCGGACAGCTAAACACCATCAATCGTCTCGAAGAAATGGGACGTCTATACGCGCAAGTCGCCGCCGATCTTCGCACGCTTTACACCATCGAATACCAGCCGGACAACACTAAACGTGACGGCAAATGGCGCGCCATCCGCATTGATGTCCGAAACCCCGACTTGATCTCGCGCACCCGACAAGGCTACTTTGCAAAGTGAATTGAGAATTGAGAATTGAAAATTGAGAATTGAAAGTGGATAATGTTTGTTCGAGTTTGAGACGGATTTTCCATTCTGAATTCTCAATTTAATTTTCGCACCCGTAGCTCAGCTGGATAGAGTACTTGACTACGAATCAAGGGGTCGCATGTTCGAATCATGCCGGGTGTACCACAATTTTTCGAACGAGGAGGCTCTAATCTGAGCCTCTTTTTCCGTTAAAACTTGTTGACCTAGATTATTTCATCAAGTAAAATTATTGTGTCTTAGCCCCCACGGCTTCCCCTCGAAATGCCTACAATCAACCGAAAAGTCAGTCTTATTGTATTTGTTGTCGCCACGCTTTTGCTCGTCGGCCTTGTGCCGCTGGTGTTGACCGGCTGGCTGTTGTCGGACAAGAGCGGACGTGAGCTGCGTTCGGCCGAGAATCGTTATCAGATACAGCTTGTGCAAGAAAAGGCGCGCTCGATCGAAATGTTTGGGCGGCGCAACTCGGCCGTCGTGTCGAGTTTGACTGCGGCGCTCGAGCTGGCAGGCGATCCCGCGATTATTTCTTCACCGCAGACTGAATCACGACTTGGCTCGTTGCTTCGCGAAAATCCCGATCTTCTTGCTCTTTACGTCAAACCTTCTGGCGCCGATTCGCTGTCTGTCTTTCGTGCCGAGGCGTTGACTCGCGCAGATGTTGACGGCATCGCAGCTGAATTGTCAGCCAACCCTTCGAAAGCGAAAGTCGTTATCGGCGACCCGCGTCGCATCGAAACGAGCGGCCACTCGGTTATGGCGTTTGCGTCAGGCGTTAATATTGACGGAGTAAAAGTCGCTGACGTCGTCGCGATTGCATCACTGCAAAGTATTTCTCAAAATGTCGTCGGCATTAGTGCCGCTAAAGAATCCGAATTGTGGAGCGCCGGTCTGCCGATAGTCTTTGTCGTCGATCAAACCGGGCAGACGATCTTTCATCCGGATTCGTCGGTCGCGTCGTCGAGAAAGAAGATGGGCGATCTCAAGATCGTTCAGGAATGGCTCGAGTCCGGTTTGCAAGTGCAATCTGCACTCGTGCCCTTTACCGCTAACTTTGAGGATCGTAATTACGAAATGATAGGCGCGTATTCCACCGCCGCCGTCGCTGACGGCTATTTTGTCGGCGTTATCACGATGCAGGACGAAAGTCGCGCGCTCGCCTCAGTCGGCGAAATGCGAAATCAAACCTGGATCATCAGCTTAGCGTTTGCCGGCTTTGCACTCGCGTGCGGACTGCTGCTGACGCGCATGATGACATCGCCCCTGCTCAAGCTGGCTGGCGCTGCTCAGCAAATTGCGGCCGGGGATTATTCTGCGCGTGTTGGTGCCGAGAACATCACGGAGATCGGCACGCTCGCGGAAACCTTCAATCTCATGGGCGGCAAGATAGAGGAGCAGATCGCAAGACTTGCGAAGGCCGCTCAGGAGAACCGCGAACTTTTTGTCGGTACGGTTAAGGCTCTCGCTGCCGCTATTGACGGTAAGGATAAATACACTCGCGGCCACAGCGAACGGGTTTCGCGCATCTCGGTTGCGATCGGCAGACGCCTTGCGATGAGCGACGAAGAGCTTGAGACCTTGCGTTTGAGCGCGCTGCTTCACGACGTTGGCAAGATCGCCATCGACGACGCAATTCTCAAAAAACCTGCCGCGCTCACCGACGCGGAATTTGAGATCATGAAGACTCACCCGCAGCGCGGTTACAAGATAATGTCGCAGATACCCGGAATGAAAGATTATCTGCCAGGTATGTATATGCACCACGAAATGGTCAACGGCCAAGGCTATCCGCAAGGCTTGACCGGCGATCAGATTCCGCTGCAAGGCAAGATCGTGTCGGTTGCGGATACGTTTGACGCAATGACAATCGACCGGCCTTATCAAAAAGGAATGGAACTCGAACCGGCACTCGAACGGCTTCGCGAGCTTGTCGGTACGCGTTATCAATCAGATGTGGTCGAGGCGTTGATTGACGCTTGTCATGCCGGCGAAGTCGCCAACGGGATCGTTCGCCAAATGGCCGAAAAACGCGCCGCCGAAGCCGACGCGATTGTTATTAATGAGCCAATCGCGCAGCCTGAGGAACAGTTTGCCGAGAAGTTTGAAAAACACTCCCCCGAGCCCAGCCCGATTCCTGTTAATCAACCGACTACGCAACCGCAAGAGCAATTCGTTGAGGAAGAAGAGCTGCTCGAACTGACAGTTTAATTCATGAACGAAAACGTGCAAGAAATGTGGCAGGTCGAGGCTGCCGGAAAAGTTTACGATACGAGTTTTGACGAGATGACGGCGTGGATCGCCGAAGGCTCGCTGATCCGCGAAGACAAAGTGCGAAAGGGTAATCTGCGTTGGATCGAGGCAGGCAAAGTTCCGACACTCATAAAATTTTTCAACGCAAAGGACGCCGGCCAGCCGATAATGCCCGTCGTTACTGTAAGTCAGCCCGTAACTGTTCAGCAAGAATCGGAAGATATTCTCGAACTTGCGCCGACAGTCAATGCTACCGAGACTTTGCTAAAGCCCGCGCGTGAGCAAGGGCGATACACGCAAGTTGGCGTTCCGAATGATGCCACCAACAAGCAAACAATTACGCCATCCGACGTCTGTTCAATCCACGCCGACACGCCCGCGGCTTACGTTTGTGAATCGTGCTCTAACTCATTCTGCAAAGCGTGCCCAAAATCTTACGGCGGCACAGTGAAGATATGTCCGTCATGCGGCGCATTGTGCAGATCGAATGCTCAAGTCGCCCAGAAACGCGTCGAATCTACCATCAGACATCGCGCGACGAGCGAAGGTTTCGGCTTCGGCGACTTTTTCGAAGCACTAGCCTATCCATTCAAATTTACGACGAGCTTGATCTTTGGTGCGGTGATGTTCGCAATGTTTTCGCTCGGTCAGTCGGCCGGTGTGTTAGGCGGCATCTTTATGTTCGCGGCCGCGATCGTCTGTTATTTACTCGCAAACATGCTGACGTTCGGCGTGCTGGCAAACACCGTCGAAAATTTTTCGCAAGGGAAGATCGGCGAGAATTTTATGCCGAGCTTCGAAGATTTTTCGGTGTGGGACGACGTTGTTCATCCGTTCTTTCTGAGCATCGGGGTTTATGTATCGTCGTTCGGACCGCTGCTCGTGCTTATTTTCATTACCGCTTTCTTTTTATTGAACACGGTCAGCAGCGAGATGAACGGCATTCAATCCGACGCGGCGAGAATTGCGCGACCCGACGTGCCGCTCATTGCAAACGCTGCAAAGCAGAGCGAACGTGTCCGCGAGATTCTCAACAAGGATGCTAATCAACAGCAGCGGCGTGTCGAGGCGTTAGAGTCGGGCGAGGTTCCGGACGCAAATCTGTCGGAGCGTTCAGCCGTGGCCGATGCAAACGCATACAATCAGGACACCGAAGCGATGGTCGCCGAGGCAAACGATTTGATCAACCAGCATCGCAAAGCGCAACTCGAATCAGTTGTCGGCAAAACGCCCGAAACCGTTGCAAAGGAACGCGAAGCAATGATCTCGAAAATTCTCGGCTACGGCGTGATGTTCCTGCTGCTCGGCGGCGTCTTTCTGTTGTGGGGTTTATTTTATTTTCCGGCTGCCTGTGCCGTCGCGGGTTACACGCGTTCGTTTGGCGCGACGTTAAATCCATTCGTTGGCCTTGATACGATAAAACGGCTCGGCTTTGATTACGTAAAAATTTTGTTCATGAGTCTATTGATTATCATCGTAGCGGGCATTATCGGCGGAGTCGTGTCAGCGGCGCTGATCGCGTTCGACATGTCCGGCGTCGGCAATCTGCCTGCAAAATTTATCGGCAGCCTGTTTGGATTTTACTTCTCGGTCGTATTCTCGTGCGTGCTCGGGTTTGCGATGTACAAAGCGTCCGACCGTTTGAAGTTGTACCAAAGCTGATAAACTTCATATTTAGTTAGTGAATATCGTACGTTTCCCAAGCGTGCGATATTTTTTTATACTCTTTAGTTTGCGATAGCCCGTGATTTTATGGCGTTTTGGCGTAGGAACAAGGAAGACAAGTTTTCGAGCTCGGTGCTCGGCCTCGATAAGTCTGTCGAGGAGCTAAAAGCTCAGGAAGCGGCCGTCGAGCGCGAGATCGGCGTGCGTTTTTCGCGTGCGATAGAGAAGACGCGTGATTCGATCAACACGCGTCTCGACACGATTTTCGAGGGACGTAAACAGATCGACGACGCTCTTCTCGACGAGCTCGAAGAGATGCTCATCTCGACCGACATCGGCGTTGCGACGACGTTACAGGTGCTTGACACGATTCGACGCGGCGTCTCGCGAGCTGAAATAAACGACCTCGCCGCGTTAAAAGCCGCGATGAAGAACAAGCTGCTCGGTATTCTGCATCACAGCGAAGAGCGCGGCGTCGCCGACGAACGCACCATCGACGCGTCGATAAAACCTTACGTTCTGATGGTTGTTGGCGTAAACGGCGTAGGCAAAACGACGACGATTGGCAAGCTTGCGCAGCGCATAAAGAACGAAGGCAACGACGTTCTTATCTGCGCGGCCGACACGTTTCGCGCGGCCGCGAGCGATCAACTTGAGATATGGGCGACACGTGCCGGCGTGCAGATCATTCAGCAAAAGCAGGGAACCGATCCGGCTGCGGTTTTGTTCGACGCACTTGCGGCCGCGAAAGCACGCGAGTCGGACGTGTTGATCGTCGATACCGCCGGGCGCTTGCACAACAAAGCGAATCTGATGGCCGAGCTTGAAAAGATGAAACGCATCGCCGCACGCGAAGTCACCGACGCACCGCACGAAACTTTGCTCGTGATCGATGCTGTAACAGGGCAAAACGGCCTCGAACAAGCGCGTCAGTTTATGAAGTCCGCCAACGTCACCGGCATCGTCTTAACCAAGCTCGACGGCACGGCGAAAGGCGGCATCGCCGTCGCCATCGCAAAAGAATTAAATTTACCAATTCGCTACGTCGGCATCGGCGAGCAGGTCGATGATCTGATGGTTTTTGATCCGGAAAGCTACGTGAACGGTTTGTTTAATTGAAGGAGAACCTCAATGTATAAGTCGATTCTTTGTTTGATTCTATTCCTATTTTTATCGTCAGCTGTTTATGCATGCACTTGCGCGACGCCCAGAGGTAAATCTGATAAAGAGTTAGTTGACTCGGAGAAGGAAGGTTCAGATTCTGTCTTTGTCGGACGAGTCGTAAAAATCATCAAAGATCGAAAAAACCGAGGTTACAAAGCTATATTTGATGTGAGCGAAAACTGGAACGGAAAGACAAAGCGACTTCGAGTATCCTTTGGTCCTTATTGGATTTGCGTGATTTCTTTCCAAAAAGGCAAAGAGTATTTGGTTTACGCTGGTGGCGAAACAGAGCTCACTGCGGGTACCTGTTCGAGAACGAAAGAAACGAGCGATTCTAGAATGAGTGTAGATCGTCAATATCTCGGTACTCCCATCATGACGAATCTCAAGAACAAAAATTAGCGTTGAAGCAATTGGATAAATTATTTTCAGAACGCGCGATAGACTTAGCTGCTAAAGGAATCGGCCTTGTTTCTCCAAATCCGCTCGTCGGCTGCGTGATCGTCTCCGCCGAGGGCCAGGTTGTCGGTGAAGGAACCTACATCTACGACAATGTCACTCACGCCGAGGTGATCGCGCTCGAGCAGGCTGGCGAGCGTGCGAAAGGCGGGACGGCGTATATTTCGCTCGAACCGCACGATCATCAAGGCAAGACGCCGCCGTGTACCGAAGCCCTCATAAACGCTGATATTAAACGAGTTGTTTGTCCGATTGAAGATCCGAATCCATTGGTTTCGGGCCGTGGTTTTGAAAAGTTAAGACAAGCCGGCATCGATGTCGTCACCGGAATTCTCGCGGCCGAGGCTGCAAAACTAAACGAAAAGTTTATCTGCTGGCACAAAAAGACGCGGCCGTTTGTTCATCTCAAACTCGCGATGTCGATTGACGGCCGAATTTCGATCGACAATAGCGTTTCGGCTGCCATCTCCGGTGCCGGCGGACGCGCCCGCGTGCAGGAGCTTCGACACGAATACGACGCAATTCTCGTTGGCGGCAACACGGCCGTTGTCGACAACCCAAAGCTGACAGATCGCAGCGGTAGGCCGCGTCGTCGCCCGCTTGTTCGTATCGTTCTCGATAATCAGCTTCGCACGCCGCCTGACTCAACGTTGGCCGCGACCGCGGCTGATACGCCAACGCTCATCTTTTCAAACAGCCGCGATCAGGAGAAAATTACAGTGCTGCGAGCCGTTGGTGTCGAGGTCATCGAAACGCCGTCGGGCGGCCGCGACTTGAACGGCGTTTTGGCGGAACTAATGAGTCGTGATATTCAGAGCGTCCTCGTCGAGGGCGGCAGCGAGATTGGCGGTTCATTTTGCGACGCACGGCTGGTCGACAAGGTGACCTTTATCGCCACGCCGCTTATTATCGGCGGCCGAGAGGCTCCGAATGCAGTTGGCGGAGCAGGTGCTGATACACTCGCCGACGCTATTAAACTGAGAGACGTTTCAGTTCATACTCACGGCGACGACATCGAGATCACCGGTTATCCTGCAATAAAATGACGCGGCCAAAAAAATCGCTTGGGCAGAATTTTTTGCGTGACGAAGCTGTCATCGATCGCATCGTCGAATCGCTTGATCTTAGAGATGACGAGACGGTTGTCGAGATCGGGGCGGGCGAAGGAGCGTTGACAAAAAAGTTAGTTCAAAGCAATGCAAACGTTGTCGCAATCGAGATCGATAGCGAACTCGTCCCGAAATTGCGCAATCAATTCGCTCGCGAAAACAAGTTCTCCGTGATCGAGGCAGATGTTCTCGCTGTGGATTTTGAGGTCGAGATTCAAAGTGCGAATCCGCATTCCGCATTCCGCAATCCGCATTCGATTAAGCTCGTCGGCAACCTTCCGTATTACATTTCGACAGCGATCTTGCAAAAACTCTCGGCCGAGCGGCAGGTTTTTTCGAATATCGTTTTGATGCTGCAACGTGAAGTTGCGAAGCGAGTTACAGCGTTGCCCGGTAATAGCGAACGCGGGTTTTTAACAGTGATTACCGAGGCTGCGTTCGAAGTAACTAATCTTTTCGATGTGCCGCCCACTGCGTTTTTTCCGGAGCCGAAAGTGTGGAGTTCGGTCGTCATGCTCACGCCGAAACCCAAGTCAGCTGGCGATGAGCCACGGTTCAAAGAACTAATCTCCGCAGCCTTTGCGCAAAAGCGTAAGACCATCACGAACAATCTCAAACACATTCGCGGCGACGTCGCAACGGTTTTAGAAAAAACAAATATCGATTCAAGACGCCGTGCCGAAACACTCACGCTCGACGAGTGGTTTGCACTCTACAAATCCTTCGCAAAAACATAGCCGGGCGTCTATGCGCCCGGCAATCAGTGAGCCTATAAACATCCTATGGGGTATAAGCGTTAGGAACGGGTTTATCGCCGTTCGCGCCAAATGTAGCTATCAAAGTACCCTGCGTTGAGCGATTCGCGAACCAAGTTCCGTTCGATGGCCGAAAGACCGCTGCATCCGATCTGCCGTCTCCATCGTAATCACCCGGTGCCGGAATGTCGCCTGCGAGTCCAAACGGAAACGCGAAATAGCTCGAATCTTCGCTTCGCAGAACAAACCACTCGCCGCTCGATGGCCGCCAGAATGCAATGTCAGTTTTGCCGTCGCCTGTGAAATCTTGGGCGACCGGTTTGTCGGTCGATGTGCCAAACTCGCCGGCAACGATGCCTGCGGTCGAACGATTTATCCACCACTGGCCGTTCGACGGTCTGAAAATCGCGGTGTCGGCTCTGCCGTCTCCGTCGTAATCGCCGGTTTGCGGCACGTCGCCATTTGCGCCGAATTGCTGAATGATGGTTCCTTGGGTGCTGCGTTGGATAAACCATGTTCCGTTTGACGGTCTGAAAACGGTCGCGTCCGCTCTGCCATCGTTGTCAAAATCGCCCGGCGCCGGGATGTCACCGCTTTGTCCGAACGGAAATGAGAAAAAGCTGTTATCTTCGCTGCGCAACACGAACCATTCACCCGTTGCCGGCCGCCAAACTGCGATGTCGGTTTTACCGTCGCCCGTGAAATCTGCCGGAACGATGTTATCCGTGCCGTTACCAAACTGAAACACATTCGTTTGATTGTTGGAGCTTCGCGACAGCCACCATTGGCCATTCGACGGACGCCAAATCGAAATGTCCGTCTTTCTGTCGCCGTCGAAATCGACAAATGCAGGTCGGTTAACTGCAGTCGCTTCGCCGAATACAGTAAATCTCGCAGCTTGCGAGACCGAAAACCCGTTCGCTGCTGCGGCGTCTTGAATATACCAGCGTGCAAAGAATGTTTGCCCGACGACGATTGAAGTTGTCTGGATCGGCATCGTGAGCGATGCCCAGCCGTTGGCGGCACCGGTGTTTTGGGTAGTTGTCGTCATGCGAGCGAACGAGCCGTTTGCCGGAATCGACGTGCCAACGCCAGGGTCGACCGAATCGATCACTAACACAGCGTTTGCATTGCCGAGGGCGTTGTTCACCGAAACCGTGAAATTGGGGTTACCCGCGATCGGCGGCGAAATGGCTCTGATCAGTGGCGTCGCCGCTCCCGAGCCCGCCCGTCCTGTTCCGGTGATCTGCGGAACGCGATTCGATTCCATGTAGAGTGTGGGTCGCGTGAATTGACCGCCCTCAGAAGTGACTCGCGGATCGGTCAGTGCCTGCAAAAATGCGACGAGGTCGTTTTGTTGATTTTGACCTAAACCGAGCGGACGAATGAGGTTGTTGGGAACATTTGGGTTGTTTGGAAAGTCGCCGCCACGATTGTAGAACGCAACGACTTCATTCAAAGTTGTAAAACGACCGTTGTGGAAAAACCGCCGTCTGAGGCTAACATTTCGCAGACTCGGGACGCGAAATTGACCAATGTTAATCGGGTTCGCGGTCACCTGGAACCGCCCTGTGTCTTCGTTCGACGGCCTTACGCCAATATCGCGAAAAGAGTTATCAGTAAAGAGAGTTCCGGCATGACAGACGTTGCAACTGCTTGCGTTGAATACGCCGCGACCGCGTTGAGCCGCCGCATTCAAAGGCGTAATGCCTGCGACCGCTAGATCGAACGCTGACTGGTCGCTAAACAACGTTCGCTCATATGTGCCGATTGCAAGGGCAATTCGAGCGGGCGTTACGTCAGGCGTTCCGAATGCTTCCTGAAAAAGCTCTGGATACGTGCGGCCGTTGATCCAAGTTGAAAGTGGAGCTGGAACGCTAGGCGACACGGCGAGCGGTTTGGACGCAGCCATCCGAGCGGCGACGTCGTTCCAATTTCGTCCAGCGTGAGCCATTTCGACGTCTGAAGTCGGCGGCCCCGCGGCCTGACTCTCAAGCGCTCCGCCTGCGTTGATAACTATGTTGTTTGTTATCGGGTCACGAAAAGTGCCTGTTGCTCGGCCGTCCCAGAAAAGCAACGGAGAATAAACGGCGTTCACGGTGGAATTCGAATTTCGTCCCGTTACCTGATCGCTGAGACCGTATGTTGCGTGATTCAAATAAGTGCCGTCGAGATTGGTCGAGGGAACTCCCAACGTCCCGCCTATATCGTCCGCCGAACCGAAAGTACTGTCAGGTCCCGGATTTAATGCCGGCCGCGGGTCTGCCCCGCCTGCTCCAGCAATATGGCAAGTGCCGCACGAAACCGTTCGAGTCGACGACATTTGCTCGTCCCAAAACAGAACTTTGCCAAGATAGGCTTTTGTCGCGGTCAACGGGTTTGCCGGTGGAGCTGGCGGCGGCGGTTCAAGCGGCGGCACAGGCCCGGCTTGAACTGCCGTCGAACGAACGCCCTGATCCGAAACACTCATCGAACTCTGTGCTGTGCCGTTTTCGGCGCGGACGAAGTAAAAGAACGTCTGACCCGGCGTCGCCGTCGCATCAAAAAAGAACGGAGTTGCCGTCGTGCCGAGATCGGTCGCACCGGTCGCAGTGTTGGTCGTATTTCGAAAAATGCGATAAGAGGTTGCGCCGCGAATGGTGTCCCAATGAACGCCGACTTTGTTGTTGTAAATGTCGTCGGTCGCGATGACGCTGGTCGGTGCGGCCAGCGACGTTCCGCCGCCTTGACCTGTTACAGGATTTGATCGCGACAGCCAAACACCGCCTGCTGCAAATACGAACACAACGATAACTGCGAGTTTTATATTCCTCATTTTCCCTCCGAGGGTATTGTTCAAAATAAGTGCGAAAAGCGTTTTTTAATATGATTGCGGCATCTGAAAAGCCGTGACTTTAAGTTGCTCGTCGTGATCCCTAGCACGGTTGCCGCTTCGTCGAGTGAATAGTCCTGCGAATAAACCAGCGTAAGAGCCACGCGATCTTTTGCATCGACGCCCGAAAGAATTCTGTCCGCAAGTTCAGCGTTAAGAAGCATGTCCTCGGGCGTGGCGGCGCGGTTGTCAACGATTGATTCGACATACTCGCTTTCTTCCGTCGTCATCTCTGTAAAAAGCCTCTGACTGCGACGCTGGCGGCGACGGAACTCGTCATAGCAGACATTGACGGTGATCCTTGTTATCCATGCCGCAAGCGAATTCTCTTGAAGCCCGCGAAAATTCTTCAGAGAAAAATATGTTTTCGCAAATGCCTGCTGAACGTGCTCCTCGATCTCGCTGCGGTCCCGAAAACAACGCCCAACGACACGCGTCACATGCTTTTTGTATCTCTCAAAGATCTCGGCAAACGACGCCTCGTCACCGGCAAGCACATTGTCGACGAGCTTTGCATCAGACAGCGGCGGGCCGTCCGTAAACTCTATCGCCGGAAATTGAGTTTCGCGTTGCAAGTTGATCTTTAGGACCTCATCGAACATTGTCTATAAAATCGCGTCTGGGACAAATTACTTCTCGTCTTTTTTAGGCTCGTTTCGCGGATTGCTGCTTTCGATCCGAAAACCAGCGGGCACCTTGAAAAGTTCCGCCGACGGCTCACCGCGTCTGAGATTCACGAGTTTAAAGATGTGTTCGCCCGAGACCGGATCAACGTGGCGCGACATAACCGTGACGCCAAGCTCTGGCGAAAACCAGCTTTCAGTAACAACCGCAATCGGTTTGTCGTTGCCGATATGGCCGATCGGAATCTCGAACGTCGTCTTTGTACCTTCGACCTTAACACCCTCGATTGTCTTTATACCGAGTGATTCGGTCTTTGCATCGTCAGGCTGGCGTTTTTCAAACGGCGTTGCTTGGCTGCCGAGCCGGTGTGTCCTGGCGACTTTACTGCTTAAATCCAGAAAGGTCTGCGTCTTTGCTACGAAATCGTTAATAAAGACAAGGCTGAGCGGTTTGTTGTCGCTTCCAACGATATTGAAGCCGCCAACCGTTTCAAGCGGCTGTTCGCGGCGAGTGCGGCCTTCACCATCGCGATAGATCGCACCGCGTCGCTGCTTTGTTACCGTCGAACCGTCGAACAAGCGCCGCGTTTCCTCGATAACGACTTCCGCAGAGAAAGGTTGGCCGGCAATCAACTTGTCTCCAAAGCGGAGCTCGGCTGCGATGAACCGTGCATTTGGCGGCCCGCCCGGACCTTTTTGACCGTCGCCTGGCCGTCGCGGCGGACGCGATTCTTCTTGCGTAATAAAACCGTCGCCGTTCTTGTCCATTTCGTTAAAAACACCGCGGACGACTTTCTCAAATTCGGTTTTGCTGGTAACAACGCTATCAGCGACCCGATCGGCAAAAAAGAACGGCGGCAAAATCCTTTTGCCTTCGGGCATAGTCTTTGGCCCCGGCGGCGGTCCTATCGGTGCTCCCATTGGTGGCCCTTGCGGCCTAACGCCAGGTGCCATCGGTGGGATAGGTCCGCCGTCTCGAGGCGGGCGCTGTATTTCAGTGGATTCGATTGTACCGTTGGCGTTCTTATCAAATTCGGCAAACGACGCATCGATTGCCGACTGAAATTCGGTCGAATCGATCTTGCCGTCCTTATTGACGTCAAAGTCCTTCACCCAATCGTGTCTCGGCGGCGGTCCAAGGCCCGGCATCGGCATTCCAGCCCGTCTGGGCGGACGTTGCGACAAAACGCCAGACGTTATCAGGATGATTGCGAAAATACTTGATAAATACTTAATAAACATAATTCACTCCACTCGCTTAAACATCAGCGAATAAATCTGATAGCGTGGGTCATTCCGTCATCGCCAATGAGTATTTCGGCGTTGACGAGGTTGGTCGGTTTTTCAACCGAACCGACCAAGCCGAGCGACACCATCATCGAGCTTGGCACCTTCACGCGAACGATCTGACCGCTGTCAGGATTTCGCGCGTAGGAAAGGGCGATGAACTCGGATTTTATCTCCGCAGATTCAGATTTTGCGACGGCTGCTGTGGTCTTTGGTTGTCGAGGCCTGGTGTTCTTCTTTTCAGTAGCTGAGGTTTTCACTGAATTCGCCGGTTTCTTTTGGGTTTCAAAAGACTTGGTGACGGCGATTTCCGGTGAATCGGACTCATCCGATTTGTCCTCTGAGTTTGAAATTATAGTCTCAGTCGAATTTTGCGGCGGCGATGTCAAAACTTGTTCGACAGTTTTCTCCGCGGGTTTTAAAGCAAAGAAAGCGACTATTAGCAGCACAGCGACAGTCAAAGGTGCCGCGAGCATCAGCCAACGACGGAAAAAGCCCGCTTGCCAGATCGAAAGCGGTTTTTCATCAGCCTTTATCTTTCGCTGAACACCCCACCAAAGCTGCGGCGAATCGGCGATTCCATCGATTTTCGCGTCATCCAAAGCCGCGTCATTCACGAGTGTTTGCAACAACTGGTCAATGTTTTCGTCTGTAAACTTCTTACTCATGACATTTACCTCAAAACTGTTTGTCACAGAAAAGACGCGCGCAAAATAGGCACGGTTTCAAAAAAGATTCCGTGCCTGTGAATTTAAGAGGATTAGAATTTAGCTTGCAACCTCTGTCTTACTGACTTTCTGCGGGAAGATAAGCGACAGAATTACCGAAAGCAAAATCACGCCAACGATGAATCCGAGCGAATACGAGATCGGGAACTTGCCGCCAAAGGCGTCGTTTAGCCAGACCATTTTCAGACCGACGAAAACGAGCACAACGGCGAGGCCGTATTTTAGCAAGTAGAATTTGTCGATCACGCCCGCGAGCATGAAGTACATCGACCGCAGGCCGAGGATGGCGAAGATGTTTGACGTAAATACGATCATTGGTTCGGCGGTGATCGCAAAGATTGCAGGAACGCTGTCCACGGCGAAGATGATGTCCGTCGCTTCTAAAAACAAAAGCGCGATGAAGAGTGGCGTTGCGTGCCATTTGCCGTCGATCTTCGAAAAGAAATTCTTGCCGTCGAGCTTGCCTGAAACGGGCATAAACTTCTTAAAAATGCGAATAAGAACGTTTCTCTCAGGCTCGATCTCCTCTTTGTGGGCAAAGAACATCTTGATTCCTGTGACAATCAAAAAACCGCCAAATAGATAAATCACCCAGTGGAACTGCATTAGCGCCGAACCCATCGCGATAAAGATCGCGCGGAATATTAGCGCTCCCAAAATGCCGTAAAACAGAACGCGGTGCTGATATTTTGTCGGGATCGCAAAATATGCGAACACCATCACAAAGATAAAGATGTTATCGACAGAGAGTGATTTCTCGACGATGTAACCGGTCAGGAACTCGAGCGAAACATTCCACGCTGCGACATCCGGAACAAAACCGGGTGTCGCTAGCAGCCGTTCGTCCTGCGGAAATTTCCAAAGCGCGTATTTGTAGAAAATGAAGTTGAAAACAAGGGCGAGCGAAACCCAGACGACGCTCCAAATCGACGCCTCCTTAAACGACACAGTGTGCGCCTTGCGATGAAAAACGCCCAGATCGAGCGCCAGCATCAACAATACAAAAAGTGTGAAAAGGCCGTAGAGCCACCAGTATTCATCGAAAGGGAATAGATTCAATTGCGAAATTCTCCTAATTTAATCACCCGCAAAGAAAAAACCTCTGCGGGCCGCATGTGCCGCAAAGGTCTCGATATTTTCCAGAACACCGGATCGCCGTGGCTGCGGCAGATCGTATTGACGATGGACTGGACCTCGACTTGCACCGAGGTTTCTACTCCCCAAACAAATTGTCATCAGTATTCTCGACAAACCTGACAATCTTGTCAAGTTTCTCAAGGTTTAACTTTGCGTTCTTTGCAGCTTTGCGTAAGACAAAGACGTTCTTTCGAACTGTCCGCCCGCTAACGAAGGCGGTTCTGACCTGTTATACTCTTACGTTTTATGAGCAAGATCGAAATAATCCCCCTCGGCGGTATCGGCGAATTTGGGATGAACTGCATGGGAATTCGCTACGGCGGCGAGATGATAATCGTCGATGCGGGCATGGGGTTTCCTGAGGAAACGCCGTATGGCGTGAATATCTCAATTCCAAACTTCGATTTTCTCGAAGAATATCGCGACGATCTGACGGCGATCATCCTCACGCACGGCCACGAAGACCACATCGGCGCGCTCGCTTACATTTTGCGCAAATTCAATTTACCGGTTTATTCGTCGCGGTTCACGCTCGCGCTCGCCGAAAAGCGGCTTGAGGAATTTAACATGCTCGGTGATGTGCTGATGCATCGGGTTAAGGCGAGCGATCGAATCAAGATCGGCGTCTTTGAGATCGAGTTCATTCACGCGTCGCATTCGCTGGTTGAGTGTTTCTCGCTCGCGATCCATACGCCTGCCGGCACGCTCATTCACACGGGCGACTACAAGATCGACGACACGCCGGTGATTGGTAAACCATACGATCTCGAAATGCTCGGCCGTATCGGCGACGAAGGCGTTCTCGCTCTGCTGTGCGATTCGACAAACTCGACCGTGCCCGGCCGCACACCGTCCGAACAGGCCGTGATACCTGCTTTTGAAGAGATATTCGAGCAAACTGAAGGCAGGCTTTTTGTATCGACGTTCTCGTCGTCGCTGCATCGTTTGCAGATAATCTTCGACATCGCGCACGAGTTTGGCCGAAAGGTCTGTGTGCTCGGACGCTCGATGCAAAAGAACGTTGAGATCGCGACTGAACATGGCCTATTGCGGATCGCGGGCGACACGATGGTCGAACTCGGAGCGTCGCGTGCGCTTGACGACGACGGGATCTGTTACCTCGTCACTGGGTCGCAAGGCGAAATGCGCGCGGCACTATGGAACCTGGCAACCCGCACATACAAAGGCATGGAGGTCGAAAAAGGTGACACCGTCGTGCTTTCGGCTCGCATTATTCCCGGTAACGAAAAGAACATCAGCCGCCTCATCGGTCATCTTTACAAACGCGGTGCAAACATCATTGAGGAAAAGCGCCGTCTTGTCCACGTCTCGGGCCACGCGTCGCAAGAAGACATTAAGATCATGGTCGAGACCGCAAAGCCGAAATTCGTGGTGCCGATCCACGGCGAATATCGAATGTTGTTTCGTCAAAAGGAATTTATCAAAAATCATGTCGCTGGTTACGACGACGACGATATCATCCTCATCGAGAACGGCAATGTGCTCGAACTTGACGAATACGGAATTCGCGTCGTCGAAAAACATGAGTTGTATAAAACGTTCATCGACGAGGAATCGAGCGACGAGATCGAATACGGTATAGTCCGCGAGCGCAAGAAGCTCGCCTACGGCGGCATGATCTCGCTCGTCGTGACCGTCGATAAAAAACGTCACACTCTAGTTGGCGAACCGCAAATCACGCTCACGGGTGTCGCCGGACTCGATCTCACCAACGGTTTCGCGTCAGACGCGCGAGCGGCCGTTGCCGATGCCGTCGCCGAGATGAAGCCCGAACAGATCGCCGACCGCACTGTCTTCAAAGAAAACCTTCGAATTCATCTAAAACGTTTTGTCCAAAAAGAACTCAGTTCAAAACCCGTGATCGTGACGACGATTGTTGAGGTGTAGTGATAGATGTCAGATTACAAATACACCGCCTATTTTGAAAACGAAGTTTTGCGAAAGCGCCCGTATTTGCAAAAGGAATGGTGTATATTGGTTATTGAGAACCCGATTCGCAAAGATGTCCAAGAGGACGGTCGTGTGAGATTTTGGGGACGAATTCCAGAATTCGGTGATCGCGTTTTGCGAGTTGTAACTTTAGAAGATTGCCTTACGATTCATAACGCTTTTCCAGATGGAGGTTTCAAAGAATGAAGATAAACTATTACCCCGAAACTGACTCTCTATACATTGACTTGTCGCACAAGACCAGCGTTGACAGCCGCGAGATTTCAGATGGAATTGTGCTTGACTATGACGAACACGGGAACCTCGTCGGCATCGACATTGACCACGCGAGCACTAAGCTCGACATGAAAGAAGTCATTCTCGGTCGTTTGCCACTTGAGTCAGCACAAGTCATTGCCTGACGCTACCAAACAATTGCTTCAGGAAAATCTTTTTTCAGTAGTTTCGTAGCAAAGTCCTGCGCTTTCATTACAGCACCCTCTATAGAGTTTTCAACTTCAACAATAATTTTGTAATCCGGGGACCGGTGTTCGATTCCATTTTCATCCCAACGGTGAAAACCAAATGTCAGAGGAACATCTCCATTCGCATTTCTAAAGATGTTCATAGGGAAATTGTAAATCGTCCAAGGATCCCAAAGGTTTTGATTCATAATTTTCATAGCTGTATTCTATATTTGTGAGCGAAACTTTACAACAGAATATTATAAGAGTCGAACAAGTAGCGAGACTACTCGAACCTGATGCGAGTACGCGTGAATTTGCGCGGTCACTTGTTGTCGACTATTCAGAAGACTTTCTCGATAACGTGCATTCGCTCAAGGCGTTTAATGTCACCGACGACAAGGGCAAAGGAATCTTCGATTCGCCGATAGCGGAACACGGCATCGCAATCGACGAGGCGATTTCGTTGATACGGGACAACGTCGATACGCCGGGGCTGAATCCTGCGAGCGGCGGGCATCTTGCTTATATTCCGGGCGGTGGAATTTATTATGCGGCGTTGGGTGATTATTTAGCAGACGTTTTTAATAGATACGCAGGTATATTTTACGCTTCGCCGGGCGCGGTGCGATTAGAGAACCTGCTCATTCGCTGGATGTGCGACCTTGTCGGTTACGGCGCGGATTCGCACGGCAATCTGACGACGAGCGGAAGCTTAGCGAACATGATCGCGATCGTGGCGGCGCGCGATGGTAAAAATATAAAGTCCGCCGAGATTCCGCGCTCGGTAATCTATCTCTCGAAGCAAACGCATCACTCGGTCGCGAAGGCCATCAATGTCGCCGGCCTCGCCGAATGTCCCGTCCGCTACGTCGAGCTTGATGATAAATATAAAATGCGGCCCGACGACCTCGCTGCGCAGATCGAGGCGGACACGGCTGCGGGCTTAAATCCGTTTCTTGTCGTTGCCTCTGCGGGCACGACAGATGTCGGAGCGATCGATCCGCTTATTGAGATCGGCGAGATCGCCGCGCGGCACGGTTTGTGGTATCACATCGATGCGGCTTACGGCGGATTTTTTATTCTCACCGAAGAAGGGAAAGCAAAACTTCGCGGTCTCGAGCTGGCCGACTCGCTCATCATCGATCCGCACAAAGGTTTGTTTTTGCCATACGGTCTCGGCGTTGTGTTGGTGAAAAATGTCGAGTATCTAAAACGCGCTTACTCGTTTCAGGCGAGCTATATGCAGGACGCTTTTGCTGCGCCGGACGAACTTTCGCCTGCGGAGTTGTCGCCGGAACTCACAAAACATTTTCGCGGCCTGCGACTCTGGCTGCCACTAAAACTGCACGGCGTCGCGCCGTTTCGCGCGTGTCTCGAAGAAAAGCTGCTGCTTGCAAAGTACTTTCATGCCGAAGTGCAGAAACTCGGTTTCGAGAGCAAGATCGAACCCGAGCTGTCGGTCGTGACTTACAGATACGTGCCTCTCTCAGGTGACGCAAACGAATTTAATAAAAAAATATTAGACGCTGTCGTCGCTGACGGCCGAGTATTCATCTCATCGACGCTGCTCAACGGTGAATTCACGCTGCGGTTCGCTTGTCTCGCTTTTCGTACGCACTTGAAGACGGTTGATACGTTGTTGGAAGTATTGAAAAATGCTGTTATGAGAGCTGCATGTCAGTAGCCCGACCGTGAGGGAGGGCGCGTGTTGGACATTCATAACTGACGCCCTCCTTTACAGTCGGGCTACGGACACGACGCATCACTTATGAACTGGAAAGACAAACGAGTTTTCCTCACCGACGCATCAAAACGTATCGGCGAAGCGTTGAAGTTTTTTCCCAAGTCATTGCGGTCTGATTATTTTGTTTTGCGCATTTCGGTTATTCTCCAGACACATGAACAATAACTTTTTAACAATCTTGCTAATAACAACATTGCTCGCCATCACGACTTTTGGACAAACCACGGTTGACAACCGTGCAGAAAAGGCGCGGCAAACTGTGGCCAAGATCGGCACTGGTTCTAAGGCGAAGGTTGAAGTGAAACTTCGTGATTCGACGACGCTGAAGGGCTATGTCGGTTCAGTCGATGGCGACTCGTTCTCGCTCGTCGACGAAAAAAGTGGAGGATCGCGGAATATTGCCTTTTCGGATGTTGATAAACTCAAAAAACGCGGCGGTGGTCTTGGCAAGGGCGCGTGGATTGCGATCGCGGCTGGGGCAGCGGTCGTGGTTTTAGTGATCGCATTGCGTCCGGTTTTCTGTGACGGTGGGGCAGGTTGTTGAAGGCGCCTGCTCAATGAATTGGAAAGACAAACGAGTTTTCCTAACCGGGGCGTCGAGCGGTATCGGCGAAGCGTTGGCGATTGCGTTGGCGAAAAAAGGCGCGGTGCTTGGGCTGGTTGCAAGGCGTGAGGAATTGCTAAATGACTTGAAAGCCAAATGTGAAAATGTCGGCGGCACGGCGCGTGTGTTTGCGTGTGATGTGACTGATGCTGATGCGTTGCAAAAGGCGGCGGATGATTTTAGAGCGGATTTTGGTCACATCGACGTGATGATCGCGAACGCGGGCATCGGCGGCAACATTCGGAACGCGGACACTCCTGTCCGCAATGAGGGCGAAGCCCGAAGAAAAGAAGCGGACGAAGGTGTCCGCGTTCCGTGGCTTGATCCGTCGCTCGTCAAACAAGTTATCGACATTAATCTGCTCGGCTCCGCGAACGCTGTTCACGCTGTTATCAATCCGATGATCGAGCGAAAGTCGGGTCATCTTGTCGCGATCTCGAGCCTCGCTGGTTTTCGCGGGCTGCCAAAATCCGCTGCTTACTCGGCGAGCAAGGCCGGAATGACGGCGTTCTTCGAGAGCGTGCGGCTCGATGTCGCACGTCACGGCATTGATGTCACGATAATCCAACCGGGATTTATCAAAACTCCGCTCACCGCGGGCCGCGAAAACAAAATGCCTTACCTTATGGAACTCGACGACGCAATTCCGCTGTTTATAAAAGCGATCGAAAAGAAAAAGCGTTTCGCCGCCTTCCCATGGCAGCTTGCGACGATCGTCCGACTTGGCAAGTTCATGCCCGCCTGGGCTTACGACCGCATCGCCGGCCGTGCCCGTTATCGGGAATAGATTGCCGAAGATGAGCGCGTTGCCGAAGCCCGCGCGTTAGCAAGGGAAGATCCAAGATTGGCTATCGACATCGCTCGACGGAAGCGGTTCTTAAACGTGGCGGAGCTGTGTTCCGGCTTACGTAGTTAGATTCTCCGATCCAGCGTTGAACGTGCCCTTGCTCACGCGCGGGCTTCTGCACTTGGTGGCAGCTTGCGACCGTCGTCCGCGCCGGCAAATTCATGCCCGCATGGCTCTACGACCGCATCGCCGGAAGAGCAAGGTATCGGGAATAGAATTGGCTTCGGCTGTATTGATTGTCATCGCGTAGCGATGTCTTGAATGTAGCCGTAGGTTTCAACGCACGGCTACAATCACTGGTCGCGATGCGACCAACAGCATCTTGATCAGCGAGAGCTTTCGAGGAGTGCGTTGTCGTTTAGTTTCGTGGCAAGTTGATCGAGAGCGGGAAGTAACCTGTCTGACATGAGCGTGTCGATTAATTCGCTTCGGGCTTGAGTGAGTTGGGCTTCGAGTTTTTGGCGGTCGCGGCGTCGGAGGCAGGTGGAGCGGACAAATGATGAATGATGAATGGTGAATGGTGAGTTGGAAATTGGTGAATTGTGAATGGTGAATGGTGAATTAAGGCCATTGGCCGCGGCGGCGAGGCCGGTGTAGCGGTAGAAGACTTCGCGGAAGTTGTGGAGATCGCGTCGCGTGGCGGCTGAATTAGTTAACGCATCGGTGTTTGCGAACAGAGCTTGTTCGAGTTCGGTGCGGATGGCGTCGAGTTCGTTTGTTTGTTCAACTTGAGCAACGGGTTTTGTGGTGAAGAACCTTGCGACGTTTCGAACCGCGACGAGCGGCCAGAGAAGATAACCCGACGTCATTCTAAAGAATGCAAGAGGTGTGATCTCGCGCTTTGCGGTGATCCGCAGCACGCCGAACGGTGCACCGAATGCAAAGTAAATGATTGCAAGGTCGAGCCAATACATCTCAACTAAATTATCCACGACACCCGCTTTAATGACAAAAGGCAGGGGTGGGTTAAACTCAATTCTTTGCGAACTTTGTGTCCGCATTTTGTGTGCTTTGTGTTTAAGTCGGGCTTTTATCACAAAGGCCACAAAGGGAAGACGCAAAGTTCACAAAAAAGATCCCGACCTGCAGGCGACAGGCGAGTTTGCCAGAGTTTGAGGTTGGTTGCTATTCTTTAGCGGCAAATTAGCGCGAAAGAAATCAAATTATGCAGGGAAAGGTTGTTCTAGTAACAGGTGCGAGCAGCGGTATTGGCCGTGCGGCAGCGCTTTTGTTTGCGAAGAAGGGCGCAACAGTTATTGCAGTCGGCCGCAATGAATCAGAGCTGACCGATCTAAGCAAAAGCGTAAAAAAGAGTGGTAGAGGAGCAATAACACCGCACCTCGCGGATCTCACCGAGCAATCGCAGATCGAGCGTCTCGTCAACGAGACCATCGACAACCATAAGCAGCTCGACGTGCTTGTGAATTCTGCGGGCATTATAAAGATGGGCTCGATCGAGACGACGACGCTCGACGATTGGGACAAGTTGATGCACATAAATTTGCGCAGCGTGTTTCAGCTTACGCAAATGTGTGTGCCGCACCTGGCCGGGACAAAAGGCAATATCGTGAATGTTTCGAGTGTCGCGGGAATGCGCGCTTTTCCGAATGTGTTGGCGTATTGCGTTTCGAAGGCCGCGATCGATCAGTTTACGCGTTGTACTGCGCTAGAATTGGCGCCGAAGGGAATTCGTGCGAACGCGATCAGTCCGGGCGTCGTTGTCACGAATTTGCACAAACGCAGCGGGATGGAAGACGAGGCGTATCAAAATTTTCTCGAACATTCTAAAACGACGCACCCGATCGGTCGCGTTGGCACGTCCGAGGAAGTTGCAGAGCTAATCTACTATCTCGCTTCGGACAAAGCGGGTTGGATAACCGGCGCGATATACGAAATAGATGGCGGGCGAGGACAAACCTGCGCGAGATAATCTGTTGAGGCTTAAATGAAGGTCCAATTACTTCCGAGCACAATCGACGCCGACGGTAAAGCTTCCGTCAGGCAGCATCTGCTGACGATGGTGATCGACGACGTGGTCGCGATCGACGCCGGCTGTCTCGCTCTGTCGTGCTCTGATACGCAGCGGCAGCAAATTCGCGACGTCATTCTCACGCACACTCATCTCGATCACATCGCCGGACTGCCGCTATTTATCGACGATCTTTTTTCTACGCTGACGGAACCGGTGACGGTTCACGCGACGAAAGAGATGATCGAAACGCTCGAACGCGATATTTTTAATTGGTCGATCTATCCGCGATTTTCGGAGCTGACAAACGACCAAGGCCCGGTGATAGCGTATAACGAGTTTGTGCGTGGCAGCCGCTTTCAGGTTAAGCATCTCGCGGTGCAGAGCATCGCGGTAAATCACAAAGTTTCGGCGACGGGTTTTGTCATCTCCGACGGCAAGTCCGCGGTAGCGATCACAGGCGACACGGCCCCGACCGAGGACATATGGCGAGCATGCAATGCCGCGCCGAATTTGAAAGCTGTGCTCGTCGAATGCGCATTTCCCAACGAGCTGTTCGAGCTTGCAGCTGCGTCTTTTCATCTGACGCCGGCGTGGCTCGCTGATGAGCTTGCAAAGCTCCACGGCCGCGACTTTCCGGTTTACATAATAAATTTGAAGCCGATGTTTCGCGAGAAGGTCATCGGCCAGATCGCCGCGCTTGGCATCGACGGCGTCGAGATATTGGAGCTGCAAAAAATTTACGATTTCTGACCGCGATTAACTTTTTCACGTAGGAAATTCAGACCTTCGAACGCCGTCTCGCGATATTCGCCCGGAAAGCCGTGTAGCGTTACACGCGCGTTCGGCAAAACCTTTTCGATGCGAAACGTTCTTTCTTCACGCGACATGCCGGGCATGATCTCGGCTCGAAACGTGACGTTCATCTCAGGCCTTGCCCAGATGTTTAGCATCACGCGGTCGTCGTTTATATCTGGAATTCTACGGCGCATTTAAACTTCCTCGTTTGCGGGATTCTTTTTGTGCTTAACCTTACGAAGCGACGGGCGAAGTTTCTCTTCCGGCAGGTTGTTGCCGAATTTCCGCGACGGCGGTGCCGTCGGCTTTCTTATCGAATCAAAGACGGGCCTGTCGTCGCGGTTAGCCTTTTTCTTTCGCGGCACTACTAAATTATACATCTGTCGACGACAAAAACGATTGACAATAATGGCAACTTCTTTCAAGATTTACTGGAAATGAACGGATTGCACCGGCCTTTTTGGATGCCGGCTTCAAATTATTATGTGCTCGCGTTCGCAGTTGCGGCGGCTTTTTTCTTTGTCGTCTGGGGAATCTTAGAGGACGAAGGCGTTAAAGCTCCGTGGCAAACTGCCGGTGTGAGCGCGTGTGTTCTGCTTTGCGGAGCCGTCGTCCTGCGCGAGGTCTTCATTCTTCGGGCACGCAACCGGTTTCTTCGTCAGCCGCCAGCCAAAAACCGCAGTTCGCAGAATGACGGTATCGCAAACAAACTCACGACTGAAAAGGTTGCGGCAGTCCTACAAGAAATCCGTCGTAAATCTGACGCGGCAAATGTTCTCGACAAAATCTCGTCGGGCCATCGCGAGGTTTTTGAACTGTGTATGGCGTTTGTTCAGCGGGTCGATATCGAACTTCCGATCGTCAAGGCGGGTTCGCCTCGGCTTGCAGCTTTAATCAAAGGGCGAAATGCGGCGACGGAAATGCATAAATTTCACACATTGCGTTGGGCCGAGATCGAGTCGCGTGTTTTGACTGCCGAGGCAGGTTCGCATGTGGAACCTGAACAGCGGATTCGTGCCGCACAGAAAGCGCTCGATGTCATTGATAGAGCGCTCGACGCGTATCCGTCAGAGAAGAGTTTGGTGCAATCGCGACATTTGTTGAGCGAGCTTGCCGTTTCGATAAAAGTTTCGCACGCTGTCGAAGAGGCCGAAAAGACTGCGTTTCGAGGCGATTATGCGGATGCTAGAAAGCTTTATCGCGACGCGCTCTTCTACCTCGGCCGGGAAAACACACAGAGCGTCGAACGCGAACTTGCGGCTCAGCATATCTTAGAAGCGTTGGAAAAGCTCCCTAGTTGATTTAGTGATTTGAAAAACTGTAACTTTGACGTAATATAACAGTAATTTTTAAACCGATGATTTCCCAGCGATGTCCTAAATGTCAAAGTTCGCGCATCCGGCGCGGTTACAGACACACATCTGTAGTTTCCAAGTTTGTATTTCGTTATTACCTGCTTTGCGACGGCTGCAACTGGGAGTTTAAGGGTTTTGCGGTTCCCGGCACGGTTGAATATGCGTCCAAGGCGAGAAGAAAGAAAAAAAGGTCATCAGTCGATGCCGGTGAATAGGAAGATACTTGTCCCTATTGTGCTCGTTCTCCTGAGTCTCGCAGCATTCAATACTGCTTTTTCGCAAGAAGCCCGTATTCATTACGGCGATATTATCGATGTCGATTTTGTCGGTGGGTTTGAATTTGACTGGCGTGGCGATCTGACTCCCGATGGTTTCTTGGATGGCCTTGACGCGGTCGACGGTCCGATTTACGCGTTATGTTTAACCGAGACCCAGTTGGCGGCGGCCATTATGAAGGTCTACAGCAAAATTCTCCGAAACCCCGAAGTCGTCGTGAGAATCATCGACAAGTCGAATCGAGCTCTCGTCCGTCTAAACGGAGCCGTGAAAGGACCCGCGAGATTTAAGCTCATGCGCGTAGTGACGCTGCGAGAACTGATAATTATTTCCGGAGGATTTACGGACTCGGTTAGCGGTGAAATCTCAATCTTTCGACCGAAGAACGCAGGCTGCGCCGATGCTTCATCCGCTGAAAATGCCTCACAAAGCAACCCGCTACAGACGATGACCGTCAAAATCAGCGAGCTATTAAAAGGTCTGCCTTCGGCGAATCCATTTATCTTGAGCGGCGACATTGTCGAGGTTGGTTCGGCACCCGTAATTTACGTGATCGGTGCAGTCAATAACCCTCGACCGATCTTTTCGAGAGAGCAGCTTTCGGTTACCCGTGCGATCGCAACCGCCGGCGGTATTGCAAAAGAGGCCGATGGCAAGAAGGCGATTATCATTCGACGCGAGGGAGCAGACTTAAAAAATATCGAGGTTGATCTTACAAAAATAAAGCGTGGCGAAACAGATGATGCGATTCTCAAGCCGTTTGATATAATAGAAGTCGCCACGAAAGGCGGTGCAAAACGAAGGTTTCCGCCGGTTGAGGCAAATGTTTACAGGACAACAAATCTAACTGAGCCACCATTGCGGGTGATCGAGTGACAGTTGTCTAAATTTAGAATTTTCAACACTTTACATGGCAAATACTAGAAAAGGCCTGAGCCGGCGAACGATGACATTGTTGATCATGTTGTTGGTCGCGACAGTTATCGGCACGCTCATCGCCTACGAACAAGTCTCCATTCTTTATGTGCTTTGCACGCTGGCACTTGTCGCGCTGCTTTTGGTTGTTAGCTTCGCCGACCTCGAAACTGTGAACCGAACCGACACCGAATCCGAAACTTAAATTAGCTTTGAACTATGTTTTTGTCCCGACTGATTTTTGTTGTTTTAGCCGTTCAGTTGTTTAGCGGGGTTGCCGTTTTTGCGAGCACGCCTGCTGTAGCGGAACGTCATGAGCCTCAAATGTTGAGATGGAGAAAGCAGGTAATTCAGATAGCAGTTTCGACCTCGCTCACCCAGCCGAGCACCAACATCAAAACTAACAGCGACGTTCTCACAGCTTTATCGAGAAGTCTCGTTGCATGGAGCAGCGTTGCCAATATCGAGTTTCGTCTTGTGACATCTGAAAAGCAAAACGTCAGTCCAGTGGGACGAATGGGAGATGGAGTTAGTCTAATCACAATTGCTCAGTCGCCCGAAAATTTGTTGTTCTTTGCTCGCGATCCTTTTTCTGAAGCCGCGAAGACGCGAATTTTCTACAACAAAAGGGGTGATATTACTGAGGCCGACATCGTTCTAAATCCACTTCAACAATTCTCGACCGACGGCACGTATGGCACTTTTGATCTCGAAACCACATTCGCGCACGAGGTCGGTCACTTGCTTGGTCTACAACACTCTGCGGTGATAGGTTCGCTGATGTCCGACAAGGTCGCGCGAAACACAGGTCAAAGAATTTTAGATACTGTTCGGGCGATGCTTTCCGAAAGTGACGTAACGGCGATTAGAAATCTTTACGGCGCAGATGCTGAGGAAGATTGCTGCGGCGCAATAACCGGCAAATTGCTTCTGCAATCTGGAAAAGGCGCGAGATTGGCAACGGTTTGGGCGGAAGATAGCGAGACGGGCTTGATTGTAGGACATACTGAAACTTCAGGCGACGGCAGTTATCGAATTGGAGGCTTGAAAAATGGCCGATATTCACTCTTTTGGCAGCGTAAGGAAAAAGGCTCGGGGCTTTCCTCTGGTGATATCGGTAAAGCAAATGTTGAAGAGAGTAACGTCGTCCTCGCAACTCAAAAAATCACCTCAGCCAGATCTGATGTTGTGCTCACGCACATTGGCAAGGACATGCAGCTTGGAGATTCGTCGATTGAAATCAGAGCCGGCGGGGAATATATGATCGTCATCGGTGGCAAAAACCTTAAGGTTAATTCTGTGAATTTACAGTTTAACACCCCGTTTTTACAGGTTTACCCTGACTCGCTGCGTTCCGAAGACTTTGGTGACGAGGTCGAAGCGATCAGCTTCATTCTAAAAATCGATTGGGAGGCTCCGGCAGGCGTTTACTCGATCTTTGCACGCGACCGCGAAGGCCGGCGGACCGTGCTAATCGGTGCGATCACCGTCCAAAACACACTCAAATAATTCTTCTGTAATCGTCAGTAAGTGCGATTTCTGCGCTTGCATTTCGTTTCAGCTTGTGGATAATTGTGAATGTTCACCTCCCGGTGAACATTGATCACTTCGGTGATCGAGAGGCGGCGGTGTGGGAGACGTCGCCTCTTTCGTTTTTAAATCGCATTGGCTTGACCTTAAAGATAATCAGCGTAAACTCAAATTTGTTTGAACGGATAAGTGGGGTTCCGTCCGCTACGGAATTGAAATTTAATCCTTGGATAGTAAGAAGCCACGGGTTTTATACGCCGGCGGCCTTTTTATTTTTTATATGAAAACTGGCGAAACGGGCTGGTTCAAAAAGTGGCTTTACAACGGCGTCCAAGAGATCGAGGGGCCGAATGAGCCGGAAGGCAGACACGCGAGTCACCCGTGGTGGAAGGTGATGTGTCTCACCGGCGTCGATTATTTTTCGACGCTTGGCTATCAGCCGGGAATTGCGTTTCTCGCGGCCGGGGTTCTTTCTCCAATCGCGACCTTTATTCTCGTCCTTCTTACACTATTTGGCGCATTGCCGATCTACAGCCGCGTTGCGAAAGAAAGTCCACATGGCGAAGGTTCGATCGCGATGCTCGAAGCTCTACTTTCGAGATGGAAAGGCAAGTTGTTTGTTCTTGTTCTCCTTGGCTTTGTAGCAACCGACTTTGTAATTACCATCACGCTTTCGGCTGCCGACGCTACAGCCCACGTTCTCGAAAACCCGTTCGTTCACGAACACCTTCCGTTTCTCGAACATCCGGTGATCGTGACATTTGCCTTGATCGCGTTTCTCGGCGTTGTTTTTCTAAAAGGTTTTAAAGAGGCGATAGGAATTGCTGTTTTTCTCGTCGCGATCTATATCCTGCTGAATTTAGTCGTTATCGGAGTCGGTCTCTACGAAGTCGTGACGCATCCTGAATTGCTGACGAATTGGCGCGAAGCGTTGTTTATGACAAAGGTGTCCTTCGGCAGTTATAACATTGCAGGGCTGGCGGGAATTGTGCTCCTCTCTGTTGTTAGCTTTCCAAAACTCGCACTTGGTTTGTCAGGTTTTGAGACAGGAGTGGCTGTAATGCCGCTCGTCAAAAGTCCGAATCGCATCGGCAATACGCGCAAAATGCTGATGTCAGCGGCTTTGATAATGAGTTTCTTGCTCATTGCGAGCAGCCTCGTCACAAGTCTGCTGATTCAAAAAGAAGAGTTTTGTCCGCGAATCGACTGCAGTCTGGCAACGCAAACGCATTCCTTTCCCGAATACTGTGCCTGTACTGCTGAGCAAACGGCTGCCGGCATTACGACTGAGCCGGGCAAGGCAAATGGCCGTGCGTTGGCTTTTATTGCGCACCGTTATTTCGGAGATCTTTTTGGCACGATCTATGATCTCAGCACAATCTTGATCTTGTGGTTCGCCGGTGCGTCTGCGATGGCTGGATTGTTGAATATCGTGCCGCGTTATCTGCCGCGTTACGGCATGGCACCCGAATGGGCACGGGCGACGCGTCCGCTTGTGTTGGTATTTACCGGAATCTGTTTTGCCGTCACGTGGTTGTTTGAAGCAAATGTTGACGCCCAAGGCGGAGCTTACGCGACCGGTGTTCTCGTGTTGATGTCGTCTGCGGCGATAGCTGTGACACTGTCTGCGCGAAGGCGGCGCAGCCGTTGGACGTGGGCGTATTGGTTGATATCGGCGGTGTTTATTTACACGACGATCACGAATGTCATCGAGCGTCCTGACGGCATAAAGATCGCGTCTTTCTTTATCTTTGCAATAATTGCGGCGTCGTTTATTTCGAGGGCATTGCGTTCGACTGAGATTCGCATCGACAAGATCGAGCTTGACGAAGCGGCTCGAGCGTTTATCAACGAGCTGAATGACGAAGGCGAGATCCGCATTGTGACCAACCGCCGCGAGACCGGCGACATGACGGAGTATCGATTTAAGGAACACGAGAAACGTGTCGATAATCACATACCGTCATCTGATCCGGTATTGTTCTACGAAATCGAGCCAGGTGACTCGTCTGAGTTCAAGGGCAAGCTGTTTATCCGTGGCGTCGATGTCGAGGGTTACAAAATCCTTCGCACCCAGGCGCCCGCCGTGCCAAACGCTATTGCTGCGTTTTTGCTCTATTTGCGCGATAAAACAGGCAAGATCCCGCATGTTTACTTCGGCTGGAGCGAGGGCAATCCTATCATGTATCTTGCGAGATACATTTTGTTCGGCGAGGGCGACACCGCTCCGGTGACGCGAGAAATTTTGCGGCAGGCAGAGCAAGATCCTGAATTACGTCCGAACGTCCACGTCGGCGGCTAGGCGGAATTTGCCTCGGCCTTTTGTACCTTCATTTCCTTAAAACAATCTCTGCAGTAGACGGGGCGACCTTGCGAAGGATAAAACGGCACGGTTGTGACTTTGCCGCAGGTAGCACATTCGGCCGGCATTACGACGTGATGGCGTTTGCCGTCGACGCGAGCCTTCTCGATATCCGACAGTCGTTGGTTCTTCGCTTTTTTGCAAGGTTTGCAGCGTTTCGGTGGGTTTGTGAGCCCTTTTGCTTGAAAGAAGTCTTGCTCGCCCGCAGTCCACGTGAATGGTGCGCGGCAATCTACGCACTTGATGTCGACGTCGATGTTGCTCGATGGCTCGCTGACAATCTGCTCAACGTTCTCCTGTAGGCCATCGAATTTATTGTCGGACATTCCGGTCACCGTCCAAAAGCAATTGCTAAATCGTCACATCGCAAAATGTGTAGTAAATTTTACAATTGATCGAAGCGTAAAATCTCGCGTCGAGTTAATAAAATGCGAATGACTTCGACCTTACAACTACCTTTTTTTCGTGTCAAGCGTGTGAAGATATGAATATCCTAGTAATCGGTTCTGGTGGACGCGAGCACGCGTTGTGTTGGGCGTTTAGCAAATCGAAAAGTGTCGAGCAGCTTTATTGCGCAAATGGCAACGCGGGCATCGCGCAGATCGCCGAATGTGTTGCGATCAAGCCTGACGAGATCGAGAAGCTCGCCGATTTTGCGGCGGAGAAGAACATCGATCTTACATTTGTCGGCGGCGAGACTTCGCTGGCGCTTGGCGTCGTCGACGAATTCGAAAAACGCGGGTTACGGATCATCGGCCCGAATCGCGCAGCCGCGCAACTTGAGGCGAGTAAGGCTTTTGGCAAGGATTTTATGGCTCGTCACGGCGTGCCGACTGCGAAGTATGCACCAGCCGATTCGCCTGAATCTGCGGTCGAAATACTCGAAAGCGGCGAGTTTGGTGACGAATCGACTCCGGTCGTTGTTAAAGCTGACGGACTCGCGGCGGGCAAAGGCGTAGTCGTCGCAAGAGACCGCACTGAGGCGATCGACGCGATAAACGAAATGGCTGCCCTCGTGGGCGCCGATGCTGCCGAAAAGATCGTTATTGAGGAATGCCTTTTCGGGCGCGAAGTTTCGCTGCTGATGTTCGCCGACGGCGAAAATTTTGCTCTTATGCCGCCAGTTCGCGACCATAAACGTATCGGCGACGGCGACACCGGACCCAACACCGGCGGCATGGGTACGGTCACCGCCGCCGCGATTCTGCCGGGTGACGAGATCGATGACATAGTTCACACGATCATCGAGCCGACGCTTTCAGGCTGTATCGAAGATGGCTTTCCGTTTCGCGGGATTTTGTTTCTCGGCCTGATGATGACAACGTCGGGGCCGATGCTACTTGAATACAATGTCCGCTTTGGCGACCCTGAGACGCAGGCGATCCTCGTTCGTCTAGAAACCGATCTTGTCGATATCTGCGAAGCGATGCTCAATGGCACGCTCAGCTTGCTCGACATCGAATGGCGGCAGGGAAGTTCCGCTTGTGTTGTTCTCGCTTCCGAAAGCTATCCCTCAAAACCGCGCATCGGCGACGTTATTAACGGTCTCGACAGGGTTACCGGCGTCGAGGTCTTTCACGCAGGTACGTCAGAACCGCCCGCGTTAGTGGGCGGCCAGTTACTCAAATCAGATTCAACGAACTGGCCCTCCGCTAACGCAGAGGCTTCTGACTTTATCACCTCCGGTGGCCGCGTCCTTGGCGTCACAGCCACCGGCCGCGACCTCAAAACGGCCATTGCGACCGCCTATGGCGCTGTCGAACACATAAACTGGCCGGGAATGCAGTATCGAAAAGACATCGGTCGGTAAAAACAACTTCTCAAACGCTCCCCGCCTTCGCAAGGAGAGGAGCTTCGGACGGGATTCTAGCTTGTAAATGTCAGCTTACGGCCTTTATTTTCCGCTCAAACTCTCTAGCTTCCTTCAATAAGCTGTTCTTACGGCAGAATTCAGCGAGTTTCTTGTATCGTTCGGCGGCGGCGATGTCTGAGAGCCAGCAGATCTTAGGCGTGCATTCGGGACACGCGTCGATGGGGCGGCGGTCGGTCTCGCCGATGTGGTTCGTGCCGCTCATCACGCATTCGTATTTTGCGCAATGACGCATCGAGAACATATGACCGGTCTCGTGCGCCGCGATCTTCAGCGTGCGAAGCAGGAAAGTTGAGAGCTTCGCTTTGAATTCAAGCCTCGCGAGCGACCAGACGCCGACGCGATGTTCCATGCTCGCCTGCCCAAAAACAAAGCTCATCGTGTCGTCGGGAAACAGGTCTTCGTTTGTGAATGCGATCAGTGCCGCGGCGTCGTCCGGCAGCATCGGTTTCAATATCGAGTCCATGATAAAGCCGGTGCGGACTTGCCGTGTTCGCAAGAACTCGTTGTAACGCGTGTCCTTTTTTTCCAGCTTTTGAGGCAAAGCCCTATTCGGCATCGTTTCGACTTCCAGATCATAGAACGCCGCGAGATAACCTGCAGTCGTGGCGATGATCTCTTTTTGCTGCGGTGTAAATGCGCCGAGCGGAAGCACGTATATCTTTTGCCGTTCCTTCGTCGGCTTTGTCGGATCGCTGTCGAGATATTCGTCAAACGTCTGCCCCGGCTCGGTGTGCGAGCCCAACCAGTCATACGCCTCAGGCTTGCCCATCGGCTCGAAAAACGGCTCGACCTTCTTCATGGCCGCCCGAAGTTCTTGAATCTCCTTCTTCGCTTCGCGTGCGGCGTTCGACGGGGGTTTGTCCTCGGATGCGGAGCAGGAAACCAGGAAGAGAGCTCCCACGAAACACACAAAAGCCACTAAAATTAGGACTCCAGGCGAGTAATCTCTTTTCGTCTTTTTCGTGTGTTTCGTGGGCATGCTCTTACTTTCATTAGTATTCTTCCAGTGATGTTGAGTAGGATTCGAAGTTTCGTTTCATCTCACCGATCGAATCACCGCCGAATTTCTCACGCATTGCGTTTGCGAGGACGATTGCGAGCATCGATTCGCCGATGACGCCGGCGGCGGGGACGGCTGTGATATCGGAGCGTTCGAACGCGGCTTCGGATTCTTGCTTGGTGTCGATATCGACTGATTTAAGCGGTTTGCGAAGCGTCGAGATCGGTTTCATATAGCCGCGAACGCGAACTTCTTCGCCGTTTGTAGTGCCGCCCTCGAGACCGCCCGCACGATTCGTTTTGCGGACAAAACGAGACGAGAGACCAGAGACAGGAGACGAGAGAGAATTCGGGGTATCGTGTTCGTCTCCCGTCTCTTGACTCTCGACTCCTGTCTCGAAATAGATCTCGTCATGAACTTCCGAGCCGGGCTTTGCTGCGTTTGCGACGCCGGTTCCGATCTCCACTGCTTTGACGGCGTGGATCGACATCACGGCTTGCGCGATGCGGCCGTCGAGTTTTTCGTTCCAAGAAGTATGTGCGCCGAGGCCGACGACAACGCCTTTCGCGACGACTTCGAAAATACCGCCGAGCGTATCGCCGTCTCTCTTTGCCTGATCGACGAGCTTAATCATTTCGTGCTGAACGTCTTCATCGACGCAACGGAGCGGAGAATCCTCAGGAATTGCGGCAATCTCTTCCCAGGTCTTGTAAAGGGGGTTCGTCTGCACGTGACCGAGCTTGATGACGTGGCTCTTGATATCGACGCCAAACGTGGCGATCAACTGTTTTGCGATCGCACCGCAAGCTACACGCGCAGCCGTCTCGCGTGCAGAGGCTCGTTCGACAACATTACGCAGATCGCGAAGCCCGTACTTCTGGCCACCGGCAAGATCGGCGTGCCCGGGCCGCGGGCGTGTGATCGCGCGTTTTTCTTGCTGAGGTGAGCCCTTACTTACGTGCGGGCTACTGACACTTTCGACCGACATGACGTCTTCCCAATGGACAAAGTCGTCATTCTTTATCGTCAATGCAATCGGCGAACCGAGCGTCGTGCCGTGTCTCACGCCCGACAGTATCTCAACTTCGTCCTTCTCGATCTTCATGCGGCCGCCTCGACCATAACCTTGCTGCCGCCGCCAAAGTTCGTAATTGATCGCCGCGATATCGATGTCGAGACCGGCGGGCACGCCTTCGACAATTGCGACAAGCGCCTTACCGTGTGACTCACCTGCTGTTGTGAACTTGAAGTGCATAATACAATTCTACCGCAGAGACGCTGAGGCGCAGAGAGAGAAATTTAACAAGATGGGAGGG
The DNA here is from genome assembly GCA_049679945.1 of Pyrinomonadaceae bacterium. GTDB lineage: Bacteria > Acidobacteriota > Blastocatellia > Pyrinomonadales > Pyrinomonadaceae > OLB17. Next base: position 55,729 of record JBAUGW010000086.1, on the reverse strand, counting down.
ATAAACAAGATAAATAAGAATACTAGCAAATTATCCTACCCAATCTTGTTCATCCTGTTTGCGTTTCCTCTGAGTCTCCGCGTCTCTGCGGTTCAATTCTTTTACGGCGAAAGATGATCAGACCGATGCTCGCGATGATCAGCAGACCACCGAAAAAAGTCAGCGGCGGCGAAGTTTCTCCTAAAATTACATTACCGATTATCACAGCCAGCAGCGGCGTGACGAGCGAGATCATCATGGCTTTTGTCGATTCGATGCGGCTCAATAGCCAGTAATACAGCCAGAATGCCGCCACTGTGCCGAGCACTGCGAGATACAAAACGCAGACGACTGCCTTCCACGACCAGTTAAAGGTGAGCGGACTGCCTTCGCGCAAAAAACTGTAGATCACGACAGCCGGTAAACCGCAGATCATCTGACAAAACACGAGCGAAGCGGGATGAATGTTCGCCGCTTTTGCCTTAACGAGAATCGATGCCTGTGCCGCGGCGTAAGCTCCGACGACAATCGCGACGCAGCCCGCAAACGCCAGCCAGCTTTCGACACGGAGTTGATCGTTAAATATCACGGCGACGCCAATGACGCCCATTGCGACGGCAATGATCTTCTGACGCGTGATGCGTTCGTCGGGTAAAAATATCCACGCCAGCGCGAGGCCAAATACCGAGATCGTCGCTTGTAAAACCGCCGCTAAGCCCGATGTGATGTACTGCTCGCTCCAGAAAACAAGCGAGTAGTTGATAGAGAACTGCAGAAAGCCCGTCAGCGCGATTAGCCGCCACTCACCTGCGGTTCTCGGCAGCGGAATGTTCTGAATTTTGATCACGACCAAGAGAATCGCGATTGCGACGGCAAATCTAGAATACGCAAAAGCGATCGGCGGCAGATCGTCGAGGCCGATCTTGATAAATATCCACGTCGTACTCCAGATCAGCGCGAGGATCAGCCAGACGAGAACTTTGAGTGAAAATATTTTAGGCATTTTCGTAGAAACTAAGTGAAGTCTCGCCTTGTTTCAGCACGCGCCAGCGACGCAATGCTCCAACCTCGTCCGGTATCTGTTTTTTTGTGTGATGTTCGACGACGAGCACGGCGCTGTCGTTTAGCAAGTGAGTTCTATGACCAAAATCGTGCAACACAAGTGAATAATCGCTCTCATACGGCGGATCGAAAAACACGATGTCCCAGCCTAGCTCGTGATCGCGACCGGTGAAATTCTCCGCTTCGTGATTAAGAATTTCAGTCTGTGATTCTGGCACGGCAAGCTTGTCGAGATTTTCTTCGATGAGTGCGCAAGAGCGTTTTGATTTATCAACGAATGTCACGAATGCCGCACCGCGAGACAGAGCCTCGATGCCGATGGCGCCCGTTCCGGCGCAAAGATCCAGGAAGCGAGTTTCCCTATTGATGAGCGGCGCGAGAATGTTGAAGAGAGTCTCCCGCAGTCGATCGGACGTCGGCCGCGTCTTTGCATCCTGGGGGCTTTTAAGCACGCGGCCACGATAAAGTCCCGAGATCACTCGCATAAAAAGATTTTTTCAACGCAAAGACGCAAAGTTAAGAGAAATAAAAAACATCTTGATGAAATTTAATAAAAAAACCTTTGCGACTGTGCGTCTTAGCGACTTTGCGTTAAAAGTTCTTCTATAGTTTAGGGAATCGGTGCGATGGGGGCAAAAGTGACGGCAATTGCTTCAGCCTACGCTGCCGAGTCTGACATTTTTGTAAGCACGCGATTGTTTTATCAAGGTCGAGGTTTCGGGCGACAGGCGTTTGCGAGTCAGGTATTCTGTCGCCTCGTTGCGCGCAGCGACGAGAATATCGAGATCCCGTACGATGTTCGCCATGCGAAACGTCGGCAGCCCCGACTGCCGCGTTCCGAGTATTTCGCCTTGTCCGCGTATTTCGAGGTCCTTCTCCGCGATCTTAAAACCGTCAGATGTTTGCTCCATTATTCCAAGACGCTCTTTTGCAACTGCGGTTTTCTTATCACCAGTTAGCAAGACACAGTAGCTCTGATCCGAACCGCGACCGACGCGTCCGCGAAGCTGATGAAGCTGCGACAAACCGAATCGTTCGGCGTGTTCGATGACCATGAGGCTCGCGTTAGGCACGTCGACACCGACCTCGATCACAGTGGTCGATACGAGAATGTCGATCTCGCCACCAACAAATGCGCGCATGATCGCTTCTTTCTCAATAGCCTTCATTTTGCCGTGAAGAAGGCCGACGTTCAGGTGCGAAAAGACGCGCAACCGAAGATCATCATACATCTTTGTCGCGGCCTTGAGATCGATCTTGGCGGATTCTTCGATGAGCGGATACACCACGTAGGCTTGGCGGCCGAGTTTTATCTCGCGTTCAATGCCGCGATAAACGCCTTCGCGTTGATCTTCGCCGCAGACGACCGTTTTTATCGGCGTGCGGCCGGGCGGAAGTTCATCGATGGTAGAAACTTCGAGATCGCCATAAACTGTCATCGCCAAACTGCGCGGAATCGGCGTCGCTGTCATAACGAGAATATCCGGATTCAAACCCAACGCCCGCAGGTGAGCACGCTGCAAAACACCGAAGCGATGCTGTTCGTCGATCACCGCAAGACCGAGTCGGTCGAACTTTACATTGTCTTGAATGATCGCGTGCGTGCCGATGATCATATCGATTTCACCGTTGGCGAGAGCTACCTGAACTTTGCGCTTTTGCGCAGCCTTTAAACTGCCGATAAGAAGTTCGATGCGATAGCCCGAGCCGTCAAAGATACGTCGAGCATTACGCAGATGCTGCTCGGCGAGGATCTCCGTTGGTGCCATCAATGCCGCCTGATAACCGTTCTCCATCGTAGCGAACATCGCGAGAAACGCTACGATTGTCTTGCCGCTGCCGACGTCGCCCTGAACGAGACGATTCATCGGCTTGTCGCCCTTCAGGTCGGCAAAAATCTCGCCGATAACTTTTTTCTGCGACCCAGTTAATGAAAACGGAAGCAGTTCTTTGAGCCGTTTCTTTGTCTTGTCCGTAACCTCGATCACGGCCCCTTTTGGTTCTATTTCACGTTGGCCGCGAAGAAGCTGCATCGAGAACGCCAGCCAGAAAAACTCGTCGAAGATCAACCGCGTGTGCGCGCGAGCGCGAAACATTTCATATTCTGCGATCGACACATCGTCGGGCGGAAAGTGTATCTCGGCTAATGCCTGAGGACGCGATGCGAGACCTTGTCGTTCCAGTAAATCCTTTGGAAGTTCGTCGATGATCGATATGCGATCTACTTTTTGTAGCACGGCGTGCATTATCTCGCGAAGCCGCTTAGTCTGAAACGGCCCGAGCTTGCGATAGATCGGCACGCGGCCGGTGTGGATTGTGGTGAAGGTCGGATCGCTGATGTCTTCTTCAAGCTCGTCAGTATCATTAACATTCGCTTCGGCCTCAAAGAGCGTTCCTTCTTTCGGCGGTAAAATCTCAAGCTCTTCCGGCTTCGCGAGTTTTAGTGTGAGCATTCCTCGATTGTCAGCTTCCCAACGGCCGTAGGCCACGAACCGAGTGCCGCGTTTGAATCTGTCCTCGTACCACTCGAGAATTTGCGTTGCGTTTTTGCCCGAGATAAACCACTTCACCGTTACCGGTTTTAAGACTCGCTCGGCGTCGCCGCCTGTGATCTCGAAGAGATAAAGCGGCGGTTTGCGCGGATCGCGCGTTCGTCCGACGCGCATTCCGGCGGCGTTGCGCACGCTTAATTCCACGGCGGCTTCCATGCCGTCTTCGATCTTGTCTATCGAGATGAAATGCGAGCGGTCCTCGTAGCGAGCAGGGAAATAATTGAGCAGATCATCGACCGTTACATCATCGACATTTGTTTTTGTTGCAGCTGGTGCAAGAGCTACTGCGAGTTTTCGCGACATCGCGGACGTAAGGCGAGCGATGCTGTGGCGATGGAGTTCGATGATCGGCGTGTCGAGTTTGAGCTGCATCACACCCATATTTTACGTGTTCAAACGAAACGGATTAAAGTTTGTGTCGCGGTCGAAGTAGTCCTCATGCTCGGCGCGTTTAAGAAACGCGACGATCTTGTACGTGAACGGCGTCGCGACGATTTCCCACAAAACTTTTAGGAAGTAGTTGCCGATCATCACGCTGATTACCTGTTCGGTCGGCCAAGTGCCTAAGAATGCGAGCGGGTAAAAGATCAAGCTGTCCACGGCTTCGCCGGCGAATGTTGAGCTGATCGTACGCGTCCAGAGATATTTACCGGCGGTGAGCAGTTTCATTTTTGCGAGGACAAATGAGTTTACGAATTCACCTGCCCAAAAGCCGAGCAGCGACGCCGCGACGATTCGCCAGGTCTGTCCGAAGATCGCGCTAACTGCGGCTTGCGATTCGGGCGACATTGTTTTTGCGGCAGGCAAGCTTGTAACTACAAGGGACATCAGCGATGCAAAAACCAGTGCTAGGAAACCCGCCCAGATCACGCGGCGCGAACGCGCGTAGCCGTAAACTTCGGTCAAAATATCGCCAAAAAGATAACTGAGCGGAAAAAAAAGAACGCCGGTGCCGTAGATGTATTCGCCGTAAAACGGCAGGTTGACGGACGAAACTTTGTGGACGCCGATCAGATTCGAGCACAGCAATACGGTGACGAACGCCGCCATTACGAGATCGAAATATTTGTACCGCCGCCTTTCTGGTTCGCGCTTCGCGTCCGTCATTGGCTTGGATTGTAGCAAAAAAGAAAGCGAGCCAATGAATGGCCCGCTTCGAGACGTATAAATGTGAAAATCTTACGCGAGTTCAGCGACGTGTTTTGTCAAACGGGATTTGTGTCTCGCAGCCGTGTTTTTATGCAGGATACCTTTATTTACTGCCTTGTCGATCAAGGAGATCGTCGGTGTAAGGAGCTCAGTGCTGGCCTTTTTATCGAGACCTGCGACTGCGGCACGTAGCTTCTTGATCGATGTGCGAAGCGCGCTGCGATTGCTGCGATTGATCTCGTTGCGTTTTGTGTTCTGCCTGACCCGCTTTTCTGCTGATTTATGATTTGCCATTAAATTACCTCAATTGCGATAAACGCAAACCCTAGATTTTATTGATGACGGTCATCTTTGTCAAGGCGCGTCAGCCTTCGAGACCAGAGGCGAAACTGTGCATAAGATCGACGAAAAACGTAACAATCGGCGGATAAAGAAAAAACTCGGGTTCGAATGTCGTCGAGAACATATTCGGCTGAATATTGGCGGCAAAGTCAGTATAGGAACCGATCAGGTAGCCGACCGATAGGCACAGTACGACGCCTCCGATGAGCATCGCGGCGACCGTGACGCTCTGAAACGGCTTTGACTTTCGCTCGCCATCGTCGAGGATCGATTCGTGAATGTTGTCGAGATTTTCCGTAAAGCGGCTGAAACCGTCTCGGATTCGCCGCACCAACAAGATCACACCGGCCAAAAAAAGAGCGACGATGATAATGCGGGATAAATTGCCGGTTTGCGCGGACACAAAGATCTTGGGTTTAAAAGCGGTCACGAAAATTGCAGAGATAAAAAGTGCAACGAGAGGATAGATCACTTTCTGAAAAGCCATCGCTTCACGGCGTTCCTCGGCGATCATGCGGTCGATGATGTCGTTGTAACGTTTTTCGTAAACCATCTGCCGCCAGCGTTTTGCGTGGCTGTTTGTCGATGTGAACACAGATTCGCCACTACCATTTGCACTTATTTCCAAAAGGCGTCTGTTGTAACGGGTACGCTCGCGTTGATTACCGAGAACTTCGTACGCCTCGGCGATGGCGGCGAATTTCAACGCGGTTTCTTCTGAGCCGTTGTTTTTATCAGGATGAAGTTTGCGCGCCAAGCGCCGATAGGCCGACTTAATATCGGCGCCGCTCGCGTCGTGCGAAACTTTTAGAATGTCGTAGTAATTCACCATCGGCGACGAGATAAAAAAATGGTGAAGCGAAACTTCCGGAAGCTAATGCCAGTAAGCGTTTAGCCGAGAAAATTATAGCACAAGCAGTTTATTCGAGGTGATCGATCTGCAAACTGATCGGGTAAGCACCGGCGAGTTTGACCGCATCGACGACGCGGGCGACGCTGCCGTAATCGATAGTCTTGGGAGCTTTGATGAACACGGTTCGCTCGATCTTGTCAGCTGTGGGACGGTTCGGGTCCTCGGCGAATGCCTCGGAAACATCTCCGTTTGCAATCCGTTGGTTGAACACATCTCTTAGACCGCTGACCAGGTTTGACGGATCATCGACAGTTCCCATATCGACTCTATTGTTCAGTTTCAATGACGAGTCGGCACCTACAATCACCGCGAGAGTTTTTGGGTTCTCGGTGATGGGACCAATGTCCCTGCGCTCCGACGGTACACGAGCCCTGAAACTACTCGGTTTTAGCGGTGCGACGACCATGAAAATGATCAGCAGGACAAGAAGAACATCGATGAGCGGCGTGACATTAATGATTGGTTTTGACATGTCGGCATCTCCTTTATGAGAGGTTAGACACCGCGAAGTTTAAATTGTTCCCGTATAGCCGAGAGCGTTCAGAAGTGCTTTCGCTTTGAGCAGAGTTTCGTCATATTCCATTTCCGGATCGCTGTCGATTGTAATGCCGCCGCCGACGTTGAACCCAGCAACATTGTCGCTAATCACCATCGTGCGAATCGCAACCGATAAGTCTAGAGTCCCCAGTCCCAATGAGTCCAAAGTCCCATGTCCCATGTCCCAACTGAATGGCCGACTTGGGACTTGGGAGGTGGAACTCGGGACGTAATATCCTATTGCACCCATTGAAAGACCGCGATATTCGGTTTCAAGCTCGTCAATGATCATCATCGTGCTGATCTTCGGGGCGCCGGTGATCGAACCGCAGGGGAAAACTGCACTCAAGATGTCAGAGAATCTTACTCTATCTCGCAGCTCGCCGCTGATCGTGGACACGAGATGAAACAGCGTCGGGTGTTCTTCGAGGTCGCAGAGTTTTTCGACGCGGACGCTGCCAAATTCACACACGCGGCCGAGATCGTTGCGTAGCAGATCGACTATCATCGTGTTTTCGGCGCGGTCCTTTATGCTGTTGAGAAGATCGTTTCGCAGATGGTGATCATCTTTCTCGTTAATTCCTCTTCGTCGCGTGCCCTTGATTGGTGACGTTGAAATAATGTGACGGTAGCCCTTACTCACGTGCGGGCTACGGACAGGTTTGTCGGAACCCAGGCCGCCAGTGTGCTCTCGCGGCGAATTGACGACGCGGAAAAAACGTTCTGGCGAGGCGGAGACGACGACAGAATTAGACCGTTTGATAAATGCAGCGAACGGCGCCGGGTGATCGCGGCGAAGACGCTTGAATACGAAAGCAGGCGAATGGCTGTCGGGGAGCGTAACCGTAAGTTGTTGCGTGAGGTTTGTTTGGTACGTGTCGCCGTCGCGGATGCGTTCTTTTATCGTTTCGATGGCAGCCAGGTATTCTTTTTTTGTAAAATTCGACGTCACGTGCAGAAGCCCGCACGAAGTAAGGGCGCTTTCAGCGTTAATGGGCTCCCTTACTTCGTGCGGGCTTGTGTAGTGAGCTCTCTTCTGCGTGAGCATCTCCCGGATCGAATCAAACTTTTCATGATTGCCAACGAGATTTGTCTCACCCGAATTGTAATCGTGGACGATCAGAGTATCGAACAACGCGACGAAAAGATCCGGCTCGAGAGAAGTCGCAAATTTGTTTTTACGACCTTTGAGACCGAGAAGTTTCTGACCGAACTCATACGAGATCGTGAAAATAGCGGCAAGGTCACCGCTGAGTGTTTCGTCAAGCAATCGCAATGTTTCCAACGGATCGTCATTTGTAATTTCGTAAGTCGCGACTGGTTCAATTCCCGCGATCAAAAGATGCGAGTTGAGATGACCGACGCGGCAACTGTCTAGAAGACAAACAGGTTCTTTCTCAGACAATCGCAGCAATGCAGAGACGAGATCGTCCGCAGTGATAGACAGTTGACGCACGCAAAGATTTTATCACGATGGAGCAGTTTCACTTTGGCAGTGGATTTGGCGTAATATGTTGCAGGTCAAGCCACGCAAAAAATTATGAGCACTGATTTCACTGACAGAAAGACTTTGATACGGGGTCTCGGTCTGATCGCGGCGGTTTCGATCATTATCGGCAACGTTATCGGAACGGGCGTTTTTCTCAAAGCTCGGGTGATGACGTGCAATGTCGGGACGCCCGGTTGGGTGATCGCGGCTTGGGTCGCCGCCGGTCTGCTCTCGCTCGCAGGTGCGCTCACCTACGCCGAGCTAACGGCGATGAAGCCCGAGGCCGCGGGGCCGTATGCCTTTTTGCGAGATTCGTATGGACGGCTTTCGAGTTTTTTGTTCGGGTGGATGCAGAGTTTTATTGCACGAACTGGCTCACAGGCCGGCGTCGCCGTCGTTTTTGCGATCGCCTTGAATGATTATCTCAACGGCGCGTTAAAGCAGACTTTGTTTCAGACGTCTATTCTCGGTTTTCAGTATGAGGTAACTTCGCTACAGATAATTGCCGTTGTCGTGATAGCGATCTTTACAACTCTAAACTGTCTTTCCGTGAGCATGAGCGGCCAGATCGCGACTTGGCTGACTATGGTCAAAGTGGGTCTCGTGATTTTGGTTGCTCTCGGCGCGTTTTTGTTTGTAACGGGCGGCAGCTTTGCAAATTTTTCGCTCGCAAACACCGGCGGCACATGCGAGGGCGTCGCGGCGGCGGTCAATATCGGTTCGGCGGAATACACGTTTATGGCCGGCTTCGGAGCTGCGATGCTTGCTGCGCTATGGGGTTATGACGGATGGGACAATCTTTCCTTTGTCGCCGGTGAAGTGAAAGATCCTAATCGCAATATTCCGATCGCTATCATCGGCAGCGTTGTTGTCGTCATTGTGCTTTACGTCGTTGTGAATGTCGCATATTATTACGTGCTCGACCCGACGGCCATCGCGTCCGTTTCAAAGGATTCGTCAGTGGCAATGGTTGTCGTCAGCAAATTCTTCGGCGGCGATGTTTTGAGCCTTGCGACCGGCGTAGCTGTGGCGGTTTTCACGGTTGGACTTATGCTCTCATCACTCGGAACGCTCCACACATCAATACTCAGCGCGTCCCGTATACCGTATGCAATGGCGGCGGACGGCATGATGTTTGATAAATTTTCGAAGCTGTCGGTCAACTCGGTGCCGGTAAACGGCGTTTTGTTTCAAGGCGTCTGGGCAAGCATTTTGGCGTTGTCAGGCTCGTTCGACACGCTGACTGATTACGTCGTCTTTGGCTCGTGGATATTCTACGCGTTGATCACTTCGTCGATTTTTATATTCAGAAGAAAGTATCCGGACGCCGAACGGCCGTACCGAGCGTGGGGCTATCCGATTGTCCCCGTGATCTTTTTGTTCGTCTCCGGCTGGCTGCTCATCAACACAATGTACACAGCTCCGCAGAGTTCGTTCATCGGACTCGGGCTGATCTTACTGGGATTACCAGTGTATTACTACTTAACTAATAAAGGGGGCAAGTCTCCGACAGAGACAGAGTAACGATGGCAATTCAGGACAGACGAACCGGTAGCGAACGCCGCTCAATAGACAGACACACGGTCGATATTCCCGTCGAGTGGGAAGCTGCGAATTCCGAAAGGCACGACGCCTCACTCGGCGACATCAGTCTCGACGGCTGTTTTGTTCTGGGTTCAGGCGAAGTGAAAGACGACGATCCGGTGCGGATCTTTATTCCACTCGGCGACGGAATGAAGGTGCAGTTCGAAGGAAAGGTCGCGAATTATGTGTTTGAAATCGGTTTTGGCGTAAAGTTTGAACCTCTGTCACCGGCTCAGCAGGAGCTGCTAACAAGTCTGTTGAAACAGTCAGGCCACGCTTAGGTTTCAGCACGTCGATGCAAAGACTCGGTCGCGACTTCTCGGTCGTCAAAGTGAAACTTGTCGCCGCCGATGATCTGATAAGTTTCGTGTCCTTTTCCTGCAATGATCACCACGTCATCTGTCTTTGCGATTGAAACTGCTCGTTTGATAGCGTCGCGCCTATCAGAAATAATCTCGTAATCTGCGCTTTTCGATTTAACGCCGACTTCTATCTCCGAAATTATTTTGAGCGGGTCTTCGCTGCGAGGATTGTCGGAGGTGATTACCACAACATCGCTAAATTCACCAGCGACTTCGCCCATCGGGGCACGCTTCGTTTTATCGCGGTCGCCGCCGCAGCCAAACACCGTAATAATACGGCCCGTCGTGAGTTCGCGAGCGGTCTTGAGCGTGTTCAGCAAAGCGTCGTCTGTGTGCGCGTAATCGACGACTACGGCGAACTCGCCCTCGTGCGGCACTCGCTCAAAACGTCCCGGAGCACCGACGCAGTTCGACAAACCTTTTACGACGGCATCAAGATCATATCCGAGCTCCAGCGCGACAGCCGTCGCCGCGAGTATATTGTAAACATGCGGCTTGCCGACGAGCGGGGAAGTTACATTTAGCTCGCCCGAAGGCGTTGTCAAAGTGAACGACGTGCCGCGAATAAGCGAGACTTCGATATTTTTCGACGTCAGATGAGCGGTCATGTCAGAACCGGGAGCAGTAGCGACTGGGTTCTTCTGAGAAAATGTAACCACGCGTTGGCCTGCCCCGATTAATTCATTCGCCAGTTTTACGCCCCATTCGTCATCGATGTTGATGACGCAGCTGGCAGGTTTTTCACCGAGACGACCGTCGAACAGCTTTTTCTTCGCGTCGAAATAGTCCTCCATCGTCCCGTGATAATCGAGGTGATCGCGTGTCAGGTTTGTAAAAACCGCAACCCTGAATCGCAGCCAGTCGCAGCGATGCAGATCGATCGCCTGCGACGATGTTTCCATCACGGCCATCGAACAGCCGTTATCAACCGCCGAACGCAAAAACCTGTTCGTGTCCGAAGCCTCGGGCGTCGTGCGAACGGCCTCTTCGCTCTTCTGACCGATGCGATACTCGACGGTGGTAAGCATCGCAGCCTTCTGTTTTGCAGCTTCGGCGAGAGCGAAGCAGAGGTAGGTCGTCGTGGTCTTGCCGTTTGTGCCGGTGATGCCGACGAGATCGAGTTCGTGCGAAGGATTGCCATAGACGACCGACGCGGCTTTTGCATGAGCCTCGCGGGCGTTGGCGACTCTTATCCAGGCGCCGTGAAAATCAGCCGGAGCATCGTATTCCGAAATCACACCAACAGCGCCACGCCGCATGACGTCTTCGATAAAACGATGGCCATCCGCTGTCTCACCTTTTATTGCGACGAACATAGTTCCTTGCCTCGCGGAACGCGAATCGTGCGTGACATCTTTCACATTCGCATCGCCGTCGCCAAACAGACCGCCATCAAGTTCAGCCGCTAGATTTTTTGTTATTGTCCCGTGATTACTCATCTCTGCCGAACGTGAATTATACACTCGCGCCGTGTTTTTCCACGAACAACGGCGTGATAAATTCGTATAAGGCGACATAGCAGGAGGCAAAAGGCAATGAATATTATCAAGTTAATCCTGACGTTGCTCGGCGTCGTTTTTGGCACGTTGATCGTGTTGTGGGTTCTCGGATTTGTGTGGTCACTGATCTGGTATATCGTCTTTTTCGGCATAGTCGCAGCGCTTGGCTACGGCGGTTTTCGGCTGTTTAAGAAGGCTGAGGCAAAGGCTCTTGGCCATGAATCTCCAACCGGAATCGGCGGCGGCGACATAAATATGTCGTGGGATGAATACGACAAAAAGTATTTGCATAAATAGGACGCGAGCGCTAAATTCAAAAGTTCGGAGTGCAAGCTTTAGCTTGTTTGTTCGTAGCGTCGGAACAAGCTAAAGCTTGCATTCTGAACTTAAGTGCCGAGGTGGCGAAATTGGTATACGCACTAGTCTTAGGAACTAGCGTCGAAAGACATGCGAGTTCGAGTCTCGCCCTCGGCACCAATTCAAAATGAATGACACTGAATTTGAATTTGTTGTTGATGGCCGACCGGTCACATACCGGAGAGAAGGTTTAACTGGCGAATCGAAGATCCTCACGCCTGATGGTCAAATTCCGCTTGATAAGGTTTTGAGTCCATTCACTCATTTTTCTCTTCGCCTCAAGAAAGTCAACACCTGCCGCGTTTACGATTCTGAAGTGGTTATCGAAAAGACTCGGCCGCTCTTTTTCGCTGCGTTTCGTCCGAGTAAATATCGTGTATTTGTAAACAGCCATCTCGTGGCTGAGCACGAAGGTTGAACCAAACATTATTCGACTTTTATTCCACGCTCCGTTATCCTTTTTTAGTAGATGAAAAGTGAATTAAAAGAAGTTTCCCCGACGCAACGAGAGATACACATACAGATCGATGCGGATAGCCTGCGTGAATCTTACGGCAAGGTCAGCAAGAAATACGCGAGCCGCGCGAATGTGCCGGGCTTTCGCAAAGGCAATGCGCCGCTCGATGTTGTACGTCTGCGTTTTAAGGAAGAGATCAAGGGTGACGTGCTACAAGAAGTGGTTCCGACGGCTGTAACTGCCGCGATTCAAGAGCACAACCTTCATCCGCTGGCCGAGCCGCAACTTCATCTCGACGATCACGAAAATGTAAAGGTCAACGGCTCCGAGGCCTTATCATTGCACGTTCATGTCGAGGTCATGCCAGATATTCCTGAACCAAAATATAAGGGCGTCGAAGTCACGCGTCGTGTCAAGCCGGTTGTTGACGGCGAACTCGAAGATTTAATAGCCGAGCGCCTGCAACGTGAAGCTTCGCTCTTGCCTGTTGAAGGCCGTGCCTCAAAAGTCGGTGACACTGTGATCGCTGATCTCGAAGGAAAGTTTGACGCGTCGCCTGACGCCGAGCCGATTGTCGCAAAAGACCTTGAAGTTACGCTCGGCGACGAAGTCATCGAAAAGTCGTTTACCGAGAACCTGATCGGCGTAAAAGAAGATGACGAAAAAGAATTTACAGTTACATATCCTGCTGAGTTTTCGTCTGAGGCGCTGGCTGGCAAAACTGTTCATTACAAAGCAAAAATAAAATCTGTCGGCAAACAAGAGATTCCCGAACTAAATGACGACTGGGCAAAAAGTCTAGACGAAGGGTACAAATCGCTGGCAGATTTAAGAAAACGCCTTCGAGCTGATCTCGAAAAGCTCGCTGAAACCGACGCCGATGCACGGGTTCGTAACAACGCGATCGCAAAACTAATCGAGGATAATTCGTTCGAAGTGCCGAATACGCTGATCGAAAATCAAGCCCGCAATTTGCTAAATAATTTCGCGCAAGATTTACAACAACGCGGCGCCGTGCTCGAACAACTCGATCATCAGTTTATCGAGATGGCGTATCAAAACATGCGAACGCAGGCCGAACGCGACGTTCGGGGCGCGATGCTGCTTGATAAAGTGGCCGAGGTCGAGAAGATCGAGGTTGCGGAGGATGAGTTGGATGAAGAGCTTGGTAAATTGGCGGAGTATTATCGCTCATCGAAAGACGAAATCCGCGAGTCGCTCGAAAAACAAGGCGGCGGTGTCGACAGCATTCGTAATAATCTAAAGACCCGCAAGTCTATCGAAGCCGTAATCGAGCAAGCTAAAATTGTAAAAGGTGAATGGGTTGATGAAACCGTCGGACAAATTGAGCCGACCGAAAAACCAAAGAAGCCTGCGAAGAAAAAAGCTCCGGCAAAGAAGGCGGCGAAAAAAGGTTAGTGTTTTTGCTTGCAATTTAAGTGAAAAGTTGTAAAATCAAACGCGAATGTGGCAATCGTCATATTTTCAACAACTTAACAACGTTCATTTCAAGCAGTTTCTAAAGTAATTTCATTTTTTTGAGAGAAGAGAATATATGTTAGTTCCAATGGTTGTTGAGCAAACGTCGCGCGGCGAACGTGCCTTTGACATTTACTCGCGTTTGCTCAAAGACAGCATTATTTTTATCGGAACGCCGATCGACGATCAGGTTGCAAATCTCATTGTCGCGCAGCTTTTGTTCCTCGAGGCCGAGGATCCCGAACGCGACATCAATCTTTACATCAACTCGCCCGGCGGATCGATCACAGCCGGCATGGCCATCTATGACACGATGCAGTTCATCAAAAACGATGTGACTACGATCTGTGTCGGACAATGCGCGTCGATGGGAGCTTTGTTGCTTTGTGCGGGTGCTCCGAAAAAGCGGTTTTCGCTCCCGAATGCCCGTGTGCTTATTCACCAGCCGTCGGGCGGTGCTTCGGGACAGGCGACGGATGTTCGCCTGATGGCCGAGGAAATCATTCGTATGCGAACACTGACATCGAAGATAATCGCTAACCATAGCGGCCAGTCGTTCGAGCAGGTTGAGATTGACGTCGAACGCGACCGCATTCTTACGCCTATCCAGGCTAAAGAATACGGATTGATCGATGAGGTGATAGAACATCGGGAAAAGTAGTTTATGAACCAATTTCGCCGACCGGAAGAACTTTTAACTTGTTCGTTTTGCGGCAAGTCGCAGAATGATGTTCGCAAACTTATCGCCGGTCCCGGCGTGTATGTTTGCAACGAGTGCATCGACATCTGCAACGAGATCATCAACGATGACGAACAGGCCGCGACGACTACGAATCGTGCAAGTTTGCCAAAGCCTGCCGAGATCAAGTCGTTTTTGGACGAATACGTAATTGGTCAGGAAGAGTCGAAGAAGCGGCTTTCTGTCGCGGTCTATCAGCATTACAAACGGCTTGAGTTAGCAAAACGCCGCTCCGACATCGAGCTTCAAAAATCGAACATCTTGCTCATCGGCCCTACCGGTACCGGCAAGACGCTGTTGGCGCAGACGCTTGCAAGACAGTTGAGCGTTCCGTTTTGCATCGTCGATGCGACGAGTCTCACCGAGGCCGGTTACGTCGGCGAAGATGTCGAGAACATTCTAAACCGTCTGCTGCAATCTGCGGGTGGAGACATCGAAAAGGCTCAGCAGGGAATTATCTACATCGACGAGATCGACAAAATTTGCCGCAAGGACGATAATCCGTCGATAACGCGCGACGTTTCGGGCGAGGGCGTTCAGCAGGCGTTGTTGAAGATACTTGAGGGAACGGTTGCAAATATACCGGCGGGCGGCGGACGAAAACACCCGCAGCAGGATTTTCACCAGCTCGATACGACAAATATTCTGTTTATCTGCGGCGGTGCGTTTAACGGTCTTGAAAAAGTCGTTGAAAAACGCTTTCGCAACAAGTCGCTCGGTTTCCAAGCCGACATTAAGACTAACAAACAGCGACACATCGACTCGATTAACAGACTCGAACCCGAAGACCTCATCCACTACGGCCTGATTCCAGAATTCGTCGGCCGTTTGCCTGTGATCGGCACCTTGCGAGAACTCGACGAAGCAGCTCTCGTACAAATACTGACCGAGCCGAAAAACGCGCTCGTCAAGCAGTATCAACGAAAGTTTGAGTTCGACAATATAAGCCTCAAATTTACGGAAGGCGCGATTCAGGCGATCGCTCACCAAGCTCACAAACGCAAAGTCGGCGCTCGCGGATTGATGATGATCCTTGAAGAGATTCTGCTCGAATCGATGTATCACTTGCCATCCGAAAAGAAGGTCAAAGAGATCGTTCTGACAAAAGAAATGATCGAGAAGAAAGTGCCCGTCTTTGAAGTGATGACGCGTGCGGAAGAAGCAGCGTAGAGACTATTTCGCTCCCGGCAAGAGTTCCAGATTACCCATTTCGCGATTATACATATCGAGCTGGCCTACTTCGTCGGCGGTGGCGTCGAGCATCTGTTTGGTCATTGCGATCGAGTCTGAAAGTTGTTCGAAGTCGGGCAGCGAGAAGCGTTCGGGGGTCGAGATCGTGACGATCTCGTCGTTGAGATAGCTGAAAAAGTTTTCGATAGATTGCAGTTGGCCCTCGACGTGCTTTACGCTGCGTTCGATCTCGTCAAACGACGAGATACGGCGTTTGAGGATCTCGACATTTGTCTGCTGAATGCGTTTTGTCTTTTCGTCGGTCGAACCCTCCATCGCACGAAAGGCTTGCGAAAGTTGATTGTGGACGGCAGTGCGATTTATCGATTTGAGATGCTGTTTGCGGCGGCGATAAACATCGAGCAGATCGACGAAATCTTCCCAACGTTGATCGAGAGCTTTCAGATTTGACGGCAGCTCACGCGCACCGGTGAACTTGTTGTAGTTGTCCTGAATTTTGTCTTTTAGCCAACGCAGGTATTCGACGGCCTCGCGTTCGCGTGGTGTAAAAGCCTTTATCAGACCTTCGCGGTTTGCGATGTGCGCTTTCAGCAACCGTTCCTTTTCGCGCCGCTGAATGAGCTGGCGATATGACGGCAGATTTGGCACGACCATTACGTAAATTGCTTCAAGGATGAGGGCAATGAGCAGCGGGATGACGCTGCCCGTGAACGCGGCGGCGGCGGCGAAACCGGCCAAGCCCCAAAAGTTGACCGGCTCCTTGAGAGCGGCTTTTGCGTAGCTCGTGTTGAATTTATCTAAATCCTGCCGGTATTTCGCCAGATCAGCCATATCAAATTAAGTAGATGCCGTGCAGCAGATGCGGGTTTGAAACAGCTTAATTCGATTGACTGCTTTCCTTAACCTCGTCGAGAATGGCCTCCGTTTCGACTGCGCTCGAATTCGCCTCAATCTGTTTGCTCTCAGGCGGTGTTCCCGGGCCGAGCATTCCCATCTGCTGTTTGTATTCGAGCAGCTTGTCCTGAAGCTGGATGTCCATCGCTTCGCGCTCGATATCAGCCATCTGGTTATCAACAGAGGATGTGCCAAGCTGTAGTTTTGCTTCGGCGGCGGCAACGCGGCGGTCGATCTTTTCGCGCATCTCGTTGAACGTCGATGCGTCGTCGCCGATATTGAACGCTTCCATCGTCTGTGCGAGCTGCTCTTGAAGCCTAGCCTGTTTAGCTGCTGAGATCAGCTGCATCGCCTCGGCAGAGCGCTTTTTCATGTTTAGCACGTAATTGTCACGTGCCTTTAGCGCCTGTTTCGAAGCATCTTGCGCCTGATTCGCCTGAGCATCGGTTCGGACGAGATCCTGCTGAGCCTGCTGCAATTGGCCAATGTATGCGGTTGCGATGTCGTCGCGTCCCATTTTGACCGAGGCCTTGATCTTGGAATCAAGATCGACGACTTGCGTCGAAAGATTTTCCTTTTGTTTCAATAACAGCCGCTCGGTCGCCATGACCTGCGCCACTGAGTTGTTCAATTCCGGCACACGGTCGCGCATGTCGCGAATGGTTTGCTGCAGCACCAATTCGGGGTTCTCGATCCGATCAAGCGCCGCTCCTGTACTTGCAAAAAATACTCTCTTAAATCTCGCCCAAAGTCCCATTTTATCTATCCTTCCTCAATTTTCTCGCGTACAACAAACCACACGCCAAAACCCTTACGACACGCCAAAAGGCAAAGTTGCAAATTCGCGGAATCAGTATAACAGAAAATGCAGATATCAATGACAATACATCTGACACGGATGTTGGGATCTTGCTGAAAGTCAACTAGAGTTATTTTAAGCTTGACCTTAGACGCGATGAATCACAGTGCAAGACAATTAATTGACGAGCTCGACCGCAAGTTGCTTGGATCTCACAGGTTTGATACTGAGCTATTTGGCCGGTTGACGGAGCAACAGCGAGCGGGCGGAATCCTTCATGGTGAGCGGACCATTTGCCCATTTCTGCGCCCATTTTTTCTCGAAGCATCGCAATACCGCGAGATTCAAAATGCGGCAAGTATCGTTTCTTCGGCAATCAACACGATCACGCGGGAGGCTTTGCTTGACGGCGCACTGCTCTCCCAACTTGGTGTTACGGAAAAAGAAGCGCGATGGGCGCGTATCGACCCAGGTTACGAACATGTCTCAGTAACAAGCCGTCTTGACACGTATCTAAGCAGCGATAGTTTTGCATTTCTCGAATACAATGGAGAAAATCCTGCCGGCGTTGGCGATCAGATGACACTAAGTGTTCTGCACAAAGACGTGCCGGCCGTTACCGAGTTTCTTAGCGGCGTAAACCATTTCTTTCCGCAGCCGCAGATTTGCTTGGTTGATACAATACGATCCACATTCGGCCAATTTGGTGGCAAAGATACCAACCCAAATGTTGCGATTGTCGATTGGGAGGGTGTCGATACAAGCGCGGAATTCGTACTGCTCGCGGAGCTTTTCGAATCACGCGGCTTGAAAACGGTCATTTGCGATCCGCACGAACTCGAGTACGGAAAAGAAAAACTCCGGGTTAGGGACTTTCCTGTCGACGTTCTTTTCAAGCGCGTCATCATTCATGAATTTTTGGAAAAGTTCGATGAAAATAGTCCTGTTTTTCGAGCTCTTGAGGACAAAAGCGTGTGCATGATCAATGCATTTCGCTCGAAAATTGCCCATAAGAAGGCCAATTTTGCAATTCTAACGGACGAGCGTTATTCGAGGATGTTTACAAATGAACAATTAGCGATTATCAATGCTCATGTTCCCTGGACGCGACGAGTCGCCGCGTCTTATACGACCTATCGCGGAAAAAAAATCGAGCTTTTCCAACTATTGCGCAATGAGCGGCATCGATTTGTCCTAAAGCCGAACGACGACTACGGCGGCCACGGAATCAACCTCGGTTGGGAATTGTCGGAATCTGAATGGGATTCCGCTATTGAAAACGCTCTCAACCGCGATTACATCGTGCAGGAACGAGTTATGGTCGAAAAGGTCGCAATGCCTGTTATTGAGGGCAATGAACTGCAAATTCAACGACTGAATGTGGATTTTGACCCGTTCTTGTTTTGCGGCATTGTTGAGGGCGGTATGGTCCGCTTGAGCAAGGATTCGCTCGTAAATATCACGCAGGGCGGTATGGAATCTGCCCTCGTTATATTGAGCGACTATTAACGCAAGTTAGAATCTTCAATTTCGTTCTCAATGCAGATTTGGGGCGATTTTTCGTTCGATCAATAATTCAGAACCGGTAAAGTTATCATGAAAAAATTTACAGCATGGACGATTTTGTTTGCTATATATTTTGGACAAATAGTTCCGTATTATCTCGTCGTTAACGGTCAAGTTATCGGAAAAGCAATGGACCAAAAGCTGCAAGATAAGCCAAACGGGCTCAAGTTTCGACTAAGCGAAGGTCAAGAAGGCGCTGAAAAACGCGTCAAACAGCCTCTTGCCGCGACCGATCCGCTGTCGGAGAGCGACGCGAAGAATCTGTTAAAGCGAATCCCCGAGATCAAACCTGACACGTCGGATCAGACAGATTTTGCAAAGCGCGCGGGAACCTTGCCGGCGCCCAAGACCGGCAACAAGATCCCGGTCAAATTCCCATCCGACGAAATGCGGGGCACACCGAAGATCGACACCAGCGGCCAGACGTTACAAGTAGTTAGATTTTCACCCGAAGGCGAGGTGCCGCTCGCTCCAGATTTGAGCGTGACGTTTTCGCAGCCGATGGTTGCGGTAACCTCACAGGAAGACGCCGCAAAATACGCGCCGGTCGAACTCACGCCGCAGGTCGAGGGACGTTGGCGTTGGCTCGGCACAAAGACGCTGATGTTCGACACGGACAAACGTTTTCCGATGGCGACAAAATTTACCGCTCGTGTGCCCGCCGGAACAAAAGCCGCGACCGGTCAATCACTTGCGAAGGACGCCGTTTGGACATTCACCACCCCGCCGCCAAAGGTCGAACAGATGTGGCCGCAGAATCAGATCACGCGTCGCGACGTCGTTATGTACATGAAGTTCGACCAGGAGATAAATCCTGACGCCGTGCTGCGAACGATCAGCGTCACAGGCGGCGGCAAAAACCTGCCGCTTAGGCTTGCGACAAATGAAGAATTCAACATTGGGGCGCAGGAGCAGCCAAAACGCTGGGTAGCGTTTAGAGCCGTTAATTCCGAAGGTCTGACGGATAATGCGCTACCTGCAGCTTCGAGCATTTCCGTCACGGTTGAGAAGGGCACGGCTTCGGCCGAAGGGCCGCTGACGACGACCGCCGCGCAGAGTTTTAAGTTTCAGACTTACAGTGCCTTTAAGTTTAACAAGGGCTATTGCGGCTGGCAGGGAAGCCAAAACTGCTCGCCGTTCGACCATTGGATGATGGAGTTTAACAACTCGATCGACGCGTCGAAATTTTCCAAGGAGATGGTGAAGATCGAGCCTGCCGTCGAAGGGCTGCAAATCTATCCGTCCGGCAATCACATTTACATTCAGGGCTACAAAAAGGGACGCACGACTTACAAGGTCACGGTCGACGGCGCGCTTCTGGACACGTTTGGGCAGACCCTCGGCCAACCGGCCGTGGCGTCAATTCGTGTCGGCAGCGCGCCGACGAGCTTCTACTCACAGGGCGGTTTTATGACCGTGCTCGACCCGACCGCGAAGCCGACACTTTCGATCTATTCGACAAATCACACTTCCGCGAAAGTAAAAATGTACGTCGTTCAGCCGAGCGATTGGCGCTCATTTCAGGATTACGTTCGTCACATCAATTATGACGACGGCAAACGTCCGGCGATGCCAGGACGGCTGGTGTCAGAAAAGATCGTGCCGATAAAAAGCGTCGCCGACGAAATGGTCGAGACGCGAATCGACATCGCGAGCGCGCTCGACGGCGGATTTGGCAATGTCGTTCTCGATATCGAACCGACAGTTCGCCGCGACAAATACGACCGCACGCGCGTCGTCACGTGGCTGCAAGCGACACAGATCGGCATCGACGCGTTTGTCGATAACACCGAGCTTGTCGGTTTTGTAACCGAGCTGAAAACGGGTAAACCGCTCGCCGGTGTCGATCTGTCTATTTATCCTAACGGGAAGTCAGTTGGCGGTGGGCAGGCGTCGGTGGTCGGTGAAGAAAAAGGCTTTATTGCAAGGGCGTGGGATTGGCTGACGAGTTTCCGCGGCGGACCAAATGCCGGCGAGACCGAGGCGATCGAGGCTGACGGCTCGGCGACAACGACCGAGACAATTACCGAAGCCATCGCTGACCGCACTGGCGAGAACGGGATTCTGCGCCTTCCGCTTCCTGATTCGCCTTCGCAAAAAGGCATGAACCTACTGATCGCAAAACGCGGCAAGGACGTGGCCTTTTTGCCTGAGAACACAGATTATTACTGGCAGGACAGCGGCAATTGGTACAAGAAGGGTGAATCTGATTCACTTCGCTGGTTCGTTTTTGACGACCGCAAAATGTACAAACCGAAGGAAGAAGTCGCGGTCAAAGGATATATTCGGAAGGTTACGGGCGGAAAACTCGGCGACGTCGAGGGTCTCGGCGGTCAAACTCTGAATTACTCGTGGTCGGCGAAGGATGCACGCAACAACGAGATCGCAAAGGGAACGGTCGCGACAAATCCGTTTGGGGCGTTTGATCTGAAATTCTCGCTGCCCGACAACATGAATCTCGGCAACGGCAGCATTCAGTTCAGCGAGACGGGTAGCTCGACCATCAGTCATTATCACTCATTTCAGGTGCAGGAGTTTCGCCGTCCCGAGTTCGAGGTGACGAGCAAGGTCGAGACTGAGGCTCCGCACTTTGTCGGCGGCAAGGCGTTGGTGTCTGTCGAGGCGAAATACTACGCCGGCGGCGGTCTTGCGAACGCCGAAACGAATTGGACGGTGACCGCGAACGCGACAAACTACACTCCGCCAAATCGCGGTGACTTTACGTTCGGCACTTGGGTGCCGTGGTGGAGAAGCTATGAAGGCGATTATTTTGGCGGTCGTGGATATGGCGGCGGATCGTCGCAGTCGTTCAAAGGCGTGACCGATGCGAGCGGCAAACATCTGCTGAAAGTCGATTTCGAGTCGGTCAAACCACCGCGTCCGTACACGATCTCCGCTGCGTCCTCGGTGCAAGACGTGAATCGTCAGACATGGAGTTCGACGACATCGCTGCTTGTGCATCCCGCGAGTTTGTATGTCGGCATCCGCAGCCCACGCACGTTCGTGCAGAAAGGCGAAAAGATCGTCGCGGAATCGATCGTCAGCGACATCGATGGCAATCTCGTAAGCGATCGCGACGTTGAGGTCAAAGCTGTTCTGAAAGATTGGACGTTTGATAAGGGAACTTGGAAAGAGATCACGGTTGACGAGCAGAACTGCGCAATCAAATCATCGGACAAAGCTCAGAAATGCGAGTTTGTTGCAAAGAACGGTGGACGTTACACGATCACGGCGACCGTGATGGACGAGCGCGAGCGCTTTAATGAGAGCGAGATGACGATCTGGGTTCCGGGCGGCAAGACGCCTCCGAAACGCAACGTCGAGCAGGAAGAAGTTCAGATCATCCCGTCGAAAAAGGATTTCGCACCTGGCGATGTCGCCGAGCTTCTCGTCATCTCGCCGTTTGTTCCGGCGGAAGGTATTCTGACTCTGCGACGCGAAGGGCTCGTGAAAACCGAGCGGTTTTCGATGAAGGACTCGTCGATCACTTTAAAAATTCCGCTCGATGAAAAGTATCTCCCGAATATCACGGCTCAGGTCGATCTCGTCGGTGCGTCGGCGCGCACCGACGACAAAGGCGAGGTCGACCCCAAACTTTCAAAACGTCCGGCATTTGCGAGCGGCAACATCAATCTCGCGATCTCGACTGCGTCGCGCAAACTTACTGTCACAGCCGATCCGCTCGATAAAACTCTTGCGCCCGGTGGCGAGACAAAGGTAAATGTCGCGGTCACGGATCATCGAGGCGAGCCGGTCGCAAACAGCGAGGTCGCAATCGTAGTCGTCGACGAAAGCGTGCTCGCGTTGTCGCGTTATGTGATCGGCGATCCTGCCGATACGTTTTACACCGCTCGCGGCACCGGCACGACCGACTATCATTCGCGCAAAGATATCTTGCTCGCGAATCCGGATGACGTTAAGCAGCAGCCGCCACCACCGGCTCCGATGACTGTCGATGCGGTTTCCGAAATGTCAGTAGGTGCAAGTAGATCAACGAATAAGCCGATGGCAAAATCCGCTGGAGCTAAGGATGAAAGAGGTCGTCAGTCACGCGAAGAAAACAATTTCGCAATGGACGGAGAGCGTGATCAAAGTCCAGACACACCCATAGCCCTCCGACAAAATTTCAACGCCCTCGCTTTGTGGTCGCCGACGGTGAGGACTGATTCGAGCGGTCGTGCTGTGCTGAATATCAAGCTGCCCGACAACCTGACGCGTTATCGCATCACGGCGGTCGTCGTCGATACGGGCAAGCGTTTTGGTAAGGCGGAATCGAACATCACGGCAAAGCAGCCGCTGATGGTGCGCCCGTCGGCGCCGAGGTTTATGAACTTTGGCGATCGTATTGAACTGCCCGTAGTGGTTCAAAATCAAACGGACAAAGACATGTCCGTCGATGTCGCGATCCGCGCAACGAACGCGGAGCTTGGAGTCCCGGCTTCAGCCGGCTCTAATGCGGGCACTGAACCGCCTAAAGGCGGGACTCAGAACGCGGGTAAACGCGTTGTCGTCAAAGCCAACGATCGTGCAGAAGTGCGTTTTCCTGTAACCACGGTGAAGGCCGGAACCGCCAGGTTCCAGATCGCGGTGAATTCGGGCAATTACTCGGACGCGGCTGAGATTTCGCTGCCTGTGTGGACGCCGGCGACGACCGAGGCGTTTGCGACGTATGGAACGACCGACCAGAACGGAGCGATCATTCAGCCCGTGCAGACGCCGGGCGATGTGTACCCGCAATTTGGCGGTTTGGAAGTTACGACGAGCTCGACGCAGCTACAGGAGTTGACTGACGCGTTTATTTATCTCGCCAGATATCCGTACGGCTGTTCGGAGCAGATCTCGTCGCGGATGATCTCGACAGCGGCGCTGCGCGACGTGCTCACCGCATTCAAGGCGAAAGAAGTTCCGACCGCAGACGAGTTAGCCAAACAGTTCGCACGCGATATCGAGATCTTGCAGTCGCGACAGCGTGACGACGGCAGCTTTGGTTTGTGGAAACGCGACCGCGAGCGTTACGAATATCCGTTCCTAACGGTTCACGTCGCGCACGCGCTGGCGCTTGCGAAAGCCAAGGGCTACAAAGTGCCTGACTCGATGCTCAATAAGACAAAACCTTACTTAAAGGACGTTGAAAAGCACTTCGACGAATGGCATCGCCAGTCGAAGGAAGTTCGCTGGACGATCTCGGCCTACGCGCTTTACATCCGTGACATGATGGGCGACAAGGACACGGCGAAAGCTAAGAAGCTGCTCGCTGAAATGAGAGGCGGAAACCCGAGCAGTAGCGAGGGTGCCCTTACCGATAAGAGTTTTGAGAAAGCTCCTTTCGAGGCGCTCGGTTGGATCTTGTCGGTGCTGGCGAACGACGCGAATTCACAGACCGAGGTCGCGGCAATATTGCATTTTCTAAACAATCGCACGACAGAAACGGCGGCGACGGCGAATTTTGTCACCAACTACGGCGACGGCGCTTGGCTGATAATGTACTCGAACCGCCGTGCCGACGGCGTGTTGTTAGAGGCGTTGATCAAAGTTCGGAGTACCGGCTTTAGCCGGCCCGACGCGACGGGTGAGCCGCCTAAAGGCGGGACTCCAAGCGCCGACTTAATTCCAAAACTCGTCCGCGGGCTGCTCGCACATCGCACGAAAGGCCATTGGGGATCGACGCAGGAGAATGTGTTCATTCTGTTGGCGCTCGATAAATACTTCAACGCGTTTGAAAAGGTCACGCCCGATTTTGTCGCGAGGGTTTGGCTCGGCAACACGTATGCGGGCGAGCAGATCTTCAAAGGCCGCTCGGTTGATTCGAATCAGCTGAACATCCCGATGTCGTTTCTCGTGGATCAGGGCGGCACGTCGAACCTCATCCTCGACAAACAAGGCGCCGGGCGTTTGTATTACCGCATCGGCATGAAATACGCGCCAAAGAACCTAAAACTCCAACCCGCGGATTACGGCTTTACCGTTCTGCGTAAATACGAGGCGGTCGATGACAAAGACGACGTCAAGCAGAACGCCGACGGAAGTTGGACGATCAAATCCGGCGCTCGTGTTCGCGTGCGGCTGACGATGGTCGCACAGGCGAGGCGTTATCACGTCGCACTTGTCGATCAACTGCCTGCGGGGCTCGAGATTCTAAATCCCGGACTCGCGACGACCGAGGCGATCGCTGCGGATAGCGGCAATACGAGCGTTATGGAAGTCGGCAGCCGATCGTATGGACGCAATTATTATTGGTGGCGGCAGTATTGGTTTGAGCATCAGAATTTCCGCGACGAGCGTGCCGAAGCTTTCGCGTCGCTGCTCTGGGAAGGCGTTTACAATTACACATACGTCACACGTGCGACGACGCCCGGCCAATTCGTCGTCCCGCCCGCCAAAGCCGAAGAGATGTATGCACCCGAAACCTTCGGCCGCACGGGAACGGATTTTGTGAAAGTCGAATAACAAAAAGCATAGGCTGAGGGGCTTTTCGTGTAAGATAGACGCGTGTTAGGACACGTCACAGTGAAAAACGCTCATTCAAAAGTCGTCGAGATATTACGCATCGAGGCAGATTCGATCACGAACGCCGCGGCAAAACTCGATGCCGCGAGCGTTGAAAAGGCGCTCGACATTCTCGCCACGTGCAATGGGAAGGTCGTCGTCACCGGCGTCGGCAAGTCCGGCGTCATCGCGCAAAAGATCGCGCAGACGCTCACGAGCACAGGCACTATGGCTCTGTTTTTGCAGCCTTCTGACGCGCTGCATGGCGGACTCGGTGTTGTTGCGAGCGACGATGTTGTAATTGCGTTGAGCAACTCTGGCGAGACTGACGAACTTCTCGCGATCTTGCCGTCGATTCGTGCACGCGGATGTCGCGTGATCTCGATCGTCGGTAATAAAGATTCAACCCTAGCTGCCCAGTCGGACGCCTTGCTCGACGCCAGCGTCGATAAAGAAGCGTGCCCGCTAAATCTCGCTCCAACCGCATCGACAACCGTCGCACTCGCAATCGGCGACGCACTTGCGATGACGCTAATGGAATCGAAGGGCCACTCGCAAACCGATTTTGCGCTAAACCATCCCGCTGGAAGATTGGGAAAACGACTTACTTTGTCGGTTCGTGATCTTATGCACGAGAGTCCGAATGTTTCAACTGATGCAAGCTGGCTCGATGTCGTAAAAGCAATTTCTAAAAGCGCGCTCGGCGCTGTTAATGTCGTCGATCAACATTCAAAACTGCTCGGCATCGTCACCGACGGCGATCTACGCCGGACGATCGAGCGCACATCGCCCGATGCACTGTCTGCACTTAACGCCGAATCGATGATGACGCGTTCGCCGATCACCGCGGCGCCCGACATGCTCGCCTTCGACGCATTGAAACTCATGGAAGAGCGTCCTTCACAGATCTCAGTGCTGCCGGTTGTTGACGGTGACAGAACCTGCATCGGCCTGCTGCGGCTGCATGACATTGTAAGGAGCGGATTGTAGCTATCATTGGCGGAACATCTTTGCAAATCGGTTTCGCATCTGAACCTCGTCTGAATTTAATAGGATCAACAAGCATATGTTTATTCGTCAATTTTTATTTGTAGTCGCAATTTTGTTTTTAATATCGAATGCTTATTCGCAGAAGGCGGAGGTTACGGTCAGTTTGAACGAACCTTTTTTTGATGCGCTGCTCGACTCGATGTATCAGAATTTCGAGGCACCGCAGTTTCCGATTTCGAATTCTGCCGGGTCAGCGAGTTGCAGTGAGACGGTGAAGATATTGCGCGAAGGCAGCAGCGTGCGCACATCGGTGCGCTTTCGCGAAGGCAAAATTTACGTGCCGCTTGCTTTTTCAGGTAATTACGCAGCGCCGTTTGTCGGCTGTGTTGAATTCGCCGGCTGGGCCGAGACGAACATCGAGCTCGAATTCGTGCCGGACGACCAACGGCTCATCGGCCGAGCAAAAGTTCTCAACGTTCATCTCAACGGCTCAGGTGGTGTCGGCAGCAGCTTGATCGCAAAGATGCTGCAAAGTTCGATCGACAAAAAGCTTAATCCGATAGAGGTATTGCGCCTCGACAGCGCATCTTTCGGCGTTCCCATTCCGAACACAGGGAACTTAAGGATGAAAGCCGTTGCCGTCCGCCCCGAAGTCGCAAATGGTTCGCTTAATATTGCTATTACCTATCAATTTGTGAAACCGTGAATTAGCGGTTCGGCTGATACCAGTATTTGGTGATCTCTGGTATGTGGTCTTGATTTGCGCCTTTCCTAAATCCGTAACGAATCACGCTGCGGATGATCTGCGGCAGTAATGAGAAGTAATGCCAGTCACCGTGCTCGTCGAATTTGCGAGTACAGCCAAGAGCCTTTACACCTGTTAATCTCGTCAGCTGTCGACCCTGTTTCCACCCGCGCCTCTTATGTTTGAGTAGAAAATCGACATCTTCTGCAAGAAGCATATTCTCATCGTAACCTCCGACGGCTTCGAAATCCTCACGGCGGCAAAATACGACACCCGCGTCGATGTTGGTGAGCCAGATTATTGTCATCATCATGCAATAGGCGACCATTAGGCCAAGCGACGTTCGTTCCAAATAAAGGCCAGTCGTGCCGGCGATGATCTTCGGGTCATGCATTGCAGCATCGATGCGGCAAAACGTCTCAGGATGGATGGCCGAGTCGGCGTCGATAAAACAGAAAACCTCTCCCGTTGCAATGGCCGCTCCGCCGTTTCTCGCTGCAGCTATGCACCGCTTTCTGACAGTCGCAACCTGTGCGCCCAATGATTCCGAAATATGGACCGTTAGGTCGGTTGACGAATTGTCAGCGACAACTATTTCGACGGCCCCGTTCCTAAAGTTTGCGCGTGCGATATTGATCGACTCGATCAGCCTGGGCAGGTATCGCTCCTCGTTATAGGCGGGAATTATCACTGAAAATCGGGTTCTCACTGTCAGATCGTGTCCTTGCATGGGATGTTAGAAAAAGGAGCGGCAAAATAAGCCGTTATTAAGAAGTTATCAGGAGAATAAGCATCTAGGCAATCATTTTTCTTTACTTCGCCAATTATACAAATCGTTTGCTAGAATCAAGCTCAACGCACATGAAAGCACCGCTTGTAGCCATCATCGGCCGGCCAAATGTCGGCAAATC
This sequence comes from Pyrinomonadaceae bacterium, assembly GCA_049679945.1. Taxonomy (GTDB): domain Bacteria; phylum Acidobacteriota; class Blastocatellia; order Pyrinomonadales; family Pyrinomonadaceae; genus OLB17. The sequence continues at coordinate 27,647 of JBAUGW010000086.1, read as the reverse complement.
GACGCTGTTCAATCGTCTTGTGGGTTCGCGCAGAGCGATTGTCGGCGACCAGCCGGGCATTACGCGCGATCGTATGTTTGGCGAAGTCGATTGGAAAGCGCGCACATTCAGGCTCGTCGATACGGGCGGCATCGTGCCCGATGACGAAGCGATCATACCGTCGAATATCTTTAAGCAAGCATCTTTCGCGATCGACGAGGCTGTCGCGATAATTTGGGTGCTCGATTCGCGTACGGGCGTGACGCCGCTCGACGAGGAGCTCGCTGTTTTGCTGCGAAACACCGGCAAACCGGTCATTATCGCCGCGAATAAGGTTGAGTCGAAAACTGTCGAAAGCGAGGCGGGTGAGTTTTATCAATTCGGTTTTGAGATGTCACCGATCTCATCAGAACACGGCACGGGCATCGGCGATCTGCTCGATATGGTCTTTGAACATCTTGAGTTTGAAGACGAGGTCGAGGAAGATAAATCAACCGAGATAAAACTCGCGATCATAGGCCGCCCTAATGTTGGCAAGTCATCTTTGCTCAACGGAATTCTCGGCGAAGAGCGCGTAATTGTCTCGTCTATCGCGGGCACGACGCGCGATGCGATCGACACTCATCTTACTGTTGACGGGCAAGACTATTTGCTCATCGACACGGCGGGAATTCGTCGCAAAGGCAAAACGACCGAGATGGCTGAGAAGCTGTCCGTCATCATGGCGCGAAAGGCGCTTGAGCGCGCCGACGTTGCGATTCTCATCATCGACGCGATCGAAGGCGTCACTAACCTCGACGCAAACATCGCCGGCTACGCGCTCGACAGCGGCTGCTCGATCATTATCGCCGTCAATAAATGGGACGCGCTCGAAGAAAAAGAAACCAACACGATCTACGAATTCGAGCGAAAGTTGCGCATGGCGATGAAGTTTCTTGATTGGGCTCCGGTTGTTACGATTTCTGCGCTTACAGGCCAACGAGTTACAAAAATACTGCCACTTGTCGCTCAGGCTCATGCAGCTCGTGAACAACGCATTCAGACATCGCGGCTCAATCGTTTCTTCGAAGACAAGATCTTGCAGCCAAAAGGTGGCTCGGCTCCGGCGCCGGTGAAAGGCGGCTTTTCAAGGCTAAAAGTTCAGTTTGTGTCACAAGGCGGTACGTCGCCACCGCTGTTCATACTTTTCACATCCGGCGGCAAAGCGGGCCTGCATTTTTCGTATCTGCGATATGTTGAGAACAGGCTTCGAGAGGAATTTGATTTTTTCGCGACACCGATCAGGCTTGTCGAGCGCCACAAAGAAAGGAGATCCAACGCAAAGACGCCAAGAAGCAAAGGCGCAAAGAAAACTTAGGCAACGCCGTTGGCGGCTGATTTATCCGCGTCTTTCGGTTAAGATTTATTCGAAATGGAAGTTGGTTTACTGCTAATCAGGATTTTGCTCGCGGGCATTTTTGCGCTCGCGGGCGTAGCAAAGTTTCTCGATCTCAAAGGTTCGCGGAAGGCGTTTACGGAGTTTGGCATTCCGCCGAGTCTTGCGTTGCCGGGTGCGATCGCGCTTTCAATCATTGAAATTATACTTGCCGCTATGTTTCTATCGATCGAAACTTCCTGGTACGCGGCGATCGGAGCGTCGTTTTTGTTGCTGCTGTTTATAATCCAGATGCTCTACCAAATGGCACGCGGCAATGCACCGGATTGTCATTGCTTCGGGCAGATTCACAGCGCACCGGTTAGCGCGACGAGCGTCGTCCGCAATATGATTTTTGCTGTTCCGGCGATCTTTCTTGTTCTTCAGGGTGAAAAGAATCAAGGCTACAGTTTGCTTGATCCGCGTGTCGATCTTATGCAGTTAGTTTTCGGAACTGCTGTTGTGGTTCTGCTGTTTGCTGTTTTCTTTAGCTTGCGCAAAATTTCGCAGCAGCAAACCGAGATCATGCGGCGAATTGAATTGATGGAACTCATCGCGCGCGACGGCGCCCGCGTCGAGCGCGACGATGTCGTTAGTCCGCACGAAGGGTTGCCGATCGGGGCTGTCGTTGCTGACTTTGAGCTTCCCGACCTTAACGGCAAAACGGTTTCGCTTTCAGATATTAAGTCTGCGGGCAAGCCGGTGCTTTTCTTTTACGTCAGTCCGTCGTGCTCGCCGTGCAAGGCGCTTATTCCGGAATTTGAAACCTGGCAGCGGGAGCTTGCCGATAAATTGCAGATCGTGTTCCTGAGCAGCGGCACAGCGGAGGAGAATATTGAGAAATTTGGCGGCGAAAGTGAAAAGACCATATTGCTGCAAAAACATCGCGAGGTCGCTGATCTCTTCAAGGCGCAATGGACACCGACCGCTGTTTTAATGGACGCAAACGGTCGTATCGCGAGTCACGCCGCCGGCGGTGATACCGGGATTCGCGAACTCGTCGAAAACATTGCCCAGGAAGATTTAACTCGCGAATTCGTTCACTTCGTGCCGTCGCATAACGGTCACACGCATGCGCGCACCGACAAGATCGGAACCTCGGTGCCTGAAATTTCCGTTGCTGATCTTGCCGGCCGCGAGATCACCGCCGAATACTTTAAAGGTAAAGCGACACTCGTGACGTTTTGGAGTAGGGGCTGTCCGCACTGCACAAACATGATCGACGCTTTGCGCGATTGGGACATGACAAAAACCAATGACGCGCCGAATCTGATTATGTTTTCCGACGACGAGAACGAAAACTTTGGCCTCGATTCGCCGGTTGTTTTCGATCCTGGACACAAAACCGCCAGCGGCTTCGGCATGTTCGGCACGCCGTCCGCTGTGCTGATCGACGGACACGGAAGATTCGTGTCCGAAACCGCAGTTGGAGCTCCCGACATCTGGTCGCTGATCGGGAAGAGAAAATAGAGTTTTTAACGCAAAGACGCCAAGAAGCAAAGGCCGCAAAAGAAGAGATTACGAGAGATTTTAGGAGAAAAAAATAGATTTTCTTTCTTCGCGGCTTTGCACCTTTGCGTCTTTGCGTTAAATCTCTTATGAAGCCTATTAATTGGAATGTGATAGCGACCGATGGCGAGGCGCGAGCCGGAACGCTCACGACGCGGCGATCGGTTATCGAAACGCCGGTGTTTATGCCTGTCGGCACTCAAGGCTCGGTTAAGGGCATTCGCTTCGAGTGGCTCGAGGACGAGATCAACGCGCAGATCATCCTCGGTAACACCTATCATCTTTTTTTGCGTCCGGGCGTCGAGGCTATAAAACACTTCGGCGGGCTGCATAAATTTACGTCTTGGAATAGATCACTATTGACGGATTCGGGCGGTTTTCAGGTCTTTTCGTTAAATGATTTAGGCAAATTGAGCGAAGACGGCGTTGAGTTTCGCTCTCATCTCGACGGCAGCAAGCAGTTCCTATCGCCCGAAATTTCAATGGAGATACAGGCCGCGCTCGATTCTGAGATTGTGATGGTCTTTGACGAATGTCCGCCGGGCGACGCGGGACACGAAGCGACGCGTTCGAGTTTGGAATTGACAGCGCGATGGGCGGCAAGATCGAGGAAAAGGTTTGATGAACTCCATTCAGGACCACCCGCGGTTGCCGGCGGTTTAGCGTCGGCGAGAGGCAATCTTCAGCCGCCCGCTGCCGCAGGCGGTTCTGACAAGCAAGCTCTTTTTGGTATTATTCAAGGCTCCGGACATCTCGATCTGCGAAAAGAGAGTTTAGAAAAAACTGTCGAGATCGGCTTCGACGGCTATGCAATCGGCGGTCTTAGCGTTGGCGAGGAAAAGAGCGTGATGTACGAGGTCCTCGACTTCATCGCGCCGCAGATGCCGCAAGATTCGCCGCGATATTTGATGGGTGTCGGTACGCCCGAGGATCTGATCGAGGCGGTGAGTTGCGGCGTCGATATGTTCGATTGCGTGCTGCCGACGCGAAACGGCCGCACGGGTGGCGCGTTCACGTCTCGAGGCAAACTCAATATACGCAATGCAAAATTCGCGCTAAGCGACGACCCGCTCGACCCGGATTGCGGGTGTTCAGTGTGCAATCGATATTCGCTTGGTTATCTGCGTCATTTGTATCAGGCGGGCGAAATGACGGCGGCGATATTACTTTCGCATCACAACATTGCGTTTTTTATGAACACGATGCTCGCAGCGAGAGAGGCGATCGTTGAATCAAAGTTTCAAGAGTTTAGAAAAGGATTTTTAGAGAAGCTAACGAAATTTGATTCGTGAGCTTTATAAAGAATTAGCCACGAATGCACGAATGATTTACTAGATACGGCACTCTTATTCGCGCATTCGTGGCTACCGTTTTATGGAAAACGACACAAATGACGTTTGATAAAGCTAAAGTAAATGTATATCATTTGCTTTTTGTTTTAGAAGCGTGAACGCAATGAATACACACCTTTTATTCTTTCAGGACGCATCAGGCGGCGGCTCGATACTGAGTTTTGCGATTCCGCTTTTGCTGATGGGCGGTATTTTTTACTTTCTGGTGATACTGCCGCAGAAGCGTCAAAAACAGCAGCTCGAAGAGATGATCTCCAGTCTAAGGATGAACGACGAGGTTGTCACGAATGGCGGTATCATAGGTAGGATCAAAGAAATAAAGGATACGAGCTTTATCATCCAGAGCGCCGAGAAATCGTTTATCGAGATCGGCAAGAGCGCCGTCGTCGGCAAAAAGCCGTAAGAGTAAATCGTGAATTGTGAATAGTGAATAGAGAGGATTTCTATTTACGATTTACGATTCACCATTCACGAAATATATGAAGAACACCGGTTTATTGATCAGAACAGGCATCATCGCATGCATACTACTGGTCGGAATTTATCTGGTCTTTGGACCGCGTCGCACGCCGACGTCGGCTGATTTTACTTGGTCGGGAATTAAACAGAATCTCTCTGAGAACATTAATCTTGGCCTCGACCTCAAAGGCGGCTCGCATCTGGTTATGCGGGTTAAGACCGAGGAATACCTGAAACGCCTGACCGAAAACAATGAGGCGGCGGCTGTTCTCGCAGTAAAAGATGCAAAAGACGAAAGTGGTGCACCGCTCGGCATCTCGGCTGAGGGCGTTGCGGCGACCGATGGCGGCAATTATGCGATCACGTTAACTGTTGCCGATGCCTCAATACTGCAGGCTGCTATCGACGCGGTTAAGAAGAAAGTTGATTTCTCGGTTTGGACCGAGTCGACTACTGGAAGCTCCGTAACCTGGTCGCTGCCAAAACAGCAGCAGATAATTCTCAAAGAACAGGCGACCGAACAGGCGCTCAAGATCGTCGAAAGCCGCATTAACGCGTTTGGCGTAAAAGAGCCAACACTCCAGCGACAAGGTTCATCCGATTCCGGACAAATTTTGCTGCAGATGCCGGGCCTTGAAAATCCGGAACGTGTAAAGGAACTGATCGGCAAAACATCACAGCTTCAACTCGTGAAGATTGTCAGTGCTCCTAACCCCAATCTACAGACTTATCCCACTAAAGAAGCTGCCTTACAGACAATTGGCGGCAAGGAAACAGATACGCGAAAAGTGTTTCCTTATATCGAGCGCGACAGTTCTTCGACACCAGATCAAAAACCTCAGGATCAAAAGCCGTCAAAGTTCGCCGTTATTGAATTTCCTGCCGTGGTTGACGGAACGGAGCTTCGCGATGCCGCCGCGATACAGGGGCGAGCGGGCGGAACGGACTTTCAAATTTCTTTCTCGCTAAAACCTGTTGGGGCACAGAAATTCGGTGAATGGACGGCTAGAAATATTGGGAATTACATGGGCGTCCTTCTTGATAACGAGGTTAAATCAATAGCGTATATCAAATCTCAGATCTCCGATCAGGGTGAAATAACCGGTAGTTTCAAGAAATCCGAAGCCGACGATCTCGCATTGACGCTGAAATCAGGTGCGCTGCCGGCTGACATTGAATATCAGGAAGAGCGAACCGTTGGCCCGAGCCTCGGAGCCGACTCGATTCGATCAGGCGTTGCGGCGTCGATCGGCGGGCTCGCGCTTGTGGTGCTTTTCATGCTGGCTTATTACAAAGGAGCGGGCATCAACGCCGTCGTCGCTCTTGCCTTGAACATGCTGCTCACAATTGCCGCGTTGATTGTTTTTGACTCAACACTTACCTTGCCCGGGATAGCAGGACTTATCTTAGGCATCGGCATGGCGGTGGACTCGAACGTGCTGATCTTCGAGCGTATTCGAGAAGAACTTCGGGCCGGATTCTCTGTGCCCGAAGCGATCAGTCTCGGTTTTGACCGCGCGTTTGTGACGATCATCGACACGCACATCACCACAATTCTTTCGTCGATCATTCTTTATATGACCGGCTCGGGGCCGATCAAGGGGTTTGCTGTAACGCTGATCCTCGGTCTTCTGATAAATCTTTTTACGGCTGTGTTTGTTTCGCGAACCATATTTAAGTGGGAACTGCATCTGAAACCGCAACGCGAATCAATGAGCATTTAGTTTTTGCAAGATGTTTAATCTTTTTACCAATATCAATGTCGACTGGCTCGGAAAGCGCAAGTTTTTCATTACCGTCTCGATCACCATTTTGCTTGCGGGCCTCGCCTCGACGTTTATGCGTCAATACACGCCGGGCGGTGCCGATGCGTTCAATCTTGGCGTCGATTTTAAGGGCGGAACGATGGTCGTGGCGAAGTTCAAGGGCGAGCGGCCGAGCGATGATGACCTTCGTAATGCGCTGAACAACGTTGGCGTTACCGAACCGGTGATCCAAGCTTCGACGGACAAAACGGATGAGGTGTTGATCAAAATTCCGCTCATCGAGAGCACCGAAGCACCGGCTGACAACGCCGCTGTGGCGGCACAGGTTCAGGTCGGCCGACAGACCGTGAAAAGCGCGCTAGATACGTTTGGCAAGGAGGCTGAAGGCGAATCTAAGTTAGCAGACGTCGCTGACGCGGTTTACAAGATCGTCGGAACCGACTCGGTCGGCGCGGTCGCAGGTTCGAAATTAAGAAACCAAGCCGTGACGGCGACGCTGTTCGGGCTCGTCGGCATTCTGTTGTTCATTGCGTTTCGATATGACTGGACTTACGCGGCGGGCGCGGTTATCGCTGTGTTTCACGACGTGCTGATTGTACTGGCGTTTTTCTCGATCTTTCAGTGGGAAATCAATTTGACGGTTATAGCGGCGCTTCTGACGATAGTCGGTTTTTCGGTAAACGACACTATCGTAATCTTCGACCGTGTTCGCGAAAATTTGCTCGCAAATCGCACCGGCAGTTTGTTCAAGATCACAAACGACTCGGTCAACCAAACGATGTCGCGAACGATCATCACATCGTTCCTCGTGCTCATGTCCGTACTCGCTCTTGTGATCTTCGGCGGCGATGTTTTGCGAAGCTTTTCGCTCGCGTTGCTAGTTGGAGTGATCACGGGAATTTATTCGACCATTGCAATTGCCAGCCCGATCGCGATCTGGTGGCAAAACAAGCTTGGCGAAACTCGAGTAAAAATCAAAGAGGTGCTTGCACCGACGGCCGGTGGCGAAAAACTGGCGTCATCGTCGCGGCGTTCGGTCACGCGCCGGCCGGTTACGCGATAATTTCTTGAAAATTAATTCAATTTCGGCGAAAATCAGCGAGATTATTCTTGACTTTCGTGTCGTCGCGTTTTAGACTTCTGTTCGTTGCTGGTCAATAAATTGCTTTGCTTTACGCTTAGTCTCGAATTTTAGGTTTGGGAGCGGAAAACGTAGGTCGCCAATCTTTTCGACCAAGGCGGCTTTTTTTCCACACAAATCTAGAATAAGGCAGTAGCGGAGTGAAAGATGTTTCGAAGCAGTTTTTCGGTGTCGTGCCGTTACAACTGTTCATAGTTGGTGTAACATCTGAGTAATCATAAAGTTTCGTGGGCCCTCGACCTGTAGTTTGGCATCGGAAAGGGAGGTATTAAAAAATGCTTGATCAATTAGTTGAATCTAAGAACAACTCTGTCGAAAACAAGCGACGCAGCCGATTTTTGCTGGTTACGTTTGCAATCGCGGTCACTGTGATGCTTAGCAGCTGGACCTATAGTCTTTTCGCGAAAGACTTTGGCATGGGCGGCGACGATCTTTCGCTGACTACTCTGGTCGCGCCGGTTCCGGTTCCTGACGAAGAGCCGCCACCTGAACCGGAAAAGAAACCAGAACAGAAGCAGCCGGACGTTGACGTTCGCAAAGAGCTGATTCAAAACATTTTCCAAACACCTGTAAAGCCACCTGACACGATCAGTTCAACGAAGAATCAGATTAAAGAGATGCGTCTCGACCGCATTACTAAGCTCGGCAGCAACGATGCGGACACTGGGGCGCGGGTAGACCCAAGCATGGCTCGTACGACCGATTCAGGTGGAACCGGAGGCCTTTCGACGGGAACCGGAACGGCCGCAACGGGCGGAGATAAAGAAGAGGCCCCGCCACCCAAGACCGAAAAACCGAAACCCCCAAAGACTGTTTCGGGCGGCGTGTTGAATGGTAAAGCGACGAGCTTGCCAAAACCCGGTTATCCGCCTGCTGCTCGTGCAGTTAGGGCAAGCGGCGCAGTCAGCGTGCAGGTATTGATCAGCGAGTCGGGCAGCGTGATCTCGGCAAATGCAGTCAGCGGCCACCCGTTACTCAGAGCAGCCGCAGAAGGCGCAGCACGAGGAGCACGATTCAGTCCGACGCTGCTGTCTGGACAGGCGGTTAAAGTTTCTGGTGTTATCACTTATAATTTCGTTCCGTAAGTGGAACATTTGAGATTTGCGGGATCCGGTTTTCACATAACCGCTTCCCGCAAACGATAAAAATTCAGCAATAAATAGATCTACTTGATTTCTTTGGAGGAAAAATCATGACAATTATAGGCAGCCTGGTCGGAACGGGCTTTTTCTTAATGTTTAGCGAGAGTGCCGTTTCGTTCGGTATTTACGATATCGCGAAGAGTCTGACCATTCCGGGTTGGGGCGTTATCATCACCCTGCTTATTCAGTCGGTGTATATGATCGCCGTCGGAATCGAACGCTGGCTGACGTACAACAAAGCTAAGACTCAGTCGCGTCAATACGCGCCCAAAGTTGCACAGGCTTTGAAGAACAGCAACATCGACGAGGCCATCAATATCAGCGACAAGCACAAAGATTCGCACCTCGCTATGGTTGTTTCGTCAGGTTTGAAAGAGTTTGCGGCTCACCAGGGCAACTCGGACATTTCGGCCGATGAAATGGAAGCTTCGAAGCGTGCTCTCGAGCGTGCTATCGCCGTAAAGACAGCCGAATTAAAGCGTGGTCTCGCAGGTCTCGCAACGGTCGGCTCGACGGCTCCGTTCGTCGGACTGTTCGGAACGGTCGTCGGTATTATCGGTGCGTTCCAGGCTCTAAAAGTTAACGAATCGGCCGGCATCGGCGCGGTCGGCGGAGCTATCGCAGAAGCCCTCGTCGCAACGGCGTTCGGTATTCTCGTGGCGATTCCGGCGGTGTGGCTGTTCAACTATTTCACCAACAAAGTTACAAGCTTTGGCGTTGAAATGGAGAACTCGGCTTCGGAACTCGTCGATTACTTTATCAAGCAGCGTGGCAAAAGCCTTCGCGGCTAATAGCTTTTTGAACAGGCTTCGGCCTTAAGGAGATTAATCGCTATGGCAGTACAAGTTGGCGGCACTAGTGAATACAATTCGGAGATCAACGTTACGCCGATGGTTGACGTCATGCTAGTGCTCTTGATCATCTTCATGATCGTCACGCCTTTGCTGCAACAGGGAGTTTCCGTCAATTTACCGCGCGACATGATCAGCCCGGATGAGGACGGCGACATCGCCAAAGACACTTCTGTGATCATTGCGATTCCTGACAACAGCAACTTTTACATCGGTAAGGAGCAATTTCCGCTTGACGCACTGGGCGACGTTATCAAACGCCGTATGGAAGGCAAAACGCCCGAAAAGCGGATTGTTTACATCAAAAGCGGTGTTGACGTTGATTATGGTCGTGTCGTTTCTGCGATCGAGACTATTCGCAAACAGGACATCGACAAGATAGGCCTTGTGGCGGATAAGAAAAAGGGCGGCGAACAGCCGCAATAGTTTTGATTATGCAGTTGTTTTGCAGATTCATGGAAGGATAAAGCTATGGGAATGTCTACAGGCGGTCTCGGCGAAGATGCCAAGCCGACTATTAACGTTACACCGTTGATCGATGTACTGCTGGTTCTGATCATCATTTTTATGGTCATTACTCCGCTGAAACCGAGCCGTTTTGAGGCGAAAGTTCCGGCTGAGCCAAAAGATCAGCAGGACGTAAATGTTAAGCCTAATCCACTGACTCTCGTTGTTGCCATCAGCAAGGAAACCAAGGGAATTACGCTCAACAACGAGCCGTTTGGTGACGTATCTGATACGGATAAGCTTCGTGACAAGTTGGCGGAGATCTTCAGAGAGCGCACAAGCAACGGCGTGTTTCGTGAAAACAGCAATGAGATCGAAAAAACCATCTTTATCAAATCGCCAAAATCTGTCAGATACGGCGATGTCGTTAAGGTGATAGATGCGGCCAAGTTCGCGGGTGCATCGCCGATCGGTCTTCAGGTCGACGATCTAACTGATTAACACTGCGTGGGCGGGGCTCTAATTTTTCCGCCCACGCATTTATGGAGTCAAATGATGAGATCCTCACGAATTGGGGTTTTAGTTTTACTTTCGCTGTTCGTACTTGTGGGTGCGAACTGTTTGTATTACAACCGGGTAATGGCCCGTAAGGACTTGGTTGATGGTTCTAATGCCTATAAAGACCGTAAGTTTCCGGAGGCTGAAAGGCTTTTTAGGGCAGCGGTTTCTCGTGATCCAAAAGGCGAATCCATTGAGGGACAAACTGCCCAGCTGTTCCTTGCACGGACGCTTCACTCACAGTATATCGGTGACCGTCAGAACAAAGGCCTGGCAGAGTCGGCTATTGCGGAATATCAAAAGTCACTTGCACTGAACCAAAACGATCAAAGCTCATACAAGGCGATCGCGAGTCTCTACGAAAACTTGCAGAAGACAGACGAATGGCTCGATTGGGTGACAAAAAGGTCGCAGAACACCTCAATTCCGCCCGAACAACGCGCCGAAGCTCTGACATCGCTCGCCTCGAAGAAAAACAGTTGTGCAAACGACATTAGCGACACCGAAGCAACTAAGAAGAAGACGACCAAAGATGGCAAGCCGGCATATGCTTTCGTAAAACCTGCAAGTGTTGAGGATTACGAAAAGATGAAGAAGTGCATCGGCGAGGGAATGCAACTTATAGATCAGGCGGTTGCTCTCGAAGTGGATAAAGTAAAGAACGCAAAGAGCATTGATATAAGGGGGCTCAAGGATAACGAGCTGCTACCGACGCAAGATCTGCTAAAAGTGTTTGAGTCGGCTCGTTCTTACAAAATGAGTTTGCTGATCCAGTCGATGCGGCTTGCCGAGATGGATGGCCGCACGCCTGATCGGGATCGTTTCAAAACTGAATCCGACGCTGCGAAGGCGAAATTCGTCGAACTCAGCGAAGTGGTCAAAGGCATTCAGAAAGAGATCGACGACCGCAATGCTGCCAAGGAGGCCGAGGCTGGCAAGAACGTTAATGCCAACGCAGCTAACGCCGCAAAATAGAACAACCTAGATTTTTCTTTCCAACACGGCGATGCTCAATTACAATGAAATTGGGCGTCGCTTTTTTTATTATGATTCGGATCGAGGATGTTATCGACAAGGTTGAGTTTAATCGGCCGGGGGCCGACACCGACCTCATCCGGCGCGCTTATATGTTTTCGGCACTTCATCATAAAGGCCAAACTCGGGCATCCGGCGAGCCGTATCTTGTTCATCCGCTTGAAGTTGCAGAGATACTCGCCGAAATGCGGCTCGATGAGGTGAGCGTGTCGACCGGCCTGCTTCACGACGTCGTCGAGGACACCCTCGTCGATCTTGACACTATCCGTTCTCACTTTGGCGATCAAGTTACGCTTCTGGTCGACGGTCTTACAAAGATAGCTAACATTAGCAGTCTCTCAAAAGAAAAACAGCAAGCCGAGAACGTTCGCAAGATGGTGCTCGCTATGACCACCGACGTTCGCGTTGTGCTGATCAAGCTCGCTGACCGTCTCCACAACATGCGCACGATGCAGTTTCTCAAACCGGAGAAGCGCGAGCGCATTTCGCAGGAGACACTCGACATTTACGCTCCGATAGCTCATCGACTTGGAATGGGTAAGGTCCGTAGCGAACTTGAGGACCTTGCTTTTCAAAATCTCTATCCAGACGAGTACAAACGTCTCGCAAAAGAGATTGACGTCCGCCGACCCGAGCTCGAGGCCACCCTTGAAAAGATCAAGGCGACCATTACGGAGAAGCTTCAGCAGAATGAGGTTCCGATCTTTGAGATCGAAGGCCGCGTAAAGCGACTCTACTCGCTTTGGAAAAAGTTAAAGAAGCAAAAGATCATGATCGAGCAAGTTTACGATCTGATCGCCGCTCGCATTATTACCGAAAATGACCGTAAATACTGCTATCTGGCGATGAGCGTGGTTCACGATATTTGGACACCTGTGCCTGAGCGCTTTAAGGATTGGATCGCAATACCGCGCGACAATCTTTATCAGTCGCTTCATACATCGGTTATCGGTGATGGTGGCCAGCCGTTTGAAGTGCAGATCCGGACTCAGGAAATGCACCAGATCGCTGAAGAGGGCGTTGCCGCTCACTGGAAATACAAAGAGAGCACTCTCGGTCGCAAAGAAGAAGACGAAAATCTAGATGAGCTGCGAAAGACGGTCGAAAAGCTGCTGCTTCCGTTGGTTCGCGAGTCTGAGGAAAATGAGGACTCACAGGATTTCATCGAGACGCTTAAACTCGACCTTTATCCGAAAGATGTCTATGCCTTCACCCCGATGGGCAAAGTTATCCAGCTGCCGCGCGGTTCGACGCCGATAGATTTTGCGTATGCGATTCACTCGGCGATCGGAGACAAATGTACGGGGGCGAAGATCAACGGCCGCATCGTGCCGCTTCGCAGCGAGCTGCAGAACGGCGATGTCGTTGAGATTCTCACATCGCAGAATGGGCATCCGTCGGGTGATTGGCTAAGTAACGCGATCACGTCGCGTGCGCGCAGCCGAATCAGGCATTACATTTCACAGCAGCAGAGAACAGAATCGATAGAGATTGGCCGGAAGTTACTTGAGAAAGAGGCAGATAAGTTCCGCGTCACGGCGAAGAAATTCATGCAAAACGATGGCGAGCTCAAACGCATCGCAAACGAATATGGTCTTAGCCGCCCGGACGATCTTTTTGCTTCGGTCGGGTACGGTAAAACATTGCCACGCAACGTTTTAGCGAAGTTCCTTGGCGTCGAAAAATTCAAGGAACTCGACCCTGAGCAGCAAAAAGAAACGCGTCTTCAGTCGGGTATGAAGGCTGTGCGCAAATTCGTCGGACTTGGGGAAGACGCGATCATCGTCAAGGGCGTCGACAACTTGTTGACAACGCGCGCAAAGTGCTGTAATCCGCTACGTGGTGAAGATATCATAGGTTATATTTCACTAGGCAAAGGCATCGTTGTTCACAACAAACGCTGCAAAAATATGTCGCAACTGATGGTTAACAAGGACCGCATCGTCGAGGTCGAATGGGCAAAAAGCGACAAAGAGGAAATTCATTCGGTGCAGCTACTTGCTACGACTGAAAACCGTACCGGAATGCTCGCCGGCATTACAAACGCGATCGCCGACATAAAGACAGGCATTCGCGACGCACGTGCAAACGTCTCAAAAGACGATATCGGAATGATCGAGGTCACGGTCGAAGTTTACGACAAAAAGCACCTCGACAAGGTCGTTGGAGCTATTGAGCACGTTCCGGGCGTCATCACGGTCGAGCGCGTAAATCCCTGAAATTTGACCTTTCATACTTTCCTTTTAAGATTCAGTTTGCTAAAATTCGCCTTTTGCTTGGAGTAGTCTGACTTCATGAAAGAGACGATAACGACGAATAACGCGCCGGGCGCGATCGGGCCTTATTCGCAGGCTATCAAGGCGGGTAATTTAGTTTTCTGCTCGGGGCAGATACCGATCGATCCGGCAACCGGCGAGTTTATTTCTGAGGCTGTCGCCGAGCAAACAGAGCAGGTTTTGAAAAACCTCGGTGAGGTTCTGAACGCAGCGGGCACGAGTCTCGATAACGTCGTCAAGACAACAGTTTTCCTCGCCGATATGAACGATTTTGCTGAGATGAATGAAGTTTACGGACGCTATTTCAGCGAAAACAAACCGGCGAGAGCGACGGTGCAGGCGGCGCGATTGCCGCGTGATGCAAAAGTGGAGATCGACTGCATTGCTTTGATATAAACAAAAACGCCCGATTTATCGAGCGTTTTGCAACCAAAGCGTTTTGTTGTATCTCAAAGTCTTACGCAGCTTTGACAATCTTTCCCGACTTTATGCAGCGAGTGCATACCTTCATGCGAGCGTTGCCGCCCCTTTCGAGTTGAACTCGAACGGGTTGAAGATTCGGGTTAAATCGCCGACGAGTTTTGTTGTTAGCGTGAGATACGTTATTACCAAATTGCGGGCCTTTTCCACAAATGTCGCAGCGTTGTGCCATATAATTGCCTCCCGTGCATGACGGAGAAATTCAGAGTTTTCTTGAAAAACTCGAAAGAGAGTTTATAGCAAATAGGCTTTACCAGAGTCAAGTTACATAAATAGATGGATAAGTTAAAAGGAGTAATAGCAATCGTGCAAATTTACAAAAAAAGTATCGTCGCCGGTGCGGCGTTAACGCTATCGGCTGTTTTGATGACAGCCTGTGGCTCGCCCGGACCGACTAATTCGGCAGGCGGAGTTGACCCGAACGAAACGGCTGCCAAGGTCAATGGCAAAACCATTACCATGCAAGAGGTCGATCGTGCAGTCAAACAGCAGTCGCAAGGTCAGGAGAGCAAACTTTCGCCATTGGAATTGGCGGGTGCGCGTCTTCAGGTGCTCGACAGTCTGATTCAGCAAGAAGTGATGTTCCAAAAGGCTGAGAAAGAAGGAGCTGTTCCGTCTGAGGACGACATTACTGTCGAGATCAACAAACAAAAGACCGCCAGCGGCAAATCAGCGGATCAGATCGATAAGGAAATGAAAGATCAGGGCATGACCGAGGCTTCGCTTCGCGATCAGGTCAAAAAAACCATCGCCATTCAAAAACTTGTCGAAAAAATTACCGGTAAGATAGAAGCGCCAAAAGACAGCGAGATCGAGGCTTTTTACAACGGCAACAAAGAGGCGTTTGTTAAAAAGAAAGGCGTCAAGCTGGCTGCGATCGTCATCGATCCGGCAAACGCGGGCGAAGGTGACCAAACTGTCGATGAACAATCTTCAGTGCTAAAAGCAAACGAGGTCGTTGGCAAAATTAAGGCTGGTCAGGATTTTGCATCAATCGCGCGCGAATACAGCGAGGATCAGAGCAAATTCCAAGGCGGCGATCTCGGTTATCTCGCCGAAACCGATATGAATCAGGCGTTTCCCGAGCAGACTGTTGCGGCGCTGATGAATCCGCAACTTCAGATCGGTGGCATTATTACTACCCGTTCGCAGGGCAAGCTCTTTATTCTCAAGTTGCAGGAACGCAGTGACAAGGACGAAGCAGTCACGCTAGAAAGCCCCGGCGTTCGTCAGCAAGTTATCGAGTCGCTAGGCAATAATCGCAAACAGCTTCTTGCGGCTTCCTTTCAGGCTGTCGCGATGAACGAAGCAAAGATCGAGAACTTTCTTGCAAAGAAAGTTGTCGAGAACCCAAACGAACTTAGCGGAGCTCGCCCGGCTGGTGCAACAGCCGCTGCGAATACGGCGTCGAATGCAAATGCTGCACCGGCCAATGCAGCCAGTGTTTCAAATGCTAATGCAAACACAGCCGCTAAACCCGATGCAAACTCAAACGTAGCAAAACCGGCAGCAAACGCTGCGGCGAATAAGTAAAACCTAAGTAGAAAAGGTTAAAAGTGAAAAAGTGAAAAAGCCGGACCAGATCGGTTCTGCTTCACTCCTTTTTCACTTTTTCCCTTTTCACCTTTTTCACTTTAAAGGTGCTTTTCAGACTAAACGACATAACAAAGTCCTTCGGCGGCAACGAGATACTTCGCGGCGTATCGTTTCAGGTCAATCCAGGGGAACGCATCGGACTCGTCGGCCGGAACGGTGCAGGGAAAACGACCATTTTCAAACTGTTGACACGCGTCGAGTCGCCCGACGAAGGCGAGATCGTCACGATCAACGGCCTCAAGCTCGGCCTGCTCGAACAGCACGTTGATTTCGAGGCGGGTGAGACCGTTCACACGGCGGCATTGTCGGCCTTCAAACACATCCATGATATCGAGGCCGGGATGCGCAAACTCGAAAAGCGCATGGAGACCGATCATTCCGACGCAACGCTCGCTAAGTACGCAGATCTGCAGACGGCGTTTGAGCAAGCCGACGGTTTCTCGTACGCGGCAAAGGCAGAGGCGGTGCTGCTCGGCGTGGGTTTCACGCGCGAGCAGTGGTCTATGGAAACCGCCACATTGTCAGGCGGGCAAAAAAATCGGCTCGGCATGGCGCGTTTGTTATTGTCCGACGCTGACGTTCTGTTGCTCGACGAGCCGACAAATCACCTCGACGTAAACGCCGTCGAATGGCTCGAAGAATACTTACAAACTTATGACCGCGCCTACGTCATCATCAGTCACGACCGATACTTTCTCGACCGCACTACAAATCGCATCATCGAGATCGAGAACGGCAAAGCAGTAAGCTACA
The DNA here is from genome assembly GCA_049679945.1 of Pyrinomonadaceae bacterium. GTDB lineage: Bacteria > Acidobacteriota > Blastocatellia > Pyrinomonadales > Pyrinomonadaceae > OLB17. The sequence continues at coordinate 10,889 of JBAUGW010000086.1, read as the reverse complement.
AAGGAAATTACTCTAAGTTCCTTGTCGAGCGCGAGCTTCGTCGTGAGCAGCAGCAACGCGAATACGAGAACCAGCAGTCGCTAATAAATAAAACTGAAGAATTCATCCGCCGCAATCTCGAAGGGCAGAAGACCAAACAGGCCAAATCGCGTCGTAATATGCTCGAACGCATGGAACGTCTCGACGCCGTCAAAAGCGAAAAGCACGGCGGTAACTTCAATCTCAAAAAAGTGGAGCGTGCCGGCAACAACGTTCTCACAACCGAAGACCTCGCAATCGGCTACGGCGACAAAATGCTCGCATCGAACATCAATATCTCGCTTCATCGCGGCGGCGTGCTCGGCATCATTGGCGGCAACGGCACGGGAAAAACTACGCTGCTGCGAACGCTACTCGGCGAAATTCGCGAACTCGTAGGCCGTGTTGTTTGGGGCACGAAGACGAACATCGGTTATTATTCGCAGACGCTCGACGATCTGCACGCCGGTAACGAAGTCCACGCCGAGATGCGCCGCGTCGCCCCGAATGTCGAGAACGTCGAGATCCGTTCGTTCCTCGCCCGCTTTCTGTTCTTTGGTGAAGACATCGAGAAGAAGGTGCGCGATCTGTCCGGCGGTGAAAAGGGAAGACTTGCGCTCGCGAAGCTGATCTACTCGCAAAAGAATGTTCTGATTCTAGACGAGCCGACCAACCACCTCGACATTCCAGCCCGCGAAGCTCTCGAGTCCGCGCTCGACGAATACCCGGGCACGATCGTCACCGTCAGCCACGACCGCTTTTTCCTCGACCGCGTAGCCTCGCAAATGCTCTCGTTCGAGCCCGATGGAGGTGTCATCGACTTCAACGGTAACTACACTGAACTCCATGACTGGAAACTCAAGTCAGAACCGGGAGCAATAGCGACTGGGTTCTTACAGACGCCAAAAGCCAAAGACCAAAAACCAAAGACCGATCCTCTTTCCAAAAACCAAACCCAGCAGCTCCAACGCCGCATCACTGAAATCGAATCCAAAATCCCAAAACTCGAAGCCGAAGTTGCCCATCTCGCCGCCGAGATGTCGCGGCCTGAGATCGCCGCTGACTTCGCAAAACTTACCGACATTACAGAGAAACATGCCGATGTCGAAACACAGATCAAAGCTCTTTACGAAGAGTGGGAAGCGACGTCGCAAAAACTTACGTAACTATTCAAGCAGTTTGGTCACGTCGCGACGGGGCAAGACGGCGTAGGGTTTGGACTGCGTTGGGGAGCACTTCGAGGACGCGGTCGATGTCTTCGGCGGTGTTGAAGCGGCCGAGGCTGAAGCGGATTGCACCGCGGGCGCGGTCTTCGTCAACGACGGATTTATCATCATTGTCAGATAACGCTCGGATGACCGGTGATGGTTCGAGCGTGCCGGATGAGCAGGCCGAGCCGGTTGAGACGGCGATGCCCTGCATATCGAGGTTTATGAGCAGGCCTTCGCCCTCAATGCCGCGAAATGAGATGTTTGCGACGGTCGGTATGCGGTTTTCGCGATCACCGTTGAAGACGACATCGGTGACCGTCTCGCCGATTCGGCTTTCGAGCTGCCCGCGCAGGCTGCGAAGGGTTGCCGCCGAATGTTCGAGTTCGTTCTTAGCCATTTCGGCTGCTGCCCCAAAAGCGACGATGTTTGGGACAGATTCCGTCCCGCCGCGAGACCCACGTTCCTGTTGGCCGCCGAGGCTCTGCGGATGTAGCCGTACGCCGCGGCGAACATAGAGTGCTCCGACGCCCTTTGGCGCGTAAATCTTGTGTGCCGACATCGACAGTAGATCGCAGCCGATCTCTTCGATATCTACGTTAATTTTGCCGATGGCCTGCACGGCGTCCGTGTGGAAATAGATCTTCTGACCTTTCTCGCGAATTTGCTTTACGAGGCGGCCAATCTCGATGACCGGCTGAATCGTGCCGATCTCGTTGTTCGCCATCATGATCGTGATCAGAAACGTGTCGTCGGTGATAGCGGCTTCGACATCTTCGACACGAACGAGGCCGTTTTCGTAAACAGGTAGATAGGTCACAGGGAAGCCGCGTTTTTCGAGTTCCTGGCAAGTAGCCTTAACTGCGCTGTGTTCGATTGCGCTAGTTATGATGTGTGGTTGCTGAGCGGAGCCCTTACTTACGTTCGGGCTACGAACGCCTAGTATCCCGAGATTGTCGGCTTCGGTTCCGCCGGATGTGAATACGATCTCGTTCGGCCGGGCGTTTATCAGCGCAGCGACCTGATGACGGGCCTTATCGACTGCGGCACGGGCTTCCTGGCCAAAGAAATGAATGCTCGACGCGTTGCCGTGTTTTTCGGTCAGATAAGGCAGCATGGCTTCGACGACTTCGGGCGCGACGGGTGTCGTTGCACTGTTATCGAGATAAACGCGGCGAAACATATCTGTATTCTAACCTGTTAGAACGGATTGCTGAAAATTAGCCGATAAAGTAAAGTGTAACTTGGCTTTTAGCGTCTGCATCTGAGCCAAACAAGCTGTTATTCAGCAAACAGAAATGGATTTTGCGACAAAGGAAATTTTTAAGCGATACGCGAGTATCGTCGTCGGGCGACCGATTTCGCCGGTGTTTTTGAATATTTTGGTGACGAGCGTGTGTGATATGCGATGTACCCATTGTTTTTTCACCGAGGAGCTCGATGATCGTCCACGTAAAAAGCTCCAGATGAAAGCAGACGAGATCGCTCGTATTTCAGAGACTTTGGGCGGCAATCTTGGCGTGCTTGTGCTCGCGGGCGGTGAGCCGTTTACGCGAAAGGATCTGCCCGAGATCGTTCGTGCGTTTTACGAGAACAATAAGCTCGACAGCGTTTATCTAATGTCGAACGGTCAGATCCACCCGCGCATTTTTCCAGATGTCGCCCGCATTATGGACGAATGTCCGAAACTTAATGTCAGCGTCGCTCTCGGCATCGACGGCATGAAGGACGCTCACGAAAAGATTCGCCGCAAAGAGGGGAGTTGGGACAAGGCGATCCACACTGCCCGGACGTTGCAGCAGATGAAACGCGAGCAGTATCCGCAGCTCGACATCCAGACCTGCACCTGCGTGATGCACTCGAACGAGGACACGATCTTCGATTGGTATGACTTTTTGAAGCATGATCTCAAGCCCGATAAAGTCAACATCAACTACATTCGCCCGCCGTCGGCTGACCCGAACGAGTTGAATTTTGACCACAAGCGTTACGGCCAGCTATCGCAAATGATTCTCGAAGACACAAAGAGCTCCGCTCTAAAGAATAATTACGGTGGCAAATCGGGCTTTTTCAAGGCGGCGGTCGACATCTACATGCACGACCTCATTGCCAAGACGAAAGAGGAAAACGTCGCTCAACTAAAGTGTTACGCGGGAAGCGCGGGTGCGGTCATATACGACAACGGCGCACTGTCGTCGTGTGAAAACAAACCCGACGTGCTGAATCTGCGTGACTACGATTGGGATTTTCAGGCCGCCTGGAAAACCAAACTGATGAAAGAACGGCGCGTCGAGGCCGGTGCCGGATGTTTTTGCACACATGAATCGAATTGTTTCTATCCGTCGCTGCCGTTCAACGCAAAGCACCTGATTAAGATCAAAAAGCTCGAAGGGCAGATGAAGAAGGCGGCAAAAACTGCCGGCTTTGCAACAGCAAGAGAAGTTGCGCTAAAAGCTTAGAGAATATGTTGACTTACAAAGCAATGTACAAGTTTACAGATGACGGAGTTCACGGCGAGGTGTTCGATTTTCCTGGCGTGATTACGTGTGGCCGCGACTTGGATGAAACAAGAAGATTGCTTGCCGATGCGCTGGTGGATATGGCTGAGACAAATTTACTGATGGGTGAAAACTTGCCGCGACCAAATCCGGATGCGTCCGATTCCGAATCCGATATTGACGAGCCGATCCATTTGATACTAAATGCTTCGTCACGTTATGTTGTAACACCAGAGCCGGTTTATGAAGCGGCGTGATCTGATACGACATCTTGAAAGAAATGGGTGTCGATTGTTCCGCGAGGGCGGCATAGCCACTCGATTTGGGAAAACGTGAAAACAAAGAAACGAACAGCACTTCCACGACATACTGAAATTAATAACTACACGGCGTCAAAAATTTGTAAGCAACTTGAGATTCCATTGCCCTGATGCAGCCAAATACCCCAAAAATCCTGATAATTTCGTCCGACACAGGCGGCGGTCACCGTTCTGCTGCTCAGACGATCGCCGACGGACTGACGAAGTTTTGGCAGGGCGAGTCAACTGCCGTTCGTACCATCAAAGCTGTCGAAGAGTCGCACCACATCACCGAAAAGCTTGTGAAGGTTTACAATTGGATTCTTAAAAACAAGCAGCACTGGATGAAGTATTTGTTCTGGGCTTTTAACAAGATCAGGCCGGAGACGCGTGAGTTTTTTATGAAACGCTGCATCGGATTCTGCCGCGACTCATTTGAAAAATGGTGTCCACATATTGTCGTTAGCGTTCATCCGATGACGCAGCACATCTTTGCACGGGTGCTCAGGGAGCTTAAGTTATCTCACCAAATTCCACTTGTTACAGTTGTGACCGATCCCTGTTACGGGTTTTGGAAAGGCTGGGCGTGTGACGATGTTTCGCTTTACTTGGTGGCAAATGAGGATGCTCAAAGGCAACTGGTTGACTACGGTATTTCGCCTGAAAAAATAAAAGTTTCGGGAATGCCGGTTGATCCGAAGTTTCAAGAAGTTACCGAGTTAGATGCACAAATCGCGCGAAAGGCGTACGGTCTCGATCCCGACAAGTTTACCGTGTTTCTTAACGCCGGATGGGTCGGCGGCGGCAATATTCCGCTGATCTTTCGTGAGCTGGTGCGGGGCGAGCTGGACGTCCAGGCAATCTTCCTCGCCGGTAAGAATGAGGAACTTCGTCTCGAAGCTGAACAAATTGCTAAGACCGCGAAGTTTCCTGTTAAAGTCATCGGCTATTCGGACGAGATCGAAAAGCTAATGCAATCGGCGAATGTTATGATCTCAAAACTTGGTGGTTTGACCACGTTCGAGGCTCTCGCATGTCGTCTACCGATCATCGCTGACGCCACGACGCCGCCTATGCCGCAAGAAGCAGGAACGGTGCAAATGATCGAGCGTCGCGGCGCCGGTTTGCTGCTCAACAAAGCCTCCGACATCGTGCCGATATTACGTAGCCTGATAGCCGACCGCTCACGATATTCGAGCATGAAGGCCGCGACGATTGGACTCACAATGCCCAACTCAACCGAGCAGATCATACGTGAGATCAATGCTCTTTTGCCTCAAATGCAGCCCGAACCAGTTCCGAACGCTACTTAAAACTACATCGATGTTTGCTACTCCGTCAGCGAAAGTGGAAAATAAACTTCTGCTCGTGGCTATTTATGGCTCTTTTATTGGAAGGTAAACGTGCGTTTGTGTCCGGCGGTACGCGCGGCATAGGTGCGGCGATCTGCGAGGTTTTTGCCCGCGAGGGCGCCGACGTTGCGTTCAATTACCACTCGCGTGACGACTTGGCGGAAGATGTAAAAGCGAAAATCGAGGCCCACGGCCGTCGTGCTCTCGGCTTTAAAATTTCGGTGACCGACCGCGTCGGGATGAAACACGTCGCTCGTGAGATAAAAGATGCTTGGGGACCGATACAGGTTCTCGTCAACAATGCTGCTGTAAATAAACCCGATAATTTTGCAACTACGACGGACAAATCGTGGGATTGGGTGGTCGAGACAAACGTCGGGAGCTTATTCGCCGTCACAAAACCTTTCTACAAGCACATGCTGCGGGAACGACACGGCCATATCCTCAATATCACGTCGGTCGGAGCTATGCGCAGCTTGCCGACGTCCGTTCACTACGCAACCTCTAAGGCCGCGATGATCGGCTTTACGAAGTGCCTGTCGCGCGAAGCCGCGAACTTCGGCGTCTCCGTCAACGCGATCGCCGCCGGCATATTCGACACCGATCTCGGACACAGTCTGCCGGAGCGTCTTATTCAAATGCACGATTTTTGGGTGCCAAAAGGCCGAAAAGGCGACCCGCACGAACTCGCTGAATTCGCCGCCTTCATGTGCTCAGATCGTAACAGTTTCATGAGCGGCGAAGTCGTGATCGTTGACGGCGGAGCTATAACGTAAATATATTGCTCCGTGTCAGTAGCCCGCGTGTAAACAAGGGCTCAACGTTGTGTGGATTCTACATTGAGCCGTTACTCACGTTACTCACGTGAGGCTACGGACACATCGCACTATTTTTCCAACCTTTCCTTTGCTTTCTCGATAAACACGCGGATCATCGCGGTGATGCTTTTTGTCATTTCGCTTGAGATGAGCGATTCGCCGGCGAGCCACGCGAGCGAATGGAGCTCGCTCGCTTTTTTGCGACGCAGTTCGACAAACTGTGAAAAGCGGACCACGGTAACGTCTTTTGCTTTTTCGAGGAAATCGGCCGAGTAGCGCAAAAAATTTTCAGCCTCGGTGAGGAGCGGCGACCATTCGATGCGATCTTCGCTGTTTTCGGCGAGTTCGAGTGCAAAATTCTGCAGCATTCGTCCTACGATCGGAATCTCCGCCCGCACCTTCCAATGAGCAACTCCGTTTGCGTCGATGTAAACCTGATCGATGCCGGGCATTAAGTCGGCGAAATTCGTTAGGTCGCCAAAAAACTCGCGCACTTTGTCGATGCTCGTCTTGAGCTCGATGTCGTCGCTAAAACTTGCTCGTACAGTAAACATAAAATGTTTTCAACGCAGAGGACGCAAAGAACGCAGAGTCAAAAAACTTTTTCCAAATCTCAGCGTGCTCTGCGTCCTCAGCTTTAAGATTTCTTCAAAAAACTCCGTTGAATGCTATTGCGTTAAAAAACTGTCGCGTCAGACCGCGGGTCATGCCTCGGAAGAATGGATCTTCGGCAAAGAGAACGACGTGGCCGGCGCCTGAGCGTTCGTCGATGAGATACGATGTGCCCTTGAGAAGCCGCTCGGTATTTCCTTCCCAAACAAACCCCGAGACTGTAAGCGGTGTGCGTGGTTTCTCGTCAAATACGAGTGCGTTCGTGCCTTCTTTCGAATAGCGGAAGAACGAGCCGCCGGTTAGCAGAACGGGAATCTCCGTTTTGTCCACGCCGTAGTTAATGTATGTTGTGCGATCGACGGTTGCGCGGAAAATCGCACCGGGCAGAGCCTCTGGAATTTTGTTGGCGTCCGCTGATGGAGAAGCGATCGCGGGAAGCGGTACGGCAATGCCGTCAGTGCGATCAGTTGGAAGTTCCGGCGGTGTCGCGGTAGCAGCCGCACTTGCAGGCGTTGGCGATGGCGCGGGTTTGTCTTCAGGCACTTTACCTTTTTGTTCGTCGTCATCGCTGCCGACGAGTTTTGTCGAGCTTAAGCCGACGTCTTTGAGAGCCGCAAAGACCGATGCGCCGCTGATGGCAACGATTGTGCCGCCACGACCAGCAAATTCTTTTAACGCGCCGACGCCGCCTGCTCCGAACGAGCCCATATACCTTCCGGCCGAACCGTCGGGCAGGATCAGCACGTTGTAATCTCGCAACGATCCGCCCCTAATATTCGCAATAGTCATCGGCGTAAACTCGATGCCGTATCGGTCGAACATCCACCAGATCGAGCCATAAGATTCTTGTACGACGCCTTCGTCGGCGGCGATCGCAATCTTCGGCTCTTGCAGGCTGACCACATATTCACCGCCGACGCTCGTGTCACCTTCGTCAGAGTAACCGGAATTTACCGCAGTGACGTTTACACCCATTTCACGAGCATAGGTTGCGATGCGTTCGTGAATCGACTCAGGATTGCGCGAAACGCGAACGACAAACGTGCCGGCTTTCCAATTGCGGCCGCCGGCGTTTAGCGGACGGGTAGCAACGGCGACCTTGTAATTATTTTGCAGGAGTTTCATCACTAGTGCGCCGGTCGTGTCGGTTTCGTATGGGATGATGTAAGCGATGGCTGCACGTGCTGAAACGCCGCCGCGTCTTGCGTTTTCGAGATGAGCCGCGTCGACCATCGATCCGGCGACATTCGCATTTTCCTCTGTCCACCAGGCATCGACGCCAAAAGCGAGCGGCAGCGACCAGGCGGTAATGTCGTAGAAGCCATAATCTTCCTTCGGCTGCCCTTTGCCGCGCATCTGATTACGACGAAATCGCGCCATGTTGTCGTCAACAAACGCCTTGTCCTGCGGCGTGTCCTGTTCGAGGATCGCCTTAATAAAAATGCGTTGCGGCTGGTCGAGATCGACAATATAAGATCCGGCAGGGAAAGTTTTTCGCGTCGCCGGAGCATCTTTTTGCAGATAACTGTGAGCTGTCGCAGATGTGAAGGACGACGAGGCGACTTTTACCTCGATATTTGAGAGACGCAGGATGTCGATGACCTCGGCGGCTTTCACGCGATCTGACGTGGGATCGATGATGACGCGTTTGAGTTTCGCACGAGCGTGATCGGCCATGCCTTTTGCGCGGAAGTCGTAGAAGTCTTTAATTCTTTCGACTTTGTTCTTTGCAGTTGTTTCGAGCGTAGTCATCGACGCTACATAGTGTTTTGCGATTGACGAGCGAAACGTCACGATCGTGCCGTCGTCTCGTGTCCAACGCAATCCCTTTGGCCCGCCTCCGTCAGTTTCGTATGTCATTCCAGTCGCACCAAGCAAACTCGGATACATATCCCAGTAGCCCGGATAGAACGCGTCAAAAACATCGCGCACGTAATAGTCCCACTTTTGTTTGTCAAAGGCGGCGGCATTTGCCCGGCCGTAAACGTCGAGCCATTTGTTGTATTGCGGCTGCGGAAGATTTGGATTTATCGGAAGAGCGACGGGCGGGAAAAAGTATTGCGTAGGCTGGCCGTGATGATCGACGGCTACCTGCGCGTTCCAGTCCACATAAGCTCGCTGCATGTTGCGCGATTCTTTTTGAGAAAATGCGAGCGTGTCGCGATTTAAATTAAATCTGAAATGGTTAACTCGGCCCCAGATCGCCCACGGTTCGCGTTTCTCGATTGCCGCACGATCGGGCGAACCGACCGCGACCGAATTATACCAAGTCGCAAAGCGTTCGTGGCCGTCGGGGTTTTCGCCGGTTAGAACGAGGACGACGGTATTTTTCAGAATATCGAGTGTCGCTGGTTCATTCGAAGCCGCGAGTTGATAGATGACCTGCATAAATGTTTCGAACGACGCGGATTCGTTGCCGTGAATTGTATAAGCCATCCAGGCGATCGCCGGATTACTTTGCGCAATTGCGGCGGCGTCCGATGCAGAAGTTTTTCGCGGATCGATCAATCTCGCGTTCTGTGCACGTATCTCGTCGAGTCTAGCGATGTTCTCGGGAGCAGATATCGCGACGAGATACTGCATTCTGTGCTCGTTGGTTGTGCCGATCTCGTAAATTTTTACGCGATCGGGCGCAGCTTTCGCGATCGACTGTATGACTTGTTCCATTTGTCCGTAGGTCGTGTGATGATCGCCCACATCGAAGCGCAAAGTGCTCTGCGGCCGCGGAACACTCTCACGATACGGCCCGCGATCATAGAAGTCGAATTTCACATCCGACTGAGCGGTGATGAGTGAGCAGAGAACAGTAAAGAGTGAACAATAAACGACGAAGCGCAAGATCATTTTCATAATATAATTCGGGCTTTGCTAAAATTGAGATCAGTTAATTGATACGCGAAAATTATAACAAATGATTCAATGGTGTCAGAAGGAGCACACGTAAAGTAAGCTCTCAGGCGGAATTTAGCCACAGAGATCACAGAGAACACTGAGAAATGGAAAACGACATACTGACACAGAAGATAATCGGAGCCGTCCCGACTTGTCGGGATTCATCGAACACTTGGTCCGGGTTTGTTAGAGTCGATTTATGAAGAAGCACTTTGCCATGAATTCGATTTGCGGGGAATCGGTTATCGGAGACAAGTTGAGATAGATGTGATCTATAAAGAAAAAATAATTAAAGGCCAGCGACTAGATATTCTTGTCGAAGAAGAAGTCATTGTCGAAATCAAATCGCTCACCAAACTCGCCGACGTCTCAATGGCACAGGTTCTGTCTTATCTAAGAGCAACCGGTTTGAAACGAGCATTGATAATCAACTTTGGTGCAAAAATACTGCGTGAAGGAATAAAACGAATTTCTCTGTGACCTCGGTGTTCTCTGTGGCTAAACAACTGCGTAATCTGATTTAAGGGATAGTATAGAATTTCAATGAAAAACCCAGACAAAACCTGCCCAAAATGCGGCTCAGCAACAGTAAAAAGCTGGCCAGAACTCACTGACGATCAAAAGATGCTCGTCAAAAGTTTGCCCGCCTCGGCTGAATATCCTCTTCACACACGAAAAAAGCACCGCTTCTGCACGCGGTGCTGGTTCGAAGAGTTTGATCAAAACCAAATTATCGCGTGAGAGCGACTTCGCGTTCCATTACGACCATATGTTCGTCGCGGCTGACCATGCCGACGACCAAATAGCCTGCATTTTTTGCTTCGGTGACCTCTTTTTGCATCGTGGAAGTTCGCGAGGTCGCGAGCAGTTTATATTCGTATTTTTTTGTTACTTTCGGGGGACGTTCCATTATCATGACGACTTCGATACCGCCGAACATCTGTTTCTTAGCGATCATCGTGCTCGGTATAAGCCTGAATCCCGCGTCGGCAGCTTCGTTAAGCTCTTTCTGCATTGTTCCGGTTCGGGTGGTTGCCAGCAGTTTATACTCGTAAGGATCCTCGACGGTGCCGTCACGCGAGAGGAACAAAGCCATCTCAGAACCGCTCGTCGGGGCGCCTACGATAATTCTGTAGCCTTGTGCCGCAGTTTCGTTTATCTCTTTTTGCATTGTGCTGGTTCGGGTTGTTGC